>JAVXGM010000005.1:0-134117 GCA_036657395.1 Anaerovoracaceae bacterium
GCGGATTCCGGACTTGCACCGGTTAGAAACGTGCGCCGCCAGGCGCACAAACAAACCCCTAACCTGTCTTGACAGACAGGTTAGGGGTCTTATTTTAAATTAATTATTTTACACTCGATGTTTTTATTGGAACCATATGCTCTGCCGGTACAATTTTACGCAAGCGTTCTACAACTTCATCTTCACCCCGCCTTAAGAGCAATTCGCATTGTAACTCAAAAATTTCCTTGCTAACACACAATCCTAAGCCTTTGCTAAGATAATATTTTGTTTTCTTTTCGTGTATTTTAAAGATTTCATCCAGTGCTTCAAAATCCTCGTTATCATATAGGTTTTGTATTAATTCCTGCTTTTTAGAAAACTCTTCATAAAATTCCAGCCTATCTCCACTTCTACAGGCCAAATCCCAAGTATCAAGTTGGGCTCTAAGATATCGTCTAGATAAAAATCTTGTCCAGGAATTTTTTCGTTCCTCATTAAATATTGTCTCCAGGGATAAGCCACGCATCTCCATATTTTTCAAATATTTTTCATAAGGTACATTGGCCATAGTTATAAGTCTAGATTCTATTCTAGATGGTTTTTTAATCTTACTTTCCCAGGATTCTCCTAAAGCATCAAGTAGATATGTGTCTAAATCTTTTGGCACTGGGTATTGGTTTTCTTCAAGTGAAGCCACCCCTTTGTTTTCAAAAAAACCTTTTTCAAAATATGTTCTATTGGTTTTAAAAGGCCGTACAAAAACATCTGATTCCTTAGCCCCACTATATGCAGTACATAGCTTTGAAAAAAGCATTTTTGTCAGATTTTTTCTGCCCATAATCATCATTATTTTAATAATTCCAATGGCCATTAGGTTGCCAACTGTAAATTGAGTCGCTCTACTGTATCCGTTCTTTTCCCAGCCTGTTTCCAGTAGTGTAAGCCACCGTTTTTTCACATTTTTACGTATAGGTACAATAGTAATTCTAACCCCGTGTTTTTGAAAATCATTTCCTCTTTTTACGGCAATGTATGTGGTGCTTTTGTCCACATAGCTAAAGTCAAAACTATTATATCTGTCGCTGTTACCCATATATTCAATTTCCCTATCCACCATAGATGAGGTTTCAACAATGTCTTTAAACCGTAAACAGTCTTCAACTGTCATAACAACACTGATAGATGCGAAACTTCTTATAAACCTTTCATAAACAAAAGCTCTTCCTGCTGTCTTTGGATCCAGGCAATACTCAATGTTATTTTCTCGGCAAATGCTATCAAATTCAATCAAGAGGTCATTTGCTTTTTCCTGTATTTCATTCATGGTTTTCCCTCCTTGCTAATTCAGCTTTTGTAAATTGACTGCACTCTTTTTGTGTTGATTGTCTGTACAGGGCTTCTGCATCTTTGCGAAGACCAAGATTGTAATTAACATCGCCAAAAATTTTAATTAAAGTCCCGTTTTCAGGCTCTTTTTTACACAAATCTTCCATTCTTTGTTTCAATAGCTTGTAGTCTTCTACCTTTTGGGCAAAAGCCATAGCTATATTCAATTCTGTGGATTGTTTATCTTCCTTAAGCATTACATATATTTTTTCTAAAAGAGGAACAAAAGCTTGATTATACTCAAACCTTTCCACCTCTCGCTTTACATTATTTAACAGGTGAAATAAATATTCCTGGTTGTCTTTATAATCTAGCAACAGTAGGTATTTTTGGATTGTGAAATCTAAATCATCAGGAAGCATTATTAGCATTCCTAAGCAATTAATCAAATCTCTATCCACTTTTATCTTTGCTAGTAATTCTTCTTTGTCTTCTTTAGCTTTTTCTTCAATTTCTAAAAGGACAAATCCATTAGCTGTAAGCGGGAAAGCTTTTTGATATAAATCGTATGCTTTTTCTTTGTCTTTTCTATACCAACAATCTCCCAAATACTTGTAAAAGTCACCATTTTCAGGTAGCCTATCTATGCCTCTTTGAGCTTCTTTTTCTGCCTTTTCATATTCTTCATACTCTAAAAGTAATCGGCAGTGAAAAAGCATTAGGCTGGTATTATTAGGGTATATTTTTATCAAGGTTTTTACCTTTTCATAGGCTTCACCTTTCTTGCCTATATCATATTCATTAACCGCTTCTCGAATTTCTAAAAGCAACGCTTTCGCTTTTTTTTGATCTGGGCTAAGATCTCCTTTTACCAATTCTATTACTCTTATAAAGTTCCCTGCCATATCCATTCTATTAGTATGAATAAGAGTCATTAAACCAACGTAAATCACAAAATCATCAAGGTCTACTAATCCAGGGTTTCTGTATCGATAATATCCCGGATAATCTTTTCGCCCAATAATATTACGGGCGGATTGGAGGGAATAATAGCTGCTGAAAAGTTCGCTTAACTCTTCATATTGTTCTGCTTTTAGCATTTCCCCTATATCTTTACCAAGAGTTTTAATCTTTTCCTCTACTTCCATTTTTTTTGCTTGGGTAATTGCTAAAAGCATATTATCTTTTAGCCGAAGATTTTTTTTCATATTTTTAAGCAAATGTTTTTTTCTTTTTAACAATAACTTTTCAGTTTTAGTCTTATCAAGATATGGGCTGTAGTCTTCTTGCATCGTCACATAATCCGTTGTGAAACTAAATATAGCATCATGGGTCTCGTGTTCTTCGTGAGGGGGAATGTACATCCAGTTATCTCCATATTGCCATGTCAGATAAGCATTTGGTTTATCAGGAATCATGCAAGGAAGACCTTCAAACATTGCCCTTCTTGAGGAACCAAACACATCCTTCTCAAATAGGAATGTTGAACCGCCCCAACGCATAACATAGTAGTTGCAATCTTCTTCAGGATAAGAAAACATCTGACTTTCCAGTTCTGACAAGACAGCCTCTTTTCCTTCTCGTTTCATTCTCCCATAGTACTTGTTAAAACGATCTTCATTCATATTGCATCGATTGCTATAATTCAAAAATGGATTAATCAAATCGGAATACAACATAAGATCCTTTGTGTATTTTTCATAAGTTGGGCCATCATCAGGTATAGGATCAAAAATGAAAATATCAATAATATATCCTGCCGTTACATCTCCAAATATAAGATTTTTATGTATGGCAGTAGATTTGGTGTCAGTATATCTCCCAATCATATTGGTATAGTTTCGGTTTAATTCTTGGCACTCTAATACTCGATTTTCTGGCATATCAGTTTTAGTGGCTTCAATAAATTTATGCCAATTATCTCTACTCATAAAAATATCCATATCATCATCCCATGGGATAAATCCTTTGTGGCGCATGGCTCCAATCAGTGTGCCTCCCGCCAAATAGTAAATAATATCATGTCTTTGACAAATATCGTGAATTTCTTTTAAAAGCATAAATAGATACTTTTGATTATTGGTCATTATAATGCTCCTCTCATCTATTCTTCTGTACAACAAACTTAAATATAGTTTCTATTCCTACCGGCACATCTACTGTAAACTCAACTTCTCTTGGTATTGCTTGTCCTGTTATACCGATTCTTTCATTTTTTGCCTCAAGGTTCAATTCAACTTGAACTAGTTCTTTGTTACTAGTTTCCACATATAATTTGTACTTTTCACCTAACAATATTATATCAGTTGTCCCTTCAATAGTCATAATATCATCTTTTATTTCAGTCCTGGATATTTTATATCTATTTGGTGAGTTCAAGTTAAAAACCTTGCACCTGTTAAAAATCAAAATGCCCTTTTCTGTCAATTTAGCATTTTCCAAAATATTATAGCCATACTTAAACTGAAACAAAAATGCTTTAAATGGCATTTTTTTATTTCTTAATTTATATATGACATTATCATCTACGTCTTGTAATATCATCCTCATTAATTCAATATATTTTTCTATTTCTTCTGGCAACAAAACATTGCTTATTTCATCATAGGTTTGATTTAATCTGGCTTGAAGCTCATATGCAACCATGTACTGTATATATTTAGGTATCTTCCCATAAATTTCCTTGGAAATATCCATAAGACTTCTATGATATAGCACTGGTACATCAAAATACCATGATTTTTCCATGCGAGCCTTATCCATTAATGAATCTCCAGCTAGCCTTTTTCTGTATTTATAAATTGCAGATGCTAAAACACCTTCTTTTGACTTGTTTAACGCCAATTGCCCAATAAGTCGTGCATCTTCAGATACGATCAAATCTATATTATATCTTATGTTTTTCAGAGCCTCACTCTTAAAAAACACGTTTCCATTGCCTAGTTGAATCCCATCCCATTCCTTTTGTAAGGATATGATTCTGTCTCCCTTTTCATATTTATAGTCAAGGGGGTGTACCCTATCGGTTCTAAGCTCAAAATATTTGAGCCGACAGGACAATATATCAATTTCTTCGTAGTGATCCTCAAAGAAGTCATAAGCCTTCTTAAAGGCATCCGCCACCCACATATCATCTGAATCCATGAAATTCACATACTTCCCCTGAATGTATTCCATGCCTGCGTTACGTGAGCTAGAGGCACCACCATTATCCTTCTTCTTATAGTAAATATTGTCTTTGTATTTTGCTGCATATTTTAAACAAATCTCCCCACTATTATCTGTGCTTCCGTCATTAATAATAATAAGTTGAATATTTTCCTCAAAGCCTATTGTTTGATGGATTACCGAATCTATGGCTAATTCTAAGTAGGGCTCTGTATTGTAAACTGGCATTATCACTGTAATTTTATAGTTAAAACTCAATTTTGCACCTCTTTAAAACCAGACCGCAAACCAACGTTTATCTTAACATCCCAGTAATCCACATGTCAAGACCACCTCCATAGCTTGTTTTAGTATCCTGATCCTTACAACGCCAAGAGCTCTTCCATTAATTTATCCGATATATATGGTCTCTGATTGTACATTTCCTCTCCAAAATAAGTCTTTGGATATGCTCTGGATTTAATATCTAGTAGAACTTCAACTAGCATTGGTTTCTCTGTATTACCCTTAGCTAAAACAGATCGAAGCTCCTCTATGGATTCCACTTTATATGACTCAATTCCGTAGGCTTGTCCAACCTTCTTAAAGTCTGGCGACGTATAGCCACCTTCTCTGGTGGACCCAAAGAATCTGCTTTCAAATATATCCTCTTGTTGCTGTTGAATAAGCCCTAAGGAATCATTGTTTAGGACAATAATTGTCACTGGTATTTCTTCTCTAGCAATCCATTGAAGTTCTTGGATGTTCATCTGCATTGCTCCATCTCCACATATGGCCATGGACCGTTTTTCTAGGCCGTAAAAGGCTCCAATTGATGCTGGAAGTGCAAACCCCATAGCACCATGTCCGCCTGAGAAAATCAGTCTCTGATTATCCTTTACTTTAAAGGATTGCGATGTCCATACCTGATGCTGTCCTACGTCACAGGCTATTCCCATCCCTTCCTCAGCAAAATCGCTAATGGCATCGATGAAGGTATTTGGCTTTCGGTCTTGGCAAGAATTATCAAAGTCATTTAATTTTTCTCTTATAATCTTACACTTCTCAAGCCAGTTTTCATATCCCTTATTTGAAGTATCTTCTAAGCTGCTGGCTAATTCATCAATAACCTGATTACAGTCCAAATTAAATACAAGGTCATCCTTATGAATGACCCTCTGTAATTCATGCTGATCTATTTCAACTCTAATAATTTTACCATTAGCTGCGAATTTTTCCGTGTTCATTGCTGTTTGTCTTTTACAAAGGCTACACCCTAAAGAAACTAATAAATCCGCCTTTTTATAGGTGATGATATTTGCAAATCTGTGACCGTACCCGCCGCCTAAGTGTCCGAAATTCAGTTCATCATCATTGTTAAGCAAATGTCTGCCTAACATGCTAGTTACAACTGGAATTTTCATTTTTCTTGCAATTGATATGATCTTTTCGTGGGTAGGACTATTCTTTATAATACCATTACCAAGAACAAACACTGGAGAGACTGCATTATTTAACGCTTCTATGATCTGCTTTGCTGCATCTTTATTCTCAGCATCTTTGCTTTCTACCGCTTTTGGGGTGAAACCTTTTAGGGTTTGTGGATCAATATCTTCTCGCTGCATATTCATAGGTAAATCGATAACTACTGGACCTGGACGTCCCTCTGTTGTCATATAATATGCTTTTTCCAAAATATAACGTATGTCTTCCTTGTTCTCAACTTTTACACAATATTTTGAAACCCCTTTAGAAGCGGACACAACATCCATCTCCTGAAATCCATTTTGTCTGATACCATCTATTCCTGTGTATTCATACGTGTTTAGCTGTCCTGTAATAAAAATCACGGGGGCGCTGTCATAATATGCATCTGCAATACCAGAAAGTAAATTAACTGCCCCCGGTCCACTTGTGGCATATGCAACAGTAGTTCTTCCTGTGGATTTTGCCTGTCCCACCGCCGCAAAAGCTGCCCCTTGCTCATTGTAACAACAATGATTCATGGTCTTTTTATTATTGCAAACAGAATCTACAAAATGGGCAATCATGGTTCCCTGATATCCGAAAAAATGGCGAATTCCCTTTTCTTCTAAAAACTCAACAATATAATCACTTGCTTTCATTTTAATTTTCCTCCCTACTTGGTCTTAATATGACTCATATGTTCAATAGGCACTAATGCCTTTAGTCTCTCTACTGTTTTAACTTCTCCACGTCTTAAAAGTAGCTCACATTGTAAATCCAGAATTTCTTTGCTTACGCATAGTCCTAATCCCATCTTAAGATACTTTTTTGTTGTTTCCTCATGTTCTGCAAAGATATTATCTAACTGATAAAAATCCTCATTTGCATAAAGACTTTCTATCAATTTTTGCTTTCTCGTAAATTCCTCGTAAAATCTTAGTCTATCTCCGCTCCTGTTTGCTAATGCCCATGCCTTATCTTGGGCCTTAAAATTACCCATGGCTAAAGCTTTGAAAAACAAATTATCCCTTTGCCTTTTGAAAAGCCTATCCATAGGCCTGCCTGCTTTTTCCATTGATAATAAGTATTTCCTGTATGGTACATTTGGAATTCTTATGGCATCCTTTTCATCAAAGGATGTTTTTAGTATGGCGTTTTTCCAACCAGTTCCCAGTGAATTAATCAAATATGTTTCATCGTCTTCAGGTATTGGGTATTCCTTGTTTTCAAATTCCACCATTTTCTTTTTCTTGAAAAAATCTTGTGTGAATTGGATTTTTTTCGTCTTGAACTGACGTAATGAAACCTTTGAATTTTCAGTATCACCATAGGTGCTGCAAAGCTTTCCAAAAATTATTTTAGCCAGGTTTTTCCTGCCTATGATCATCATAATTCTCACCACTATTAGTGAAATTATACTTTTGCGGTTTAATTTCCTCGTCTTACGATAACCGTTTTTTTCCCAACCATCTTCCAGAAATGTTGCCCAGGAATTTTCTACACTTTTACGCAACGGTAAAATTACAATCTTAACTCCATGGTTTTGAAAGTCGGTTCCTCGTTTTGTAAGAATATAAGTAGTGGTCTCATCAACGTAGCTAAAGTCAAAGCTTGGATAACGTTTATTGTTACCCATGTATTCAATAGCTCTATCTTCCATTGGTGATTTCTCAACAATTTCTTTAAATCTAAGGCAGTCCTTTAGGTTCATAACTACCTTAACATTAATGGAATCGGTGACAAATCCATTATACACCAAAGCTCTTCCTGCCAAAACCGGATCTAACCAATATTCAATCTTATTTTCTCTACAAATATTGTCAAATTCTACTAAGAGGTTGTTAGTTTTTTTTTGCATATTATTCATACGTTTTTAATCCCTCCTAACTCCTCCTTTGAAAGTTTAATTTTCTCTTCGATTTCCATGAGCACATACCCATTTGTTGTCAAGTTAAAAGCTTTTTCGTAGAGGCAATAGGCTTTATCTTTATTTTGCCTGTACCAAAGATCTCCCAAGTACTTATAGAAGTCTCCATTTTCTGGGACTCTAGCTATTCCTCTTTCTATCACTTCTTCTGCCTTGGCATATTCTTCATATTCTAAAAGAAGTCTGGCACGGAAAAGTAATATGCTAACATTGTTTGGATATTTTTGACTAAGGGTCTCTACTTTTTTGTAGGCTTCATCTTTATGACCTAGGTCATAATCGCTAATCGCCTCTCGAATTTCTCCAATCAGTGCCTTGGCGAATTTTAGCTTTTCATTCATGTTAGATTTTATTCTCTCTCTGACTTCTATAAACCTGCTTGCTTTTGCGATTCTGTTAGTGTGAATTAGCGTCATGACTGCAACATACATTACATCATCGTTAATATCTATTAAACCTGGGTTGTTAAATCTATATATCCCAGAATAATCTCTTCGCCCAATATTATCTCTGCTTCCCTGGCTAGTATAATACTCTTCAAAAAAATCGCTTAATTCATCATAGCGTGACTGGTCTAACATTTCATCCAGGTCACCTTCAAAATCTTTTATATCTTGTTCTATTTCCATTTCTTTAGCTTTAACTTGAGCCTGAATCATAGAATCTTTTAGGGCTAGATTATCTGCCATATGTTTGAAAAAGTATTTTTTTCTTTTTATTAATGCCTTTCGGGTTTTAGGTACATCTATATACCGCATATAGTCATCCTGAATAGTTTTATAATCTGTTGTAAAGCTAAATATGGCTTCGTGGGATTCATGCTCTTCGTGAGGTGGAATATACATCCAATCATCCCCGTAATGCAAGGTTAGATAATCTGCCGTTCTATCTGGAATCCTGCAAGGTATTCCTTCAAAGACGCCCCACCTTGAAAATCCATACATGTCTTTTTCAAATATAAAAGGTACCCCTCCCCAACGCATAACATATTTGCTACAGTCCTCTTCTTTGTAGGAAAACATCTCCTTTTCAAGCTGTGAAAGGACAGCCTCTTTTCCATGGCGTTTCATCTTAGAATAGTACTCATTAAAGCGATCTCCATTTAGATTCCAACGATAGCTATAATTTAAAGATGGATTGATTAAATCCGAATACAGCATAATATCCGAGGTATATTTAAACTGATCTATCTCACTATCTGAAATAGGATCCAATACAAAGATATCTATAACGTATCCTGCAATTCCATCTCCAAGGACTTGGTTCTTGTGTATTGCCGTAGATGTAGTATCAGCATATCGTCCAAACATATTAGGATAATCCCTATTCATTTCCTGACAGTCTAAAACTCTGTTCTCAGGAATGTCAGTTTTTGTCACTTCAATAAATTTATGCCAGTTATCCCTGGTCATTAAAAGATCCATATCATCATCCCAAGGAATGAATCCCTTGTGGCGTACGGCTCCAATTAATGTGCCTCCAGCCATATAATAAACGATGTCATGTCTTTGGCAAATTTCATTTATTTCTTTAAAAAGCATCAATAGATGCTTTTGTTCATTTGTCATTGTAGCGCTCCCTTTATCAGCGTAAGAAATTATTTTTCTCCTTTAAAACACATTCTAACAAGCCTTTTTGCTGCTTGCCCATCATCCAAACTATTAAATCGATTGGAAAATTCTTCGTATCTTTTATCGTAAACAAATTCCTCATTTTTAATTTCACTTATCAGTTCTTCTTCTGTTCGTAAAATTTTTCTTGGTAATGTTTCTAAAGAAAGATAAAACCCTCTTATTTGTTTATCGTATTCTTCAAGATCATGCATATAAAATAGTATG
This sequence comes from Anaerovoracaceae bacterium, assembly GCA_036657395.1. GTDB lineage: Bacteria > Bacillota > Clostridia > Peptostreptococcales > Anaerovoracaceae > JAVXGM01. The sequence goes on from JAVXGM010000005.1 coordinate 9,688, forward strand.
GGACGTTTTAAATTTGCATAATCAAAAAATACACTAGAATAGTCTGTAATAAGCATATCTGAAATAATATATAGCTCATTAATATCGTCTATATCTGCAACATTAACAACAAATCCCTTGTAGGCTCCAAAATCAAATTGATTGGCAATAAAATAGTGGGGTCTAAAAAGAATGATATAATCATCCCCAAGAGTTTCTTTCAGTCTTGCAAAATCAACATCTAACTGATACACATAACCTTTATCTAAATCATGCTGATTATCTCTAAAAGTCGGAGCATACAAAATCAATTTTTTATTGGATTCCCCCAGTCCCAATCTGTTTTTTATTGCTGCAACATCTTCCTTGGTATAATTAAAGAGAAAGTCATTTCTTGGATATCCGATTTCTAAAATGATGTCTTCCATTCCAAGATTTTTCAAATTAAAGGCTGAAGTGAATTTCTCTGATGCAAACTTAGAAGGAGACAGAAAATAGTCATAACGAACAATATCTATATCATTTTTTTCCCGTATTTCTCTTAGGCTGTTAACCGCACTTCCTCCTTCATTTATTATGTCACAACGCAATCTTTTAAGGGGAGTACCATGCCAAGTTTGGATGAAAATCTGATTTTCTTTTTTCCTAACTATATCTAAAATATTGGAATTTGTAACTGCATATCCAGCTTTTGCATAGGATGCAAGATATTCTTTCTTCCCATATTCCACCAAGTTAGCCCTTTTTAGAGAATCCACATCTGTATATTTTTTAGGATCTTTGAAAAACCAAACAAATTTATAGTCATCAAAATATGGATCTTTAATCATTTCTTCGTAAACTGCCTTAGGTGTACATGCGTACTGGCGCCCCATGTAACTTTCAAAAACTACTAGCTTAGGATCTACTGGTATTTTCTCTGCAAGCTTGGAATATTTGCTGCTTCCTGTTTCCCGAAGTACCTTTCTCCCAATCCTACGTGTAAATTCATTTCTTTTCGCTATATTTTTTATTATAGATTTTATAGTTTTCAAAACTTAATCCTCCTGAATAAGACTAATAATTTGGTGGGCAATAGCCTGCGTATTATCAGTGTTTAAAGTTTCAACATATTTATCTCTAAAGTTTCTTAATTTTTCTATGTCATACTGGTTCGTTTCAATCCAATGGATTATTTTATTAATATCCTCACTGGCAGCTTGCCCCATTTCTTTGTATATATCTACGTTTAACCCTCTGTTTTTCTTGTATTCATTAAAATCATAAATATAAAAAAATACAGGTTTGTCTAGAATGCTGGCTTCAACAGAAACTGCTGAGTAGTCTGTAATGATATAATCTGCAAATTTCAATAAATCATATGTACCATATTTTCTGTCTACCTGTAAGGTTTTGTCTATTTGTGTCAAATCTAATGGATGTAATTTAATTAAAAGGTTGTATTTCTCCCTGTCCACACCTTTTATTAGGGAATCTACCTTTGCTCCTTCATTTTTACGAAATGTTGGTATATATAGAATGGTTTTCTTACCTGCGAATTCTGGATATTGACCAAGAATCTCTTCATTCTTATTTTTAGGGTTTTTTATTACATCTACCCTAGGCATTCCTAGTATCTTAATTTTGTCCCGTGACACGTTGAAAGATTTTTCGTAAAAGGCTGCCGTGGCTTCACTTGCACACATAACTAAGTCATAATTTTCATGCATTCTCATAATCTGTGCGACTTGACTACTACTTCCCTCTTCAGTGTCTAAAGTCTGACATCCAAACTTCTTAATGGCACATAATGCATGCCACAATTGAATAATTTTGGTTCCTTCTTTGTGATCTAGCACACTTGCCACAATACAATATCCATCTAAAACAACCACCTTAGATGTGGCTATATGATACATTTGCCTAATCATGTGAAAGGCATATCTTATTTTATGAAAAATACTCCCCTCAAGCTTCATGGCCAACATCTTTATTTCTACACATGAATATTCTTGTAAGAGACAATTGCTTATCATAGAAAAATCTAAAGTGACACTATTAGTTTGTCGACTAATAAATGTCACTTTGTTTCTCACTTTGCACTTTTTCATCCCCCAGTAAGTCATTTTTAAAATTCTTACTACACATCCCATTAAAAAAATCTTCACATTAATACCCTTTGTTCTTTATTTTTGTGTCTCAGGAATTTGATCAATATTATCTTCCGCCGGCTGTAGGTTTAGCTCTTCTTTTATCCGAGATGTTGAAACACCTTCGGTTCTGCCTAAGAATGTAAGATCACAATAATCTTTTAAATATTCAAATTGGCTACTTCCAGCCCAATCACTACCCATAACAACAACATCTATCTCATATTTTTTCACGTCATTTATTTTTTGCTCCCAGTTTTCCTCCGGAATAACAAGGTCAACATACCGAACTGCTTCTAGCATTTCTTTACGTGTTTCATAGCTATGGTATGACTTCTTCCCTTTGACGGCATTAAAGTCATCAGTGGAAATAGCAACTACTAAATAATCGCCTAATGCCCTTGCTCTTTTTAGCAAACGAATATGCCCATAGTGGAGTAAATCAAAAGTCCCATAAGTCAACACTCTTTTCATCTATTCACCCTTACCTTTCCCCTAATAATTCACGAATATCATACCATAATATCCCTGAAATTTCAAGGATTAATGGCTTATTGTGCATCCTCGTTTGGCTCTAAAATCACAGGTTCTCTCCCATGTACATTTCCTTTTTGTTTTTGATCCCAACCCCATACCTTTGTGGATTTTCTATTTTTTTGATCCAATTTAAGGTCATAGGTCCATTTCCCATTTTGTCTTGTATAGTCCAAATAAATTTCGTAGTCTGAATTCGTGTGAGCATATCCTTTATTATCCCAAATCTGTTGCTTTAAATTCAGCTTTTTCCCGCCGCCTTCATTCACATCTACAGAAATTTCATATAAATAGTCCGCCTTTTCTTCACAGTCAGCTACAAAGCCAATTGCCTTATTTTTAACTTCTATTTCAACAGGTACACTTATCAGTTTTGCGTTTTCATTTCCAGATTTCCTCTTAAAACATTCAACTTTAATGTCATCTTCTGTCATCTTCTGACCTTCAACTGTCACCTGAACAATTCCTGTGGCCTTGGCTTCCACGCCCTTATCCCACATGTAAAATGCAGCCACAACTGCTGCAATAACAAATAAAAGAGTCACACTTACTAAAATCAATTGCTTACTTTTATTTACGGTTTTTTTCGGTCCAGCTAATCTGTTCATGATATTTTTGCCTCTTCTCCTTCTTTATCTCCATCAAAGTGGATTTGTGTAACAATAAACGCAGTGAGCATAAGCCCACAACCTATTAATTCTCTAAAAGTCATAACTTCCCCTAAAAATAAGAATCCACATAGGACAGAAAAAAATGCTTCAAGACTCATAATAATTGCTGCAATAGCCGGTGGCGTATCTTTTTGCCCTACAATCTGCAATGTGAAAGCTATACTCACTTCCAAAATTCCAGTGTAAACTATAGGAATAGCACAATCTAAAATCCCCTGCAGCTGCGGAGTTTCAACCATCAACATGACCACACCTGAAAGTATGCCACAGATGATAAATTCCAAAAATGAAAGTTTAATAGGATCAACTCGCTCTGAATAATAATCTATAAGAATAATTTGAATGGCATAAAATAGTGCACATCCCATAATAAGCCCATCTGCTAATTTAATAGTAAATCCATCAGTTATGCAAAGTAGGTACAAACCAAAGGATGCTATGGCAACCCCTATCCATGTAAATAAGCCTACCTTTTTCCTTAGAAAAATCAGAATTACGGGCACAATGACAATGTCCATTGATGTGATGAAACCTGCCTTTCCTGCCGTAGTGTATACTATTCCGACCTGCTGCAAGGAAGCTGCAATAAAGCAAGTTAGTCCACAAAAAAGGCCGCCTTTTAGTAAAAGCTTGTCCTTAAATGGGGTTATTTCCTTAGGCACTGTACGTTTTTTATTAACCTTGTCCAAAATCCAAATCAAGGGCAATAGTGCTAGCGCACCTAAGACAAAACGAAAAAATCCAAAAGTAAAGGGACCGATGTAATCCATCCCCATTTTTTGAAATATAAATGACGACCCCCAAATTATGGCTGCGGCCATCAAACACATTTCTCCTTTAAATTTTTTCATGTTACACCCTTGATATCTTTCCTGTGATTTAACTATTCAAGCCCGTAATATGATTTTATTCCTTGGTATATACCTCGGGCAAAACTTTCTGGATCGTTGACTAAAAGATTCACATCTACTAAATTTGTGATGTATCCCATCTCCACTAGCACTGAAGGCATAGTGGTCGCCCGAAGTACATATAGAGTCGGTCTGATAAATACTCCACGGTTTCTAAGGCCAGTCATATTGTTAATGCCTTCTAGAATTCGTTCTCCCATATCGTATGCTTGGCTGTATCTTTTGAAAACATAAGCTTCACTCCCGCTAGCTGCCGGATTGTCGCTAGCATTACAATGAAGGCTAATGAAGAAATCCGCCCCCCAGGTGTTTGCCTCAAAGACTCTTGTCTGAAGGCTTGTAGCATTGCTAGTACCCAACTGCTCCTCCGGATAATTTCTTGAAAGCTTCACTTCAAAATTAGGGTCAGCTCGTAAAAGCGCACCTAATCTAATACCAACATCGTAATTTATATCCTGTTCCCTTACTCCATTGGCCTCTGCCCCTGCATTAGGATTTTGTGGGTTGTGGCCTTGATCCACAAATATTTTAATTGCCATAAGCATTCCTCCTTTTCATATTTCTATTAGTATATGAAAGAACACATATGTGTGATTACTTTTATTTTCCGAATACTTCTTTGGCAGCTTCCACAGATTTCATTGCATCTTTACAATAAAATCCAGCTCCTATCTTCTTCGCATATTCTTCAGTAAGAACTGCTCCTCCTACCATGACTTTACAGTTAGGGGCAGAAATTTTTAGTTGTTTTATGGTCTCTTCCATACTCTTAAGTGTAGTAGTCATTAATGCACTAAGACCCACTAGCTTAATATTATGTTTAACCACAGTTTCTACTACTTTCTCTACAGGAACATCCCTGCCAAGGTCTATAAGCTTGTAGCCGTAATTTTCCATAATAACCTTCACTATATTTTTGCCAATGTCGTGAATATCTCCTTTTACAGTTGCCACTACAATAGATCCTTTTGACACATTTTCATGACCTGATGCTGTAAGACGCTCTTTAATAAGATCAAATCCGCCTTGGGCAGCTGACGCCGCTTGCATCATCTGAGGGAGGAATATTGTCCCTTTTTCAAAGCCTTGTCCCACCTTATCTAATGCGGGAATCAGGTATTCGTTTACCACTTTGATTTCGCTAGTGGTATTTAGTAATTTCTTTACTCCCTCTATGGCTTCTGCTTTCATTCCCTTTTCTAGGGCATAAAACAAATCTATTTCTTTCTTTGTAGGCGTTGAGGCCGTTTCCCCTATATTTCCATATTTTTCAATAAATTTTTCACCGTTAATGTCTTGGTTATGAAGCAATGAGAAAGCGTGAATTGCCCCTATCATTTCCCTATCATTTGGGTTTAAAATTGGCAAATCTAGACCATTTTCCATGGCTAAAGCTAAGAAAGTTCTATTGATAAGTGGTCTGTTTGGAAGACCAAAGCTAATGTTTGACACCCCTAAAGCAATATGTAGTCCTAAGTTTTCTTTTACCATAGAAACTGCTTTTAATGTCTCTACCACCTCTGCCTGTTGGGCTGAAGCCGTCAAAGTAAGACAGTCTATAAACACGTCTTCCTTAGGAATTCCTAATTTCACCCCTTCATCTAAAATCCTCTTTGCAATAGCAAAACGTTCTTCACCTTTCCCAGGAATACCCTTGTTATCTAGGGTTAATCCAATGACGGACGCTCCATATTTTTTAACTAAAGGTAGGATTTCTTCCATGGATTTTTCTTCTCCATTTACCGAATTGACAATAGGTTTTCCGTTGTATACTCGAAGGCCTGCTTCAATAGCTTTAGGATTTGAAGAGTCTATCTGAAGAGGCAAATCTGTGATCGCCTGAATCTGTTTGATTACTTTTGGCAAAATATCCACATCATCAATATCCGGAATCCCCACATTAACGTCTAGAATCTCTGCCCCTGCATCAATCTGCTCTACGACCTGAGACAAAATATAGTCGTAATCTTCATCAATTAAAGCTTGTTTCAGCCTTTTTTTACCTGTAGGATTAATTCTCTCGCCGATAACTGTAACATGGTCAATCTCTACAGTCTTTGTTCCGCTGGAAACAACACTTTGATTTTGTCTGACTGCTCTTTCTTTTGAAAGCTTTCCGCCAAATATTTTTTTTAGCTCCTCAGTATATTGTGGAGTAGTGCCACAACACCCTCCTACCATTGATATCCCAAGATCAATGTAAGGCTCCATAGCCCGTGCAAACTCCTTAGGGCCAATGTTATAAGTATTGTCTTTAGGGTCTGGAAGACCTGCATTTGCTTTAACAAAAACCGGCACCTTAGACAAAGTGCACATTTTTTTTGCTAAAGGATAAATCTCAACCGGCCCTAGAGAGCAGTTGATTCCCATAGCGTCTATTCCTAGTCCATTTAAAACAGCTACCATGGCTTCAATGCTGGTTCCTGTAAAGGTTCTGCCACTTTCTTCAAATGTCATTGAAACAAAAATAGGCAAAGATGTCATCTCTTTTGCCGCAAGTACTGCTGCTTTTACCTCATAAAGATCTGTCATTGTCTCTATTACTATAATATCCACACCTGACTTTTCTCCTTGGGTCATAATCTGGCTAAATGCTGTGTAAGCATCTTCAAAAGTAAGGAGCCCCATAGGTTCTAAAAGTTCTCCTAAAGGTCCAACGTCAAGGGCAACTCTAGTTTCATTTTCACAAGCTTTTTTTGCGGCACAAACAGCACTGTCTATAACCTGCTCCACCTGGTAACCACAGTCCTTTAGCTTATATTTATTTGCACCAAAAGTATTGGCATAGATTATATCCGATCCAGCTGCTACAAATTTTTTATGAATGGTGGTAATAAGATCCGGATCAGTAAGGCTGATTAAATCAGGAGATGTTCCCAGTTTAAGACCTGCCCCTTGAATCATGGTCCCCATGCCTCCATCTAGTAAATATATTGGGTTACTTTTTGCCACAATAGTATCCTTCCTTTCTCAGTAAGCATTTTCCTCTTAACTGACATTCTTCACAAGTTGCTAAATATCCAGTCACAGGTCTGTCTGATATGCCTAAAATTGCTGTTACTGATTTTCTTGGAATCATAATATGGCTAGAAGTCACATTAAGTCCAATCTTCCTAGGCCCGTCAATGGCCTGTATAAATTTGTTTTGTATTTCAATGGGTAAATCTCCATACCCAGGGCTGTATCTTCCTGTCATGAATTGTCCCACATCTTCTTTAATCTTTTTTTGAAATTCATCAGCAATCTCTTCGATTAATATGGATGCACCCCAGTCTAAAATGATGGTTTTTCCCATGTCATTCACCTGAGTTTTGCGAAGTAAATTATCCACCCCAATTCCAAGAGTAATAGCCATAATAATCATTTTTTCACAGTGAACAAGATGCCTTTTAATGTTTTTGCCTGGGAGCTCCATCTCTTCTCTTTTAAGAATTCGGTAAATCCCTTGAGGTTTTGCTACCCCTAGAATTTCTTTTTCCCCTTGTCCAAGCTGAGTTAAAAGCTGATTGTCAGGTTTTCCTTTTACACCTAAGGCTTCTATCCACTGGTCTTTATTAATAGCTTCTGGTAATTCTAAGTTCATATTACAACAGCACCTTTATTTTTTCATAAATTTCTAAGGCTACTTTTGGATTGTTCATAGTATAAAGATGGATTCCATCCACACCATATTCGATTAGATCTGTAATCTGATCTACCGCATACTGAATACCATGTTCGTATAGGCCTTGCTCGTCATTTTCATAAAGGCTAATCATCTTTGTGAATTCGTGGGGAAGGCTGGCGCCACTTAAGGCTACTGTCTTTTCGATCTGTTTCTTATTTACAATAGGCATGATGCCCGCAGAAATGGGTATATCAATTCCTGCATTTCTAACTTGTACTAAATAATTATAAAAAAGCTGGTTATCAAAGAATAGCTGAGTAATCAAGACTTTGACACCTGCTCCGATCTTGTATTTTAGATTTTGGATATCTTCTCTAATATTTTTGCTCTCACAGTGACCTTCTGGGTAACATGCCCCTAAAATTTGCAAATCACTCTTTCTTTGAACTTCTATGGCCAATTCGTTGGCATGGGAAAAATCTTTTTTAACGATTTCCCCTGGAATAATGTCTCCTCTTAACGCTAGTACATTCTCAATATTGTTCTCTGCAAATCTTCCTATCATATTTTGTACGTCTTCCATACTAGAATTAACGCAAGTCAAGTGAGCCACCGGCTCAATATTAAACTTTTCTTTAATGTTTTTAGCAATTTGACAAGTGGTATCATCTACTTTATTACCACCTGCCCCATAAGTAACACTGATAAAATCCGGCTTGCATACGCTTAATTTTTCAATGGTTTCATAAATACTATCTAAGTTTGCTTTTCGCTTAGGTGGAAACACCTCAAAGGAAAAGATTGGCTTTTTATTCTTAAATAAACTTGGTATTTTCATTTTATCCTCCCTATTTTATGTGGAAAATCCTGACGTTGTCATGACCTTCACCTAATTTTATATTATACTATTTTCTTGGCCCGTTGTCACCTTAAACCCTATTTCTCATTCCAATAAAAAATTGCTGGGTAAGCACTTTTTATAGTGCTTACTCAGCAATTTTTATTGGATAATCTCAAATTTACTATAACTGTTATAATTCTATTATTTACCTTTTATTTTCTCTAATGCTGTAAGAAAAAAAATAGTCTAATAGATTCCCTTATTTGATTTTGCACAACTTCTTTGCGCTTTCAGGGACAGATTCCTGGTAAATGTGGTGCCCGCAGGTTGCGTTCACATTCATAGTTGCAGCAACTAGAGCTAAAGTTGCTATTACATTTCCAAATTTCAAAAATAATTTGTTCATTGTTTTATCTCCTATGTATTTTTTGTGACAACTTATTGTTGAAATTATACGATATTTTGTTGCAACATTTTTACAATTGTAGAAATTCATAAGTTTTAATGTGGAAAACAAGTATATTGCAAGGTCATCAACTCACCATATGCTTTATAATTCTATTATTCACCTTTTATTTTCCCTATTACTGTAAAAAAAGAAATAATCTAACCAAAAAAGAATCATCTGTATAGTCAATTTCCATATGACCATGATATGCATCTACAACCCGTTGCACATTTTTTAGCCCAATCCCATGCCCCACTTCTTTGGCTTTCGTAGTTTTAAATGTGTTATCAACTTTCCTTATAGATTCACTATGAGAATTTTCCATCTGAATAAACAGCTTACCCGGCTCCTCTTTCATGGTAACATGTAAAATCTTTTTACCAATTCCATTATCACAATTCTCTATCGCTCGTAATGCATTGTCTAACAGATTCCCCAAAATAATACTAATATCTTTATGGCTGATGGAAATATCATTGGAGATTTTCAGATCTGTCTTCACCTCTGTTCCATATTGTATCGCTTTTCCTAGCTTAACATTCAAAAAGCTGTCAATTACATAATTTCCAGTAGATGCAAAATTCGTCCCCATTTCAGCTAATGGTTTCAGACTGTCCAAATACTTTTGTATTTCTTTGCATTTGTCCTTCTCGGCCAGCTGATGCAAAGCCAGAAAGTGGTTTTTCATATCATGGCGCAGCATTGTTATTTTTTCTTCCGAGGCTTTAGACAATAGCATCTGATTTTCGTAAGCCTGATTTTGTTGTTCCAAAAGAGTGACATCAAGCAGACTTTTATACATACACTGAATACGGTCAAGCAGATAGAAGGCAAAAACATTTACTAAAATCATGCTAATCCCCCCTATTGCAACTGCAATTTCATCCTTGCAATTGTCTAACACAATCGCAGAAACGAAAAGGCTGCAAATCGGAATCAGTACTATAGAAAGCCACTCCAGAAAGGCAATATCATCTCCGTTTTTTAAGTCAATAACTTTTTGCAATAGTAGTACAATCATAAAGAATAAAAAATCCGCAGCTAAGATACCAGTAACAAGCATACGTTCAATATGAAGATTTACTAACAAATTGTAAACTAGATCCTCACAAACAGTATAACTTGCCACCACTGCAACAATTGCACAGATTCGATACTTCCATGTTCCAATATAAGAACTTGCAAGGATTATACTTCCAACTATATTTGTAAGAATTATGATTTTAGGAGCCCAGTCAAGATACAAAAAGCTTGCGCTATTGATACAATAATACAGGACGTAACCCGAAAATCTCACAAGTTTCCTTTTTTTAGAACCATCAGTTTGAAAAAACACATGAAAAAAACGGCTAATGATGTACATACGAAACAAGTTTCCTACTAAGTATATGGTAATTTCAGTCATTGTAAGCTGCATTGCAATTCATCACCTTTCTCTTTGAAGTAGGGCTTTATTCACCTTTTTACGATATGTCTGGCTGATTGGCAGTGATATTTTATCTTTTAAAATCACTTCCTCTGATTTCCAATATGTTATGTAAAGACGATTTACCAAATAGGACTGATGAATCCTAATAAAATTCGATGGTGCATTTTTCTCAACCTTGTTCAGTCTGCCGTATATTTCCTTTTTTTCATATTTCGTGTTAATCCTAATCTTTCTATCACTGCTCTCAAAATACACAATATCCCCATATGGTATCCGATAATTCTCAGGTCCAATCTTAAACTCAAAGCAGGTATCATATGTCTCTGCCAATTCCATTGCCCTCTCTACATTATCCACAACATCTTCTGCAGAAATTGGTTTAACTAAAAAATTCATTGGTCTGACGGCAAAAAGTTCCATTGCATACTCCTGTTTTGCTGAAATATAAACAATTTGTGTCCGTTCATTTTTCAATTCATTACGGATTTTCTTCCCAACGTCAACTCCATTCATTAGTTGAAATTCTATGTCTAGAAAAATTAAATCATAATATTCTCCCCTAGATAACCCTTCGTACAGCTTTTCAGTACTATAAAAAGTAGACGTTTCAATAATTTCCCTTTCAACATAAGAATCCAGAAATCTTTCAAGTTGAGTACATAAAATTTCTTCGTCATCACAAATAGCTATACAAAACATTCATCTTCCCCCTTTGTCTTCGCCATAAAATTATAACACACTAACTGGTTGCCTTCCTAGTTTTTACTGTTTTTCCAAAATTAGCAAGGTATTTCTAATACAATATTAGGCAATATCTTCAATAATACAATTTGAAATTTAAAGCAACTGTTCTTTGGGATTTTGCACCGTATTAAGTTCATCAATCTTCATCCTTTATTTCAGCAATCTTAAGTGCCTCTTTCAATAAAATTGTCACGACTTCATTACGTGAAAGTTCTGTTTGATGTGTTAACTTAATTAGTTCTTCATAAATTTCATTGGGAACTCGAACAGAAAAAGTTTTATGTCCATCTTCTCCTTTTAACTTACGCTTTGGGACTTCAATTATTTTGTTCATATTTATTCACCTTCCTGTTTGTTGCTAATTATATTTCATACTATTTTTAATTAATATATCTAAAATATATATTGTCAAACTCACTTAAATAATTAATTATAAAACCTTATTATTAATTTTAAACATATATTTAATAATACCTATAAAAGCAACTTTACCCAGTGCCTTTGTCACATAACTTGGATATTTACACTGTATATACTATCGAAACCATGATACTATATCAAGAAAAGGAGATGATTTTATGAACAATCTAAACCAGTATTTGGATCACACAAATTTAAAACCAGATGTGACCGAGGAAGACATAAAAAAATTGTGCCAAGAAGGGAAAGAATATGGCTTCTACTCTGTCTGCGTCAATGGATGCCATGTGGCTTTAGCTTCAAAGCTACTGGATAAAACTGATGTGAAAATATGTGCTGTTGTAGGATTTCCCCTAGGGGCAATGTCCACCTTGGCCAAAGGCTATGAGCTAGATCAGGCCTGCAAAGATGGTGCTAGTGAGATTGATGTGGTCATCAATGTAGGTGCATTAAAAGAAGGCCGTTATGCTTATGTACAGAATGAAATAGCCACACTCTCTGTCCTTGCTGAAGATTATAATAGCATTTTAAAAGTCATCTTAGAAACCTGTCTTCTCAGTGACGAAGAAATCGTCAAGGCTTGTCAGCTAGTTATGAATACTGGTGCAGCCTTTGTGAAAACCTCTACTGGCTTTAGTACAGGAGGGGCTACTACCCATGATGTGGCTTTAATGAAGGCTACCGTGGGCGATAAGCTTAAAATAAAAGCCTCTGGTGGAATCCGAGATTCAAAAACTGCCATTGAGATGATTAAGGCTGGAGCTGACAGAATTGGGGCTAGTGCCTCTGTTTCCATGGTTACAGCCTAATATTTAAAATACATTGTTAAATCTAAAAAAGAGCCCTACAGAGTTTTGCTTAAACTTGGTAAGGCTCTTTTTATTTCCGAATTTTATTTACTTGGCTCTGTGTTCTACGTCACAGTAGGCACAGCGATAAGTCTTCTTTTCTTTGTCCACAAGTTTAAATGTATGGACGATTTCCTGTTCGATAGATGTGATGCATCTAGGATTTTTACATTTGATAATATCAGTTAACGTTTCTGGCATTTCCAAGTGTTGTTTTTTTACAAGCTTACCGTCTTTTACTCTGTTAATAGTAATATTGCTGTCGATATAGCCTAGCATTTCAAAGTCCAGTTCAATTTCATCATCAATCTTAATGATGTCTTTCTTGTCCAGTTTACTGCTGCGAACATTTTGCACTACTGCAACGCTGCAAGTCAGTTTATCAAGCCGAAGAAACTTATATATGTCCATACTTTTTCCTGCCTGGATATGATCCAAAACGATTCCTGTTGTTACTCCATCAATATTCATAATTAGCCCCTCCTTTTAATTTCTAATAAATCTAAAATCAATGCCATTCTAATGTGTTTTCCACAGAGAGCCTGTTCAAAATAGCACGCTCTAGGATCATCGTCCACCTGAACAGAAATCTCATTTACCCTTGGAAGTGGATGCATTATTGTTAAGTCTGGCTTTGCAATTGCTAGCTTTTCCATATCTAATATGTATGTATCTTTCAGTCTTACATAATCCTCTTCATTAAAGAAACGTTCCTTTTGTACTCTAGTCATATAAAGCACGTCTAATTCTGCCATGACCTCTTCCATACCTTCAACTTCTTTCCACTCAACGCCCGCACCTCTCAGCTTTTCCTTCATGTACTCAGGAATCTTTAATTCCTCTGGGGAAATAAGCACGAACTTTACATTAGGGTACCTTAGCATAGCTTCGATTAGTGAGTGAACCGTTCTTCCAAACTGTAAATCTCCACAAAGTCCTAAAGTTATATTTCCCAGTTCACCTTTTTTACGCTTAATAGTAAGCAGGTCAGTAAGCGTCTGGGTTGGATGATAATGTCCACCATCTCCTGCATTGATAATAGGAACCGTGGTTCTCTTAGATGCCACGAGAGGCGCTCCCTCTTTTGGATGTCTCATAGCAATAATATCTGCATAGCAACCTACAGTTCTAACTGTATCACTTACACTTTCACCTTTAGCCGCAGAACTTGATGATGCCTCAGAAAAGCCTAGGATTCCTCCCCCAAGCTCTAGCATTGCTGCCTCAAAGCTAAGTCTTGTCCTCGTACTGGGTTCAAAAAAGAGAGTTGCTAGTTTTTTACCTCTGCAAATCTCTTCGTAATCACTATGATTTGCCACAATGTCATCTGCAACCTTGATTAGACTATCGATTTCTTCCACCGACATATCTAAAATACTAATTAAATTTCTAATGCCTTGTCTCATTATTTTTCTCCTTTCATCCAGCCCTCATCTGAAGGGTTGTCTCTAAATGCTACCAGTTTATTTACGTCTTCTTTTTTTATGTATCCTTCTTCTGCGGCCACTTCTACTAATGTATCAAGGTCGCACAAGCTGATGTTTTTAATATTTGCCTCCGCCATTTTGATCATTCCTTTTTCCATACCGTAGGTAAATATACTCACAATGCCTAAAACTTCTGCCCCAACCCCTCTCAGAGCCTCTACTGTGTCAAGTACAGAGCCTCCTGTGGAAATCAAATCTTCCACAACAACTACTTTCTGTCCTTTTTCCAGCTTTCCTTCTATCTGATTTGTTCTGCCATGGTCCTTAGCCGACCCTCTCACATACCCCATAGGAATTTCCATAAGGTGGCCTACGATGGCTGCATGAGCAATTCCTGCTGTGCTCGTTCCCATTAGTACTTCACATTTTGGGTAATTCTCCTGGATGGTCTTTGCCATAGTCTCTTCTACTAATGTACGCACCTTAGGTGCAGTCAAAATAAGTCTGTTGTCACAGTAAATAGGGCTTTTTATTCCGCTTGCCCAAGTAAATGGCTCATTTGGTTTTAAGAATACAGCCTCTATAGAAAGTAATCCTTTTGCAATTTCTTGTTTCATCTTTATTCTCCCTTCGTAAACTCTGTTAAACATCGTCTATATGCGACCACTGGGTCTTTGGCCTGAGTAATAGGTCTGCCTACTACAATGTAATCGCTTCCCAGCGCCTTGGCTTTTCCTGGAGTAGTGACTCTTACTTGATCGCCTTTATCACCCTCAGGAAAGCGAACCCCTGGGGTTACTGTAAGGAATTTTCCCCCACATGCCTTATGAATTTTTCCTGCTTCAAGAGGTGAACACACTACTCCGTCAAGTCCTGCCTCACAAGCATTCTGTGCGTATTTGATTACCACCTTGTCTATATCCTCTTCAATGAGAAGTTCTTTGGACATTCTCTCTTGACTAGTGGAAGTAAGTTGGGTTACTGCAATGAGTAGCGGCCTTGTTCCATCTTCCCTTGTAAGTCCTTTTAAAGCACCTTTCATCATGTCAATGGTTCCTGCCGCATGAAGGTTGCACATATCCACATCTAAGCGTGAAAGCACCGCCAT
The DNA here is from genome assembly GCA_036657395.1 of Anaerovoracaceae bacterium. Lineage (GTDB taxonomy): Bacteria > Bacillota > Clostridia > Peptostreptococcales > Anaerovoracaceae > JAVXGM01. The sequence goes on from JAVXGM010000005.1 coordinate 24,784, forward strand.
AGCTTTCTCCACTGTGTTTGGAATATCGTGAAGTTTTAAATCCAAAAAGACTTTATGTCCTCTTTTTTTAATTTCTTCAATGATCTGTGGCCCTGCAGAATAAAATAATTCCATGCCTACTTTCACATATGGTTTTTCTTCATTAAAGCTGTCTAAGAAGCTTATGGCCTCATCACTACTTTTAAAGTCTAGTGCAATAATTACATCTTTACTCATTTCTACCTCCTAATCAGCAATACCTATAATATCTGTTAATTTTTCTATATTTAGCTCCTCCATAACCTTTGGGAGCTCTTCAATTATTGTCTTACAGGCATATGGATCCACCAAGTTTGCTGCACCGACTTGCACGGCGGTAGCACCTGCCATCATCATTTCAATCACATCTCTTGCACTGCTTACACCACCCATGCCAATAACTGGAATATTAAGCACTCTGCTTACCTGGTATACCATTCTAAGTGCTACTGGAAATATTGCAGGCCCTGAAAAGCCTCCCATTTTATTGGCTATAACAGGCTGCCTTTTTTCAATATCAATCCTCATTCCTAGAAGTGTGTTGATTAAAGAAATTCCGTCTGCCCCTGCATTTTGACAAGCCATTGCAATAGCTAAAATATCTGTTACATTAGGACTTAATTTAATATATACCGGCTTAGTAGTCACTGCTTTTACTGCTGCTGTAACCCTGCCTGCACTTTGGGGAAGAACCCCAAAAGCCATTCCTCCATCGTGAACATTAGGGCAACTTACATTGACTTCAATAATTCCTACCTGTTCTTCTTTATCCATAGCCTTAGCACATTCCACGTATTCATCTATGGAAAATCCACTAACATTGGCGATTACCGGCTTCTTGTAGATTTTAGCTAAATCCTTTAGCTCTGTATCTATGACTGCCTTTAGCCCTGGGTTTTGAAGTCCTACCGAATTAATCATTCCTTGGGAACATTCTGCAATTCGTGGCTGTGGATTTCCAAAGCGAGGTTCTTTTGTGGTCCCTTTAAACGAAAGAGATCCTAAAATATTAATATCGTAAAGCTCCGCATATTCTTTTCCATACCCAAAAGTGCCACTGGCTGGAATTACTGGATTATCCAAGGTGATTCCACTTAGGGTTACTTTTGTATCTACCATATTATTTCCTCCTTTACCAAAACCGGTCCATCTTTGCAAATCCGTTTTGCTCCATATTTTGTCTCGCAGCTACATCCCATACATCCTCCAAAGCCGCAAGCCATTCTGCTTTCAAAGCTAAATTGACCACCTGCTACCTTTTCAAAAACCCCTTGAAGCATAGCCTCAGGTCCACAGGCAAATGCGTAATCTTCTTCACCCATGGCATCTGTTACAAAACCTTTTGTGCCATAACTTCCGTCTACAGTGGTTATTTTAACGTCCCCCCCAAGGTTTTTGAATTCTTCTTCGTAAAACACATCCTTCTTGCTATTAAACCCTAGGATCACCTTTGGGTTAATACCTTTTTCAACCAGCTTTTTAGTCAGGGCATACATTGGAGGAACCCCTACGCCGCCGCCAATTACCACTGGACTAATGCCACATTTAGTCAAATCATATCCGTTACCAAGAGGACAGAGTACGTCTAAAATCTGGCCTGGGGTCATCTTGGCCATAGCTTTTGTGCCTTGGCCTACTGCCTTATATATAATGGTCATTTCCCCATCTTCCCACTGACTAATTGAAATTGGACGTCGTAGGTAAAAGCCTTCTAGCTTAATGTTTATAAACTGACCTGGGTTTGTAATTTCCCTGGTATCTCCTGATAAAACCATCTTGTAAATTGATTCTGCCAAAGAATAATTTTCTAAAATTGTATAATTTCCTTTATTCATAATCTCTCTCCCAAACTTTTTTTCCTGCCACAAATGTTGCTGTATTCTCTCCTGAAATTTCCATTCCTGCAAAGGGTGTGCTTTTTCCCATGGAAAGGAATGTTTGTGGATCCACCTTACCTTCACTTTTTAAATCAATGATAGCTATGTCCGCTTTTTGTCCCTCTTCTAAGTATCCTCCATCTATGTTAAATATTTCTCTAGGAGCGATGGCCATAAGGTAAATCAACTTCTCAAGAGTAATTTTCTCCGTTAACACTAGGTGGGTATATAAAATAGGAAATGCGGTTTCAAGCCCTACGATTCCAAAGGCGCTCTTTGCAAGACCTCTCCCTTTTTCTTCCATGGAATGAGGCGCATGGTCTGTTGCAATCATATCGATTGTTCCATCCTCAATGCCTCTTATCAATGCTTCCTGGTCTTCTCTACTTCTAATAGGTGGGTTCATTTTAAACCGTCCATCTTCTTTTAAATCCTCATCGCAAAAGACTAGATAGTGAGGTGTCGTTTCACAAGTTATCTTCACTCCATGCTTTTTTGCCTGACGAATAAGATCTACTGTCTCTTTTGTAGAAATATGGCAAACATGGTATGCTGCCCCTGTTTTCTTGCAAAGGGCAATATCTCGCTCAACTTGCTTCCATTCACTCTCTGAAGAAATCCCTTTATGTCCATGGGTCTTTGCGTATTCACCTTTATGTATATAACCTCCATCTAGAAGACTTTCATCTTCACAGTGGGCTACAATCAGTTTATTTAACCCTTTAGCCTTAATCATAGCTTCTTCCATAAGGTCGCCTGCCTGTACACCTTTTCCATCATCAGAATAGGCAATTACATCCTGGCTCATTTCTTCCATTTGTGAAAGCTGTCCTTGGCCATTTTGATTCTGAGTAATAGTCCCGTATGGGTATACATTAATAACTCCGTCCCTTTTTATAATATCAAGCTGTACTTTTAGTTTCTCCACAGTTGATGGTACAGGATCCAGATTTGGCATAGCGCAAAGGGCTGTATAGCCTCCTTTTGCTCCTGCTAAAGTTCCCGTCTTAATTGTCTCTTTATAAAAAAAACCAGGTTCTCGCAGATGCACGTGAACATCAACGAAACCTGGAATAATATATAAGTTGTCACACAATATCTGTGTGTCGTAATCAGTTGTGAAAGAAAAAGTGACTCTATCATCAATCAATAAAACATCTTTTTTCTCAAATCCGTTTTTAGTAAAAACGTAACCATTTTTTAGTAATGTTTTCATAAATTCCCTACTCCCTTTCTTACTTTTGCTCAAATCTTCAATAGTATACTATAGAGTAGACTCCTCGTCAAGGGAATAAAATTGTTTTTTACTTTTTCACCGTTTTATAAAATCTACGCCTTTCCAAATCCGCAGTTAGGATAAATACATTCTTTACAGTTATAACACAAGCCACCATGTCCTAAAAGCTTAATGTCTTTTCTTGTAATTACTTCTCCTGCTAAAAGTCTTGGCACGATAAGATCAAATACACTCGTTCTGCTATACATAACACATCCAGGAAGTCCTACAACTGGAATATCGTCAATATATGATAGCATAAACATGGCTCCAGGAAGTACAGGAGCACCATAAGTGACCATGTTTCCACCAGCTTTTCGGATTCCGGACGGAGTTCTATCATCAGGATCTACCGACATTCCTCCAGTAACTCCAATCATATCAATGCCCATATCGATGAGCTGTTTTATACAGTCTGCAATCATATCTTCATCGTCATCAGCAAAAATTTGCTTTACAACAGTACTTCCTAAAGCATTAAATTTTTTAGTAAGAACTGGACCAAAAGCATCTTTAATCTTTCCGGTATAAATTTCACTTCCAGTAGTAACAACACCTATCTTAAGATTTTGAAGTGGTCTTATTTCAACTAAAGGTCCTCTGCTAAGAACCTCTTCAGCACCTTTGACTACTGTCTCATCTACAAATAGTGGAATTACTCTTGTCCCTGCAATTTTCTGTCCCTGCTCTACCACTGTATTTTCATGGATAGTCGCAAACATAATTTCATCCTGATCGATAAGATCCACCAAAAGCTGTCTGTTGATTTTAAGCAGCCCCTTGCAATCAGCAATAAGCTCAATCTTTCCTTCACTAGGCTCTGATAATCTTAAGCCTTGACCTGCCGCCTTTGTGGCAATACGCAACGCCGCTTCATTTTCATGAACATCAGTGTCATCTTTTTCTACTATATATATGTGTTTTTTACCCATGGAAAGTAATACTGGCACATCTTCCTGAGAAATAACATGGCCTTTTTTAAATTTGGGTCCCTTATATTCGCCTACGATAATTTGTGTCATATCATGGGCAAGAACTGTTCCTACCGCTTGTTCTACTGCAACTTCTTTCATTATTACTCTACCTCTCTTTGTATTTTTCCTTTGTTCATTATGATTCGTTTATCTGCAAACATTTCACTTTCCCTTGGATCGTGGGTAATCAAAATAGTTGGAATGCCAAAGTCTCGTTTAAATGTGGCAAATTCCTTGTAGACAATTTCTTTTGTCTTTATGTCTAACGCAGAAAATGGTTCATCTAAAAGAAGAATCTTTGGCTGGGTAACAATAGCTCTTGCTAGTGCTACTCTTTGTTTCTCTCCTCCTGAGATAGCCTTAGGGTACCTATGACCTAAACTACTGATTTTAAAAGTTTCCATAATGTATTGTGCATAGTCAAAGAGCTTCTTTCGCTCCACTCTATCCCTGTATGATTTTTTATTCTTAATCCCATATAATACATTATGTTTTACCGTCATGTTGGGGAAAAGTGCATAATTTTGAAATACATATCCTACTTGTCGATTTTTTACCGGAAGGTTTACATTCTTTCCAAAAACCTGAGTATCTTCAATCGTAATATTCCCTTCATCAGGAGTTTTTATCCCAGCTATACAGTTTAAGACTGTAGTTTTACCAGCACCAGACTCCCCTTGAATGACTAGAACTCCTTTGTCAAAAGAAACATCCACATCTATGGTTATCTCATCTAATTTTTTTACAATGTTTATATATGTGCCCATTTCCTATCCCTCGTTATAGTGATGCTTCTTCAGCCAAGTGTTAAGCCCAAATACAAGGGCAAAGCTAAATGCCACCATGACAATGACCAAAATATTGGCTTCATCGTCTTTTCCTGAAGCTACAGCGTAATATATGGATGTAGGAATGGTTTGAGTCTCTCCAGGAATATTTCCGGCAAGCATTAATGTTGCTCCAAACTCTCCCATAGCTCTTGCAAACGTAAGGATTATTCCGCTGACAATTCCTGGCCTAGCTAATGGAAAAAGGACAGTAATAAATGATCGCCATTTTCCACTTCCCAGGGTTTGAGCTGCAAGCTCGTAGGTCTCGTCCACACTTTGAAAAGCTCCTTTTGCATTTTGATACATCAAAGGTAATGATACAACACAGGCCGCAATAACGCAAGCTACCCAAGTAAATACAATTTGCACCCCAAAATTATCAAGGAGAAAAGCACCTATAGGTCCCCTTCTCCCAAATAATTTTAAAAGCAAATATCCCACGATGGACGGAGGTAAAATCATAGGGAGTATCAATAAAGTCTCCCATATGTTCTTTCCTGGCACCCGTTTCTTCGTGAGAATATAGGCGAAAAATACGCCTAAAATAAATGCAAATATGGTCGCAATAGTTGCAACTTTTAGAGATAGCAATACTGGGGCCATCATAAATTATTTCACCGTAAACCCATATTTTTCAAATGTTTTCTTTGCAAAATCAGAACTTAAATATTCATAGAAATTAGCTGTAGCCTCTGCCTCTTTTGAATCCTTCATGATTGCTGCAGGATAAACGATAGGATCATGAAGTTTTGAATCTACATCACAAATTACTTTTCCTGTTTTTAGCATCATGGCATCTGTCTTATATACAAATCCGCAATCTACATCACCAGTTTCTACATAGTTTAGCACTGCTTTAACATCTTTTCCATTCATTACCTTGCCCTTTACTTTATCAGTAATCTTTAGTGAATCAAACACCTGTGTTGCATATTTTCCTGCAGGTACAGTTTCTGGTTCGCCAATGGAAATCTTGCCAACTTTATCCGTAGCAAGGTTGTCGATTTTGACTACATCAGCTTTCTCTTTTGATGCAACTAATGTAAGTGTATTTCCTAAAAGGTCTTTTCTAGAATCTGTATCTATTAGGCTTCCATCTGCTAGCTGATCCATGTTGCTCTTAGAAGCAGAAATAAATAGGTCGCAAGGTGCGCCTCCCTCAATCTGCTGCACTAAATCTCCGGAGCCTGCATAGCTTGGGATAATTTTATCACTGCAATCTTTATTATATTCTGCAATAATTTCATCAATTGCATCTGTAAGACTTGCCGCTGCCAATACTGTGATCTCTTTGGTATCACTCTTTGCAGCCTCCCCATTTTTGTCGCTGTTTCCGCAGCCTGCAAACAAAGTTGCTACTACCAGCACTACTGCTAAAACCAAGGTTAATCTTTTCATTTTTTCTCTCCTCCATATAAATGGTTCACTCTATAATAACAATTTCTTCCTTAGTTTACCATATATGTATATTTTAATACGTTTCCTTGCCAACATTGCCTTGATTTTCTTCCCTCATACGCAGTTGACCGCAGGCGGCGGCAATATCTCTACCCATTTCACGTCTAACCGTTGCAGGTATTCCTTTTTTTTCTAGATATGCTGCAATCTCCTCTGCTTTTTTTCGGTTGGAGCCCTCCATACCTGTCTCTGTAACTTCATTTAGAGGAATCAGGTTTACATGGCACAATATTCCTCTTAACCTCTTGGCCAAAATAGATATCTGATCTTTTGTGTCATTTACATCTTTTACCAAGGCATACTCAAATGTAACTCTTCGCCCTGTGTCTTTTGTATATGCTTTACAAGCTATAAGAAGTTCGTCTAAAGGATATTTTCCATTAATCGGCATCATCTTTTCTCTAACTTCATCTGTAGGGCTGTGTAGTGATATGGCCAGGTTTACCTGTGGAAAATCTTTAGAAAATTCCTTTATAACCGGGATCACTCCACAAGTTGACAAAGTAATATTTCTCATACCCAAATTAAGCCCAGTCTCACAATTTACCATCCTTAAAAAGCGACTTACCTCTTTGTAATTATCTAAAGGCTCTCCTACTCCCATGATTACAACATGGCTGATTCGTTTGCCTGTATCTCTTTCAACAGAAATAAGTTGATCTGCCATTTCTCCAGCTGTAAGGTTTCTCACAAAACCACCTACGGTTGAAGCACAAAATTTACATCCCATGCGACATCCTGCTTGAGAAGAAATGCAAAGGGAATTTCCATACTTGTATTCCATAAATACGCTTTCAATAGCTTGTCCATCAGGCAAGCCAAAAAGATATTTTCTCGTTCCGTCTTTTTCCGACTTTTGCACTTGCAAAATCTTCAGACTCTCTAGTTTTGCCTCTTTATTCAATTTTTCTCGAAGATCTTTGGATAAATCCGTCATATCTTCCATCTTGGTTATTCCCCTGTATATCCATTGATATACTTGAGTAGCACGAAAAGGTTTTTCGCCTATTCCTAGGAAAAATTCCTTCATTTCTTCTAGTGTTAAGTTTTTTAAATTGATCATGTGATCTCCTATTTACAAAGTAAATCCGCAAGTCTTTAAACTGGCGGATCCTACGGATAGTTTAATATAAGCCTCTATTCTTTTTCTTCTTTTTGGGAGTGGCATTTTTTGAATGTATCTGCCCTCGCCACGCCGGGTGATAGGCATCTAGGTATCTTTCAAAGGTAATCCAATCGTCTTCTGGCTTTCCTTCTGGAATTCCCGGGAAAAAATGTTCTATGTATTCTTCTACTAGGAGCCTTGATACCTTTGGCAATCTGCCTTCAGCTTCCGGATCAATTTTTTCACCATAAGCCTTCAGAACAGTACAAATCACTGGTATATCATACCCGAATTTTATAGCGATCTGCTCCAAATCTCTTCCTAAAACAACATATAAATCAAAGATGGCCGTATGATTTTTAACGCCTATCTGTTTGATTGTTTTCAGTTCTTCAATTGGAACGCTCATTTTACTCCTTGTCCCCCACATCCAACTCTTCTGAGTCTTCTAAAGGCACTGCAACGATAATATTTCTTGCATCTTCCAAAGTCTGCTGGGGCACATAAAGGTCAATAGGGTATGTAGAATTACTTCCCAACGCAATCTCAATAAAATTGCTAGCCCCTTGGTAATTCTTTACAGAAGGAATATCCTCACTGCGCAGCTTAGACTCTAATAGATCTGCTTCAAAACTGCTTTCTGCTGTACAAAGGTAAACCCCATCTCTCCATGGCTGTCTTTCTTTTTCGTCGATAAACATATTTAAACCGCCTTATCAGCTATTTCTTTTAGTAATTTTCTTTCCACTTCATCTATGGACATTTCTCCCAGTTCGCCTAATTTGCTCGAACGAATAGTAAGCGATCTTGCTTCTGCTTCACGTTCACCTATTACGCAAATATACGGATTTCTCTCATTTCTAGCCTGTCTAAGCTTGTAACCTATTTTTTCATTTCTTACATCCACTTCTACACGAAGTCCAGCTTCTTCAAGTCTTTTACCAACTTCTAGTGCATAGTCTGCGAATTTTTCCGTAACGGTAAGTAGCTTAATCTGTACTGGTGCTAGCCACAATGGGAATTTCCCAGCAAAATGCTCTGTCAAAATACCAATAAACCTTTCAATGGATCCAAAGATTACTCTATGAATCATAATCGGTGTATGCTTTTCTCCATCAGGTCCAATATACGTCAGGTCAAAACGTTGTGGCATTTGGAAGTCTAGTTGAATAGTTCCGCACTGCCAAGTTCTTCCCAATGAATCCTCTAAATGAAAATCTAGCTTAGGACCATAGAAAGCGCCATCGCCTTCGTTGATAACATATTCCATGCCTTTTTGATCCATAGCTGCTGCTAGTGCCTCTATTGCCATGGTCCACTCTTCATCTGTCCCCATTGAATCTTCAGGCTTTGTGGAAAGCTCCACATGATATTTAAATCCAAATAAATTATACACATAATCAATAAAGTCAATAACACCCACTATTTCTTCTTTTATCTGGTCAGGAAGCATGAATATATGTGCATCATCTTGAGTAAATGTTCGTACTCTCATCAAACCATGCAATGCTCCTGATAGTTCATGTCTATGAACCTGACCTAACTCTCCAATACGCATAGGAAAATCTCTGTAAGAATACATTTTACGCTTATATGCCAGCATTGCACCTGGACAGTTCATAGGTTTAATTGCATAATCTGCATCATCTATTTTAGTAAAATACATGTTGTTTTCGTAATGATCCCAATGACCTGAGGTGTGCCATAGGTCTTCATTTAGAATCAGTGGAGTTTTAATCTCCTGATATCCTCTTTTATTGTGTTCTTGCCTCCAAAAACTTTCAAGTTCATTTCTAATTATCATTCCTTTTGGCATAAAGAATGGGAATCCTGGACCCTCTTCATATATGGCAAATAAGTCCATCTCTTTACCGATTTTTCGATGGTCTCTCTTTTTTGCCTCTTCTAATTTTTCAATATATTCATCTAGCTCTGCCTGTGATGGGAAGCATGTGCCATAGATACGTTGAAGCATCTTTCGTTTTTCGTCGCCTCTCCAGTATGCACCAGCTACGCTCATAAGTTTTACCGCTTTAATCTGTCCTGTTTTTTCCATATGAGGTCCCGCACAAAGGTCAACAAAATCACCTTGTTTATAGAAAGAAATAACCTCATCTTCAGGAAGATCTTCAATAAGTTCAACCTTGTAAGTTTCTCCTGCACCAGTCATAAGCTTGATTGCCTCGTCTCTAGGCAGTTCAAAGCGTTCAAGAGGATAACTGGCCTGAATGATTTTCTTCATTTCTTTTTGTATCTTCATCAAATCTTGATCACTAAACTTGTGCTCCAAATCAAAGTCATAATAAAAACCGTTATCTATAGCCGGCCCAATCGCTAACTTTGCTTCTGGCCACAATTTTTTTACAGCCTGAGCCAAAATGTGTGATGTTGTATGTCTGTAGCAGGATTTTACCTGTTCATCCTCAAAATTTATTTTTTCTTTTGCCATTTTATTCTCTCCTCTAATTACTATTTTCCAAGGCCAAAGCGATTAATGTGTTTAAAAGGTTATCGTAAGTCATTCCGGTGGCTAGCCAAAGCTGCGGATACATGCTGATGTTTGTAAATCCAGGCATAGTATTAATTTCATTAAAAACAACTGTCCCTTCATCATCTAAAAAGAAGTCTACTCGAGATAAACCTCTACACCCCATACATTCAAAAACCTTTACTGCAGCCTCTTGGATTTCTTTTTCCTTTTCTGGAAGGAGGTCTGTAATTACTCTAGTCTTCGACTCTCCATTAATATATTTCGCATCATAGTCATAGAATTCATTAGCTGCTATAATCTCTCCTATCGGTGATGCCTTTGGGTCTTCATTTCCTAAGACTGCTACTTCTATTTCTCTTCCTACTATGGTCTCTTCCACAAGCACTTTATCATCTTCTTTTAACGCTGTAATTATAGCCTGCGCTAGCTGCGATTTATCCCTGGCTTTTGATATGCCTACAGAAGAACCTGCACTGGAAGGTTTGACAAACAAAGGGTATTTCCCTTTGAAATATTTCTCTCCCTTGTCGACTACTCCTGACTGGTCTCTTTCAAATGCCACTTCAGTAACTACAAATGAATCCGCTTGTTTTACTCCAATTTGCCCCACCATAAGTTTTGTAATAGCTTTATCCATACAGGTGGCTGAAGCTCTAGTCCCCGGACCTACATAAGGAATACCTGATAGGTCAAAGAGACCTTGTATAGTGCCATCTTCCCCATTCTTTCCATGTAGTACTGGGAATATCACGTCCACGTCTATTCGAAAGTATCCACCTTCATTGTCAAATACTAACAAGTCTTTTTTGACCCTATCAAGTGAAAGTGCTGCTCGCTGGTTACTTTCATTTTGTATCCAACTTCCGTCAAGAATATTTTCAGCAAGGGCATTAGTTAAAAACCAATCCCCTTGTTTTGTAATTCCTATTTTGTGTATTTTATATTTATCTGTATCTAAATGGTTAATCACTGACGCTGCTGAAAGGCAAGACACCTCATGTTCTGATGACTGTCCGCCAAAAATCACCGCTACTGATGATTTATCATTACTCATTTATTGTCCTTCCTAACTTTAATAATACCCCGTTATTGCAGAAATTTGTTCACTATAATCCTGCACCTTTTTACTTGGTGTATACCCTTTTTGCTTAAAATATTTTTCGTGTAATTTAACAACATTACTTTTTAAGGTAATAGGCGGTCCATACCATACACCGTCAATCATCTTTCCTTCTGTGTTAAATGGCCAACCTTCACTACCTGTAATACTATATGATGTAATCTGTAAAAGCATCCCCATCATTTGATTTGGAGCCATATTAGTTTTTACTTCAGGTAAAATCTTATCTGCAATACTGCTAACCTTGGACAAATCCAAAGTCTTTGCTTTCTCGAATGCAGCTGCAAGAACAGCCTTCATTCGTTCATTTCTTCGGTAATCACCTTCAACAGAATCTTTTCTAATTCGTGAATATGTAACTGCTTGATTTCCGTTTAAAGTTTGTTTACCCGCCTTTTTAATTAACGCCTTAGATCCACCAATGTTTTTTTGTGTATCCTTAATGTATTTGTTCATCTCGCTAATCTCAGAATCCTGAACATCAATGGTAATGCCTCCCAGGGCATCAATAGTATCTGCTACTGACTTCCAGTTTACAATCATTACTTCTTTAATATTTAAATCCATGTTTTCATTAAGACTGTTTAGTGTCTCTGTCGCTCCCCCATATGCATAGGCGTGAGTAATCTTATCAAAACCATTTTGTTCATCAATTTTCAGATAAGTATCTCTATAGACAGATATTAGTTTTACTTCGTTTGTTGTCTTATTTATGCTGGCAATAATGATCGCATCGCTCCTAGTTCCCTTATCTTTAGTCATGTCTCTTGCATCAATGCCGAGGAGTGCAATGTTTCTATAGTTTTTCAAGTTCTGAGCTACCTGAGGATCTATCCCCAATGCAGCTTCATCTACTTTTACCTGCCCTACATTGTCAAGTTTGTTTTTCACTACAGTTAGTCCTGCTCCAATTACAGTTCCAACACCTAAAATTAAAACTAAAACCAAAACTACGGCCAACTTTAAAGCTAATGTTCCCTTTTTTTCTTTTGGCTTTTTCTTTTTATTTGATACCATGCGTGTTGCTCCTTATATTCTACATTTTTTTCTAAAATTCGCTATATGACAATCTATTATATCAGCATGCGCTTTGAATTGCAACAACCGTGATTTTTACAATCTTATTACATTTTGACTAAACCTAAATATGAAAAGCACTTATACTCATCCTCATGAACATAAGTGCCTTTTCTTCAATTTCTTCTGCTAAAAATTTGGTTTGTTCTCTAAATCTAGCTTTTCAAGAACTTTAACAATTCCTAATGATTCTTCTGTAAATAGGCGTGTGCATTCGCTTCTATTGTCTCTCATCATAATCAACAGTTCCTGAAGAATATATCTGAATCCACTTCCCTCAAAGTTGAAACTATATTTCTTTGGGTGCTTTGCATCTTTAGCCATAAGTTCAAAATATCCAGTATCCCACCAATCATCCTTTACGGTGATTGTTGCAGCATCTCCAATTACTACAAGGTGATTGTCTAATTCTACTTCATTACCAATTTCTACAATACCTACTGCATTGTCATATTTAAAATTCAGCACTCCATAGTTCAACCTACCCTTTTCATTATCAATCATGGTATAGTCAAATTTCTTATAATTAGTCCCTAGAATTTTCATAATCATTGCAGTTGATAAGGTCAACATATCGTTAAACCCATTTTTGTGTTCAAAATTGTCATATGAGATAGAACATTTCACACTAATAGTGTTTCCAATCATATCTCCTTGCGCCATCCACAATAATTGGGTAAAGGCTCTTAGATATACGGTTATAATATTCTCAATCAAGGCCACTTTCTCTTTTTTGGCAATCTCAAATAATTCTTTTACTTTTTTCTCTTTCATAGCAAAAGGAGAGTCGCAAATTACATGTTTTCCCGCCTTCATAGCACGCTTAATCAGTTCATACCGTTGATCCACAGAAGCATTTATGTATACAATGCTAAGACCCTCTAAAAATTCATCATAATCTGTGCAATACTCGTTTAGTTGAAATTTATCGCAGTATTTTTGAGCTAAATCCTGCTTTGAAGAATAAACCTTATCAGCATGTATTCCACTTACGTATTTAGACTCACTGATTACATCATTATCATCTGTATTGTCAGTGACTATTCCTAAATTAAAAGTATTGTTACTTTCCTCTCTAATTTGAGTGCTTGAAATATTTTTGGTTCTTTCCAAATAAACTACATTACAAAGTTTTTTCAAGTGGTCAAATTTCCCTAACCAGTCAGATCCAATTACTAAAGTGTCAATGTCATACTTAATCACGTCTCGAATTTTTTGACCTAAATATTCTTCAATAATCACTTCGTCTACCAGACCAGTTGCTTTTACATTTTCAATTCTCTTAGTCAAACTGTCTTGAACTGATAGTTTTCCTCTTTCAATATCATAACTCTCACTTGTTACAGCAACAATTAGATAGTCTCCATGCTCTTTTGCACGTTTAATAATGTTATAATGTCCTTGATGAAACAAATCAAAAGTTCCATACGTAATAACCTTCTTCATACTCCACTCTCCTTTGCCCATTGGGCCTCTTGTATAATATATTTTACACTTTTACTTTTTAATCGTTAGTAAATAGTCTTATGTGGTCTTTGGCTTCTTCTTTTTAATACTGTCTTTATACTTTTCTATTGCCGAATCAATATCCTTGTCGTAAATGATCTTTCCATTCTTCATAACAATGCCTCGTTTGCAAAATTCCTTGGCTGTAGAGGTAGCATGGGTTACAAATAGCAAAGTAACATTATCCTTTTCTATAACCTCATTAACTTTTTCTAAGCATTTATTTTTAAATGACACATCTCCTACGCTAAGAGCCTCATCAACTATAAGAATCTCTGGATTTATATTTACATTTATTGCAAACCCTAGCCTAGCCTTCATTCCACTTGAATAAGTTCTTACTGGTTGATCAATGTAGTCTCCTACTTCAGCAAAATCTATAATTATCTTTTCAAGGGTTGATATTTCTTTATCCCGAAGGCCAATCAGCTGTCCTTTTAAGTAGATATTTTCTCGACCAGTAAACTCTGGATCAAACCCTGAAGTCAATTCTAAAAGAGCACTAACTCTTCCATTTACAATAACCTCTCCACCAGTAGGAAAAGTAACTCCTGTAATCATTTTTAGTATAGTCGACTTGCCTGCTCCATTTTTCCCAAACAGAGCCACTGCTTCCCCTTTTTGTATACTAAAGTTAGCATCGCTTACTGCATATTTTTCTTTGTAAGGTACTCTCTTTGAAAATACCGACAGTAGCCTTTGTTTGTCGTTTTTAAACAGCTTATACACCTTTGATACATTTTTAAATTCTATCATTGTTTTTTCCATTTTATTTTCTCCTATAGTACATCTGGAATTTCTTTGATCAGCTTATTGTAGTGCCATATCCCCGCTGTAAACATAATGACAAATACAATCAAAAAGTATAATAAACTTTCCGGTTGATCGAAAAACCAAACTTTATCTACAAAGACATTTCTATATCCTGATGCAATATAAGTGACTGGATTAAACTGCAATACCACCTTTAGCCAAGGGATATCAATTTTATGGACGTCCCACATTATTCCTGACATCCAAAATATTGCTGTACTTAATGACTTGACCAGATTAAGAAAATCTTTGCTGATGGCTCCAAGCATAGATGCAAACAAACTCCAAGCCACAAAAAAGAAAAACATAGCCGCCATATAAAATGGTAACTGTAACATGTAAATATCTGGTGGGTATCCAAAGCATAAATAAATTATCACCACAATTACCATGAGGCAAATGTGAATAAATAGTTTTGACAACCCTGTAAATGTTGGTATAGTTGATACTGGAAACTTCATTTTCGTTACGAGAAACTTATATCTCCGAATAGCTCCAGCACCTCCATATATCATTTCACTCATGAAAAACCATGGAATCAATCCGGCAATAAGCCAAAGGATAAATGGATACCCATTAGGCCCATGGCCGCTTCTCAATCCAAAGGTAAATGCAAACCAAAAAACAAAAATCATTATACCTGGTTTGATAACAGCCCATGCCCAGCCTAGTGCAGCTCCACTGTATGTTTTAATCATGTCTGCTTTGGCCAGTTTAAAAATCTGATGTCGCCATTGAATATGTTCTTTTATAATCTGTTTTATTGTATTCAAGTTTATTCCCTTCCTGCTTTCTTAGTTGAGTATTCCTATAAGAATTTCCTGACTGCTCTAGTCACGTCTTTTACACCAAAGATAGCTGATCCCGCTACGATAATATCAACCCCAGCTTCCCTTGCAATTTCTAAGTTATCTAGGTTAATGCCTCCGTCGATTTCAATTTGAAAATCTAGGCTAGTGTTGTCTCTTATTTCCTTTAAAGCTCTGACTTTTTCCAACGTCTGAGGGATAAATTTCTGTCCTCCAAAGCCTGGGTTAACTGACATAATTAAAACCAAGTCAACTTGATCTAAAATAAAATCCAAAGTAGACAGTGATGTGGCTGGGTTAATAGCTACTCCCGCTTTTGCTCCTGCCTTTTTTATATGTTGTATAGTTCTATGCAAATGAGGACAAGCCTCCTGATGAACTGTAACATACTCTGTATTTTCTGTAATGAATTCTTCCAAATATGCATCTGGGGATTCAATCATAAGGTGAACATCAAAGTGAAGTTCTGTCTTTCCACAAAGACTTTTCATTACTGTTGATCCGTAACTAATATTTGGTACAAAATGACCATCCATAACGTCAACGTGAATAAGATTAGCTCCCGCCCTCTCGATGGTCGCTACCTCTTCTCCCAGTTTTGAAAAGTCTGCAGATAAAATAGATGGTGCAAGTCTGTTCATTGTTTTCCCTTTCTCAATCGGCATGTTAAAATTTGTTTTTTTCTTTTATTTCTAGTATTTGTGCTGCATATGAATCATATCTTGATTTATGTATTTCACCTTGGGCTACCTTCTTTGTAATCATACACCCTGGTTCTTTCATATGCCTGCAATTATGATATTTGCATTCACCAATATACTCTTTCATTTCTGGGTAGAAAAACTGTAATTCATTTTCCTTTGACTCTAAAATATCAAATGATGAAAATCCAGGTGTATCAAAGACCAAAGCATTCTGTCCAATATCAAAGAGTTCCACATGGCGAGTCGTATGTTTTCCTCTCTTTGTCTTTTTGCTTACCTGACCGGTTTGTGCTTTCGCATGTGGGTATAGCTCATTGAGTATTGTAGATTTCCCCACTCCAGAAGATCCTGTAAGCGCAGTCTTCTTCTCTTTCATCAGCCCTTTTAATTCATCTATTCCCTCTCTTGTAACTGTACTTATACATACTAAGGGGTAAATATTTTCATATATTTTCTTAATGTTTTCCAACACTTCTCTCTGAGCCAAATCAACTTTGTTTATGCAAAGTATCACATCTGCCTGGCTCTTTTCAGCCATAACAAGAAATTTATCCACTATTGTCAAATTTGGTTGTGGATCTGCGGCAGCTAAAACAACTGCAAAGCAGTCTACATTAGAAATAGGAGGGCGAACAAAAATGTTTTTCCTGGGAAATATTTTATTCACCATACCATCACTTCCCGGTAGAAGTTGGAAATCCACAATGTCACCTACTGTGGGCGTAATACCATCATTTTTAAATGTACCTCTCGCTTTACACTGATAAACATTCTCATCAGCCTTTACATAGTAAAAACCTGCTATTCCTTTTACAATTGTTCCTTCCATGGATTCCCTTCCCAAGCTCACTTAGTCATTATCATTTTCAAAGTCAATTGACTTTTTGATTGCCTGCTTGCCATCAAAAATGACAACTACTGTACCCTTGCCTTGTCCATCTAATTCCATCTCCTCGCCTCCATCACTTTTGGTTCTTTGTTGATTTGAGATTATATTTCGGGTTCCAAGTTCGTCAGAAAGGGTAACGGTCATATAGAAGACTTCATTTCTTGCCTTGGCAAAATCGATATAAAAATTTACTGCAGTTGGTTCCTTCTCACCCTGGCTCACTTTAATGTCTATTGTAGTCTTTCGATCTAGCTTTTCTCCTGAATCATATTGTTGCCACATTACTTGATTTTCTTTATATGTGTCGCTGTCACCATAAGTTATTTCTCCTACAGTTAGTCCCGCATCAATGATAAGGGATTTTGCACTGTCAAAGTTTTTACCAATAAGATATGGCATATCTATCTTTTGCTTTGAAGCATCACTTACTACAACGTTTACCTTTGTTCCCTTGTTTATAGTCTGCCCTGATCCTGGATCCTGCTCAATAATAACACCTTTTTCTTTATCACTTGGTGCTGATTCTATATCACCCAAAATAAATCCTTCTTTTTCAAGGGCAAGCTTCGCCTCTGACTTTTTCATTCCGGTAACCTTTGGTACTTCAGCCTGTCCAGGGCCTTTACTGATATTTACAGTAATGGTTGTCTTTCGTTTAGCCACACTGTTAGCCTCTGGAGTTTGAGAAACGATTTCTCCTTCTTTGGCTTTTATGTCAAAGACTTTCTCCCCTTCTACAACCGTGAAGTCCACTTTCTCTGCCACTTGCTGTGCTTCTACTAATGTATATCCTTTAAGATCTGGCACAGTTACATCTTCCCCACTAAATGCACCTAAAGCTGCGGCTACACCCACACCAATAAGCAATACTGCCGCAATAATTGCAATAATTATTATTTTTTTCTTCTTGCTGACAGGTTTCTTTTGTCTATAGTCATCATCATCTTCTTCATCATAGTTTGAATTTAACATTGCCTTGTTTGGATCCTCTCGATCATCACTACCATTTGTAAATGTTGACCGTCCCACTACATTTCCTACAAATTGAAGGTTTTTTAGCTGGTCAATCAATTCATCTGCTGATGCGTAACGATTTGCAGGGAGTTTATCTGTTGCCTTTAACACAACCTGTTCTAGTCCAGGTGGAATGCCTGATATTAGCTTTGATGGAGCCACCATTTCCCCATTAATATGCATAAGTGCAATATTCACCGGGTTTTCTCCATCATAAGGAACTCTCCCCGTAAGCATTTCATACATTACAATCCCTAAAGAATAAATGTCTGATTTCTCATCTACATATCCACCTCTAGCTTGTTCGGGAGAAAAGTAATGAACCGAACCCATGACTCCACCCGTATTTTCTACAATCGTAGCAGAGTTCATCGCCTTGGCGATACCAAAATCAGTTATCTTAGCCACACCTGTATTTGTAATTAAGATATTATGAGGTTTCACATCTCGATGAATGATGTAATTTTTATGGGCAAAACTTAATGCTGCTGCTATTTGCTGTGTGATTTCAATAGTTTCCTCATATGGTAATGCACCATCTTCTTTAATCACTTCGCTAAGGGTTTTTCCTTCAATTAGCTCCATAACAATATAGTGTATATTCCCTTCTTTTCCAACGTCGTAAATATTTACGATATTGGGATGGGATAAGCTGGCTGCGGCCTGGGATTCTCTCCTAAAACTTTCAATGAATTTATGATCATCCACAAATTCCGGTTTTAGAATCTTAATAGCCACGAATCTGTTAAGAAGTCTGCACTTGGCTTTATACACCACAGACATTCCACCTTCACCTATTTTCTCAAGAAGTTCATATCTTCCTGCTAATACTTTACTACTCATCTATTTCCTCCACGTTATATCTTCAAACAAACGACGGTAATATTATCTCTTCCACCGCATTTAATTGCTTCTTCCACTAAGGCCTCACACATATTAGACATTGTTTTCTTCTCACTGATTATTTCCTCCAACTTGTCTTGAGAAACCTCTCCATAAAGTCCGTCAGAGCAAAGCATTACAATATCTTCTGGCTCCAATTGGCTTCGGTAGAAATCTGCTTCCACCTCTTCATCTGCTCCTACCGCCCGAGTGATTACGTTCTTCTGTTCGTGTATCTCGGCTTCTTCTGTGGTGATCACTCCACTTTTTAAAAGTTCATTTACATAAGTATGATCTTCTGTAATTTGCGAAAGAACACCTGCCCTAAATAAGTATGCTCGACTGTCACCTACATTGGCAATATAAACTGTCTTATCACGAATATATCCAATTACCACCGTAGTCGCCATGCCTCTTGTTACTTCATGAGTTTGTCCTCGTTCATAAATTTGTCTATTAACTGAGTTCAAGCACTTGGCGAAATATTCATATATTCCATTATCATCTATGGTCTCATCAATTGAATTTTCCTTTACATACTCCGCTATTCCACATACCGCACTTCTGCTGGCGATTTCTCCAGCATTGTTGCCTCCTACCCCATCAGCAACTACATAAACGTCATGGCTTGGCATAACAAAGCAGGCATCCTCATTATTTTCCCTAAGAGTTCCTGTACTACTTTTAAATCCTATTTGGCACATATACACCTCATCTTTTATCTCAACAGCCTATCGGCTTTCTTCATCACACAAATGAAAAATCCATCTGTATTATTAACTTGTGGCATCAATTGTAATGCCTCAATTTTTTTAAACTGAGGATTCTTTCTAAGAAACGCCTCTACCACTCTCTGATTTTCATATGGATTAATGGTACAAGTGCTATAGACTAAAGTACCACCTGGCTTTAAGTATTTAGAAGAAACTGATAAAATTGATAATTGTTTTTTTGGTAACAATTCCATCTCCTCAGTTTTTTCTTTATATTTAATTTCTGGTTTTCTACTCACTACGCCAAGCCCTGTACAAGGCGCATCCACCAAGACACAGTCTGCTTTTTCAACCATGGAAGAGTTTTCCCTAGTAGCGTCCCAACTTCTCGTCTCTACATTGGTAATTCCCAGTCTGTCTGCTTCTTTATCAATAAGGTCAAGTTTTCGCCTATAAATATCTGAGGCGATAATCTTACCTGTGTTGTTCATTCTTTCTGCAATTGCTAATGTTTTTCCTCCAGGTGCGGCGCAAACGTCCATAACTAAATCCCCATGTTTAGGATTTAACTTTTCTGCCGTAAGCTGTGAACTCTCATCCTGTATGGAAAATAAACCACGTTTATAAAGCTCCCCATCTATTACTCCACTACCCTTTATATGTAGTGCATTTTGGCATAGTTTACCTTCTTCTACTTCAAAGCCCTTTGCCTCTAGTCTCTTTATAAGATCCGCCTTAATAACTTTCAGCCAGTTAAGCCTGATAGTAAGCTTTGGTGTCTGATTTCCCGCTTTAAGCATATCTTCCACAAATGAAACTGTATATTGCTCAAGCCACAATTCTATAATCCATGGCGCATATGAATACTTAATTGATAAGTAATGAATCTCATTTTCACTTCTGTCCGGAAGTTTCATAGAGTATTTACGGTTTAAATAGCTTCTTAATACTCCATTGACAAATCCATCTCTTCCCTTGCAATATTTTTTAGCGAGCAAAACGCTTTCATTTACTGCTGCGTATTCAGGAACAGAATCCATGTACCCTAATTGGTATAAACCCATGCGAATAACAGTTAAATCGCTGGCTTTAAGTGATGCCGCTCCTGTTGTCACTAGCTGATCAATATAACAGTCCAAAAGCAATTTGTTCTCAATAACACCGTACGTCAATTCTCTGACAAACCCTTGTGAATTTGGGCTGTTACAAACAATTTGATGGTTAAGTGCAAGGTTTGAGTAGGATTTTTTAGACTCAATATCCATCAAAGCCAAATAAGCAGTTTTCCTGTTAATATCCATTTTAATCACGCTCCCTGATCAATAAAATTCTCACTAAGCTGGCTACTGCACTAGCAAGTGCCGCTACATATGTCATGGCTGCAGCTGAAAGGACTTTCTTTGCCCCTACCAGCTCTCCATCGGTTACAATATTTAAATCCTGTAATTGTTTAGTTGCTCTCTTGCTTGCATTAAGCTCCACAGGTAAGGTAATCAAATGAAAAATGACCACACCTGCAAAAAAGAAAATGCCTAAATCGAAAATAAAGTTTCCTGCAGTTGCTCGACCTAAGTTTCCAACTAGTATCCCAATTATTAGCAGTGGCCAAGATAACATTGAAACAATATTTACAACAGGGGCAATAGCGTTTCTAATAGAAAGGAAAGCGTAGCCTACGCCATGTTGAATCGCATGGCCTGACTCATGAGCAGCAATGCTTACTGCTGCAATACTTGTGCCGTTATATACATCGGCAGAAAGTCGCATCACCCTTTGTCTTGGGTCATAATGATCAGTCAGTCTTCCTTTTGTCATTTCAATTTTCACATTTTGTAGTCCGTTAGCATCTAATACTTTCCGTGCTGCCTGGTCTCCTGATATATTGTTCCTATTTTGCACCGCTGAAAATGTATTGTAAGCCTTGTTTACTTTCCGCTGTGCAATTACGGCGAAAAGCATTGCTGGTATTAAAATAATAATGGTTGGGTCAAACATTCCAAAATACATATTTTGTCTCCTTTTTTCCAATTGTCATTAATCAGTTCATTTTACCCTAAAACTGCACCAATTTCAATGATATTCCCTTTTAAATAATCTTTCACGGCTACCCGTTTCTTCCCTGCAACCTGAATGACCTTGGCAATAAGTGTTTTTCCTCCGGCTGAAATCTCAATACCTTCATCACTCACCTTGGTAATGGTACCAATAGGTTTGTCATTTCTCGCCTCTGAAGCTTCCGCCTGCCAAATCTTAAATATCTGATCCTTATAGGATGTAAAGGCCCCTGGCCAAGGATCAAAAGCACGAATCAAGCGTTCAATTTGTACTGGTGACTTGGTGAAATCTATTTTTCCGTCTTTTTTGTTAATCATAGGCGCATAGGTTGCTAATTGGTCATCCTGTTTTACGGGAGTAATGCTGTTACTTTCAAGCTGTGGCAAAGTTTCCACAAGAAGCTGTGCTCCTAATATAGACAGTTCATCATGAAGCTGTGCACCATTCTTTTTCTCTACATAGGTTGCTTTTGCAGCAAGCATGGCGCCTGTGTCTAGGCCTTCCTCCATATACATCATAGTAATTCCCGTTTTTTCTTCACCATCTAAAATGGATCTTTGTATCGGCGCTGCACCACGATATTTAGGAAGTAAAGATCCGTGAATATTGATACATCCTAAAGGTGGAATGTCTAGAATTTCCTTAGGAAGAATCTTCCCGTAGGCTGCAACTACAATAACATCTGGAGCATATTTCTTAAGAAGTGATATAAACTCCCCATTATTTTTTATTTTTTCTGGCTGCAAGACTTCTATACCTAATTCTATGGCCTTTTCCTTAACTGGGGTGAATTTAACCTTTTTTCCACGGTCTCTAACAGCATCTGGCTGTGAAATCACATATCCTATTTCGTAAGATTCTTTGGCCAAAGCTTCAAGAGGAGGTACGGCAAAATCTGGAGTTCCCATATATACAACTTTCATAGCTATTCCTCTTCTTCTGGGTTAGTAACCTGATATATATTTTCTGCTTTATCTATAAACAAGATCCCTTCTAGGTGGTCAAATTCATGGCAAGCTACAACAGCCTCAAAGTCTTCAAAAATCTTTTGTTGCTGTTTTCCATTTTCATCAAGATACTTAATCTCAATTGTGGCTGGCCGTTTCACAGACCCTGTATAGCCAGGAACGCTAAGACAGCCTTCTTCGCTTTCTTGTTCTCCCTCCATTTTTATAATTTCAGGATTAACCATTTTATATACAGTTCCCTGTTCTGGTTCTGCTACAATCATTCTCCTCATAATTCCAACCTGTGGTGATGCAAGACCTACTCCGTCTGCTTGTCTCATAGTTTCCACCATATCGTCTAAAATCATACGAATATGGTCCGTAACTTGATCCACTTCCTTACAATGCTTCCTTAGAATTTCGTCGCCCTCTAAAACTATGTTTCTTAATGCCATTTTTTTCCTCCTGTTTTACGCAAAGCTATATGGGTTAAAATCTATTGAAACCTCATATCCCTTTTTTTTAACTTCTAACTCTTTTCCTTTGATTTTCATCAATACTTCTGTGTACTGCTCCCGCTTACCTAATGGGCACTTGACTAGCAGACCGTATCGATAAGTTTCTTTTATTTTATTTCTATATGCTTGTTGGGGTGGGAGAATGTTTTCCGCCTCCCGACTGCCCAGCTGTGTCAGTAAAGTTCTATACCAATTTTCTGCCGCCCCCTTTGCTGCTGCTTCTTGTTTCCCAGTAAATACAAGTTGAATTAAATCGCCAAATGGGGGGTATTTCATGTAATTTCTCAGCATTATCTCTGTTTCATAAAATTTCTTATAATCCTGCTGTGCTGCTAAAGAAATCGCATAATTATCCGGCGCATATGCTTGTATTATTACCTTACCTTCTTTGTCGCCTCTACCTGCCCTGCCTGAGGCTTGGGTGATTAGCTGAAAAGTTTGCTCCGGTGACCTGAAATCTGGAATGTTTAAAGAAACATCAGCCGATACGATTCCAACAAGCCCTACATTTCGAAAGTCAAGACCCTTGGCCACTAGCTGTGTACCAATCAATATGTCTATTCTCCCCTTTTTCACGTCATTTAATAACTTATTCAATGATCCTTTTGCCTTAACTGCATCTAAATCCAGTCTGGCGACTTTAGCCTCTGGAAAAAGTTCCTTACAAGACTCTTCCACCTGCTCCGTTCCAACCCCAAAATATCGTATGTATTTGCTGCCGCATTCTGGGCATATTCTCGATGGAACTTTCGTATATCCACAATAGTGGCAAATTGCTTTGCCTGTATTCTTATGGTATGTCAGCGACACACCACAATGGGGACATTTATCTACATACCCACATTCTCTACATGATATAAATGTGGAGTATCCTCGTCTATTGAGGAATAAAATAATTTGCTGCTTTTCGCCTAGGGCAACACCCATGGCATGATGGAGATCTCTGCTAAACATGGTTTTGTTCCCTGCTCGCAGCTCCTTTCTCATGTCTACAACGTCCACCTTAGGCAAAGGAACTTCATTATATCTTTTTGTTAATTCCAGTTTTTCATATATACCCTTTTCCGCCCTATGATAGGATGAAATTGACGGTGTCGCACTTCCCAGTACCAAAATCCCTTTATGGGCCATAAGTCGCTTTATAGCCACTTCCACCGTGTCATATTTAGGGGACATATCCGACTTGTATGTACTTTCATGTTCCTCGTCTAAAATGATAATTCCAATGTTTTTTAAAGGTGCAAACACTGCTGATCTTGCCCCGATGACAATTTTCACCTTGTCTGCTCTAATTCTAGTCCACTCGTCATATCGCTCTCTTAAAGTTAGTTTACTGTGAAGGACTGCAATATTTTCCCCTCCAAAACGATAAATAAATCTATCTATGATCTGAGTTGTCAAAGAAATCTCTGGTACTAGCATAATAGCCGTTTTACCCGCTTTAAGGGATCCGTCAATGGCTTGCATATAAACTTCCGTTTTGCCACTACCTGTAATCCCATGTAATAAAAATCGCTTATGTTCATTCTTTTTTGTTGCTTCCAAAATAGGAATCAATACCTGCTTTTGTTCCTGTGTAAGCTCCTTTATATTCTGGTTCTCTCCCTCTGCTCCTTTATATGGATTTTTTTCTTTTCCCGCTTTGGGTTTCTTCCCTACAGGGGTAAAGCATTTTATAGCATCAATGTATCTACACAAATACCGTTTTTTCATCCAAATGCATGTGTCTAACATCTCCTGGGTAAGAGAAATATCAGGGTCAATTTCCTCAATATATTTTAATCGTTTAAATTCCTGTTCTGGCTCATCCATCACTTGAAATACATAGGCCTCCCACAATTTTTTTCCAAGACCAAATGTTACATATACCTTTTTGCCCGGACAAATATCTTCCTGGGTAGTTCCATAAGTGTAAAGCATGTCTGTATAGTCGCTTTTATTATCAATTGCTATATTTACGTATTTCATTTAGTCCTTTCTTATAATAAGAATATGTTGTTTTCCTTGCAAGCCTTAATTATATCATCCTGCCAGATAGATACCTGAACCTCTCCAATATGAGCTTTTCTAAGAAATAGCATACAAAGTCTACTCTGGCCGATACCCCCACCAATAGTGTATGGAAG
This sequence comes from Anaerovoracaceae bacterium, assembly GCA_036657395.1. Taxonomy (GTDB): domain Bacteria; phylum Bacillota; class Clostridia; order Peptostreptococcales; family Anaerovoracaceae; genus JAVXGM01. The sequence continues at coordinate 49,986 of JAVXGM010000005.1, forward strand.
TTCTTTGTTCAGCACCATGCTATGAAAATCCTTAAAACGTCTATCCTCTGCTCCTGCTTCCTTTAATTGTTTTGCCATTGCTTCTTCATCTACTCTGATTCCCATGGAAGAAATTTCAAAGGCTAAACCTAATATTTCATTCCACAGAATAATATCTCCATTTAATTCCCAATCGTCATAGTCTGGAGCTCTGCCGTCGTGGCTCTCCCCCGATTTGAGTTTCCCACCGATTTTCATGATGAAAACAGCCTTCTTCTCCTTGGTAATTAAAGTTTCTCTTTCCTTTCCAGTCTTCCCTGGATACATATCTTCCAGTTCCTGAGATGTCACAAAAAAAATTTCATTTGGCATCTCTGTACGTAAATCTCTGTACAACCGATTCACATAATCGCTTAGGTTTTTAATAGCTCCATATAAAACATTCACTGTATCTTTAAGATATTTTTCCGTTCTATCTTCTTTGGTTATTACTTTTTCCCAATCCCACTGATCCACATAAATTGAGTGAAGATTATCTAGCTCTTCATCTCTCCTAATTGCGTTCATGTCTGTATAAATACCATTTCCCGGTTGAATTTCATACTTGCCTAAAGCCATTCTCTTCCACTTGGCAAGGGATTGAACAATTTCAACTGTTTTTTCATCCATGTCTTTTACTGTGAAGTTAACTGTACGCTCTACTCCATTTAGATTATCATTCAACCCAGTTTCCGGATCTACAAAAAGTGGTGCTGATATTCTTCGCAAACTCAGACCATATGCTAGTTCCTGCTGAAAAAAATCCTTTATCTTTTTAATTGCCCTCTGACTTTCCATAAAGTCAATTTTTGGGGAATAATTTTGTGGTATCATTAATTTTGCCATTCTATCTATCTCCTTCCCAATTCGAATATTCACATCCGCAATAGTTCTGCCTATATAGTTGATACTCTTTGGAAAGTACCACGCTTCGTTTAAATCCATTTTTCTTCTTAAAGTCTCGATCTAAAAAGGTCAATCCATATTTTATGCCTAGTCGCTTTCCAATCCCTGTGATTATCTCATAGTTTTTATGTGGGCTAACTGTAAGGGTTGTTGCAAAGTAGTCGTAAGCCAATAATTTAGCATATTCAACGGTTTTTTCAAGTCGCTGCAAAAAACAGATTTGACAACGCCTACCACCTTCTGGTTGGTCTTCTAGGCCACTGACTAATTTGTAAAAGGCTTTTGGCTCATAATGGCCCTCTTTAAATGAAATTTTATCCTTTGGAGGTAAACTTTCATTGTATTGTTTGATAAACAAAATCTGTGTTTCTTTTCTCTTTTGATATTCTTCTGGATTTGTAATACAAGGATTATAAAAGAATACTGTAATTTGAAATTCCTCTATCAATCTTTCGATGACTGCTGTACTACAAGGCCCACAGCAACTGTGAAGTAATAGGGCTGGTTTTTGTGTCATATCAGAAAAGCTTTTTAAATTAGACAATGGATTCGGTTGTCCAAGATTCTTATTAAAATTATCTATTGATGGATTTAAGCTCTTTTTTTCTGTCATTAAACTCCCTGCTTTCTTCAAGTTTTTTGTTCACATTCTCAATTTTTTATTATATCATATAATCAAGTTGGTGCAAGCAGTGAATTATCCTGACTTACGGATTATTTCAATTGAAAGGTAACATATCTTATGATGAACAATTTGAATTCCATTAACTCTTATTTAAAGGATAAGTTTGGCTGTAAAGTAGTCAAGCTTTCTATCGATGGCGGGTTTACCTGTCCAAATCGAGATGGTACAAAAGGCATCGGAGGCTGCAGCTTTTGCTCCTCCTCTGGCTCTGGCGATTTAGCTAGCAATATTCCTGATCAACTAGAACTTTTATCTACTAAGTGGCCTAATGCAAAACACCTTGCCTATTTCCAAAACCATACTAATACTTATGCCCCTGTGAATGTATTGCGTGAGAAATTCGAAGCAGCTTTAGCCGATCCTAATATAATGGGGCTAGTTATTGCCACTCGGCCTGACTGCCTTTCGGCGGAAGTTTTAGAATTGCTCAGCGAACTTAATGAACGAACTTTTTTATGGGTAGAACTAGGCCTTCAAACCATTCACGAAAAAACTGCCGATAAAATCAACAGATGCTACCCTCTATCTGTCTACGACGAGGCTATAGTCAATCTTAAAGCACATAACATTAGAACTGTTGTCCACTTGATTTTAGGCCTTCCTGGGGAGTCTCCTGAGGAGATGCTCCAATCAGTGTCTTATGTTTGTAGAAATCTTAATACTGACCAAGAAATCAATTCAGTTCCTGAACACATTTTCGGAATTAAGCTCCATATGTTTAACCTGGTTTCCGGCTCTCCTATGTCGATTACTAATCCTAACTATATCTCTTTTCCATCTATTGAAGCCTACGTGGATATGATAATTTCCGCTTTAGAACTGGTTCCAGCTCACGTCACTATCCATCGTATTTCTGGAGACGCACCTAGGTCTACCCTTATTGCCCCAGAATGGAGCTATAAAAAGCTAACCATTTTAAACCTTATCCACAAAACCATGAAAGAGCGGGGAACATTCCAAGGTGCCAAATGTAAATAAAAATACAGACAGATAATTTCAGCTATGAAACTCTCCATCTGCACAATTACAAACATTTTATTGTTTTTATATTTTACCTTTTTATCTTGCTGGTCCTAATCGACCATCATTGTAGTGTTTTCTGCAAAGAGAAACGTATAAGTCATTTCCACCTACTACGATTTGCTCTCCACTTTTCACAAACTTCCCGTCTACAACTCTTGCCACCATAGTGGCTTTCCTGCCGCACCAACATATGGTTTTTATTTCTTCGATTTTATCTGCATATACCAACATATAGTACGAGCCTTCAAAAAGCTCGTTTCTAAAGTCGTTTTTAAGCCCATAGGCAAGGACTGGCACTTCACAACTATCTACAATTTCAATCAACTCTTCTACGTGATGTTTTCTTAAAAATTGACACTCATCAATAAGCACACAATCTATATCTTGCTTGTCGTTTTCTGACATAAAAAGCTCTAAAATATTAGTTTCATCCCGAACTACCATAGCATCTCTTTGAATTCCTATTCGTGAGGTAATCACTCCCGATCCATAGCGGTTATCTACACATGGTACTAAGGTTAACACCTTTTTCCCCCGCTCCTCGTAATTATATGCTACTTTAATGAGCTCAGTGGATTTTCCTGCATTCATTGTGCTGTATCTATAATAAAGTTGAGCCATATCAATCCTCCTGTTTGGTAAATCATCTGGTCTCTTTAGTTTAAACGATAAGGTGGGTAAAAGCAATTAAATCTATGAATTGAACTAAAAAAATAACCCTTCGGACGCAATGTCAGCGAAGGATTATTTTTGGTGCCCAGACTCGGAATCGAACCAAGGACACGTGGATTTTCAGTCCACTGCTCTACCTACTGAGCTATCTGGGCATGTTCTTGTTAAATTAAGTATGGTGGGCCATCAGGGACTTGAACCCCGGACCTGCCGGTTATGAGCCGGACGCTCTGACCAACTGAGCTAATGGCCCATGTTGCTTATCTTTTCTCTTTTAAGTCTCTTTCTAAGAAAAATTGGTCGGGGTGGCAGGATTTGAACCCGCGGCCCACTGGTCCCAAACCAGTTGCGCTACCAAGCTGCGCTACACCCCGAAAATAGTTTTATTTGTATTATATGTTTGGACAGATTATTTGGCAGGGGCAGTAGGATTTGAACCCACGGCACGTGGTTTTGGAGACCACTGCTCTACCAACTGAGCTATGCCCCTATAATGGCGGAGAAGGTGGGATTCGAACCCACGCGGCCCTTAACGAACCCTAACGATTTAGCAAACCGTCCTCTTTAGCCTCTTGAGTACTTCTCCAGGCTAAACATATATTTTATTTAATTGTTATTATAATAATAGATTGGGTAGCTCTCGCTATATAGCATATAATGGCGGAGAGGGTGGGATTCGAACCCACGGTCCCTTTCGGAATCACTGGTTTTCAAGACCAGCTCCTTAAACCGCTCGGACACCTCTCCTCATGCTTATTTCTGACTACTACCTTTTGCCTTAAATAATTGGTGACCCATCGGAGATTCGAACTCCGGACACCTTGATTAAAAGTCAAGTGCTCTGCCAACTGAGCTAATGGGTCATAATGGCTGGGGTAGCAGGATTCGAACCTACGCATGACGGAGTCAAAGTCCGCTGCCTTACCGGCTTGGCTATACCCCAATCTTTCTTTTTTTAAATGGTGAGCCCACAGGGATTCGAACCCCGGACACACGGCTTAGAAAGCCGTTGCTCTATCCAACTGAGCTATAGGCCCTAGTTAATGGAGCGGATGATGAGAATCGAACTCACGCCATCAGCTTGGAAGGCTGAGGTTCTACCATTGAACTACATCCGCGTAGTAATTGGAGCGGAAGACGAGATTCGAACTCGCGACCCTCGCCTTGGCAAGGCGATGCTCTACCCCTGAGCCACTTCCGCATGATAAATTGTTTTCTTATTTTCTTATTTAAAAAATTGGTCGAGGGTGGTGGATTTGAACCACCGAAAGCTCAGCTAACGGATTTACAGTCCGCCCCCTTTGGCCACTCGGGAAACCCTCGATATCACTCCACACCGCCTAAGCAATGCTTTTATTGTTATTTATTGGAGCTGGTGGAGGGAATCGAACCCCCAACCTGCTGATTACAAATCAGCTGCTCTACCGTTGAGCCACACCAGCAGTTTGATCTTGCTGTTCTAAATTGTCTTTTAATAAAAATGGCGATCCGGAACGGGTTCGAACCGTCGACCTCCAGCGTGACAGGCTGGCATTCTAACCAACTGAACTACCGGACCACATTTATAAGGCATAATCTTGGTTTAAAACCTGTAGATTATGGTGGGCGCAATAGGGCTCGAACCTATGACCCCCTGCTTGTAAGGCAGGTGCTCTCCCAGCTGAGCTATGCGCCCTCATATCATGTGTTTTATCTACCCGACACATTTACTTAATATACAGCATTCTATCTTACCTGTCAAGTATTTTTTCTCACTTTTTTTATTAATCATTACCCATATTATCTTTAGTTTTTTCTCAATAATACTTAGGATGACTTGTTGGCTCCAAGGGTGGGGCTCGAACCCACAACCTACCGGTTAACAGCCGGTTGCTCCACCATTGAGCTACCTTGGACCGTTTTTTTGAGAACCGTGTTACATACTACCACATGACTTTTTTCATGTCAACGGCAATTCTTCATATTTTGATGATAATTATAATTTAACAGCCCTCAGCCTAAGTCTTTACAAGGGTTTCTATCTCTGAAATTAATTTCATTTTCCCGCTTGTAAGAGCAACAAAAATGTCTTTCACTTGCTGACTCTCTTCAATTTCTGTGGAAACTGTTAAAGTTATTTCCTCTTCGTATACAATATTTTCAATTTTAAATTGGCCTTTACTTGCTAAATTTTCCGCCTTACCTAAATAAGAATACTCCATTTTAATTTCCAAAATGCACATTTCTTTTACATCACAAATTCCACCAACATCTAGACCAAGTTTAGCACTACTAGTATAAGCACGAACTAGGCCGCCTGTGCCAAGTTTTATTCCGCCAAAATACCGGCTAATTACCACCACAACATTGGTAATGCCTTTTTTTACAATCATCTGCACCATAGGTGCTCCAGAAGTTCCCTGAGGTTCTCCATCATCACTGGCCCACTGCAACTGAAATTTATCCCCTATTACCATGGCTGGAACGTTGTGGGTTGCGCTTTTATGTTCATTTCTTATCTGTTTAATAAACAGATCCGCCTCTTCTTTAGTTTCCACCGGTTTCACGTGGGCAATAAACCTAGATTTTTCTATTATTTGTTCTGCTTCACCTTGCTTATGAATGGTTTTATAACGTATCATACTCTTTTAACCTACTGTAATCTTCCACTGATAATTCCACGTCAAACAAAGTTCCATTTTCCTCATACTCCATGGTCAGCACTCTAGTTTCAGCATGCAAATAAGAGGAAATATCCCCTCTATCATACGGTACTAGCAAATGAGCATGAACCCTGTCTGCAAAGATTTTATCCTTGATTTTTTCTAGCAAAACATCTACTTTGTAGCCTGTTTTCGCCGATATGCAAATGCTTTCGTATTCGGTAGTATCTAAGGGTATTGCCTTGGCAATATCCATCTTATTGTACACCATAATTTTGTCTTTATCTTTTGCACCAATTTCCTGTATTACCTTATTGGTTACATGCACATGGAAATCAAAATGTTCATATGCAGAATCTACTATATGCAAAAGCAAATCTGCATCGGCAACCTCTTCTAAAGTCGCTTTAAAAGCTTGTATCAAAGAATGAGGTAATTTGCTTACAAAGCCAACAGTATCAATAAGTATAAACTCTTGATCTTGCTCCAGTTTTATCCTTCTATGCTGAGTATCTAGGGTAGCAAAAAGCATGTCCTTCTCCATGACTGCCTTGTCCTCCTTCTGAGTCAAAGTTAGCATTTGATTCATCAGAGCCGATTTTCCTGAATTGGTATATCCCATTAAAGCAACTACAGGAACATTAGACTTGTTTCTTTTAATACGTTGAGTATCTCTTGTGTTTTTCACCTGGGCGATCTCTTTTTTAATATCGTCCATTCTCTTGGTAATATGTCTCCTATCTGTTTCCAGCTTTTTCTCACCTGGGCCTCTTGTACCTATACCTCCCCCAAGGCGGGATAAGGATTTTCCAAAGCCTGTAAGTCTAGGCATTCGATATTGCAACTGGGCAAGTTCAACTTGGAGTTTACCTTCTCTTGAAGTGGCTCTAGCAGCAAATATATCAAGAATTAAAATCGTACGATCAATAACTCTAACACCAAGACCATCTTCTAAATTACGAAGTTGCATCCCCGAAAGTTCATCATTAAAAATAACTGTATCCACTTCCATATTTTCGCACAACTGACCTAGTTCTTCCACTTTGCCCTTCCCTATGAGTAAGGCTGGATTTGGCTTTGGCAGGGACTGTATCAGCTCTCCTGCCACTTCAATACCGGAAGCCTCCGCTAGCCCTGCAAGCTCTTCCATGGAATAAGAAATATCCTCATTAAGTTGTAGGCCAACTAAAATGGCCCGATATTCGTCATCTCTCATGACTTCATTGTTTTCATTAAATTTAACCATAAGTATATACTACCACATCTTTTACCTTTTATGCTACTTTTACTCCTTAGTAACGTCTAAAATATCTTCCTTGGGCACCTGTACATAGCTATTTGGTACTTTTCCTAAAATTACGGCCTCTGCTATAAGGATGGTGCTAGAAAATGAGAATGTATTTTCTGCGAAGGGTGCTAACATTTGAACCTGACTTTCCAAAATAATATATATTTTATATTTTGTTTGATTGATGCCTTTGGCCTCAAATTCCGTTTTAAAGTCCATATTGGACACGCTTTGAGGAATAACAGTCATGGTCACCTTTGGACCCGTCTGAGAAAAAATTTTACTGCCTAGGATGGCTCCTAAAGGTACCTTACTCTCATCCTTTTCCAACTTTACATAGTGTTTTTGTAATTCTTTTGATATTTCAGTGACAAGAAGATTCATTGCCTTTGTATCCGCATGAACTATTTTGACTTCATCCTCCTTATTTTCTTCCATTACTACAAGCTTGCTCATATCCATTTCTTTGCTAAACTGGTCATTAATTGCACTATTTACAAGTCTGCTAATAAGAATTTTCGCTCGCACCTTTGCAATTTCTTCAAGATTTGACTCCACTGTCGTTTTTAAAGCTATTAAACTGGCGGTAAATAAAATAAAGGTCAATATAAATATAATCCAAATAAGTAGCTTTGATCTTTTACGACTTTTGCCCCATTTTCTCCCCATAAAAAAACACCCCCGCCAACTATATTACTCTATGTCAGCAAGAGGTGTTTTGTTCTTATTTAATTTAAACTATTTAAGCCACTCTTCTAGTTCTTCATCAAATTTGTCGTTAATAATCTTAATATGGGTTCCCTTCATTCCTAAAGATCTAGATTCAATAACACCAGCACTTTCCAATTTACGCAATGCATTTACAATTACTGATCGTGTAATCCCTGATCTATCTGCAATCTTGCTAGCAACCAAAAGGCCTTCTTGACCTTCTAGTTCGGCAAAAATCTGTTGTACTGCTTCAATCTCTGAGTATGATAAAGTCCCAATAGCCATTCTGACTACCGCTCTTAGCCTTGTATCTTCCTCTTCTTCTAAAGCTTTTGTTCTTTGTATTTCTAGTCCCACTACAGTAGCACCATATTCTCCCAGAACTAAATCTTCATCACTAAACTCAGGAGAATACCTTGTGGTAATTAAGGTCCCCCATCTCTTTCCTCCACCTAAAATTGGAATAATTGTGTGAAGCTTGTCCGATGTATCATAATCGTACTTAAAGATCTTAAGTGCTTCTTCTGCTGTAATGTTGGCCTTAGTGCCTGTAACCTGCATCAATGCATCATTGTACTCAACAGGGAACTTTTGAAATCCAGTTTCTGGATCCGAAATAGCCGAGCTGTCAGACTTGATCTTATAATTTACGCCGATTACTTTTCCTTTGCTACTGATAATGTATACATTGGCATCCATTAAGTCACTAAGGATCTCACACAAGTCTTGAAAAGATAGGCTACCACTAACACTCTCTTGTAAAACCCAATTTAATTTTCTTACTTTCGCTAAAATTCTCTCATCCATATATAATCTCCTCTATATCTGCTCACAATTTAATGTGGCTTTATTTGTTGAATTATTAACAAATGTATTATATATGGTTTTCAGAATAATAACAACTTGTTTTTAGAGTTTTCTAAAAAGTTTTTCCATTCCACACAATTGTCACAAAGTTGCAGTCTAGATTATTTATTTTAAAACTAACTTGCTTCTTATAGTATGAATCGGTCAATATCTTCAGGATGAATTTTTTCCATAAACTTTTCTTTTACGTATTCTTCATCGATAACTAATTTTTCTTCTTCCATTTCTGGAATATTAAATGAAATATCTTCCAATAATTTTTCCATTATTGTATATAATCTTCTAGCACCGATATTTTCTGTTTGCTCATTCATCAAAAATGCCATAGTAGCAATTTCTTCAATTGCACAGTCGCTGAATTCAATTTGGATCCCTTCTGTTTCTAACAGAGCCTTATGCTGCTTAAGCATTGCATTTTCAGGTACTGTAAGGATTTTTAAGAATGTGTCTCTATCTAAATTTTCAAGTTCTACACGAATAGGGAATCTACCTTGAAGTTCAGGAATTAGATCTGTAGGCTTAGCTGTATGAAATGCTCCAGCGCCAATAAAAAGTATATGATCTGTCTTAACTGGACCATGTTTTGTGTTTACAACGCTACCTTCTACGATTGGCAAAATATCTCTTTGTACACCTTCACGAGACACGTCTGCTCCAGAGCGATATCCAGATCCTGATGCAATCTTGTCGATTTCATCAATAAAAATAATACCATTTTGCTCTGCATTAAACAGGGCATCCTCTGTAACTTGATCCATATCAATAAGATTTTGTGCTTCTTCTTCTCTTAAAATCTTTCTTGCATCTTTAACCTTTACATTTCTTGTCTTCTTTTTGGGAGGCATCATATCTCCAAAGATATTACCTATGGCCATACCCATTCCTTCATTGCTCATGTCTAAATTGTTACCTTTTGGAACATCTGTCACCTGAATCTCAATATATTGATCTTCTAGTTTACCATCCTTAAGCTGTTGTCTGACCTGTTCTCTTGCTAGCTCAACATCCATTTTCTGTTCTGAGATATCGTCGCTATCATCCTGCTTATTTTCTTCAAACTGCTGCTTCTGGCTTTGATAGCCCCCACTATTTAAAATAAAATCAAAAGGTCCTCTGTTTGCTGAGCCTTGATCATTTTTCTTCTTTTTCCCCGGAATTATTGCCTCAATGATTTTTTCGTCTACAATTTCATCTGCAATAGAATACTTCTCCTTAAGCTGGCCTTGTTTTGTAATTCTAATAGAAGCTTCTACCAGATCTCTAATCATTGAATCCACGTCTCTACCAACGTATCCAACTTCTGTAAACTTAGTTGCTTCCACTTTAATAAAGGGCGCATCCATTAATTTGGCTAATCTTCTTGCAATTTCCGTTTTACCTACGCCTGTGGGTCCCATCATTAGTATATTTTTTGGGGTTATTTCCTCTCTCATTTCTTCAGAAAGAAGACTTCTTCTATATCTATTTCTCAGTGCAATTGCAACAGATTTCTTGGCATCGTCTTGGCCAATGATATATTTATCAAGCTCTTGAACGATTTCTTTAGGGGTCATTTTATATAGTTGATTTTCCATTTCACCCTCCTATAATTTTTCTACAGAAATATGATCGTTAGTGTAAACGCAAATTGAAGATGCAATCTTCAGCGATTCTTTAACAATCTCCTCTGAATTCATTTGTGTATTATTAAACAATGCTTTTGCTGCTGCGTAAGCGTAATTACCACCAGACCCAATCGCTACAAAGTCCTGATCTGGCTCGATAACTTCTCCATTTCCAGAAACAACCAAAAGGCTTTCTTCGTCTGCAACTATCATTAATGCCTCAAGACTTCTCATAGCCTTGTCTGAACGCCAAAGTTGAGCCAAAGCTACGGCAGCACGTTTCAAGTTGCCACCATGTTCATCAAGCTTACTTTCAAATTTCTCTGTAAGAGAAAACGCATCAGCAACTGACCCCGCAAATCCTGTAACTACTGAATTTTTGTAGATCTTCTTGACCTTTTTTGCTCCATTTTTCATAATAGATGTCTCACCCATGGTTACCTGTCCATCACCACCTATACAAACATCATCCGGTCCACGTCTTACTGCTACAATCGTCGTAGCATGAAATTCTACCATTTTTTTACCTCCAAATTATTCTTTATAATCACACTCGCTGTTTGAGCAAGCATACTTACTAGTCTTAGTTCCTTTTTCTACTAACAAAGCCCCACATTTTGGACAAGGTTTTTCAATAGGTTTATTCCAATATGACTGCTGACAGTCTGGATAACCGCTACAACCGTAAAACACCCTACCTTTTTTACTTTTTCTAGCCACAATAGGCTTACCGCATTTGGGACAATTTACATTTGTAGATTTTACAATAGGCTTGGTATTCTTGCAGTCTGGATATCCTGTGCAAGCTGCAAATTCGCCAAATCTGCCATGTTTAATAGCCATAGGCTTTCCGCACAGTTCACAATTCTCTCCAGTAAGTTCTACCTCAAATTCTATTTTTTCAATCTCTTTATCTGCAATTTCTAATTCTTTTTCAAAATTAACATAGAATTCGGCAATAATATCTTTCCAGTTTGTATCGCTTATCTCCACAGCATCTAGTTTATCTTCCATCTCCGCAGTAAATCCTGCATCTATGATTTCATTAAAGTACGTCCCCATCATTTCAATAACGATAAATCCTAGCTCTGTAGGAATAAGCGTTTTCTTTTCTCTTGAAATATATTTTCGCTCAATCAATGTCCCAATAATAGGTGCATAAGTACTGGGTCGTCCAATGTTTTCTTCTTCCAAATCTTTTACCAGACTAGCTTCTGTGAATCTTGCCGGCGGCTGTGTGAATTTTTGCTCAGGTAACAATTCGACTAGTTCCAGGTTTTCTCCCTTCTCAAGAGAAGGCAAAATATTATCGTACTTAGCCTCTTTATTTGGTGAATAAACTTTTAAAAATCCATCGAATACTAACTTGGATCCATTTGCTTTGAATGTATATCCATTGTTTTCAATTTCTGCGGCAACACCCATAAACTTAGCCGATGACATCTGACTCCCCATAAATCTACCCCAGATTATTTTGTACAGATTATATTGATCCTTAGTCAAAGATTCCTTGATTGAATCTGGATCCATATCCACATAACTTGGTCTAATGGCCTCATGAGCATCCTGGGCATCCTTCTTTTTATTAGTATAAATATTACTTTGGTAATATTTTTCGCCAAAGTTGTTCATTATATATTCTTTTGCAGCCTCTTTGGCCTCATCCGCAATTCTGACAGAGTCGGTCCTTATATAAGAAACTAGGCCTACGGTTCCGTGGCCTTTAATTTCAATTCCCTCATAAAGTTGCTGAGCAATCATCATCGTTTTCTTTGTATAGTAGCCTAATCTGCTAGATGCTTCCTGTTGCAGGCTACTTGTGGTAAATGGAGCATACGGTTTACGATTACGCTCTTTTTCTTCCACAAAAGTCACCTGATACTCTTTTGGCTTTAACGCTTTAACAATATGGTCTGCCTCTTCTTCATTGGCCACATTTATTTTCTTACCAAGGTATTCTATAAGTTTTGCCGTAAAAACTTTTTTCTTTTTTAAATCTACATTTATGTTCCAATATTCTTCCGGAACAAATGCTTTGATTTCATTTTCTCTATCACAGATAATCTTAAGTGTTGCTGATTGGACTCTGCCTGCGCTAAGGCCTCTTCTCACTTTTCTCCAGAGTAGAGGGCTAATTTGATACCCTACCAATCTATCCAAAACTCTTCTGGCCTGCTGCGCATCTACTAATTTTAAATCTATTGGGCGTGGAGCTTTAATGGCTGCTTGTACGGCTTTTTTTGTAATTTCGTTAAATACAATACGACAAGCTTTGTCTTGCTCAATCCCCAGTAAAAAAGCTAAATGCCAGGAGATTGCCTCTCCCTCTCTATCCGGGTCAGTCGCAAGGTATATTTTACCTGCCTTTTTCGCTTCTTTTTTCAGTTCCTTGATAACGTCCCCTTTTCCTCGAATGGAAATATATCCAGGTTCAAAGTTATCTTCAATATCTATTCCTAGTTTACTTTTAGGTAAATCTCTTACATGTCCTACTGAGGCAATTACTTTGTACTTGCTCCCCAGAAATTTTCCTATGGTCTTCGCTTTTGATGGTGATTCTACAATCACTAGATTTTTCTTTGCTGCCGCCATTCGCATCCTCCCCTGCTTCTTCATAAACGTTCTATAAGAGGTTATTATATCTTTTTTCTAAGATTTTGCAATAAAAACTTTCCCTAGAGAGGTGAGAACCAAACCTTTCATCTCTAAGATCGTAACTAATCCGTTGACAACACCAACAGGCACACCAGTCTCACTACACAACTGATCCACCGTCATTTCTCCACCTTTTGCCAAAAGCTTATATATGTTTTTTTCATCCTTTCCTAAATTTTTTTCGACTTCTTGAATTTTATGGCTTTGTATTCCCATATCAGCAAGGAGATCCTCCAGAACAACAAGTGGAATTGCCCCATCTCTTAACAATTTATTGTTGCCTAAATTGTATATGTTGTTAATATTCCCAGGAACAGAGTAAACATTTCTACCTTGATCAGCGGCAATCTCGGCAGTAATAAGAGCTCCACTTTGATTACCTGCTTGAGTCACTACTACAGTTTCACATATACCACTTATAATTCTGTTTCGCTTTGGAAAAGTGTATCTTGCAGGAGGAACTCCTTCCCCATATTCGGAAAGTACTAACCCTTCTTTCATTATTTCATCTCTAAGTCTTTTGCTGGAAGCAGGATAGCAAATGTCTATGCCACAGCCAAGGACTGCAATGGTTTTTCCTCCTGCCTTTAATGCTCCTTTATGAGCAAAGGAATCTACTCCCTGAGCCATGCCGCTTACTACTGGAACCCCACATTCTCCCAGTCGCTCTGCCAGTTTAAATGCAGCCCACTGTCCATAATCTGTAGATTTACGAGAGCCTACAATTGCCACGCACCGTTTAGAGGCTAAACTAATATCACCAATGTAATAAATCGGATTCGGTGGGTCTGCTATCCCATTTAACATTAAAGGGTAGTTTTCTTCATTTATATATACAGTATTAATTTCCATTAATCTTCCCTCCTGTAAAATTGATCCAAAGCTCTGTATTGTAAGGCTTCTGCTATATGTTCAATGGCGATTTCTTCCTTTTTATTAAGGTCAGCAATCGTCCTTGAGATTTTGATTATTTTGTAATATGTTCGCATTGATAGACTAAGCTTTTCATATGCTTGTCCTAAAAATGCTTTTTCCTCCTTACCTAATGGACAAAAATATTTTATTTCTTTTGGCGATAACTGGCTATTAAAGCGAAGATTACCCCCCTTATACCTTTTTTCCTGCATCTGCCGTGCATCTGTCACCTTGCTTCTCAGTTTCACAGATGACAGACAATCTTTGTCCCTTTGAATTTCTTCATAGGCCACAGGGAACACTTGTAAATGAAGGTCTATTCGATCCAAAAGCGGTCCGGAAAATCTTGACATATATGCAGAAATCTGTCCCGCTGAACAAGTACATTTATGGGTTTCATCCCCTAAATATCCACATTTACAAGGATTGGCTGCCGCCACCATCATAGTTTGGCAAGGAAATGTCACACTTCCTGAAGCTCGGTTAATAGTAATTTTCCCATCCTCACTAGGTTGCCTGAGAAGCTCTAAGGTTTTACTGTCAAACTGGCCAAATTCGTCTAAAAATAAAATACCATTGTGTGCTAGTGACACTTCTCCAGGCACCGGCTTTCGTCCACCTCCAATAAGAGCTACTTTAGAAATAGTATGGTGAGGCATACGAAAGGGTCGTGTCAAAACTCCACGACTACCTGGTGGTACAAGGCCACATATACTGTGAATCTTAGTAGTTTCTAGCATTTCCTCATATGACATTTCAGGCATTATAGATGGGAGCCTTTTAGCCATCATGGTTTTTCCGCATCCTGGGCTTCCCACGAGAAGTACTCCATGTGTTCCTGCAGCGGCAACAGTTAAGGCTCTTTTCACATTTTCTTGGCCTACTACTTCTTCAAAATCCCTTCCATGTATTATACTTCCACAAATATCTCTTTGACTCTTATGTTTTTTATTTCTGTGATTTACCGCCTCTTTAAGAGTTTCCACAGGATACATTTCCATATTAGATAAAATTTCCACTTCGGGTAGATTTCCCCTAGGCAAGACCAACCTTTTAATTCCTTTTTGCTGGAGACCAATGGCAATAGGCAATGCGCCTCTTATTGGTTTCACCTTTCCATCTAAAGAAAGTTCTCCTATAAATGCAGTTCCTTCCATGGTTTCTTTCCTGCTAAGGAGAATAATCCCCATTGCTATAGGCAGATCAAAATGGCTGCCTTCCTTAGGTCTTCCTGCCGGAGAAAGGTTGATTGTAATCCTTCGCCTTGGAAATATATATTCTGAGTTTAAAATTGCCGCTCTGATTCGTTCTCTTGCTTCTTTTATGGTAGTGTCTGCAAGTCCTACGATGGTTAGAGCCGGCAACCCTTGCTGCATGTCAGTTTCCACCGTAACAAGCTCTGCATCTATGCCCCAAAGGGAGCCTGTCAAAATCTTAGATAACATTCTCTTTCTCCTTTGCTAAAACGCATCGCAAATATGATTTATGACAATTTCAATCACGTCAAACTGTAAATTCTGCGGCCTAATGCCCCCTTTTGGTTTGCTGCTTAAGTAGTATTGGGCTGCTGTTTTCAAGTGGCTCTGCTTGA
This sequence comes from Anaerovoracaceae bacterium, assembly GCA_036657395.1. Lineage (GTDB taxonomy): Bacteria > Bacillota > Clostridia > Peptostreptococcales > Anaerovoracaceae > JAVXGM01. Next base: position 65,563 of record JAVXGM010000005.1, read on the forward strand.
ATGGCGTCACACTTTCTCCAGGTGTTCCATATATATTTGTTCTGCGAGTCTTGACTTCCACAAATGCCAGGTTATATCCTTTCATTGCAATAATGTCTATTTCCCCTGCCCTACATCTAAAATTCCTGCACAAAATTTGATAGCCATCCCCCTTTAAATATTCTGCTGCTGTATTCTCTCCTAATTTCCCAATTCTTTTATTATCCATTATTTACCTCTTTCTATTGATTGGTAATATTTTACATTTATATCCTTTATTTGTCAAGAACTTAAGCTGTAAATTTGCTTTTTGCACAAAAAAATGAGGTAGACAATTTCCTCTACCTCACACTATTAGCTAACAAATACTATAGCACAAACTTATTTACGGCCACGGCCACTCCATCCTCTTCATTTGATGTGGTCACAAAGGCTGCGATTTTTTTTACCTCGTCTTTAGCATTTAAAACCGCCACAGGCAGACCCGCCATCTCCATCATAGCTATATCGTTTGGACTGTCGCCCACCGCCATCATCTCTTTATGAGTCACCTTTAAAATCTCGCCCAAATGTGACAAGGCATCAGCTTTGCTAGTGGTCGCTCCTCCGATTTCTAAGTTGTGATCAAATGAAGAGGTTACCGTTGTATGGGGGATATTCCCCAAAAGACCCTTCATCATTGCTTTGTCTTTTTGATCCTTAAAATTCACGTTAATATTCTCTATCACACTTTTGTTTTCCAGTATAAAGTCGTAAAGACCCTTTAGAGGCCTTCTAGTGTTCAAAACGTAATCCACATGGCGATAGCTTTTCCTGGTTTTTTTCATGTCCTCATAAATGGCCTCTTCAATATATGCATATCCATCTACAAATGTCTCAATCATAAATGGCCATTTTCTTAGTATTGAAACCGTTTCTTCCACTGCCTCAGGGTGAATATAGTTCTCGTAAATAGGCTTTTTCATCTGTAAGTCAGTAATTACCGCTCCATTTGAAGTAATCACATAATGTATTCCTTTTAAATCAAAGACGTCATCAGGAAGAGCTGAAAAAGTCCTTCCCGTAGCAATTACAACGTTAACGCCTCTGCCCATGGCCTCTTCTAAGGCCGCTTTGTTTACCAGGCTAATCCTTTTAATGTCTGTAAGTGTTGTGCCATCTAGATCTAAGGCAATTAGTTTAATAGCCATAATTATTTTCCTTCCATTATTTTTAAAAACTCTTGGTTAATCTTTCTCACTTTTTTCATGTTGCATCCATCTCCATGGCCTGGGTAAATGAAAATTTCATTGCTCCACTTATCTACAACGTTTAAAATTGAATTGACCATCATCTGCTCAGACCCGTCTTCTAAATCAGTCCTTCCTAAATCTACATTGAAAATCGTGTCACCAGTAAATACAAGCTTTGATTTTTCCGAATAAAAACATACCCCTCCCATTGTGTGGCCTGGTGTATGAATAACCTTAATTTCCTCATCACCTAAAAGGATAATATCTCCGTCTTCCATTGTTACATCTATCTCATCTTTGTATTGATCCATATCCTCTCGATGCAAATATACAGGGCAGTCAGTTTCGTTTCTGATTTTTTTAACCGCTCCCACGTGATCATAGTGGTGATGGGTAAGTAATATCCCATTCAGTTTTAATTTGTTTTTTTTCACGAAATCCATAAATTTTCCTGCTTCATATCCAGGGTCAATAATATAGCAATCCCCTTCTAGTTTATTGTAAATTATGTAGCCATTACTCTCCAATAGCCCACCTATAAATCGTTTCATTTTCATCTGTCTTCCTCTTTCTTTTATTGTCTTTATAGTTGTTTCAGTATATTTTTCCACATCTTACAAATATATATTGAATATGTATGAGTAAGTGGTACAATAGTACTAATATTGTTAAATTTTCGGATAACATATATACTATATAATACACGAAAAGAGAAGGTAAATAAACATGAATATTGTAATTGTTGGCGCAGGTAAATTAGGACAAAAAGTAACAGATGCCTTGCTTGGAGGAGATCATTCTATTACAATTATTGATATTGATGAGGATATACTTGAAAAGTTAAGTTCTCAGATGGATATAATGACAGTAAATGCCAACGGTAAAGAGACAAAAGTTCTTAAAAGAATAGATATTGCTGCTTATGATTATCTTGTTGCTGTGACTGGTAGTGATGAAGAGAATATAGTTATTGCATCCTTTGCAAAAAAACTAGGTTGCCCCAAGGTAATCGCTCGTGTCCGAGACCCTGAGCATATGGAGCAACTGGCTTTTATTCGTGATACTATGGACATTGACTATATCGTAAATCCAGACCTTGCTATTACAGTAGAAATTTATAAATACTTGGCAGAAAAGTACACCTTAAGTAACGGGATTTATTCTAGTGGTAAGGTATCACTTTTAGAATTTGGTGCCAAAAAAACGCCTAGTTTGGTTGGCCTAGAAATATCTCAAATCAGCTCTATTCTTGACAATATGCTAGTAGTTGCCTTATCTAGAAACGGTAAGATAATTATCCCCCACGGTGATACTGTCATCCATGAAACTGATGGAGTCTATATCGTAGGAGAAAAAGGGCCAATTTTAGCATTAAATGATCAGGTTCACGAAAAAGGAAAATACACTGATTTGCAAAAAGTAATGATTGTTGGCGGCGGTAAAACCGGCCTATATCTTGCCAGAAAGCTTGTAGACTTTGGTGCTGCTGTAAAAATCATCGAAATCAATAAAGAACGTTGCCACTACCTTTCTACACATCTTGAAGGTGTTATGATTCTTCACGGAGATGCTACAGATTTAAGTCTCCTGGAAGAAGAAAACTTAGATGAAATGGATGCGGTAGTTACCACTACTGGCTTTGATGAAGAAAATCTACTTTTGGCACTTATGGCTAAGAGACATGGTATTGAAGATGTAATCGCCAAAGTCAGTCGAAAAAGTTATTCTGAGCTAATTGAAAGCATGGGCATTGACATGGCCTTAAATCCACTTGATATTACTGCTAGTAATATTCTTCGTTTTGTACAAGGGTCAAAACGTGTGCTTTCTTCCCTGTTAATTCAAGGGCAGGCAGAGATTATGGAAGTTGTAGCATCTCGAAATATGAAACTTCTCAACAAGCCTCTTCTAGAGCTTGATTTACCTGAAGGTGCCATTATTGCTGCTATTCACCGTGGTCTTGAGGTTATCATTCCTACGGGAGAAACCATAATCAAAGAAAATGACCGTGTACTTATCTTTGGCTTGCTTACAGAGTTGCCAAGTATTGAAAAACTTCTTCGTATTTCTGGAAAGTTGTCTTTTAGGAAAAAGTAAGGGTGTGTCTTAATAATGAACTTAAGTATAAGCTCTGTTTTTAGGGTTGTCGGCCTAGTACTAGTAGTCATTGGCCTATCTATGATACCATCAGCTATAGTAGCAGTTATTTACCATGAACACTCTGCTCTTTTAGTATTTTTAGTTACAATATTTTTCTCAATTCTAGTCGGCTTAGTGCTTATGAAATACTGTAACCAACATAATGCAAATCTAAAGGTTCGTGACGGATTTCTCATCGTTACCTTATGTTGGATTCTTTCTGCCGCTTTAGGTGCAATTCCCTTTGTATTATCAGGAAGTATCCCAAGCGTAGTAGATGCTTTTTTTGAGTCCTGTTCTGGATTTTCCACTACAGGCTCTTCTATTCTCACCGATGTAGAAAGTCTGCCAAAGAGCATATTGTTCTGGCGTTCTTTTACTCACTGGATTGGTGGTATGGGAATTTTAATCTTTGCCATTGCCCTGATGCCTTCTCTTGGAATTAGCGGTCAAAATGTAGCTATCTCTGAAACCCCTGGGCCAACACTTGATAAAGTCACGCCAAAGATGTCAGATACGGCCAAAGTCTTGTATATAACTTACCTTTTGTTTACTATTGTTGAAACCATTCTCCTGTGTATGGGTGGAATGAGCCTTTTTGATTCTCTAGTCCATACTTTTGGTTCTGTGGGAACTGGAGGATTTTCCACCTATAACACTAGTGTCGCTCATTTTGACAGCGCTTACATCGATGGTGTGATAACCGCCTTTATGATTCTTTCTGGTGTCAATTTTAACCTTTACTACCTGTCACTTCACCATGGCATTAAACAGCTGGTTAAAGATGCGGAATTCAGATTTTATCTGCTTATTATAAGTGGTTCAACAATTTTAATTGCCACCAATCTATTTCTAACCCATTACTATGACTCTATAGGAAATAGTTTTCGATATGCTGTTTTCCAGGTTGGTTCGCTGATTACAACTACAGGATATGCTACAACAGATTTTGATTTATGGCCCACTTTTTCCAAAATGGTTCTTATTATCATCATGTTTGTGGGTGGGTGCTCCGCTTCCACCGGTGGTGGAATTAAAGTTATTCGTGTCTTGATATTGCTGAAATTAATTAAACGAGGCCTAGCTATGAGACTTCATCCTAATGCAGTAGTTTCTGTAAAATTAAATAATAAGACCATTACTGGAGATACGGTTTCTGCCATTGCAAATCATGCATTTTTATACTTTTTTATCTTGTTTATTTCGACTATACTTATTTCTTTAAATAATTTTGATATTATTACTAGCTTTACATCAGTAATTACCTGCCTTGGAAACATTGGCCCTGGCTTTGGGCTAGTAGGCCCTACACTAAACTTTAGTATTTATTCAGAACCTGCAAAAATTCTTCTCTCCATCCTTATGCTTGCTGGACGATTAGAACTATTCACCCTATTTATTTTGTTAACCCCAAGGTTTTGGAACCCAAACCATTAAGTAAGAGGAATTTATGTTATGACAAATATTACATTTAATTATCGAGTAATAGGGAAAATATTAGGATTGATTACCTTGATCACTGGCATCTCCATGTTGCCAGCTTTAGCTTGTGCCAACATATACAAAGAAACCTCTGTGGCTCATGGTCTGTTTCTTTCCTCAATTTTTACAATGCTCATTGGCATGACCCTTTTCATTTCATTTGATAGTAGCAAAGCCAAATTCCGCCCTAGAGAAGGGTATATGATCGTAGCCTTTTCTTGGATACTAGTATCTATCTTCGGAGCATTGCCATACTATTTATCTGGATTCACCGATTCTATAGCAAATGCATTTTTTGAATCTACTGCTGGTTTTACAACTACAGGCTGTACGGTAACTGGCGAAAGCATCATGCCTAAAAGCCTTTTACTTTGGAAGGCTATATCCCACTGGCTTGGAGGTATGGGAATCCTTGTCTTTGCAGTCTCCATTCTCTCAGCCTTAGGTGTAAATGGGCGAACTATTGCAAGAGCTGAAACTCCAGGTCCGGTTTTACAAAAAATGGCTGTGCACATGAGCGATTCAGCAAAAATTCTATATCTAATGTATTTTTCCTTTACCGTCCTTGAATTTATTCTTTTAACTGCCAGCCCAAAAATGGGGACGTTTGATGCTATCATAAATACAATGGGCAGTATTAGTACTGCTGGACTAAGTGCCCATCCCAATGGAATAGGTCATTATGACAGCGTTTATATAGAAATAATTATCAGCTGCTTTACAGTCCTTGCTTCATTGAATTTCGTCCTTTATTACTATATGTTTAAACGGAAGTTTGGAGAGGTCTTTGCCGATGTTGAACTTCGCAGTTTCCTTCGTATTTTAATCGTCGGTATACTAATATGTGCTGCTGGACTTTATTTTCAGGGGGATTACACATCATTTCCAATGGCTCTTCGTGATGCAAGTTTTCAGATAGTAAGTTTTGGAACCACTTCTGGCTACGCTAGCGTCAACTATGTAACCTGGCCTAGTATATGTAAATTAATCATGTTCACCATGTTCTTTATAGGTGGCTGTTCGGCATCTACTTGTGGCTCTATTAAGGTCATTCGTGTGCTGGTTTTTTTCAAACTGATCTGGAGAGGCTTTTACAGGCGAATTCATCCTCGCTCCGTAGTAGCTGTAAAGCTGCAAGGAAAAGCGGTTCCCGCACCTATAGTATCTGCTATAACCGTATTTATTTTGATGTATATGACGCTGTTTTTGTTTTCATGCCTAGTCTTGTCCCTTCAAAATTTAGACCTTGAAACCACCGTAAGCAGTGCAGCTGCAATGCTTTCAAATACAGGACTCGCATTTGGGCAAATAGGCGCCTCCGCTAATTATGGGCTGTATTCAGCTCCACTAAAGGTATATCTATCTTTTCTCATGATTGTTGGTAGATTGGAACTCTTCACCATCATCATTCTTTTCACCCGTAATTTCTGGGGGAAAAGCCGATAAGTATAACTTAACATTTCTCAGGGCAATCTAAATCAAGGTTGCTCTTTTTATTGAGCGATAAAAAGAAATGGAGGAAAAATAATGATTGTAAAAGAGTTAATGAGCACCAGTATTAACTGTTGCCGAGAAGATTCTTCTCTAGAGCACATTGCTGCTGAGATGAAGTCAGAAAACATAGGTATTATTCCTATTTGTAATGATAGAGGCGAGGTTTTAGGGATTGTAACCGATAGGGATTTAGTACTTCGCAGCTTGTGTCGTGAGGGAAAAGGATGGGGTGAGAATCTTTCCGCCAAGGATGTTATGTCTACAAATTTGGTGTTTGCCTCCCCAAACATGAATACCCACCATGCTGCTTTGCTCTTGGCTAAATACCAAGTGCGGCGTCTTCCTGTAACAGAAAACAACAAGCTGGTGGGTATGTTATCTATGGCTGATATTGCACGAAAAACCGCATATATTGACGAGGCAGGAGATGCCCTATCCTCAATCTGTGCTGTAACCCATTCTGCTAAGTAATATGCTAATGGGTAAATCCGTATATACCTTTTTCAGTTTTCTCAGTGTCACATATGATTCGAGCATTATCTAACTCATCTATGGATCTTTTAAAATCTTCAATGAAGTTTTTTCCCATTTCTCGATTTAGATCTGCTCGAATTACTACTCGCTGCACTATAACTGCTTTAATATTCTCTGGAAGTGGATATGCAGGAACCTGCCAACCCCTCATTCGAATTCGATCTGCAAGATCGTAAAGATTCCATTTCCTATCTTTATCTTCTTTCAAGCTCCAACATACTATAGGAAGTTCCTTTCCGTCATTATGCAGCTTGAAAAGCCCTGTATCTTCTAATTCCTTGGCAATATTTTTTGCAATCCCACTTGTTTTTTCATGAATTGCACGGTATCCGTCAAATCCAAACCTTGTAAAATTATAATATTGACCAATAATTGGGCTTGCAGACCTGGAGAAATTTAAAGCCATGGTAGGCATGCTGCCACCTAAATAGCTTACCTCAAAAATCAATTCCTCTGGCAGGAATTTCTTATCTCTCCAAACGACCCATCCGATCCCCGGATATACTAGTCCATATTTATGTCCAGATGTATTGATGGAGACTACGTTCTTCAAGCGAAAGTCCCATAATTTTTCTGGATTCACAAAAGGGGTAAACATCCCACCAGAAGCACCATCTACATGTATATACACTTTAAATTCCGTTTTCTGATTGTAGGATTCCACCAAGTCATTAAGTCCTCTTATATCGTCTAATTTACCTGTGTATGTAATCCCTAGTATTCCTACAATACCAATCGTATACTCGTCCACGTAATCCATTACCTCATCCAGGTTTAAACTAAGGTTATCCTCGTCCATAGGCACAGCTCGAAGTTCAGCGTCCCAGTAAACGCAGAATTTTTCCCAACAGATTTGATACCCTGAGGAAATCACCAAGTTAGGCTTTTTCATATTTATATCAAGACCCTGCTTCAAAGCGTTTTCTCGCCAACGAAATTTCATAGCCAAGCCGCTTAGCATGCCTGCCTCTGAGGATCCAACAGTAGACGTTCCTGTAAACTCCTCCCCTTCTTGAGCATTCCAAAGGTCTGCAATGATATTTACACACCGCTGTTCAAGACGGGCAGTCTGTGGATATTCGGATTTATCTATAGAATTTTTTTCTAAAGTCTCGGACATTAACCTAACTGCGTTAGGTTCCATAAAAGTCTGACAAAATGTGGCTAGGTTTTGTCTTGCCACTCCTTCATCTAAAAGTTCATCCTTGACTAATCGATAAGATGCCTCCGGTGTAATTGGGTTTTTTCTCAACTTGTCTGTAGGCAATATATCCTCTAAAACCCCTGTCCCATATTCAGGGAAAGCTGTAATATAATCTGATATTTTACTCATTTTCTTTACCTCCAACAAGGAAATTAATTTCCCTCTTTTCAATAGATACTGAGTCTACTACGATTTTAATCGTATCTCCTAGTCCGTAAATCTTATTGGTTTTTCTTCCAATAACTCTGTATTTTTCTGGCTGATGATCGTAAAAATCATCAGTGAGGGAATCTAATCTAACCATTCCTTCTACTGTGTTTTCAAGCTCTACATAAAGACCAAAGTTAGTCACCCCACTTATAAGGCCTTCATAGGCTTCTCCAATGCGGTATGACATATATTCTGCCTTCTTCATCTTCTCAACTTGACGCTCTAAATCTATTGCCTGACGCTCTGTAGCCGAAGCAATTTCTCCAGCTTCTACTGTCTTCTTTTTAAAATAACTAACTTTCTTCTCGTCCATTTCTCCATGGATTACAGTCTTAATAATCCGATGAATAATAAGGTCTGCGTACCTACGAATAGGAGATGTAAAGTGACAATAGTATTTGAAGGACAGTCCAAAATGACCTAAGCATTCTACTCCGTAAAAGGCTTTTTGCATGGAACGAAGCATTAAGGTGTTCACCACGTTTTCATAGCTAGTCCCTTCAACTTTTTTAAGTATTGCGTTTAACGCCCTTGGATGAACATCATCTAGATCTCCTTTTAAATGTATACCAAAGCCTTGCAAAAAGACTTTAAATTCTTCCATTTTCTCCACAGAAGGAGTTTCATGGACACGATAAAGGAATGGAACTTCCATCCAGAAAAAATGTTCTGCTATTGTTTGGTTTGCCAAGAGCATAAATTCTTCGATTAGCTTATTGGCAGTTCTTCTTTCTGCAATATCTACGCTAACAGGAACTCCTTCTTTGTCTAAGGTAATATATGCCTCATCTAAATCAAAGTCCAAGCTTCCCTTTTCAAATCTATTTTCTCTAAGAGTTTTTGCGATTTTGTCCATACGCATTAAATCCTCACCAATATATTCATATTTCTTTAACAAGGCCTTATCATTATGCTCAAGTATGTCAGAAACATCAGAATAAGTCATTCTGGCTTTCGAATGGATAATGCTTTCGTAAATATCATGAAAAACCACTTTTCCGCCTCTAGTAATTTCCATATCTACAGACAACGTAAGCCTATCCTCATTAGGATTCAAACTACATATACCGTTAGAGAGATCTTTTGGCAGCATAGGTATCACCTGATCCACCAAATAGACGCTGTTACCCCTTTTTAATGCTTCCTTATCTAATTCGCAATCCTGGGTGACATAATGAGTCACATCGGCAATATGGACTCCTAAAAGATAGTTTCCATTATCTAACAATTCCATAGATACTGCATCATCAAAATCTTTGGAGTCAGCCCCATCTATGGTAATAGTCTTTTTATCTCTTAAATCTCTTCTCTGTTTAATATCTTTGTCTGAAATTTTTTGATTAGTTGCTGCCTCTGCCTCAGCATTTACCTGGCTAGGAAAAGTTTCCTTCAAGTTGTATTCTCTAACTAAAGCCTTAATATCGCCCCCAGCCTCGCCTTTCCTGCTTACCACTTCAGTAATCTTACCTTCTGCGCTATTTTGCTTATCCGGATATTTGGTAATCACTGCTACCACTTTGTCTCCTATTTTGGCTTTCCCAAAATCTTTCTTCCGAATAAAAACATCTTCGTTAAGTTTTTTACTGTCAGGCACAACAAAACCGAAACTCTTACTTTTTTGAAAAGTTCCGATTACTTCTTTTGTGTTATGCTTGATGACTTTAGTTACAATTCCCTCTCGAGAGCTTTTCCACAGTGCTTCTGGAATAAGATCTACTTCTACAGTGTCCCCATTCATAGCTCCATTTGTGCTCTTAGCAGAAACATAAACGTCCTCCGATTTATCATCGGGAATCAGAAACCCAAAGCCTTTTTTATGCTTTGATAAGGTTCCTGTAATTATTTTTCTTGTATTTTTTTTCTTCATATGTATATGATAACACTATAAAGGGTGGCAATGCCACCCTTTATGTTTTTTTCTTTATTACTTTTTAGTATTTGTTGTGTCTGTGTCAGCTTTTGTTCTTTCTGTAGGGTCTAAAACGTCTTTTGTATCCTTTTCTCCGTCTTTAATGTCATCACCCATATCTTCGACTCCGTCTTTTAAGTCTTCGCCCATGTTCTCTACGTCGTCTTTCACGGTATCATTATTTTCTACTTTGTCTGTAGATTCTTCAACATGCGTTGTAGGCTCCATGTCATCCGTCGCCGTATCGTTTCCACAACCGGCAAAAGTAAAAACGGATAGTACAAGTAACATCCCTATGATTATTTTTGACTTTTTCAACATACTCACTCCTCTCTTCTTTTCTCACCTATTGTTCACAGTTTTAGATGAATTTATTAATAAAAGAAGAAAGTTTTTAATTTTTATGTTTTATGTGAATCAAGGCACATAACTTCTTGCTAGTTGCTGTTTTACCTCCTGCTGTAGGCGTAATCTTAACAGTTCCAGGTTTTTTGCCAATATAAAAAGAGAACATCTAAAATTAACAGATGTTCTCTTTGTGTTTACCGTATATGCCTTAATCTAAAAGGCAATAAGTTTTTTAGCTTGTCTTAGATAAGTCCGCCAATGCTTACAAATACTGGTGCAAATACTACTGCAACAATGGTCATAAGTTTGATTAGGATATTAATTGATGGACCGGATGTGTCCTTGAATGGGTCACCAACTGTATCGCCTACTACTGTAGCCTTGTGAGTTTCTGAACCCTTACCACCATAATGTCCTTCTTCAACGTATTTCTTAGCATTATCCCATGCACCGCCAGCATTAGCCATCATGATAGCAAGTAGCACACCAGCTGCAAGAGATCCTGCAAGCATTCCACCTAAAGCTTCAACTCCTAAAACGATTCCAACTGCCAATGGAGCAACAATAGCCATTAGACCTGGAGCCAACATTTCCTTAAGAGCTGCTCTTGTGGAGATGTCTACACATCTAGCATAGTCAGGCTTGGAAGTCCCGGCCATGATGCCTGAATCTTCTCTAAACTGTCTTCTTACTTCTTCAATCATCTGGTTAGCAGCTTTACCTACGGAATTCATAGTCATAGCTGAGAACAAGAATGGTAGCATAGCACCAATAAACAGTCCTATAATTACCATTGGGTCTAACAGGCTAATAACCTTAATCTGTGCAACCTGTGAGAATGAAGCGAATAGCGCCAATGCAGTTAGAGCTGCTGAACCGATAGCAAATCCTTTACCTATTGCTGCTGTTGTGTTACCTACAGCATCAAGCTTGTCTGTAATTTCTCTTACTTCATGTGGAAGTTCTGCCATTTCAGCAATACCACCAGCATTATCAGATACAGGACCATATGCATCAACTGCTACTACCATACCTGTAGTTGAAAGCATACCTACCGCTGCAAGAGCAATACCGTAAAGCCCTGCAAAACCGTTAGCTACGAAGATACCAACTGCAATGAATAGAACTGGCCATACTGTTGAAAGCATACCAACACCTAAACCGCTGATGATAGTAGTCGCTGCACCTGTCTGAGACTGTTCTGCAATTTTCTTAACTGACTTGTAATCTCCAGAAGTATATATTTCTGTGATTTTACCAATAGCGATTCCTACAATAAGTCCCGCAATGATAGCAATAGCACAGTTATAGTTTCCAAGCATTGCTTTACTTAGTATAATGGCAGCTACAATTACAATTACACCACTGATATATGTACCCAAGTTTAAAGCTGCAGCAGGGTTGCCGCCTTCCTTACCTCTAACACATAAAATCCCGATAACAGAAGCAATAATTCCTACTGCTGCAAGTATAAGTGGGAATAGTGATCCTGCAAGTGCCGGAAGGTCAAAGCTTTGTCCAAATATTGGTGTAATCATAGGCATAATTACTGCAAGTGTAATTGCTGAAATAATTGATCCTACATAAGATTCAAATAAGTCAGATCCCATACCTGCAACGTCGCCTACGTTATCTCCTACATTATCTGCAATAACTGCAGGGTTTCTTGGATCATCTTCAGGAATTCCAGCTTCAACTTTACCTACAAGGTCAGCACCAACGTCTGCAGCTTTTGTGTAGATACCGCCGCCTACTCTTCCAAATAGCGCCATAGATGATGCTCCAAGACCAAATCCTGTTACAACACTACTACATTCAACTCCCATGATAACGAAGATAACTCCTAGTCCTAAAAGACCAAGGCCACATACACAAAGACCCATAACAGCCCCTGATCTGAAAGCAACTTTAAGGGCTTTATTCATGCCACCTTCCATTGCTGCATTTGCGGTTCTAACATTACCTTTAGTGGCAACGTCCATTCCGAAATAGCCAGCTAGTACTGATAATAATGAACCCAGTACATATAGTAGACCGGTTGTCCAATTGATAAAATATCCAATAATTAAAAAGAGAACGACTATTACAATGACCATTGTCTTGTATTCTCTCTTCAGGAACGCCATGGCTCCTTCTCTAATGTGTCCTGCGATTTCCTTCATTTTGTCGGTTCCATCATCAAGTTTACCGATCCATGATGCCATAGCAAAGGCTACAATCAAACCGACCACTGCTGCTATAGGTGCAATAATTGCTAAATTGTTCATAAAAAATAATACCTCCTCTCACTTTTAACGCAATTATAAGAGGCATCTTATGACACCCCTTATTATTTAAAAGTGAAATATTAAACTAAAAATAAAACTAAACGAAATTAAATAAGTTATTCCATAGTAACCAATACCAATGAAAGCACTATAAAGAGAACTGCTGCGGTTGTGGCAATCTTGTTTAAGATTCCTTCATAACCCTGACTCTTTTTCTTACCGAACAACTGCTCGGCGCCTCCACCTATGGAACCTGATAATCCACTGCTATTACTTGACTGCAATAATATGCTGATAATAAGCACGATACTTGCTAATCCAAGTATAACCATAAGAACTGTCTGCATTCCTTTACCTCCTTGTACGTTAACCTCTAGAGTCTACCACATGGGGTTTTAAAAATCAAGGTTTTTTGTCTATTTTACGTTGTAAAATGCAGTCAATCCCGCATATTGGGCTGAGGTATCTAGAAGCTCTTCAATGCGAAGCAACTGGTTGTATTTCGCAATTCTATCTGTTCTAGACAAGGATCCGGTTTTAATCTGTCCCGCATTAACCCCAACAACAATGTCTGCAATAGTTGTATCCTCTGTCTCACCACTTCTGTGTGATACTACTGCTGTATATCCAGCCTTCTTTGCCATTTCAATAGCATCTAAAGTTTCTGTCAAAGTACCGATCTGATTTACCTTAATAAGTATAGAGTTTCCTATTCCTTCTTTGATGCCTCGAGACAATCTTTCTGTGTTTGTAACAAATATGTCGTCTCCTACAAGCTGGATTTTGTCTCCTAGTTTTTCTGTTAAGTGTTTCCAACCATCCCAATCGTCTTCTCCAAGACCGTCTTCAATGGAAATGACAGGATACTTATCAACAAGATGTTCATAATAAGCAACCATTTCTTCGGCTGTCTTATTTACCCCTTCTCCTGTTAATTTGTACAGTTTTTCTTCGCTATCATAAAATTCACTGGCAGCTACATCCAATGCAATTCTTACATCATCTCCCGGTTTATATCCCGCCTTTTCAATCGCCTGAATAATCACCTGGATTGCTTCTTCATTTGTAGAAAGGTTAGGTGCAAATCCGCCTTCGTCGCCAACTGTAGTGTTCATGCCTTTAGCTTTAAGTACGCTCTTTAGGTTATGAAATATTTCCGCACCCATTCTCAAAGCTTCTCTAAAAGTTGGAGCTCCCACTGGCATAATCATAAATTCCTGGATATCCACTGTGTTATCTGCATGAGAACCACCATTAATAATATTCATCATTGGTGTTGGAAGAACCTTTCCATTCACGCCACCTAGATATTGAAATAGTGGAAGCCCTAGGGAATTTGCTGCAGCTTCAGCTGCCGCCATTGAAACGCCTAGGATTGCATTTGCTCCCAGTTTGCTTTTGTTTGGTGTTCCGTCCAGCTCTATCATCATTTTGTCAAGACCTACCTGGTCAAAAACATTATATCCAATAACATGATCTGCTATTTCTTCATTAACATTGTCAACTGCCTTAAGTGTACCTTTTCCTAAATATCTGCCCTTATCTCCGTCACGAAGTTCAACTGCCTCGTGAGCACCTGTGGATGCCCCAGAAGGAACGATCGCCCTTCCCATTGAACCATCGTCTAAGATAATTTCTACTTCTACTGTTGGATTGCCTCTAGAATCCAATACTTCCCTTGCTAATACGTCTTCAATAAATGCCATTAATATTTACCTCCTTAGTTATTTAAAATTTAAAAATCAATAATTTCCATAAAATCTTTTGCCTTGAGACTTGCGCCACCTACTAGCGCTCCATCAATTTCATCCATATTCATAATGTCTGTAGCATTGACTGGCTTCACGCTGCCGCCATACTGAATAACTACTTTATCAGAAACTTCATCGTCATAAAGTTTTTCCATTATTTCTCTAATACAGGCACACATTTCTTCTGCCTGCTCAGGTGTGGCTGTTCTGCCTGTGCCAATAGCCCATACCGGTTCATAAGCGATAACCAATTTTCTTACTTGGTCTCCAGTTAGTCCAGCTAAGCCGGCTTCAAGTTGATTTTTAACAACTTCTTCTGCATGACCCTTATCCCTCTGATCTAAAACTTCTCCTACACATAATATAGGAGTGATATCTCCTTTGAAAAGTCTATGGAGCTTCTTGTTTACGGTTTCATCCGTTTCTCCAAAATACTCTCTTCTCTCAGAATGACCCACTATGCAATAATCAATCTTCATCTCTTCCAGCATTGCCGGTGAAATTTCTCCTGTAAAGGCTCCTTCATCCTCAAAGTGGACATTTTGCGCCCCTACTTTTATGTTTGTCCCTTGGAATATTTCTTGCACTGCTTCTAAGTAAACATATGGTGCACAGATGGCTGCCTGCACGTCAGTTCCTTTGTATAATTCCTTAAATTCCTTGGCAAATGCTACTGCTTCACCTCTTGTTTTAAACATTTTCCAGTTTCCTGCAATAAATGGTTTTCTCATTATTTATCCTCCAATGCACTTATACCCGGCAATTCCTTTCCCTCTAAGAATTCCAGGGAGGCTCCGCCTCCTGTGGAAATATGAGTCATTTTATCTGCCAGTCCAAACTGTTGTACCGCTGCTGCAGAGTCACCTCCTCCAATAATGGTAATCCCTTTGTTTGTTGCTAAGGCTTCTGCTATCTTCCTTGTTCCAGTCTGAAATGGTTTCATTTCAAAGACTCCCACAGGGCCATTCCAAACTACCGTTTTTGCTTTTGCCAAAATGTCTTCAATTACTTTAATGGAATTAGGGCCGATGTCCAGTCCCATCATGTCTTTTGCCATGGATTCCCTAGGATAAACTTTAGTTTCACTATCTGCAGAAAATTCTTTTGCACAAAGAATGTCTACAGGAAGAACTAGGTCGACTCCTGCTTTTTCCGCCTTTTTAATAAGCTCTCCTGCTAAGGCAACATTGTCTTCATCTAAAATGGATGTACCAATTTCAAGACCCATAGCCTTAAAAAACGTATAACTCATTCCACCACCAACGATCAGCGTATCTACTTTCTTCAGTAGGTTTTCGATGACCTTAATCTTGTCTCCCACTTTTGCTCCACCCATGATGGCAACAAACGGACGCTTTGGAGCATCTAAGGCGTCTCCTAGAAATTTCACTTCCTTTTCAATTAGGTAACCAGAAACTCCAGGGATGAATTTTGTAACTCCTGCTGTAGAACAATGTGCTCTATGCGCTGTTCCAAAAGCATCATTTACAAAAATTTCTGCAAGGCTTGCTAATTCTTTGGAAAAATTGTCTTCGTTTTTAGTTTCTTCTTTCCTAAATCTAAGATTTTCAAGAAGCATTACCTGACCTTCTTTAAGACCTGCGGCTTCTTCTCTCACCTGATCATTTACAACCTGAGCCACACTACAGAAAAGAACCTCTCGCCCTAAAAGTTGAGAAAGTCTTTCTGCTACAGGCTTAAGGCTGTACTCCATTTTAACTTCTCCCTTTGGTCTTCCCATGTGAGACATAAGGATTACTTTTCCACCTTGATCCACCAGTGCCTTGATGGTTGGTAGCGACCCAGTGATTCTAATATCATCAGTAATTTTCCCATCTTGCATGGGCACATTAAAATCGCATCTAACCAAAACACGTTTGCCTTTTACTGCTATGTCGTTAATAGTTTTTTTCATCTTTGCCACCTTTACCTATATTTGTTTAAATATATAGCACGACAGCCGATAAAACCGGCTGTCAACTTAGTTGTTTACTTTTATTTGTTGTCTACACTGTGCATGTGTTGAATCAAAGAAAGAATTTTGCTTGAATACCCATATTCGTTATCGTAAAAAGCAATTAGCTTAAAGAACTTTTCATTTAAGGTAATTCCTTCTCTTGCGTCAAATATAGATGTATGGGAATCTCCGATGAAATCACTTGATACGACTTCGTCATCTACGTATTCTATTACACCCTTCATCTCGCCTTCTGAGGCCTCTTTAATCTTCTTACAAATATCCTCATAGGTTGCCGCTTTCTTAAGCTGAATGTTAAGATCGATTACGGATACGTCTGCTACAGGGACTCTGTATGAAATGCCTGTCATCTTACCTACTAGTGATGGAATAACTAATCCTACAGCTTTTGCGGCTCCCGTCGTTGATGGGATAATATTTCCAAAAGATGATCTTCCTGTTCTCCAGTCTTTCATGGAACGGGCATCTACTACTTTTTGCTTTGCTGTGGCTGCATGAATGGTTGACATCAAACCTTGCTCAATACCCCAATTATCTTCTAATACTTTTGTAAGCGGTGCAAGACAGTTGGTTGTACAAGATGCGTTAGATACCACTGGCATATCTGTTGTGTACTCTTTGTGGTTAACACCCATAACAAAAGTCGGCGTGTCTTTGTCCTTGGCTGGTGCAGTAATTATAACCTTCTTTGCTCCCTGCTTGATATGAACCATTGCTTTTTCTGTAGTATTGTAAGCTCCTGTTCCTTCTATTATATATTCTGCGCCGCACTTGTCCCAAGGAATATTTGATGCGTCACTTTCGCTATAAACAGGGACTTTCTTCCCGTTAATCACTATTCCGTCTTCATATGTGTCAAGACTCTTTGGAAATCTGCCAAAAACGCTGTCATACTTAAGCATATATACCATGTAATCCTTGTCCGCATTACGAACATTGATACCTGAAATTTCTATTTCCGGCACATCCATTGCTGCACGAATAACTACTCTTGAAATACGACCAAAACCACTAATACCAACCTTAATTGACATTTGCTAATCCTCCTTGATTACCTTGCTTTAACTTTTTTTTATGTACTCTATATATTAATGAACTAAATTAATATCTCCTTCGTTTAGATGATGATAAAATTCCCATCTCATCTCTGTATTTTGCTACTGTTCTCCTTGATATACCAAAGCCCTTTTCTTTTAGCATTTTCACCATGTCCTGGTCGCTATGAGGAGATTTTGGATCTTCCTCACTAACGATCTCTTTTATAAATGATTTAATACTATTTGAGGAGATTCCCTCTCCTTGGCTGTCTGAAACCCCAGCGGAAAAGAAATATTTGATTTCAAATACACCCATTGGGCTTTGTAAATACTTCCCATTAATAGAACGGCTCACTGTAGATTCGTGGATTCCCACTTCCTCCGCAATTTGCTTAAGGGTAAGGGTTTTTAAGTGTTTACTCCCTTTTTCAAAGAATTTTTGCTGATACTTTACAACAGCAGTCACCACATTATATATGGTCTGTTTTCGCTGATCTATACTTTTAATAAGCCAAACCGCAGAATTAAGCTTGTCTGACAAATACTTTGACAGATTTGAATCTTTTTCTGCTTCAATAAGTAACTTTTCATAGTATCCGCTGACCATAAGTCTAGGCGAGCTACTATCATTAAGGGAAACAATGTATTCTCCATCTACTTTTTCTACGTAAACATCAGGAACGACATATCTAGTGTCCGTTTGGCTAGCAAAGGGCCTACCCGGCTTAGGTTCTAATGTCTTAATAATGTCGCTCATTTCTTGTATTTCCATTATAGTAAGACCCATTGCCTTGGCGATTATACCAAGCCTATTAGCTCCGATATCTTCTAAATAATTATTGACTACATTTTCAAAGTCATCTGTAAGTTGGCCACTGTATTCTAGTTGAATCAACAAACATTCTTTAAGGCTTCTAGCACCTACACCTACAGGATCAAACCCTTGAATAATAGCTAGAACTTCTTCAATCTTATTTTCAGGTACTTTTGTAACTTTAGATATTTCTTCTATGGTTGATGTCATATATCCATTTTCATCTAGGGACTCTATAATGTAGCGTCCAACATTTCGACACCCTTTTTTATGGGAGGCGAACTGAAGTTGAAACATTAAATGTTCTGGCAAGGTTACTTCCGAAGTAGTGTATTGCTCGTAAGCATTTTCCTTCTCTTCCCCACTAGTATTGTCATATTGACGATAACTTATATCGTCATATTGTTTGTTTTTTAAATACTCTTTCCAGTCGATTTCACTCTCACCTGAGTTTAGTTGACTCTCATCAGAAGATGCTACCTCTTGAGGCTCCTCCGTCGAAGGTGACTCTTGCCCCGTTGGTGAGGTCTGCTCCAAGACGGGATTTGTCAATATCTGATCTTGGATATAGGAATCCAACTCCTGGGTATTGAACTGCAATATCTGTATTGCCTGTATCAATTCAGGGGTCATTACCAATTTTTGTGTTTGTTCAATTGTTAAATCATAACCAAGCCGCATACTCATTAAAACACCTCATCAAAAATTATGCCTACGCAAATATTATACCATATTCCCCGATTATTTCTAGGGGTTTCTACCTTTATTTACTCTAAACCAGGAAAGCCTTTTTGTCTTAATGCTTCAAAAAGAATAATATTCACTGAATTTGATAGATTTAAAGATCTTAGCCTTGTATCCTTGCTCATTGGAATCCGTAAAGCTTGCTCCTCATGTGCCTTAATGAATTCACGTGAAAGCCCGGCTGTCTCCTTACCAAATAGAATCATATCTTCATCTCTAAATTCCACATCAGAATAAAGATGTTTTCCCTTTGTAGTGGCGAGGTAAAGGTTTCTATCTCCATATTTATTCATGAATTCATCCAAACTTTTATGAACTTCTAACTTAACATAAGGCCAATAATCAAGGCCGGCTCGCCTTACACTCTTTTCATCTATAGAAAACCCTAAAGGCTCTACAAGATGAAGTACACTTCCTGTGGCCGCACAGGATCTGGCAATATTCCCCGTATTTGGGGGGATTTCCGGTTCAACTAATACTACATGAATAGCCATTTTTCATTTCCTCCTATTTTTCCTTATTCTCATTGTACTTTGATTGGAACAAAAGTCAATGACATCTGCAATATCTGCTAATTTGTAAAATTTTAAAGACAAAGGGCAGATTTTGTTATATACTTTTTAAATCAGTGCATTTTAGAGAAAAAAATCAAAGGAGGTACGGTAATGAAAACCGTTAATGTTAGCTTGCTTGGTCTTGGAAATATTGGAACAGGCACCTACAAAACCTGGGAAATGAATAAAGCCCAAATGGAAGCTGCTACTGGCACAAAAATCCAAATAACAAAAATTCTCGAAAGGGATGTTGATAGGCAAAGGGATATTACTGTTACTCCCGATCAGTTTACCCAAGATCCTGATGAAATCTTTAAGGATCCTAATATACATGTTGTCGTTGAACTTCTAGGCGGTATTGAACCTGCCACTACATTCATGTTAGAAGCTATGAATAATGGAAAACATGTGGTTACTGCCAATAAAGCTGCAGTAGCTGCTAATTTTGAAAAACTGACAGAAGCTGCAAAGAAGAACGATGTTAAATTTTCATTTGAAGCCAGTGTAGGCGGTGGTATTCCAATTTTAAATGCCATTACCACTGTACTTCAAGCAAATCAGTTTGAAGAAATCCTAGGAATCGTAAATGGCACTACTAACTATATCCTGACTCAGATGACCGAATATGGACTTGAATATGATGATGTTTTAAAGGTTGCCCAGGAAAAGGGATTTGCTGAGGCTGATCCTACTGCTGATGTTGAGGGAATCGACGTTGCCAACAAACTTACTATTCTCATGGCTCTCACCTTTGGCATATATGTCCCACCAGAAGAAATCCCTACAGTTGGAATCACAAAAATTACAAAGGCAGACATTGATGCAGCAGCTTCTCGAGATTGTAAAATCAAGCTGATTGCTTCTGCAAAAAAAGTTGGAGACAAAATAGAATACAGTGTAAAGCCTACTGAACTTTCTGTTGCTCATCCTTTAGCTGGTATTAACAACGAATTTAATGCGGTATTTATAAAGGGTAATGCAGTTGATGAATTAATGTTTTATGGAAAAGGCGCAGGCCCGCTTCCTACGGGAAGTGCTGTTATGGGCGACATACTTGAAATAGCAAAATCAATGGGAGGTAAATAGACAATGGCTTTAACCTTATTTAAACAATGGAAAAATTTAATTGAAAATCAAACTGATGACACTTTTAATGAGTTTTGGGAAGAATACAGTGGGGCTGAAACTAATATTTACAGTGACCTTCTAGACAATCCAACTAAAAAGGTCGCCGCTCCTTTAAGTGAATTAGTCGCAAAATATGAAGTTTCTCCCGTAATTTTCATGGGGTTTCTTGATGGAATTAATGATAGTTTAAAAGAACCAAACGATATAGAAAAATTTGATGAGACATCAACTGTAGTTCTTGATATGAATCTAGAAAAGCTATACTACAATATGCTGATTGCAGAAGCTGACTATCTTTATACACTTCCTCAATGGGATACCATACTTACTGAGGAGACTAGAGCTGAGGTAATTAAAAACTACAAACGTTCTCGAACTGTAGTAAAGGGTGAAAAAATTGGCCGAAACGACCCTTGCCCTTGTGGATCAGGAAAAAAATACAAAAAATGTTGTGGCAAATAGACCATAAATTCTACCTACAATTAAACCTATAAACTGTAAAGGCTGTGATTTTTCACAGCCTTTTTTTACATATGTAACCGATTACACAGTTTTCACAATCTGGCTTTCTTGCGTGGCAACAATTTCGTCCATGGAAGATAAGGCTATGGTGACTACGAGACCATCTTTCTTCTGGCAAAGCCTTCATCAATGCCAATTCTGTCTTCAATACATCCTTTTCTTTTACCAGGCCTATCCTATTAGAAACCCGAAAAACGTGTGTATCTACAGCGATTCGTTCATGTCCAAAGCCTACAGAAAGCACTACATTTGCAGTCTTTCTCCCTACTCCGGGAAGTTTAATAAGCTCCTCATAATCATCTGGCACCTGTCCACCATAATTATCCATCAGCATTTTTGCCATGGCTAAAATGTTCTTTGACTTAGTTTTATACATCCCGATTCGTCTAATAATATTCATAATATCTTCTTGAGATCCTGCCGCCAAGCTAGCAGCATCAGGATACTTTTTAAAAAGTTTTTCCGTCACTACATTGACACTTTTATCAGTAGTTTGTGCTGATAGGGCTACTGCGACTATCAGCTGAAACACATTCAAATGATTTAATGCACATTCTGCCTCTGGATAAGTAATTTCAAGGTTGTCCAGTATTTCTCCCACTTGTTTTTTTGTAAATGTCATATATCCTCCTTTTATTTATGAATAAACTATACCCGATTTCTCTGCATTTTAACACCCTTTCTAACACCTTATTTCTTCAGTTTTTTAAATTTTCTAACAAATTAAGGAAAACTAGTTACATTTTTGAAATTTTATAGTATAATTGAATATGTAATCATTTACAAAACATTTTAATTATGGAGGTGTTTAGAATGTCAAAGTACACACAAGTCGAACGTAATGGTCTGTTTGAATTGACAGACGCAACACGTGCCGAGCTTACGTCTTCAAAGTATTACAATGAAGATTTGGCTCCCACGTCTGTTTCCCAGAGGACATGGACTACGTACAACATCACAATGTTATGGGTTGGTATGTCCATATGTATTCCTTCGTTATCCTTATCGTCAGCACTCATCACTTTTGGCGTGTCCCCTTGGCTAGCAATTATCAATGTAGCTTTGGGAAATCTAATCGTACTTATTCCTATTCAATTAAATTCTAACGCAGGTACAAAATATGGTATTCCATTCCCTGCATTCTCAAGATTGACTTTTGGTAGTCTAGGAGCACAGATTCCTGCACTGTTAAGAGCAATCGTTGCCTGTGGTTGGACAGCAGTTCAAGCTTGGGTAGGTGGCGGTGCAGTTGCTGCTATCATCGGATGTTTCTTTGCTAAATTTGCTGATCCTACTTGGACTATGGCACTGCCTGGTAATCCAACTGCTGTAGTTGGTCAAGTAATAGGATTCTTGATTTTCATGCTCTTTGTTTGCTGGGTAGCATATAATGGCATGGAAAACATCAAATGGGTTCAAAACATTGGTGGTCCATTACTAATTGTAGTAATCATCGCATTGTTTATTTGGTCCGTTCTACAAGCTAGCGATTCCGGATACTCTTTCACACAGGTAATGGCTCAGGAAAATGACCCTGCGTTGATTGCTAAAAATGGAGGGTTTGCCTACATTTATATGGCAGGACTCACTGGCAACATTGCATTCTGGGCTACTATGGCCTTAAATATTCCTGACTTTTCAAGATATGCTAAATCTCAGAAGGCTCAGTTTAGAGGACAGCTTTATGGTATGCCTGTTCCAATGTTTGCTTGTGCCTTCATCGGTGCATTCTTTGCTCAGGCAACTAAATTATCCATGGGCACAGCCATGTTTGACCCAACAGGAGTATTTTATCTTGTTCCAAACAAAATTGTTGTGTTCATCGCTGCAGTGGGAGTAATAGCTGCTACAATTACAACTTGCGTAGCTGCTAATGTTGTAGCTCCAGCAAATGGATTCTCCAACCTTGCTCCTAGAAAGATAAGCTATAAGGCTGGTGTAGTTATTACTTGTATAATTGCCGTACTCATGTGTCCTTGGTGGATTTACGGAAATGGCGGAGCTTATGTATTCACATGGTTAAACAACTATGGTACTATCCTTGCTCCTGTAGCCGCAATCTTTATCGCAGACTACTATATGACAAAGAAAAGAAGAATCGACGTTGCTGGTCTTTACAAAGGCAAAGATGGCAGATATTGGTATAATCACGGCTTTAACGTAGCTGCAATAGTGTCATGGATAGCTGCATTTGTTATTCCACTACTTGGAAATACAGTTTTCTTATTTGATCCTGCTAAGACTGCTTCCCCTAACTTAATTCAGTGGTTAGCTGCAAATGGATACATTGTATCATTCTTAATTGGATTTGTTGTTTATATACTTCTTATGAAGGGTAAAGCCACTTCTTATGTAAGTGAAGAAGAACATGAACAATTAACAGAAAGAGCATAGAGTTAAGCTAAACTAAATTTAATATAATAACTTTGCAGGAGCCTTTGAGACCCAAAGGCTTTTGCTATTATCCAAATTAAAAAAGGAGGGTTTAATATGGATTTATTAATTAAAAACGGCACGATTGTAACCGCAACTTCTACCTATAGTGGTGATATTGCCATAAAGGGCGGCAAGATTGTTGCAATTGGAAAAAATTTAAAGCCGGGAAAAATTACTGAAATAGTTGATGCAAAAGGAAAGCTTGTGCTTCCTGGAGCTATCGATGGTCATACCCACCTTGCTATGCCGTTTGGCGGAACAGTTTCCACTGACGACTATTATGCGGGTACTAGATCAGCAGCTTGCGGAGGAACTACCACCGTATTTGATTTTGTTCTACAAGGTGCAGGAGAGACAATGCTTGATGCAATCAAGCGAAGAGACGCATTATGTGCTCCTGATGCTGCAGTAGACTATTCTTTCCACGTTGCTGTATGCGATGTTACTTCAGAAGCACTCTTAGATTCTATGGAAGAGGCTGTAAAGGCTGGGGTTCCTTCATTTAAGGTGTTTATGGTTTATGATTTTGGTGTAGATGATGGTGCTTTCTACAGAGTACTTACTAAGGCCGCAGCGATTGGTGCTTTAGTTGGCGTTCATGCTGAAAACAGAGATGTAAATAATGTACTTATTGAGAAGTATCTAGGCGAAGGCAAAACTGATGCTTGGTGGCATTATATGTCCAAAAATGAAGACGTTGAAGGGGAAGCTGACGTAAGAGCCATTAACCTAGCTAAGATGGCAGGCACATCTTTATACATAGTCCATCTCGCAAATAAGCAAGGTATGGATGCAGTAAAAGAAGCCAGAGATCAAGGATATCCAATCTTTGCAGAGACTTGTCCTCAATACTTAAACTTCACTAAAGAAGTATATAAGAAAGACCGTGCAAGAGACTTTGTTTGCTCTCCTCCAATGAAGGGTAAAGAATCTCAGGATGCAATTTGGGACGGCATCAATAGCGGAGATATTGCCACTATTGCTACTGATCATTGCCCATTCACTCAAGCTGAAAAAGACTGGGGCATCAAAACAAAAGATGGTAAGCCAGGCAACTTCACAACCATTCCAAATGGTTGTGCTGGAATTGAAAACATGTATCCGTACATTCTCTCAGAAGCCAACAAAGGCAAAATCACTTTTAGCAAAGCTGTTGAACTTTGTTCCACTAATCCGTCTAAATTGTTTGGCCTTGACCATTTAAAAGGTGCCCTTCAAGTTGGTCTTGATGCGGATATCGTAATTTACGATCCGAAGAAAAATGTTACTATTACCAATGATGAAATGCACGGTGATACTGACCATACTATCTGGGAAGGCGCAAAGATCAAAGGTTACCCTGTTGCTACATATAGCAAGGGAACTTTGGTTTACAAAGATGGTGAATTCCTTGGCAAGCGAGGTAATGGAAAGTTTATCAAATGTAAGAAGATTAAACTGACTACACCTGGATTATAATGGTTTTATAACCTGAACACATTTAAAAAGAGGACTGACTTTACGTCAATCCTCTTTTTTGTTATCTTCATTTTCTGTATCTTTATCCCCTTGCCAGAGTTTCACTGGCTGGGGAACTTTCTTTCTCTTTACTCGTTTTAAATAAATGTTTAACCCTTGGGTGTAAATCCAATCATACAGCATTAAAAATGCTACGCCACAAGGAATAATTATCCATATTGAAACATCTGGCAAGGAAACATTGCCTAATAGCAATTCCTTGAAAAATACTAGACCTAAAGTAAGTATCCCAGCAAAGAATACAATTTTTAATATCACCTGAATTACAGGCATCTTGATTTTTTCTATGTAGTATTTAATGATTCCATAAATGCCAAAAAGGCAAGCATATGGAATCATACCCAGCTTATTAGGTAAAATGACAAAGCCAAGAATTATTGCCGCTGCATACAAAATCACTCCTGCCCTAGGCCCACTTTCCAGGATCATAATTCCAATGAAAAATCCACTTATAGAATAAAGTGTGATCTCTACTCCCGGAGCAAAAGATCCGGCAAACATAAAGACTATTGTAAAGGCCAGTAGAATGCCGCCTAATGCCAGTTTTAAGACTCCTTTATTTCTCTCCAAAGCTCATACTCCTATAGATCTTATATACAATCACAACATAAGTCTGCACAGCAATAACATTGACACATTTTGCAGAACATATCATCGTTTGAACCATATCCTCTGCCATAGGCCGTGTTCTGATAACCCTGCCCTACATTCATTATACCGCCTAATGCTTGTTTATATTCTTGGTTGTTTGGATCCATTGAAACCGCCTGCTGCACCTTTGTAACTGCATCATCATACCAACCCTTTTTATATGAAAGCATTCCGCTTAAAAACATCCACTCTGCGTTTCTGTTTTGGCTTCTATTTAAAGTTGACTCTGCCGATTGAAGGTTACCCATATCGATATCTTTTCTCACCTGATTAAATTCTGGTGAACTGGTTTGACGGTTTCCCCCTTGTGTGTATCCCCCGTTATTATTATTCCCCTTGGTTAACATATCATATGCCTCGTTGACTTCTTGAAGTTTTTCTTCTGCCAAGTCGGACAATGGATTGTTTTGATACTTATCTGGATGGTATTTTTTTACTAACTCTTTATATGCTTTTTTTATTTCTTCTTGCGATGCACCTTGTCTAACGCCTAATACTTCATAGGGATTCATTCTGTTTCTCCTCTTCTTTTGTAATTTCTTCTGTTTTCCGTAAAAGTCCCATGTACACTATGTTCTCTATTATACCTTTATTTTTCTTAATGGCAAGCAAATCCAATGATTTGCCGATTTCTCCTAAGTAATGAAACAGGTTGAATTCACAAGTTTTCATAATCTCTCTTCGAAATTCAACTACTGGTTGGCCATGGTAATCAAACCTGTACAGCAGCGGATTGTAGACTCCTGATTCAATGTTTTCTTCAATGTCATCTACTGCATCCATCAGGTAAATCCATTTTCCTAGATGATATCCAATCCTTGCTAGCACCTGTTTTTCTTTAAATCCTGGAGGGAATGGTCCTTCTTCCAAAATATTTTCCATAATCTTGGCAAATGCCTCTGCTACCTGATCTAAGTTTGGGCATTTTTCATCTTCCAGCTTAGATATGCTACTTAGGTTTCCCCTTACTTTCTTGCAAAGTTGCGGCCTAGCCTTTTCTAGCTTTCTGTAAACACCCTTCATGGTTTTTAAGAAAGCCTTAGCGTAGAGTTTCCCCTCATCGTGGACATCATCTTCCAATTTGTACCATGCCAAAATCAGCATAACATCAGCTGCATAATCAATTGCTGCATTTGATACTATTGTTTGTTTTTTAATGTGATGAATAAGACAATGTTCCCTAGAGGGAATATCTTCTTCCCCATCTACCCCTGCAATAATCAGGGCAAGAAAGACAGCATCATAGCTTAACACCATTCTTGGAATCTGACCATATCGTCTGCCAATGGATTTGCAGATTCCACAATAATATCCAGTATATACTTCATATTCCCACATTTTTAGTTGGGGTTTTTGGGCCGTCACATAGCCTAGCATGGCCTACCTCTTCAAATCAAGATTTTTTCTCTTACCTAGACTAACACAGGTCATCATTTTTTTCAAATTGAGAGAGAAAATATCATTAAATCTTCATCTCTATATCGTGCTTTCTAATAATCTATGGCTTGCCTTGACCCCGTTTTGGAAAACTGGTATACTTGTATACATGTTTGAAAACAAAATTAATTTTATTTGACATAGCGGAGGTAAAAAATATGGCAAAGACACTAACTCACAAAATATTAGAGGACCATTTAATCAAGGGGGATTTAACTCCAGGCAAAGAAGTTACCATTAAGATGGATCAAACACTTACCCAGGATTCCACTGGGACTATGGTTTATCTTCAATTGGAAGCTATGGACGTAGATACTGTGAAAACAGAACTTTCTGTTGCCTACATCGACCATAATACACTTCAGACAGGCTTTGAAAATGCTGATGACCACGCATTTATTAAAAGCGTAGCTCAGCGTCACGGAGTACTGTTTTCTAAGCCAGGAAATGGGATTTGTCACCAACTTCATTTGGAGAATTACGGAAAGCCAGGAAAAACACTTCTCGGTTCTGACAGTCATACTCCTACAGGTGGCGGCCTCGGTATGCTGGCAATCGGTGCTGGCGGTCTTGACGTAGCTGTTGCTATGGCAAAGGGTACATATACTCTTGTTACTCCAAAGGTAATCAAGGTAGATTTAAAGGGCTCACTGAACCCTTGGACTTCTGCAAAGGATGTAATTTTATATGTCTTGCAACAGCTTACTGTAAAAGGCGGAGTTGGTAAGGTTGTGGAATACACTGGAGAAGGCGTAAAGTCTTTATCTGTTACTGATAGAGCGACCATTACAAATATGGGTGCTGAGCTTGGTGCTACTACTTCTATATTTCCAAGTGATGAGCTTACTAAAACTTACCTTAAGCTACAAGGACGAGAAAAGGATTACACCCCTTTTGCTCCAGATGCTGATGCTGTTTACGACCAAGAGCTTATTGTGGATTTAGATACTTTGACCCCTCTTGCAGCAATGCCTCACAGCCCAGATAATGTTGATAGCATTGCAAATATTGGGGAGATTAAAATTGACCAGGTTGCTATTGGCAGCTGTACTAATTCTTCTTATACAGACCTTATGAAAGTTGCGGCGATTCTAAGGGGAAAGAAAGTTCATCCTGATGTAAGTTTAGTTATCTCCCCTGGATCAAGTAAAATCCTTGCAAAGATGGCTGAAAATGGCGCTCTTGCCCATATTATAAGTGCAGGTGCAAGAGTAATTGAAAACGCTTGTGGACCTTGTATCGGCATGGGACAATCTCCAAAATCAGAAGCGGTTTCTCTTCGTACATTTAACCGTAATTTCAAGGGGAGAAGCGGCACCTTAGATGCTAACGTGTATCTTGTAAGTCCTGAAACTGCAGCAATTTCAGCTATTACTGGGGTTCTTACTGATGGAACTACTTCAAACCTTACACTAGATAAGATTGCCAACGTTGATTTTGATTTCAACGACAACTTCATCGTATATCCTAAGGGGACGAACAAAGAAAATACTCCTGTAGAAATGGGTCCTAACATTAAGCCATTCCCAAGGAATACTACATTGCCTGAAATGCTTACGGCAAAGGTTGCTCTTCACCCAGGAGACAATGTTACAACAGATGACATTATGCCATCTGATTCAAGACTATTGCCATACCGTTCTAACATTCCATTACTTGCCAACTACTGTTTCGAAAAAATCGATTCAGATTTTGCAAAGAGATGCAAGGAATACAAGGAAAATGCCATTGTTGGTGGTGACAACTACGGTCAAGGAAGCAGTCGTGAGCATGCGGCTCTTGCCCCTCTTTACCTAGGGGTTAAATTTGTAATTGCCAAGTCTTTTGCCAGAATTCACAGGGCAAACCTGATTAACAGCGGTATTATTCCATTGGTATTTGACGATCCTACCGATTACGACAAAATCAACCTTGGTGATACTTTGGTGATTTCAAAGGCACCTAATCAGGTGAAGGCACAGTCTATTACAGTGGAAAACAAAACTCAAAATACATCTTACAAAACAATAACTAATTTCTCTAACCTTGATACAGATATGCTCCTAGAAGGCGGGAAAATTAATTGGATAAAAGGAGAACAATAATGGATTACAAAACAGCATTTGAGCAAATTGTTGCAGATCAACTGAAGCGAGTTGAGGCCCTTAAGGCCTCCTCCACTTCCACTAATTTTTCAGCTTTAGATAAGATTACTGTAGGAATGATCGACGGTGACGGCATCGGTCCTGTGATTATGGATTCTTGCCGAGAAATCTTAGGGAAGCTATTAAAAAAGGAAATTGAAAGCGGAAAAATCATTTTAAAGGATATTCCTGGTCTAACCCTAGAGAATAGAATTGAAAAAATGGAAACTGTTCCTGCTGACGTTTTGGCTTCCATTAAGGAGTGTGACGTTCTTCTCAAGGGTCCTACTACCACTCCAGGTAAAGGTGACAACCTGCCAAACATTGAAAGCGCCAACGTTACACTTCGCCGTGAGCTTGACCTATTTGCCAATGTAAGGCCTGTATCCATTCCTGAAAAGAATATTGACTGGATTTTTTACAGAGAAAATACCGAGGGTGAATATGCCCTAGGCAGCCGGGGTGTTGAAATCAATGAGGATATTTCCATTGATTTTAAAGTCACTACCACTCAAGGAACTACAAGGATTGCTAAGGCGGCTTTTGAATATGCCAAGGCTAACGGAAACAAAAATGTTTCTATTGTTACTAAGGCAAATATTATGAAAAAAACTGACGGTAAATTTCTCAGCCTTTGCTACGATGTTGCAGCGGATTACCCTGAAATTAAAACAGATGACTGGTATGTGGACATTATGGCTGCCAATTTGATTAACGATCAGATTAACAGCAATTTTAACGTGTTTATCCTGCCAAATCTATACGGGGATATTATTACTGATGAGGCCGCCCAGATTCAAGGTGGTGTAGGTACTGCTGGTAGTGCCAACATTGGTAGTAAATATGCTATGTTTGAGGCTATTCACGGTTCTGCCCCAAGAATGATCAGCGATGGTATTGGTGAATATGCAAATCCTGCAAGTATTATGAGAGCTTCTGTTATGCTTCTTAGACACATTGGCATGACTCAGCCTGCTGCTAATTTGGAAAAGGTTTTAGATATGGCTCAAGATCAGCTAAATCTTCCAGGAGATGGCACAGGAAATACAGCTGCCGATTTCACTAAATTTATAATTTCTCGCATATAAGGAGGCGCCAAATGGTACTCTATAAATATACAGATAGCACTAAGTCTGCCAACACTCCTATGTCTAGCAGTTTATTTTCCCAAATACAAAAAGATATTCTTACGGGAAAACTTGTTCCTGGAGAACGTCTGGTTGAACAGGCTATTTGTGCACAATATAAAGTCAGCCGTACTCCTGTGCGTGAGGCTTTACGCCAGCTAGAAGCAGATGGCCTAATAGAAAACATTCTCAACCGAGGAGCCATTGTAATTGGTCTTTCTAAACAAGATTTCGATGATATGTTTGACCTTAGAAAGGCCTATGAAATCCAAGCGGTAAAATGGGCCATAGAGCGAATCACCGATGAAGAGATGGATGAGCTTGAGGAGACTTTTGAGTTTATGGAATTTTACACTATGAAAAAAGATGTGGACAAGATGTTAACCATTAATACCGGTTTTCACCAAATCATTTACAACGCATCCCACAATCGTATGTTAAGCCAGCTTCTTTCTTCCTACCAAACTTATTTAAAGTATAAACCTGGCGATGTCTATAATGATGAGGATTATCTTATCACTGTTTTAGATGAACATCGTATGATCTTTAAGGCCTTTAAGGAAAAGGATTTGGAGGGTGGTGCTACAGCTATGGAGCTGCATATTTCAAACTCTAAGTCACGAAGAAGTATATCATGACAATTTTAGGGTTCACACTGACAGCTGCTGTTATTTGGCTTATTGCTGCAGCAATTTTAGCAATTATTGAAGCCTTAACCACAGGACTTACAACTATTTGGTTTGCTGGAGGAGCTGTAGTGGCTGCTATTGGCGCCATGATTGGCACACCCATCCTAGCGCAGGTAGCTCTATTTCTTGTAGTTTCATTAGTGCTCCTCTACTTTACTCGGCCTATAGCTTTGAAAAAGATGAAACTGGGCAGTGAGAAAACTAATGTTGATGCTCTTATTGGGAAAGAAGCATTAATTATTACTAAGGTGGAACCATTTTCCACTGGCCAAGGTAAGATTAACGGGCTGATTTGGTCTGTTGTATCAAATGACCCCCACATGACAATAGAGGCTGGTACTCCAGTTGAAATTATTCGTATTGAAGGGGTTAAACTAATCGTTATTCCTATAAGTAAATAGTATTAATTTACATCCAAAAGGGGGAGTAAAAATGTCTGTACCAACAATCATTGGTTTGATTATTTTGGTGGTGATTATCATCGGATTAATTGCAACAAATATACGTATCGTACCTCAGGCTCATGCTTTTGTCATTGAACGACTAGGAGCTTTCCAAAAAACATGGCAGGTAGGCCTACATTTCAAGTTGCCATTAATTGATAAGGTATCAAAAAAAGTTTCCTTAAAGGAACATGTTATTGATTTTCCGCCTCAGCCGGTAATCACTAAGGACAATGTGACTATTGAAATTGACACAGTAGTTTATTTTCAAATTACTGATCCTAAGCTTTATGCCTACGGCGTTGAAGATCCAATGTCGGCAATTGAAAATTTAACTGCCACAACTCTTAGAAATATTATTGGTGAACTTGAGCTAGATGGCACTTTGACTAGTAGAGAACACATTAACGGTAAAATTCGCTTAGTTCTAGATGAGGCTACTGATGCATGGGGAATCAAGATTAATCGAGTGGAAGTAAAGAATATTAATCCACCTAAAGATATTCAGATCGCTATGGAAAAACAAATGCGAGCTGAGCGTGAACGTCGTGAGTCTATCCTTCGTGCAGAGGGAGAAAAAAGATCTGCTATTCTTATCGCCGAGGGGCAAAAGGAGTCTGTTATCTTAGAGGCAGAAGCATCTAAACAGGCTGCTATCAAAACCGCAGAAGGTGAATCTCAATCAATCGTAATGGTCCAGCAAGCTACTGCTGATGGACTTAAGATGCTTAGTGCGGCCAATCCTACTAGAGAGGTCTTGACTATTAAAAGCCTTGAGGCTTTCCAAAATGCTGCAAACGGCCAAGCTACAAAGATTATTATCCCATCTGAAATCCAAGGGATTGTCGGCCTTGCCAGTTCTCTTACGGAAATCATGAAAGACCCTATGACAAAATCTAAAGCAGAGATAAAATCTGAAGATTAATCCATATATGTTCAAAAGCAGCCTCATTTGATATTTCTATCAAATGAGGCTGCTTTTTTATTTCTTATTTCACAGTTTTTCTTTATTAGTAAAAAAACAGAACTCTTAGGATATCATCTATTCCACATGAAATGTTAGTTTTTGATTTTCTAGCCCAATCTCTATATTATCTCCATTTTTTATGTCTCCTTTTATGATTTTTTCTGCAAGCTGAGTTTCAATATGCCTTTGAAGATATCGTTTTACAGGTCTAGCACCGTAAGCTGGAGAATATGCATCTCTTGCGATAAATGCGCTTGCCTCTCCTGTCAGTTTCAATGTCATTTCTCGATCTACCAGTCTCTTTTCAATATCCAACATGGATAACTGGATAATTTTCCCGATCTGACTTTCAGTAAGTGGAGAAAATACAACAATGTCATCTACTCTGTTTAAAAATTCTGGCCTAAAGTATTTTTTCGTCTCATCTTCTACCTGCTTTTTGACCTGCTCATCTACAGTGCCATCTGACTTAATTCCATCGATTAAGTATTGACTGCCAATATTGGATGTCATAACTACAATAGTGTTTTTAAAGTCTACAGTTCTCCCCTGATTGTCTGTTAAACGACCATCATCAAGAAGCTGGAGTAAAATGTTAAATACGTCTGGATGAGCCTTCTCAATTTCATCAAAAAGGATTACGCTGTAAGGCCTTCTTCGCACTGCTTCTGTTAATTGTCCACCTTCATCATATCCAACATATCCTGGAGGAGCCCCTACCAATCTTGATACGGAATGTTTCTCCATATATTCGGACATGTCTATTCGAATCATGTTTTTATCTGAATCAAAGAGTGATTCAGACAAGGCTTTTGCCAATTCAGTTTTTCCTACCCCTGTAGGTCCTAGGAATATAAAAGAACCTATGGGTCTTCTTTCATCTTTAAGCCCGGCTCTCGCTCTTAAAACAGCCTCTGCAACCGACTTCACCCCTTCTTCCTGGCCAATAACTCTCTTGTGGAGAATCTCTGGCAACTTTAGGAGTTTTTCTTTTTCTGATTCTACAAGTTTGCTCACAGGAATATTAGTCCAACCTGAAATCACTTCTGCAATTTCTTCTTCTGTAACCTCTTCTTTAAGCAACCTGTTTTCACCAGTAGCTACAGTCTGCTTTTGTTCCGCCACTAGCTTTTTTTCCAGCTCAGGCAATGAACCATATTTTAACTTGGCAAGTTTCTCAAGATCGTAATCCCTTTCGGCTTCTTCAATTTCTAACTTTACATCCTCGATTTGCTTCTTTGTAAGCTTAACCTCTGTAATGTCTTTTTTCTCGCTTTCCCATTGGGTTCTCATGCTAGTACTTTCCTCTTTAAGTTGAGAAAGTTCCTTATCCAAAGCTTCCATTCTTTTCTTAGAACTTTGATCTTTTTCTTTTCCTAAAGCCTGCTTTTCAATTTCAAGCTGCATGATTTTTCTAGAAATGCTGTCAAGTTCTGTTGGCATACTATCAATCTCTGTACGAATTTTCGATGCCGCCTCGTCCATTAAGTCTATGGCCTTGTCTGGCAAAAATCTATCAGCAATATATCTGTCTGACAATGTTGCACAGGCAATCAACGCTCCGTCTGTAATCCTTACACCGTGATGAATTTCAAACCTTTCCTTAAGGCCTCTAAGAATGGAAACTGTATCTTCCACAGTAGGCTGATCCACTAAAACTCTCTGAAATCTACGTTCAAGAGCCGCATCTTTTTCAATATACTTACGGTATTCATCTAATGTTGTGGCTCCTATACAGTGAAGCTCTCCTCTGGCAAGTTTAGGCTTGAGCAGATTCCCTGCATCCATAGCCCCTTCCGTCTTTCCAGCCCCAACGATGTTGTGTATTTCATCAATAAATAGGATAATTCTTCCCTCTGATTTTTCGATTTCATTTAGAACTGCTTTTAGCCGTTCTTCAAATTCACCTCTGTATTTTGCCCCTGCAATGAGTGATCCCATGTCTAAGGCGTAGACAGTCTTGTCTTTTAGACCCTCAGGAACATCTCCCTTAAGAATTCTCTGGACCAGGCCTTCTACAACGGCAGTTTTGCCTACTCCTGGTTCTCCAATAAGCACAGGATTGTTCTTTGTTCTTCTAGATAATATCTGGATTGCGTGTCTAATTTCACTATCACGGCCGATAACCGGATCAAGTTTTCCGTCTCTGGCCATTTCCACAAGATCCGTTCCGTATTTATTAAGGGCATCGTAATTATCTTCCGGATTTTGATTGGTAACCCGCTGATTGCCTCGCACCTTGGTCAAGGCTTCCATAAATTTATTTTTATCTATGCCATATTGTTTAAATATAGTCGTTGATGGAGTTTTCTTTTCTTCTAAAAGAGCCAAGTAGAGATGCTCTACGCTAACATATTCGTCTTTAAACTCTCCCGCAATCTTCTCTGCTCTTATAAATATCTGTTGCAGTCTTCTAGTCGAATATATATTGTTGCCGGATCCTGTCACCTTAGGCAATTTTTTCATTTCACCCTCTAGCTGTACTACTATGTTCCCTGTATTAATTGCCATAAATTTTAGCAGTTTAGGAATAAGTCCATCCTGCTGCCGCATCAATGCCAAGTGAAGATGTTCTCCATCTACTTGTTGATGACCTTCCTCAATGGCCAGATTTTGACAATCTAAAATAATCCCCTGTGCATTTTCCGTATATTTGTCTAAGTTCATAATTCACCTCCCCTACCTAATCTTAGGTAGTTTTTTCTTTATGATACTATTTTATACCGTAACTCACAAAAAGTAAACACTTTTTTAGCACTCACCTTGATAGAGTGCTAACAGAATTGCATTATTTTACTAATTTGTTATTGCTATCTTTAGTATAAAGTTCTAATGTCACGTCTTGATTACACGGGAGGTGATTTTAAAATTTTCCCAATAAAAAACCACCAGCGTAGTAAAAAACTGGTGGTTCTCTTAAGCTATACTAATTCTAAAAAGACTACTTCAGCGCAATCGCCCTGTCTTGGTCCTAATTTCAATATTCTAGTATAGCCGCCATTTCTCTCTGCATATTGAGGTGCAATGACATCAAACAATTTTGTCACAACATCCTCATCATAAACGTATGCAAGTACTTGTCTTCTCGCATGAAGATCCCCACGCTTTGCAAGCGTAACTAATTTTTCTGCCTGTCTTCTGGTTTCCTTCGCTCTGTGCTCAGTAGTAGAGATTCGTCCTTCTCTAAATAGATCTGTAACGAGATTTCTCAGCATTGCTTTTCTATGAGCAGTAGGTCTGCCTAGTTTTCTGTATCCTGGCATCGCTAAATCCTCCTATCATTATTCATCGCTTTGTCTTAATCCAAGACCTAGCTCTTCGAGTTTGTGTTTTACTTCGTCTAGAGATTTCTTACCAAGGTTTCTAACTTTCATCATATCATCTTCTGAACGATGTGTAAGTTCTTCCACCGTATTAATAGCTGCTCTCTTTAAGCAGTTAAATGAACGAACCGAAAGTTCAAGTTCCTCAATTGTCATCTCCAATGCTTTTTCTTTCTGATCTTCTTCTTTTTCAACCATGATCTCCAAGGTATCCGTAGCATCAGTAAGCTCAATAAACAGGTTTAAATGCTCCTGCATAATCTTCGCCCCAAT
The DNA here is from genome assembly GCA_036657395.1 of Anaerovoracaceae bacterium. Lineage (GTDB taxonomy): Bacteria > Bacillota > Clostridia > Peptostreptococcales > Anaerovoracaceae > JAVXGM01. The sequence goes on from JAVXGM010000005.1 coordinate 101,876, forward strand.
GGAAACGCTTTCCCCTGGCGTGATTGAACCGTCAGTCCAAATCTCCAAAATCAGCTTATCATAGTCTGTTACCTGACCAACTCTTGTGTTCTCAACAGTAAAGTTAACTTTCCTTACTGGAGTGAAAATGGAATCAGTGGGAATAACCGCAATGGGTGTAGTCTCAGTTTTGTTCTGATCAGCAGAAACATATCCTCTGCCTTTTGACAAATTGATTTCCATAACTAAAGTGGCATTCTCTTCCAAAGTCGCAATATGCAAATCTGGATTAAAAAGCTCCATGTCCATGTCGCCGATAATATCAGCAGCAGTGACTTCTTTTGGCCCAATAGCATTAATCAGGACTTTCTTTGGACTTTCTCCATTTAACTTAACCGCTAATTTTTTCAAGTTCAAAATTATTTCTGTAACATCTTCTTTAACCCCTGGAACCGTTGAAAACTCATGGAGTATTCCATCAATTTTTATAGAAGTAACGGCAACTCCAGGAAGTGAGCTAAGCAAAATTCTTCGCAAGCTATTACCTAATGTAGTACCATAACCTCTTTCCAAAGGCTCTACTACGAATTTACCGTAATTTTCGTCTTCGGTTGAAAATATACATTCAATTGTTGGTTTTTCGATTTCTATCACTCAAAAACCCTCCTTTTCATTCCAAATCAATAATAACTATTAAGTTATAATATTACTTGGAATACAACTCGACGATTAGATGTTCTGCAACTGGAGTGTCAATATCATCTCTAGTCGGCGTAGCAACAACTGCCCCTTCCAGCTTGTCAACATTTACTGTCATCCATGATGGTACAGTAATTGACATATCTTTAATCTCCTTAAATTTAGGAGAACTTGTGCTCTTTTCCTTAACCTTAATGGTATCTCCTGGTTTCATTTCATAAGATGGAATATCTACCTTCTTATCATTGATTAGGAAGTGACCATGGTTTACAAGTTGTCTTGCTTCTTTTCTTGATGAAGCAAAACCAAGTCGGAAAATCACGTTGTCTAATCTTGTTTCTAACAAAATTAATAGGTTTTCACCTGTGATTCCCTTTCTTCTTGCAGCTTTGTCAAATAGGTTTCTAAACTGAGTTTCTTGAACCCCGTAAAACCGCTTTGTCTTTTGCTTTTCTCTCAACTGAATCCCATACTCAGAAACTTTCTTTCTTCCCTGACCATGTTGTCCAGGAGGAAAGTTTCTCTTTTCGATTGCGCATTTTGGGCTATAGCATCTCTCGCCTTTTAAGAATAGCTTTTGGCCTTCTCTTCTGCATAGTCTGCAGTTAGCATCTGTATATCTTGACATTCTAATTTACTCCTCCCTTCATTAGACTCTTCTTCTCTTCGGTGGTCTGCATCCATTATGTGGTATTGGTGTGATATCTTTAATCAAAGTGATTTCAAGACCTGCACTCTGAAGCGCTCTAATTGCTGCTTCTCTACCGGATCCAGGACCCTTTACGTAAACTTCTACTGTTTTAAGACCGTGTTCCATTGCACCCTTAGCCGCTTCTTCTGCCGCCATTTGTGCTGCAAACGGTGTAGACTTCTTGGAGCCCTTAAAACCTAATGATCCAGCACTGGACCATGATAATGCATTTCCACTTAAATCTGTAAGAGTAACAAGTGTATTGTTAAAGGTAGACTGGATATGTGCCTGGCCTTTTTCAATATTCTTACGTTCTCTTCTCTTTTTTCTTACTGTTTTCTTCACAGCTTTTGCCATTTTACTCTACCTCCTTACTTCTTTTTTCTTCCTACAGTCTTTTTAGACCCTTTACGAGTTCTAGCGTTTGTCTTTGTTTTCTGGCCTCTTACAGGGAGACCTCTTCTATGTCTAATTCCTCTGTAGCAACCAATCTCCATAAGTCTCTTTATGTTTAAAGAAACATCTCTTCGAAGATCACCTTCTACTTCATATTCTTGTTCAATAATCTTTCTTATTGCACCTGCTTCTTCTTCTGACAAGTCCTTAACTCTAACGTCAGGACTGATACCAGCCTTGGTTAAAATCGCAAGAGCTGTTGGTCGTCCGATTCCGTAGATGTAAGTCAAACCAATTTCTACTCTTTTTTCTCTTGGTAAATCGACACCGGCTATACGAGCCATATTTCCCTCCTTTTCCCATCTTCCGTCACGTATCCTCAAAGGGTCGTAATATAAACGGGATGTTCTTTTGCGTCATGCAAATAGTAATAACGATATTCTCACCGATTATTCGGTGCTTTTAACCTTGTCTCTGCTTATGCTTAGGATTTTCACAGATAACCATTACTTTTCCTTTTCGCTTAATAACTTTACATTTTTCGCAGATAGGTTTTACTGAAGCTCTGACTTTCATTTAAAAAACCTCCTCTATCATTTACCTTTACCTCTCCATGTGATTCTTCCTCTTGTAAGGTCATAAGGGGAAAGTTCCACTTTAACCTTGTCGCCTGGAAGAATTCTTATGAAGTTCATTCTGATCTTTCCTGAAACGTGTGCAAGCACTTCGTGTCCAGATTCCAGCTTTACAACAAACATTGCATTTGGCTGCGCATCTACAACTGTACCCTCTGCTTCAATGACGTCTTTTTTCGCCATAATCATACACCTCTCTTTTTACAATGTAAGCAATTCCGGCTCACCATTGGTGATAACAACAGTATTTTCATAATGAGCGGATAATTTTCCATCTAAGGTAACTACCGTCCAATCATCTAAAAGTGTCTCCACTTCGTAGGTTCCTTGGTTAATCATAGGTTCAATAGCAAACACCATTCCTTTTGCAATTCTTGGTCCTCTGCCCGCTTTCCCATAATTAGGAATCTGGGGTTCCTCGTGCATATCTCTGCCGACGCCATGGCCAACAAAGTCTCTAATCACGCCATACCCTGCTTCTTCTGCTCTCAATTGTACTGCATGTGAGATGTCAGATATTCGAAATCCCACCTTACAATATTCAAGTCCTGCAAAGAAACTTTCCCTTGTGACATCAATAAGTTTTTGCGCTTCTTCGCTAATCTTCCCTACTGGGTAAGTTCGCGCTGCATCACTTACGTATCCTTTGTGTGTAGCACCTACATCTACACTAACGATGTCGCCCTCCTTTAGTCTCCGCTCCTTAGATGGGATACCATGGACAACTTCATCATTAATTGACACACAGGCACTTCCAGGAAAACCGCCATATCCTTTAAAGGATGGGATCATCTTATGGGCTAAAATGGTTTTTTCTACAAACTGGTCAACATCCATAGTAGATATCCCTGGTTTAATAAAATCTTCCAAAGCCTTTAAAATATGTCCTGTTACTTTTCCTGATTCTCGCATTATGTCTATTTCTTGTTCTGATTTGATGATGATCATACTATTCACCTAAAATACTTACAATGTTTTTAAATAGTTTTTCAAGGCCTGCTGCACCGTCCAGATGACTAATGTTTCCTGCTGTTTCATAGTATTCAACTAGTGGCATAGTCTGACTGTTGTAAACGTCAATTCTATTTTCCACTGTCTTTTCTGTATCATCAGCTCTCTGGTAAAGCTCTCCGCCGCAAACATCACAAATGCCTTCCTTTTTAGGTGGCATATTGGTAATGTGATAAGTAGCGCCGCAGCTTTTGCAAACTCGTCTACCTATTAATCTGGTCATCAATATTTCTTTGCCAACAGCAAGGTCTAACACGTGATCCATCTTCTTGCCATCTTTAACTAAGAAAGCATCCAATTTCTCTGCCTGAAAAACCGTTCTTGGAAAGCCGTCTAGAAGGAATCCTTCTTTACAGTCATCCGCTGTCAGCCGATCAATTGCAATTTCAACAACCAATTCGTCGGGAACAAGTTCACCTTTGTTCATATATTCCTGAGCTTTCTTGCCCAGAGGTGTTCCCTCTTTAATATTTTTCCTGAAGATATCTCCAGTTGAAATATGAGGGATGTTATACTTTTCAATTATTTTTGTCGCCTGAGTGCCTTTGCCAGCACCCGGAGGCCCTAATAAAATTAAATTCATTTTCTACCCCCTTACTTTAGAAAACCTTGATAATTTCTCATTACCATTTGGTTCTCAAGTTGTTTCATTGAGTCAAGAGCTACGCCCACTACAATGAGCAGCGACGTCCCTCCAAAGTGAATGTTTAAACCTGTGTATTGACTTACAATTGTAGGTAAAACTGCAACTATTGCTAAAAATATTGCTCCTACAAAGGTAATTCTTGTCATTATTTTATTCAAATATTCAACAGTTGCCTTACCAGGTCTAATGCCTGGAATAAATCCGCCATTTGATTTCATATTCTGCGCAACTTCCATTGGGTTAAAAGTAACCGCTGTATAGAAGTAGGTAAAGAACATGATTAGTACTATATTCATTGCAGCATATACCCAAACACCTGGGGACCCTTGCGGTGAAAGCCACTTGGTAATCCAAAGTGATGCTGAGCTGTCAGCTTGCATGAAGTAGGTAATGGTTAATGGGAACTGTAAAAATGACATTGCGAAGATTACCGGAATAACCCCTGCCTGGTTCACCTTTAGCGGAATGTGTGTTGATTGTCCGCCGTACATTTTTCTACCCACAACTCTCTTTGCATATTGTACTGGAATACGCCTTTGTCCTTGCTGAATCTCAATGATTCCAAGGATTACAACGATTGCAAATATTGCAAACAAGACAATGGATATAAAGGACATTGTGCCTTCTGTGTACTTAACCCATATAGCATTAAGCCCACTTGGCAGCCTTGAGATAATTCCACCAAATATAATCAATGAAATACCATTTCCAATACCACTCTCATTAATTTTCTCTCCCAACCACATAAGGAATGCTGTACCGGCAGATAGTACTAATACTATTACTGCTACGGAGAAAAAATCTGTGTTGATCAGTGCTTGCTTAAACAAGCCTACTGACACACCAATCGCCTGAACGAAGGCTAAGACTACAGTCAGATAACGAGTATACTGTGCAATCTTTTTTTGTCCTTCGGAGCCTTCCTTGGCTAAACGCTCTAGGGAAGGAATAGCTATGGTTAACAGCTGCAAAATAATTGAAGCTGTAATGTATGGAGTGATACTCAACGCAAATATAGTGAAGTTACCAAAGGCTCCTCCTGAAAACAGGTTGAACAGTGCGAACAGTCCTTCCTGATTACCCATCATCTGATCCAGGTATGCTCTGTCTATTCCTGGAACTGGGATGTTGGATCCAATCCTGAAAACAATTAACATTAGTAATGTAAAGATAATTTTCTTTCTAATGTCTATGATTTTCCAGGCTTTTGCGATTGTTTTAAGCATCTCCATGCTAGATCACCTCTGCCTTTCCTCCGGCAGATTCTATTTTTTCGATTGCGGTCTTGCTAAATTTTTGTGCCTGAACGGTTATATTTTTTTCTAGTTTTCCTTCACCTAGAATTTTAACTCCGTCCTTTACCTGTTTTACTAGTCCTGCTTCGGCTAGCACTTCAGGAGTGACAACAGCTCCAGCTTCAAATCTGTTTAAGTCATCTACATTTAAAATGGTATATTTTGTAGCCCAAATATTTGTAAATCCTCTTTTAGGAATTCTTCTGTAAAGTGGCATCTGGCCACCTTCAAATCCAGGTCTAGTACCGCCGCCACTTCTTGAGTTCTGACCATTCATACCTCTACCGGCAGTTTTACCCTGACCAGTCGCAGTACCACGGCCTTTTCGCTTAGGGTTTTTTGTTGCACCCTTTACTGCTTTTAGTTCATGCAGTTTCATCTATTTGCACCTCCTATCCTATAGTTCTTCTACAGTTAAAAGATGCTCAATTTTCCCAACTGCTCCGCGAGTTGCGGGGGAGTCTACCAATTCAACTGACTGGTGCATCTTCTTTAGTCCTAACGCTTCAACAACTTTTTTTTGTCTTGGGGAAGCGCCAATAACACTCTTTGTCAATGTGATTTTTACCATTTTTGCCATTGTTTCTTCCTCCTTATCCAAAAATTTCTTCTTTTGTCTTGCCTCTCAATTTTGCAACCTTTTCTACAGTCATTAATTGCTTAAGACCTTCTAAGGTAGCGTAGGCCATATTACCTGTATTGTTTGAACCAATTGACTTGGCTCTAATATCTTTGATTCCTGCAGCTTCAAGTACTGTACGTACTGATGATCCTGCGATAACTCCTGTACCTTCTGAAGCTGGCATGAGAAGTACTCTGCCTGCGCCAAAGATTCCAAGGTTTCTATGTGGAATCGTCGTTCCAACTGTAGGAACTTTAATTAAGTTTTTCTTTGCATCTTCTGTAGCTTTTCTTACAGCTTCAGGAATTTCCTGTGCTTTACCAAGACCTACGCCTACATGTCCGTTGCCGTCGCCGATAACTACAGTTACGCTGAATCTCATGTTTCGTCCGCCCTTAACTGTTTTAGCAACACGTCTTATGCTGACGATAGTCTCATTTAAGTCTAGCTTGGATGCATCAATTGTATTTCGCATTCCTTTTACCTCCTGTTAGAATTTCAATCCAGCTTCTCGAGCACCTTCTGCTAATTCTTTTACTCTTCCGTGGTATAAGAATCCGCCTCTATCAAAAGATACTGTTTCAATACCCTTTGCAAGTGCTCTCTTTGCAATAGCTTCACCAACAGCTTTCGCTGCTTCTTTGTTTCCGCCCTTAGCATTTTCTGCTTTTACATCTTTATCCAAAGATGAAGCGGCAACAAGGGTAACTCCATTTACGTCATCAATAACCTGAACTGAAATATTCTTCAGACTTCTGTATACACATAGTCTAGGTCTATCAGGAGTTCCATAAAGGTCTTTTCTTACTCTTTGATGTCTCGCAAGACGTCTATCATTTCTGCTTTCTTTTGCCATTTTATTTCACTCCTTCCTAAGCTTTAGCTCCAGTTTTTCCTTCTTTTCTACGTACATGTTCATCTACATATCGAATTCCCTTGCCCTTGTAAGGTTCAGGTTTTCTCCATGAACGAATATTTGCTGCATAGTTTCCAACAGCTGCTTTATCGCTACCCTTTACTGTTACTTCAGTAGTTGAAGGGGCTTCAGTAGTGATCCCTTCAGGGTCTTCTAGCTCAACTGGGTGTGAAAAACCAAGATTTAGGACCAATTTCTTTCCCTTTTTCTCAGCCTTGTAACCAACGCCTACTAGCTGCAATTTCTTTTCATAGCCTTCTGTTACACCGATAATCATATTGTCTACAAGTGTTCTAGCAAGACCATGCTGTGATCTGTTTGCTTTGTCATCAGCCTTTCTTGAGGCTGTAACAACGCCATCCTTAATTTCTATTGTAATTAAGTTGCTAATTCTTTCCTGTAATTCGCCTTTAGGTCCTTTAACTGTAACTACATTGTTACCATTAACTTTGACCTCAACGCCAGCAGGAATATTAACAGGTTTTATACCTATTCTTGACATTTTTTAATTCCTCCTACCAAACGTAACAAACTACTTCGCCACCTACGCCTAATTTTCTAGCTTCCTTATCGCTAATCACTCCGTTTGAAGTTGATATAATTGCGATGCCAAGTCCTCCAAGTACTCTAGGTACCTCGTTAGCCTTAGCATAAACTTTAAGCCCAGGTTTTGAAATCTTTTTGATTCCAGTTATAACTTTTTCCTTATCAGGACCATACTTCATTTGAACCTTAATTGTGCCCTGCTTCTCGTCTTCTATAACATCAAATCCCTTAATGTAGCCTTCTTCAGTTAGAATTCCAGCTATGGATTTCTTCATCTTTGAAGCTGGAATGTCAACTGATGGATGTCCTACGGTATTGGCATTTCTGATTCTCGTTAGCATATCTGCTATAGGATCTGTCATTGTCATTTCAGTGTTCTCCTTTCTTGCCAGCTTTTCTCATCTATGGAGAAGTTCTGGCAACCTTTCTTTTTTACCAGCTTGCTTTTCTTACGCCAGGTATTTCACCTTTATAAGCAAGCTCTCTGAAACAGATACGGCATATACCATACTTTTTTAGTACGGAATGTGGTCGCCCACAGATTCTACATCTTGTATATGCTCTACTCGGATACTTTGGTTTTCTCTGCTGTTTTACTTTGAGAGATGTTTTAGCCATTGTTTTCCCTCCTACTTCTCAAACGGCATGCCTAGAAGGCCAAGTAGTGCACTTGCTTCTTCATCGCTTCCTGCCGTTGTTGTAAATACAATATTCATTCCTTTTACTTTATCAACTAAGTCGTAGTTGATTTCTGGGAAAATCAGCTGCTCTTTGATACCTAGAGAATAGTTTCCTCTACCATCGAAAGAGTTCTTGCTAACACCCTTAAAGTCTCTTACCCTAGGAAGAGCGATAGAAAAGAATTTATCAATAAATTCATACATATTATCGCCTCTTAAAGTAACTTTGGCGCCTACAGGCATTCCCTGCCTTACTTTAAAGTTGGCGATAGATTTCTTCGCCTTTGTAACTACTGGTCTTTGACCGGCAATCAAACCAAGCTCAGATACTGCAGTTTCCATTAATTTAGCATTTTCCTTTGCTTCACCTAGGCCCATGTTAATTGTAACCTTTTCAAGCATTGGTACTTCCATTGGATTTTTATACTGGAATTTTTCCATTAATCCTTTAAATACTTCAGTCTTGTAAGTTTCTTTTAATCTAGCTGTCAAGATCGTCTCCTCCTTTCTTAATCAATTGTTGCGCCGGTTTTTTTAGAAATTCTGACTTTTCGATCGTCAACCATCTTATAACCGATTTTTGTTGCAACTTTTTCATTCTTATCATAATACATTACGTTTGAAACTGTTAAAGCACCTTCCTGGTGTTTAATTTCTGCTCTTTCCTTCTGTGAAGGTTTCTGGTGCTTAGTCTGTATATTAATGCCTTCTACGATAACGGCTCCGGCTTTTGGCATTACTTTTAATACTTTTCCGGTCTTACCTTTATCTTTTCCAGCAAGTACGATTACTGTATCGTCTTTCTTAATTCGCATCTTCTACACCTCCTATAGTACTTCTGGTGCCAAGGACACGATCTTCATAAAGTTCTTGTCTCTAAGTTCTCGTGCCACAGGTCCAAAGATACGTGTTCCTACTGGAGTCATATCTTCTTTTAAAATCACGGCTGCGTTCTGATCAAATTTTACATAGCTACCATCAATTCTTCTGGCACCCTTCTTTGAACGAACTACAACTGCTCTAACTACTTCGCCTTTTTTAACAACGCCACCCGGTGTTGCATCTTTTACCGCGCAAACGATTACGTCTCCGATATTCGCATATTGACGGCTAGTACCGCCTAGGATACGAATACATAAAAGTTCTTTTGCACCGGAGTTATCAGCGACTTTCAGTCTTGTTTCTGTCTGAATCATTCTGGTGCCTCCTTATTTAACCTTTTCAATAACATTGACAATTCTCCATCTCTTATCCTTAGACAGAGGTCTTGTTTCCATAATTCTAACGGTATCTCCTGTATTGCATTCGTTTGTTTCGTCATGAGCCTTAACCTTCTTAGTTCTCTTTACGGCTTTTCCATAAAGGGAATGCCGTACGAAGTCTTCAACTCCAACAACTACAGTCTTGTCCATTTTATCGCTGATTACGATACCGACTCTAGTCTTTCGTCTGTTTCTTTCAGTTATCATATTACATCCTCCTTTCATTAACCTTGAACCTTGTTAAGTTCTTTTTCTCTGATAATTGTCTTTACTCTAGCAATATTTTTTCTTGTATCTCTAACCTTGATTGGATTTTCAAGCTGTCCTGTTACATGTTGAAATCTTAAGTTAAATAAGTCTTTCTTCATCTTAAGCAGTTCAGCATTTAATTCAACATCTGACATTTCTCTTATTTTCTTTAGTTCCATTATGCTTCACCATCCTTTGCTGTTTCCTGGTCCTTGATGGCAAATTTACATTTTACAGGAAGCTTGTGAGCTGCTAGTCTCATAGCTTCTCGAGCTTGCTCTTCTGTAACACCTTCAATTTCAAATAAAACTCTACCTGGTTTAACTACTGCTACCCAATACTCAGGAGAACCTTTACCTGAACCCATTCGTACTTCAGCAGGTTTCTTTGTTACTGACTTATGTGGGAATATTTTAATAAATACTTTACCACCTCTTTTTACAGACCTTGTCATAGCGATTCTGGCCGACTCGATCTGATTTGAAGTAATCCATCCACATTCCAATGTAGCTAGGCCGTATTCACCATAAGTAACTTTGTTACCCTTAGTAGCCTTGCCCTTCATTCTTCCTCTGTGGACTCTTCTGCGTTTAACGCGCTTTGGCATTAACATCAGCGTTTCCTCCTCTCTCTATCGTCTATTGTTCAGTCTTTGCAACTTCAGCTGCTTCAACTTTTACTTCTTCAACTTGTGCTGTTTCTACTACTTCAGCTGTATTTACAGCCTTTGCAGCTTCTTCAGCAGGATCTACCTTCGGTGTGTTTTTCTTTCTTGGATTTATTGCCTTGGCAACCTGTGGACGATCATCTCTTCTGTCATTTCTTCTTCTGTTGTCGCCATCTTTTCTTGGTCTTCTGTCGCCATCTCTTCTTGGTCTTCTATCTCCGCCTCGTTTGCCATCAGATTTTTCTTCTCTAACGGAACTCTTTAGGCCTTTATCAAGAATTTCTCCATGGTTAATCCAAACCTTAACACCAATCTTACCGTAAGTTGTATCTGCTTCTGCAAATCCATAATCAATATCGGCTCTTAGTGTATGAAGTGGAACGTTTCCTTCGCTATACTTTTCATTTCTAGCGATTTCTGCTCCGCCTAGTCTACCTGCAACAAGAACCTTGATTCCCTTTGCGCCGGCTTTCATTGTTCTGCCGATTGCCTGCTTCATTGCTCTTCTGAAAGAAATTCTTCTTTCCAAAGCTTGTGCAATGCTTTCAGCTGTAAGTTGTGCATCCATTTCGGATCTTCTTACTTCTTTAATATCAATTACGATATTCTTTCCTGTTAATTTTTCCAAGTCAGCCTTAAGTTCGTCGATTCCGTTTCCGGATCTACCGATAACCATACCTGGCTTTGCAGTAAGAACGATAACTTTAAGTTTGTTATCAGCTGTTCTCTCAAGTAATACTTTTGAAACACCTGCAACATAAAGTTTTTTCTTAACATGTTCTCTTACTTTGTTGTCTTCAACCAAGTAGTCTGCAAAACTTTGTTTGTCAGCATACCATTTTGAATCCCAGTCTTTAATTACGCCCACTCTCAATCCATGTGGACTTACTTTCTGACCCATTTACTGAACCTCCATTCCTTTCTCTCTTAAAGTAACGCCAACGTGGCTGCTTCTTTTTAAGATGATTGATGCTCTACCTTGTGATCCAGCTCTCCATCTTTTCATGGTTGGACCCTGATGAGCATAAACTTCAGCTACATATAAATTGTCAACATTCATTTCTTTCACGTCTGCATTAGCTGCAGCGGATTGAACAACTTTTTCTAAAACTTCTGCACCTTTACCTGGTGTAAACTTTAGAATTGTCAATGCCTCATTTAAGTCTTTTCCTCTTACAAGATTTGTAACAGGTTTAAGCTTGATAGGAGACACTCTTACATATTTTGCAATTGCTCTTGCTTCCATTTTTTATCTCCCTTTCTTACTTATCAGCACTAGTAGTCTTATTTGATGAATGGCCTCTAAACGTTCTAGTTGGAGCAAATTCTCCAAGTCTATGGCCTACCATATCTTCTGTGATATATACAGGCACGTGTTTTCTTCCGTCATGCACTGCGATTGTATGCCCCACCATCTGTGGAAAGATTGTTGATGGTCTTGACCATGTCTTCACAACCTTCTTTTCATTTGCTGTGTTCATCGCTTCGATTGACTTTAACAGCTTCATGTTAATGAAAGGGCCCTTTTTAAGTGATCTACCCATTATTTATGCTCCTTTCTACTTCTCGTTTCTTCTCTTTACAATTGATTTATCGGAAGCCTTATTTTTCTTTCTAGTCTTATATCCTAATGCAGGCTTACCCCAAGGTGTTACTGGACTAACTCTACCGATTCCAGTCTTACCTTCACCACCACCGTGTGGATGGTCGTTAGGATTCATTACAGAACCTCTCACTGTAGGTCTAAAGCCCATGTGACGTTTTCTGCCAGCTTTACCAATCTGAATATTGGCATGATCTCCATTACCAACTTCTCCAATTGTAGCTCTACATTCGATTCTTACTTTTCTTACTTCTCCAGAAGGAAGTCTAATTTGCGCTTCCTTACCTTCCTTAGCCATAAGCTGTGCACCGTTTCCGGCTGATCTTACCATCTGTGCACCTTTTCCCGGTTTCATTTCCACGTTGTGGATAATTGTACCTACCGGGATATTTACTAGTGGAAGTGCATTGCCTACTTTGATGTCAGACTCTGATCCTGATTCAACTATATCTCCAACATATAATTTTTCTGGAGCGATGATGTATCTTTTCTCACCATCAGCGTAATTGATAAGTGCAATATTTGCACTTCTGTTTGGGTCATACTCAATCGTCGCTACTTTTCCTGGAATACCATCCTTGTTTCTTTTGAAATCGATGATTCTATACTTTGGTCTGTAGCCGCCACCTCTATGTCTTACTGTAATCTTACCTCTGGAATTTCTACCAGAATTTTTTTTCAAGGTTACCGTAAGAGATTTTTCTGGGGTGCTTGCTGTGATTTCTTCAAAAGTTGAAACCGTCATTCCTCTTAAACCAGGAGTGGTCGGATTATACTTTTTAATTCCCATATTGTCCTACCTCCTATTTTATAAGCCCTGGAAGAATTCAATTTCCTTACTTTTATCAGTAAGGGTAACGATTGCCTTCTTTGAAGCGGCAGTCATACCTACGTTTCTTCCCATTCTCTTCTCTTTACCAATAACGTTCATAATGTTCACTTTTTTTACATCTACACCGAAGATTTCTTCAACTGCTAGCTTGACCTGAGTCTTGTTAGAGTTTACTGCAACCTTGAATGTGTATTTCTTTACCTGTGCATCTTCCATACTTCTTTCTGAAATTACAGGTTTGATAATTACATCATAAGGCGTTTTCATTATGAGTACACCTCCTCAATCTTATTTACAGCTTCCTGAGTAATAATGAAGTTTGTGTGATTTATAATCTCATATACGTTCATTGTGGATACTAGTGCTGTTCTCACTCCCGGAATATTTGCAGCTGACTTAATTACGTTTTCATCTTTTTCAGATAAAATAATCAGCGTTTTCTTTCCGGCCTTAACGTTTTCTAGTACTTTAACCATTTCCTTTGTCTTAGGAGCTTCAAATTTTAATTCATCTAAAATGATGAGTTCATTTTCTACCACCTTTGAGGAAAGTGCTGATTTCATTGCCAGCTTTCTAAGCTTCTTAGGTAATGAATATCTATAATCTCTTGGTTTTGGTGCGAATACGATACCGCCACCGATCTGACTTGGGTCTGTTATACTACCCTGTCTGTGACGTCCAGTTCCTTTCTGTCTGAAAGGTTTTCTACCGCCGCCTCGTACTTCTGCTCTTGTCTTAGCTGACTGTGTTCCCTGTCTCTGGTTAGCCAAGTAATTTTTTACTACTGCGTGAACAGCGTTCTGGTTTGGCTCGATTCCAAAGATATCATCGTTAAGATCGATTGTTCCAGCTTCTGCTCCTGCCATGTTTAGCATTGTAACTTTTGCCATTTTACTTCCTCCTTCCCGAAGTCATTCTATTTGTTCAAACACTTAACTGCGTTTTGAACACGTACCAGATTGCCCTTAGGACCTGGGATAGCGCCTTTAACAAGCAGTAAGTTTCTGTCTTCAATAACTTTTACTAGTACAACGTTTTGTACTGTTACGGTATCTCTTCCCATTCTACCAGGACCCGCATTCCCTTTGAATACTCTTCCTGGATAAGAAGCTCCCGCTAATGCTCCGGCAAGTCTCTTATGTTTTGAACCATGGGTCATAGGGCCTCTTGAATGTCCATTTCTCTTAATGTTACCCTGTGTTCCTTTACCCTTTGAAATGCCTGTAACGTCTAGTTTAGTACCTTCTTCGAATTCAGCAACTGTGATAACCTGTCCAAGTTCATAAGCTTCACCATCTGCCACTGTGAATTCAGCTAGGTGTCTTTTTACAGAAACACCGCTCTTTTCAAAGTGACCAGTCATTGGCTTGTTTACTCTCTGTGGCTTTGCATCTTCAAAGCCAATCTGAACGGCATTGTAACCGTCTGTTTCAACAGTCTTAATCTGAGTTACTGTCTCTGGGCCTGCTTCGATTACAGTTACAGGAATTACTTCTCCTGCTTCTGTGAAAATCTGAGTCATTCCCACTTTCTTTCCTAAAATTGCTTTCATATTTTTCCTCCTGTGTTCTTACAGCGGATTGCCCTGGTTTGGCTTCAAGCATTAAGCTTTGCTCTGACCCTCTCATGCAATCTTACTAAGGGGAGTACCCTTAACATTGTAATGTGATACGCCTTCCAGCGAATGCTTATTCCTACTAAAGCTTGATCTCAATATCAACTCCGGCAGGTAAGTCCAACTTTGTTAGTGCATCTGTTGTCTTTGCTGTTGCACTGTTAATGTCGATTAGTCTTTTGTGAGTTCTTTGTTCGAACTGCTCTCTTGAGTCCTTGTATTTGTGTACGGCTCTCAAGACTGTGATGATTTCTTTTTCTGTTGGCAGCGGAATTGGACCTGAAACTTCTGCGCCAGTTTTCTTGGCTGCTTCTACGATCTTCGCTGCGCTCTGGTCTAATAACGCATGGTCATAGGCCTTAAGCTTAATTCTGATTTTTTGTAATTCGCTCATTTTCTTCCTCCTAATTTTTTGTACTGTTTTCGCTACGCTCGTACAAGGGGTTCTCAATGCCTTATTTTTTAAACGTATACTTGATTTTGCTTGTCTCGTACACGGCTCCGTGTGTTTCCTTGTTTTTTACACAAAGCAAAAATTCAGCGAATCCCTTCGACCCCATCTGGTGGGGACAATTCTCCGTAGAAATTATCCTTTAGCAAGGTAACTTCCTACTTCCTCGCCTTACACAAGCCTCTGTAGTATATATCAGTTTTTTCCATAATGCAAGAGTATAGAGAAAAAAAGATGAATTTTTTTCACACTTTTTATTGCCTCACTATTATGTGTTTTCAACAGGTCTAGACTGCCATCTCTGCACACGCCTCCAGGTGTTTCTTTTTAAAGGCTAAATTGGGCATTCTTATGCTTATACCCCTATATATAGGTGATTTAGCGAAGATTCATTAAAGTATTTATTGACATAGGTACTTATGAGTGCTATCTTTATTCCTTGACATATTAAACATAAAGGAGAGCAACATGTGGTTTATTTTTTCACTAGTTACAATTTTTGCTTGGGGTGGTAGCAACCTGCTCCAAAAGATGGGAACCAACCCAAAGGACGAAAACAGTCATTGGAAAATTATCGTTTTTGTGGGATTCGTTATGGGCTTACACGCCATAGGATACATGATTTTTAAGGATTATCATTTTGACTTTTTCAACATGATTAAATATTTTCCCGTATCTCTTCTATATATAGTCTCTATGGGGGCTAGCTATGTAGGTCTTAGGTACATGGATCTTTCTATTCTAGCTCCTGTATGTAATTCCTCTGGGGCTGTCACCGCCATTTTGTGTTTTTTCATCTTAGGCCAACCATTAACTTCCCTACAACTGTTTGGGATTGTAGTGGTTTGTATTGGAATATTCCTTGTTTCCTACTTTGAGAAACGAGAAGATGATAAAAGACTTCGTGCTGAGGGTACAGTAATAGAAAAGAAGTATACTCATGGTTTGATGGCATTAATCTTTCCCTTAACATATTGTGTCCTCGATGGACTTGGATCTTTTGCTGATGCCTTGTATCTTCAATATTACATTTCAGAACAAGATGCGCTCCTGTCCTATGAATTTACTTTTCTCATTGCGGGAATCTTTGCGTTTATATATGTAAAGTATATAAAGAAGTCTAAATTTGTTTTCGCTGAAGATCGACTAAAAGGGCTTGGCGGTGTTTGTGAAATGATTGGCCAATTTACTTACGTCTTTGCCATGTCAAGCAACGCAGTAGTCGCTGCCCCCCTTATCGCTTCCTACTGTGTAATCTCAGTGCTCATGTCTAGACTGGTTTTAAAAGAAAGGCTAACCCGACTTCAATACGCAGCTATAATGATTGTAATGATAGGTATTGCCGTCCTGGGAATTGAATAATTTTCTAAATGATAAAAAAGGCAGTTTCAATTATTAAAAATTGAAACTGCCTTTTTTATTTCTAAGATTATTTGAATTCTGCTGTGCTCATCCTTGGATTGACTGCATTTCTAATTTCCATTGCAACTGCTGATGCAGCCATGCCATACTTGGCTAAGCTTTCTACATCCATTCCTTTTGTGTACCCATCTAGCAATGCGGCGGAAAATCCATCCCCTGCACCTATTTGGTTCTCAAAGCTTAGAATGTTTTCTGGGCGAATAATCCCTGCGGTGATGCCTTCTCTATAATATACACCCCCGCCGCTCATTGTAATAAATATTCTCTTTACCCCTTGGTCGGAAAACCATTGCCCTGCTGCCATAAGCTGATCCTCACTTAAAATTTCGCTGCCAAAGAGAGCTTCTGCCTCTTCTCTGTTAGGCTTAATAGTATGAAACTTACCTATAATATCCTTTGCCTTCTTGGCGCCTTCTGTGGATGTAGGATCAAAGAACAAAGGCTTGTCTACTGTTTGTACAATATATTTAATCACTTCTTCTGAAAGATTTCCATCTATTGCTATCATGTCTGAGTTGTCAATTACACTTTTTCCACTGTCAACAACTTTCTTATCAATAAATGCGAATACATCTTGGTTTCTTATGTCCATTTCCAAATCCCCTACCATATTGAGTAGCTGTACGTTCATCGCCGTATTTTGACCGTCTACTAAGCAAAGATACTCTGTGTTTATGGATAACTCTCCTAACTCACGTTTTGCACTTCTCCCGGCAAAATCATTGCCAGTGGCAGAAATAAATGCAACATCACTGCCCATTCTCCCTAAATTTTCTGCAATGTTTCGTCCTGTTCCACTATAGGAAATATCAATAGTGCCTGGATTGTGATCTGCCATTGGCTGACCATCAAAGCTACCTATAATTTCTCCCGTAATTGCTCCAATAATTGTAATCATTTCCTTTTTCTCCTTCTACTCTACAAATATACTTCCACCAATAAATTCTCTAATAATTGAATTGTTGGGGATAATTGAGTCATCTTCTATTACGTCAAATGCATCAATAAACTTTAACATTCTCACTGCCTCACTATGTTCTGGTTGGTCTTGCTCAATAGCTTCTAGCAGTGGCTTTGCATATTTCTTAAGCACGGCTAATTCGTAGGTCAATGCCGAGTTAAACAAAACGTCAGCCTCTCCACTAAACGGGAAGATGTTTTTATCTTCTCCAGCTCGCACCTTAGGCCACTCTGCAATGGTGCTTCTCCCACTATGACCTCGATAAAGATAGTCTCTTACCATACGCCTAAGCATTCGTGCATCAGTTGTAGGGATCCTATTATGACTGTCCACATTAAGTTGGGTGAATGGGCTGATATATATTTTGAATTTATTTTCATCTTTAACATATGGAGTTAAAGCTTGGTTTAATCCATGAATCCCTTCGATAACAATAGGCTGATGGGCTTTAATGGAGGTAATTCTCTTTCCAAAATTCTTTTTCCCTTCAATAAAATCAAAGGCTGGTAAATCCACAACTTCCCCTGCCATAAGCTTGTTTAGATGGTCATTGAATAGCTCAATATCAAGGACATCTAAATTTTCAAAGTTAGGGTTTCCTTCCTCATCAAGAGGTGCCAAATATCGCTCGGTAAAGTAATCGTCTGTACCTAGGTAAAGAGGCTCTAAGCCATTGACTCTAAGCTGTATGCACAGTCTCCTTGCAAAAGTAGTCTTTCCCGATGAAGATGGGCCTGCAATAAGAATAATCCGTTTTTTCTCTCCAGTAATCATGTCAGCGATCTCAGATATTTTCTTTTCATGAAGTGCTTCAGATAACAATATCAAATCCTTATACTCCCCGTTTTCTACCTTCCTATTAAGGTCGGGCAAATATGATACTCCTGTAAGCTTATTCCACTTCTTAGCTTCACCGAAGGCTAAGCATAATTTCTTTTCATCAACATAGGGTGGAATCTCATTTGGGTTTGATGGATATGGAAACCTAAGGATTACGCCACGTCTGTATTTTTTTAGTTGAAAATGTTTTATATATCCGGTGGAGGGCACCATGTGCCCATAAAAAAAGTTCCAACAATTATCTATACTATAAAATTTTGCAGAAGTAAGCCCTTTTAGGCTTTGCATAAGTTGAAATTTCTCAGTGTACCCCTCATCTGCGAGAAACTTTAAAGCTTCCTTTCTTGGAAGGATATGTTTAACAATAGGTTTATCTGCTTTGACCAATTTCTCCATTCTAAGCTCAATGGCTTTGACCTGATTTTGAGTGATTGGCAGTTTTGTTTTAATCTGTGTATACAATCCCTTGTTTAGAGAGTTTTGAATTTCCACAGGAACTTTACCTAGAACATCTTCAATAGCCTTTAAGTAAATTAATGACAAACTATATTGATAAATCAAATTTGCTCCATGATTTCTCATGTCTAAAAGTTCAATGCTTGAAAGGCCAGTGGTCATATTAGTCAGCTCTACAATCTTCCCATCAGCCTTTGCAGCAAGAATTGTATATGGCAAATCCTTCCCATATATTTCACAAAGTTCTTCAATGGTAACATCTTCTTTGGCTTCTATTAATATGTCTTCTTCTCTGGGTCCTAATTTCAAATTGATTTTCATATTTTCTTCTCCCCTGCCCCACTTTTTAACATTGACTTACAGTATAGCATATTTTCTTTCTTTGCAACAAAAAACCGCCTATAAAAGGCGGATTTTTTTGTTACATAACTAGCAGCAATCGCATGACGGCATACAAGGTTCTTCTCTTTGACAGCATTCTTCTTTACCACAACCTACAGAACCTGGGTTACAAAAAATCATCACTAAGATTAAAAAGAAAAACAAAAGAGATGGATCAATACCTTCTTTGCTTTTACAACCATTCATCATAAAAATACCTCCTGAATTTTATATTTGCTATTACTATATGCCATATAAAAAAAATATGTTCATTATGAATGTACGCCTTCATGAAAATTGCTATTTCTATGACTTATAAGTCTCGCCCTTCTAGTAATTCCACTACCTTTCTCATCTCGTCTGGATGGAGAGTAATTCCCTTTGACATATGCTCGTGTTCCTCATCCCAATCTCTAAGATCATACTTTGGGTTGCCACCGTTCCAAGCCACCATGTTTAGTTCCTTTGTCCATCCACTAGTATTCACTGCCAACACGCCAATATTCTCCTTGATCTCAAAAACTACGGCCCTATCTTTATCATTTACTGCCATTTTCCTATCTCCTTTCCCAATTATTCAAAACCCCTTTGTTTTGTATCTGAATTATAGTTTAATTGGAAATATTTGTCAATACATTTTTTTACATTTTTGTGTGGCTTTCTTCAAATGCCGCACTGCTGCTAATATGGGAAAATATTTTTTCTCCGTTTATGAAAAACTCGTAGTGAACCTTACACGAGGCACTTTCATGGATTATCCGTTCCATTTCACCATCACTAGGTGCGTACAAAGGTTTTGGGTTTGGTTCTATAAGGCGTACTTGTAATTTTTTATTTCTTTGGCGAAGTATAACACTATTCTCATCTATTGCCAGGATTTTCGCCCCTAAATAAGTGGCCAAGCGATATTCTTTGCCCCCCACATACACAAACCCTATAGTCCCTATAAACCCTCCCTTAATCATTGGAATGGTTGCTACACAAAGCATAACTCCACAATCCTGCCAATTTGCCTGAGTCCAAAGGTATTCCTTTGGGAATGAAGCACCTCTATCTCCCTCTATATATCCTCGTCCATTGTGAAAAGTATAAATTTTACCATTGTAGGTCAGCTTTCCATCCACTTGATGTACCATACTAACAACAGTATGCCTGCATTCCATAAATGGAACATAGCGAAAAGGCCCCATAATGTCATATTTAGGTTTTGAAATGTGTTTATAGTCAAGTTTTCCCTGTAAGTTTGGTAAGTTAAATCTACATCCTCTTTGGGAAAATGAACAACCCCCTAATCGGAGGCAAAATCTATCCTTAGCAGGCTGAAACTCTTCAACTGAAAATGGAATATTTTCCTGTCCTTCATTGGTTATGATCTGAAGAGATGCTGACTTCTCCCCCATAGAATTCACATGATATGCTGGAATCATAGCAATGGTGTCTTTAGTATTTTGATGTTTTAAATACCAACCTTCAAAGTAGGTTTTCCTCTTCCGATTCCCATGGAAATTAATCATTATGCAAACCCACTTGGGCAGGATTATCCATCAACTGTCCCTTCCCATTAAATCTGGAGCCATGGCAAGGACATTCCCATGTGTCTTCGTATGGATTCCATTGTAGCTTGCATCCTAAATGGCTGCATCTTGACTTTCCAGCAAAAATCCCTTTTATTAGATTTTTTCCACTTCCTAGTCCTTCTCGAAGTATAGCAGGCAAATCCCGGCTCACAGAAAATCTCCCAGGGTAAAAAAGCGTTGTACTACTATCTTCTATTCCTAGAATCTGGCGAGTAATACTTTGGGCTCCAACCATGGATTGAGTCATTCCCCATTTACCAAATCCAGTAGCTACATACCAATTTGGAGTTTTTTTGGAAAATCTTCCAATGTATGGAATTGAGTCTAAAGTAATACAATCTTGAGCTGACCATTTAGCCACAAGACTACTCTCTGACCAAAGTTTCCTTCCTTCTTTGCATAGAACCTGGTATGGATCTTCTTTTGGGATACGCCCCGTTCTATGCCCTTCGCCGCCAAAGAGTAGGTACTTTCCAACATTTCTTAGGGAATAAGCATATCCTTTATCAATGCCTAGATACATCCCCTCTAATCGAGTTGCATTTTCCAGTGCCACCACATAACTTCTTTTTTGGTGAATTTTGGTAAAAAAATATCCAGGCCTATTGATAAATGGGTAATGGGTTGCCATCACTATATGCTCTGCTTTTACTGTCGCTTCTCTTGTCTGTACAATATTTTCTTTTATTTTAATCACTGGGGTATTTTCATAAATTATAAGATTCTTAGCTAGATGATTTAAAAACATTAATGGATCAAATTGTGCCTGGTTGTTAAATACCAAAGCCCCCGCCACATGAAAGGGAAGTTCCGTATGTTTTACAAAATGGCAGTCAATGCCTAAAATCCGGGATGCTTCTTCTTCTTTTTTCAAAAGAAATTCGCCCTCTTTAGAATAGAGGTAAGCAGGAATACGACTAAATTCACAAGCGATTTTTTCCCTTTCAATGACTTTTCTGTAGTCATCTATTGCCCTAGTATTTAGTTTTGCATATTCTGATCCTATTTCTTTCCCGAAATTCCTTAGTAGTTTTTCATATATGAGCCCATGCTGGCAGGTAATCTTTGCCGTGGTATGTCCCGTTTGCCCACTGCCTATTTTATCTGCTTCTAAAATTACTGTAGAAAGACCCTTTCTTTTTAAATAGTAGGCTGTAAGTATTCCTACCATGCCAGCCCCAATAATGGCAACATCCACTTCTTTGTTTTCTCTCAAATACGATCTTTCCTTGTGATCATCTATCCAAATTGATTTCATTTTATCACCTCATTAGTAGTATTTACTAATTAATCAAAAAAAACCGAGAAACAATTGTTTCTCGGAAATTTATATTAGGATCGTTAGCTCGCCTGAGCTTACATCAATTTAAGGTATTTATACAATTTGTGCATAAATACTTCCAACTCCTACAGCTACAATAATTACAGTATATATAACTGCAAATATCAGCCCTACAATAAAGGCTACAAGCCCCGCTCTACTCCATGACCTTTGACATTTTTCAAATTCTTTTACTGAAGAAAATTCACCTGTCTCCCATGCCCATTGATTACCTTTTGCTCCGCAAATAAACACCCACACAATTCCAAATAGGGGAATTATACAAAGAATAGGCAAATATACTTTATGACCAATTCCCCACCAAACATTAAATGTAAATGCACCCCAGTTCCACTTCTTGATCTCTCGGGGCACCTCTTGATATTTTGTTGGTGGATTGCTGTTAGCCTCTGGTGTTGGATTAGGCTCTGGTATTGAATTAGTTGTATTTGTTTGATTATCCATAACTTCATTCTCCTTTTTTACATTTTAACTTCGATTGGCAATAACTAATCGTTGATGGTAAATTTATGTTCAAATTCATTAACTGGCATAGGCTTCCCATAAAGATACCCCTGGGCTAAATCACAACCAAGTTTACATAGGATTTCTTCCTGCATCTTGGTCTCTACCCCCTCGGCAATAACACTGATCTCAAGTTCATTACACATAGCAACAATGTTTTTTAAAACCACCTGATTCCTTTTTTGCTTTGCTAATGAATGTATGAGACTTTTGTCTAGCTTAATAACATCAAACTTAATATCGGTTAAAATAGATAGGTTTGCATATTTGATTCCAAAGTCGTCTAGACCAATAGCATAGCCTGCTTCATATAGATCTTTCGCCGCCTGATATAAAATACTTCGCCCCTCCTCTGCAAGACTTTCAGTAATTTCAATCTCAATACTTCCCTTAGCCACATCATATTTTGCAATAATGGCCTCCATTGCCTCTAAAATGCCACTTTCCACAAGGGTAAGTCGAGAAAAATTAAGAGATATGGTTGGTAATTGAAAGCTTTTTCCTTTCCATTTTTCTAGCACCCTACATACCTCCTCGAATACGAATAAATCCACATATCGAACTAAATTGTTTTCCTCCAAACTAGGAATGAATTTTACGGGAGATACTATACCTACATTTTTGTCATTATACCTTATTAGCGCTTCAGCACCAATTATTTTCTTTTCTCTCATATTAATCTTAGGCTGGAGATAAATCTCAAACTGTCTATTTTCTATGGAGGCAATCAAATCTTGAAACACTTTAAGTCGACCCACATTGTCAAAATCATTCGTCTTTTCATGTTGCTTTTTTTTGTTTAACTGCATAGTTTGCATTGCTTGTTTAGTTAAATCTTCTAGATTTTTCTCCACATCATCCCAAGCACTACCAAAAGACACAGTGAACTTCCCATATTCATCTAATATTTTCCTCGTCTTCTTAAGCTTAGCTTCCAAATTTGCCTGAGAATTATTTTCTCCAATCACTAGAAACTCATCTCCGTTAAGACGAAATATCTTTTCATCTGTAAATATCTTAGTAACTGCCTCTGCAAACAATTTTATGTAAAAATCTCCTGTGGCTACACCTCGAGCATTATTAATCCCCTCAAGATCATCTATATTAGCCACTACAACCCCTAATGATTCACAGTCATCCTCGTGATACTCCTTAGCGTATAATCTGTACCGCAGCCGGTTGAGAAGTCCAGTCAAATCATCATGGGTACTAGCATATATGGTACTTTCAATCAGCTGTCTCTTTTTTATCTCACTTGCGATGAATCCGGAAAAAGCATCTAAAAAATCTTCGTTTTGATAATTTGCAGAAACATTTTGAATCCCAATATATCCTATTGTGCTCTCCTCATCTTCCACCTTTACCCAGCGTAGATTGTTAATATTATTGTTTTTCATAAATTGGTACATATCAAATGATTGGCTTAGCATAGACTCTGGGTTTTCCACAATCACTGGTTGTTTCCATCGTCTTGTATAAATCCATTGACTAACTTGCTGCTCCCATTTACCATACCCTTCCACATCTGCCATAGATTCAGGCCAAGAAAATTCAGCCTTGTATCCAGAGTCACCCTGTGTTTTACTCCAAAATTGTACATAATCTGCATTAAAAAATGTTGCTATGGTTTCCAGTGCACCAATGATTGCACTATGCAAGTCTTTGGACTGGCACATTGCCTGTATTCCCATAAGTATACTGTGATTTTTAGTATTTCCACTCCCCAGTGCAGCTATCGTACTTTTCTCTTTGGAAATATCAACATATATAGCTATCACCACTTCTTTACCATTCCACTGAACCAACTTTTCCTTAACTAGAAATTCTTGTTTTAGTATGAGATTTTGATGCCTCCATATGTAAAACTTATCTGGCCTCCAGTTGACTTTACCACAGAATGGACAAGGGGATACACGCCCCTGCATAACCTCATAGCAAGTCTTATTGAAACAATCCTCCTCACTAATACCCAGCCTATCATAAAAAGCTTTATTGGCGCAAATAAGCTTATAATTTTCTGGATCAATTAAATATGCCATATCCCCCTGTTCGGCTAAAAATGATTCAAAGGATATATTTTCTTGCAAAGCTCCTCTGCGAAGATCACTTCTCAATAATGTACCTGAACGTAACTGTTCCTCAGGAAATTGATCACTCTCTTCCTCTGGAAATTGGGTTTCGTAATAAAAAGCATAATTTCTTCCACCATTGTTTTTAGCCTCACACAAAGCCTTGTGTGCTTGCTCTAATGCTTCTTCGTACGACTGGGATCCTCGTGTCATGGTAACGCCAACGCTACACGAGATTTCTGACCCACGTTCAAGTTTTATTGTTTCAAACAGTACGTCAAACCTCTCTTTTGCACTTCTTTCTGAGCCAATCGATTCCAAAAGGAGGACGAATTCATTTCCCCCTAATCTT
This sequence comes from Anaerovoracaceae bacterium, assembly GCA_036657395.1. Taxonomy (GTDB): domain Bacteria; phylum Bacillota; class Clostridia; order Peptostreptococcales; family Anaerovoracaceae; genus JAVXGM01. The sequence goes on from JAVXGM010000005.1 coordinate 126,575, forward strand.
CCTATTATGTCGTGTTTTTTAAATACTTGTAGAAGAATCTGAGAAATTCCCACTAAAAGATCGTCTCCTGCTTTGTATCCATAATGTTTATTAATGTCCATAAGATTATCGATTTCCAAAATGACTACGGCGCAAATATCTCCTGACCAAGTTGACTCCAAATATCCACTAATAAGGCTCTCTGCCATCTTATTACTATAAATACTAGTAAGGGTATCCCTCCCCGATTCTCGTAACAAATCTCGCTCACGTCGCTTCTGCTTATCAATATTATTTAGGTAAGCCAAACCAATAATGTGGTTAGTCATATGATCTTTAAATAAATTTAGTCCCGCCTCCATCCATGCCATCTTATTCTGTGTAGATATGCGTCTAAATTGATAGGAAAATTTAGTGATTCCATTTTCAAATGAATTTATTAAATTTTCTAGATTTGCAGTCTCCATATAACTCTGACAATCCTCTGGATGAACTACTTCATCAATAGCACACTTGATTATCTGGGAGTATCCCATAGTGTCAATTACTTGGTTATATCCATTCCAAAGACCGCCAATCCTCGTAATCTTATCCTCTGTTAAATCCAACTGGGCATATGCTGTTTTTTCCGAAAGCATTGCCTGATAAAATTGAGTTTCGTTTAAGTAGCTAATAGCTGCTTCTTTTTGCTGATCGATATTTTCAAACACTCCAATTATTGATTTCTCTTTCAAATCTCCGTTTTCCTTTGTATGTAGTGAAAATAAATACCAATCATAATTATTCTCCCCATTTTTGAGTTTCAAGTTACATATTGCGCTGCCCTTTACTATGGCATCTTCAAATGCCTTAGTAATACAGCTTGAAAAATTTGGATTTGCCAGTTTAATTAACTTAATAGAAAAATCATTTATATTATTTAGCTCTGATTGGCAAACTTGGTTCAGTATTTCTTTTGAAGCATGAATACAAACGGTTTTAGTCTCCAGTTTATACTCAAAAACCTCAACGCCAGTCTTTTCTGTCACTATATCTATAATGTCCCTATGATCAATAAATTGCTCCAGCTCTTTCTTATAGCCAGTTATACCAAAAGAAATGAAACAATATACACTTCGATTTTCCAATTGAATTCGGGATATCTGGGTGTTAATCCAAGCTGCTTCACCTCCTTTGCCTCGTATCTTCTGATCTTCCATGGATATACCTTCTTGGCTATCCATTCGCCTGATTTGATCCAAAGCTTTAGGCTGAAAAATAGCACTTAGGTGATTTTGATATTTATGTGCTAGCTCTTCCCTAGTATATCCTAACAATTTATAAAAGTTGGAGTTTCCATGAATAACCGTAAAATCTATATCATCGTTAACTAAACACGCACTACAATTCATCTGGTTAATTAAATTCTTATATGATTCTAATAGTGGCGATTCTGTAGTCTTCATTTGACAATTATCGCTATTTTCTTTAATCATTTTGCTCTCCTCTCTAGCCTGCCAGATATTGTCTTTTAATGTAATTTTTTTCATATAACATAAGTTTTTTAAATTATATTCGTTTTCTTAATTATTGTCAAATTACATCGTAACATTTCGCCAGACAATACTATAAGCTATGTAATTGAGCAGAATCTATTTTGGGGTTATATTCACTTACCTCAACCCTTAAGCTTGCACTCATGCTAGGCACAAAAAAACAGACACTAAAAATAGTATCCGTTTTTTGTGTTTCTAACTTGTTTTCAAATTCTTTTTTAGTTAATCCTGGGTATCACTGGCAACAGATTCACTTTCAGAAGGGTCACTAACCATAGACTCTTCTGTATTTGTGCTTGTTTTGTTCTTAGCTTTATCTACAATAGAAAGAACTTTTACCTTACTTGTATCGGTTCCGTTAATCTTGCCCTTATATTCTATTTGGATTGTATTGCCTATAACCAATCCGTTTACTGTGTTAATATCTGCATTTCCCATGTCAAATTCATAAGTTTTACCATTGCATGTTACCTGTATGGAATTCATAGTGGCATCTTTAATTTTACACGTCATTGTAGTTGTTGTGTTCTTTGGTGGTGCCTTTGTAGGATCTTCCTTTGCTTTTGTTTCTTTCTTTGCAGTCTCCTTCTTAGTTTCTTTTTTTATTGCAGGTTTTTTAGTTGTTAAGTAGCTGGAAGAAACGTAAGCGATTTTTCCATTATAGTTAACACGACTCCAACCATTGCTGCAAATTCCAGTTCTGGTTAGCTTTGTTTTAGGATCAAGAGTACCTATTTTAGTTCCTGCAAGACTGTGTGTACTTCTAACATTTACTATAGTACATGTATACACAGTTTCATTAACTGTTTTAATAGTAACCTTTACAGCTTCCTTATGCTTAGTCTTCATATTATCAGTTACTTCATGAACTGTAGCTCCACTTGTATCTGTTCCATTAATTCTTCCAGTGTATGAAACGGCTATTGAGTCACCTTTTTTAATACCATCTTTGTACCTTAGCTCTGCCCCTTCAATATCAAATTTAAGTTCTTTTCCATCTGATGTTTTGATTATAACCCCATCTTCAGTATGTTCTAAAACCTTACCTTTAATGGTTTTAACTTTTTCTGTTGTATCTTCAACCTTTATGACCTTGCAATCTTTCGCATCTCCACCCTTAATTTCACCAGTATAGGTAATGTTTACTCGATCCCCTGATTCAATTGTATCATCAGGAACTATCTCAGCATTTTCAATGTTAAATGTGAGTTCCTCTTTGGCATTAGATGCAATTGTTAATTGTCCACCTTCAGATTTTTCCACATCTCCTGAAATATCGTAAACTGTGTCTTCTACTACTATTTTGTCGTCAGCAGTTTGCTTCTGTGTAGTATTGCTGTTTCCACATGCAGTAAAACTGAAAACCAGACCTAAGGCTAATATAATGCTTAACGCCTTTTTCATTTCTTTCACTTCCTTGTCTTCTATTGTTAGATATAACTTTAAACCAATATATAAATTATATACTTAGTGGTAATTGATTGCAAGTTTTTTGAACAATTCTGACTATTACCCTAGGGCAAAATAAATCTTTTTCCTATGTGACTAGGTTACAGAATGCGCCCATGGAAGTGTATATACTAAGGCCATAAGTTTGAAACAACAATTAAGTAAAAATAAAGGAGAATTATAATGTCTGTATTACAAATTACAAAAAATAACTTTGATGCCCAGGTAATGAATTCCCAAAAACCAGTCCTAATTGATTTCTGGGCAAGTTGGTGCGGTCCTTGTAACATGTTATCCCCTGTCATAGAGGAGATTAGTGGAGAAGTCACTAATGTGAAAGTAGGCAAAGTAAATGTAGATGAACAACCAGAGCTTGCTAGACAATTTGGGGTAATGAGCATTCCTACACTGATTTTAATAAAAGATGGCAAGGTTGCTAAGCAATCAGTAGGTGCAAAACCTAAAAACGCTATTTTAGACATGATTAAATAGTAGGAGACGCAAATTGTAGGAATTAATCAAACACAAGGAGGTATAAAATGAAAAGAATAGTTATTATTGGCGGTGTTGCAGGTGGTGCTAGCTGTGCGGCCAGATTTCGAAGATTAGATGAAGAGGCAAATATTGTTTTATTAGAGCGTGGCGAATATATTTCTTACGCTAATTGCGGCCTGCCCTATCATGTTGGGGATGTGATCAAGTCACGAGAAGCACTACTGCTGCAAACCCCAGAAGCAATGAATAAAAAATTTAATATTGATGTGCGGATTAAAAACGAAGTCCTTTCCATTGACCGTGAAAAAAAAATAGTGGTAATAAAACGCATTGACACTGGTCATATCTATGAGGAAAATTATGATACTCTAGTAATTTCCACTGGATCCTCCCCACTACGCCCTCCTATTCCAGGTATTGACTCTTCTCGCATTCAAACCCTTTGGACAATACCGGATACAGACCGTATTCGCTCCATGGTTAATGATGAAGGAATTAAAACTGCGGCAGTAATTGGTGGCGGCTTCATTGGCCTTGAGATGGCTGAAAACCTTAATCACGCTGGAATCAAGGTGTCCCTCATTGAAGCAATGGATCAGGTTATGGCACCTCTAGATTATGAAATGTCACAACTCCTCCATGAAAATATCATCCAAAACAATGTTCGCCTTCATTTAGGTGATGGAGTGGACTCCTTTACCGAAGAATCTGGTGGAGTCAATATCACACTAAAAAGTGGGGAAACGGTCTTTGTTGATCTTGTCATTCTATCAATTGGCGTTCGCCCTAACAGCCAACTAGCAAAAGAGGCCGGGCTAGAAGTAAACTCACGATCTGGAATTGTAGTAGATGACACCCTGAAAACATCCGATTCCAATATTTATGCTGTAGGTGATGTCATCCAAGTAGAGGACTTTATCTCCAATGAACCGACCATGATTCCTCTGGCAGGACCTGCAAACAAGCAAGGGCGCATTGTCGCAAATAATATTGCTGGCGGACATGAGACTTATAAGGGTACCCAAGGAACTTCTGTGGCAAAGGTCTTTGATCTGACTGCGGCCACCACTGGATCAAACGAAAAAGCTTTAAAGAAACGTGGACTTATAAAGGACAAGGATTACCAGACTCTGACTATTACACAAAACTCTCATGCTGGATATTATCCCAGTGCTATGCCTCTAACCCTGAAACTGATTTTTTCTACAGATGGAAAGAAAATCTTCGGAGCACAAATTGTGGGTCTTGATGGAGTAGACAAACGAATTGATACCCTTGCAGTAGCACTGCGGCTTGGTGCAGGAATTAGGGATTTGAAAGAATTGGAACTTGCCTATGCGCCACCTTATTCTTCTGCAAAAGACCCTGTCAATATGGCTGGCTTTGTGGCTGAAAATGTGTTATCTGGTTTGGTACAGTTTTCTGATTGGGACATAATTGAAAAAAGCCCTGATACGATTCTACTTGATATACGTGAGGATGCGGAATTAATGGCATTCACACTGCCTAATGCTATACAGATTCCTTTAGGTCAGCTTCGTGATCGTTTAGATGAGCTTGATAAGTCTAAAGAAATTGTAACTTTCTGCGCCATTGGTGTGCGATCCTATAATGCTGCTCGCATTCTCATGGAACACGGTTTCAAGAATGTAAAACTGTATCCAGCTGGTACTAAGTTTTATCAATCCACTCATTATGTACAAGATATACCGACTATTTCTGATGACAGTTTTGGTACTGATAAGAGCCTTGCTGCACCTGAGGAAAATAGGGAAACTGAAAGCAGTCCCACTTTGGCCATGAGGCTTGACTGTAGCGGAATGCAATGTCCTGGCCCTATTATGAAGGTCTTTGAAACAATGAAAGATATGAAAGATGGAGAAGTCATGGAGGTATCAGCCTCTGATCCTGGTTTTACACGGGATATCGGCGCTTGGTGCAGACGTACGGGAAACACTTTGCTTTCCAGCCAACGGCGAGGCAATGATTATGTGGCATGTGTAAAAAAGTGTTCTGATGATGCTCCTTTAGCCAAGCAAAGCCCTGAGGGCAAGACCATGGTTGTCTTCTCCGGAGATTTGGATAAGGTTTTGGCAAGCTTTATTATTGCAAATGGTGCTGCTGCTATGGGAAGACCTGTGACTATGTTCTTTACATTTTGGGGACTTACTGCTCTTCGTAAGGCTAAAAAACAGCCTGTTAAAAAGAGTTTTATGGAATCTATGTTTGGTATCATGCTTCCTCGAGGCAGTAAAAAGCTGAAGCTGTCTAAAATGAATATGGCTGGCATGGGTACGGCTATGATGAAGAAAATCATGAATGATAAAAACGTTGATTCGCTTCCCCTTCTCATTGAAAAAGCTATGAAAGCAGGTGTTAAAATAGTTGCCTGTACCATGAGTATGGACGTTATGGGCATTAAGGAAGAGGAACTGATTGATGGTGTCAATCTAGGCGGTGTAGGTGCTTACCTAGGTGATGCCGAAGAATCCAATGTAAATCTGTTTATCTAAATAAACTAAAAAAAGCTAAGACTGGGGGATTCGCCTAATCTTAGCTTTTTTATTTTTCTATGATGGTCTGATCTAAAAAAAACACCAAGTCCCTCCAGGTGTTAGATTTTTCTAAATCAGGCCTTGCAATTTTTTCTTATCAATCACACGAAGTCCACCTCGAAACAGTTCCACAATTCCCTCGGCAGCAAAATATTTCAGCATACGAGAAACCACTTCTCTAGCGCTTCCCATATATCTTGCCATTTGCTCATGGGTCATTTTGACTTCATTAGTCTTATTTTTAGTGATTTCATCCCAAATGAAAATTGCCAATCGTCTATCCGCACCCATAAATAAAATCTGTTGAATTGCCCACATCACATCAGAAAATCGTGTGGTAGCCAATTTATATCCAAAGCATTCAACATAAATATTTTCATCTGCCATTTGATGGAATACGGAGGAATTGACAAGAAGTAAATCTGTATCTTCTTCTGCGTCAATAAATACATCAAAAGTAATGGCCTCTAGTACACATGATGCAGAAAGAATACAAACATCTCCCTCAAATAAACGGTATAAGGTTACGTCCCGCCCATCTTCAGATAAAAGGTAAGTGCGAAGCTGGCCTTTTTTAACCAAAATAATGCCTATACAATCCTCATTTCCCCTATGAACATTTGTACCTTTTAGATAGTGTGCAATATTGGTATTATCACATAAAAGCTGCTTTTCCTGTTCACTCAAATGCTCCCAAAAGGAAAAATGCTTAATAAATAAATCACTGCAATCCTCTCGCTTCATGGTCTTGGCCTCCTTTTTGTTTATGATAAAGAATATAGCATTTTTACTTGCATAAGTCAAAACCAAAGGTGTCTTATAGCCTGTCAATTTATAATTGGAATTCGTCTTAATATTTGCCATTGACAGGAGAAAAAAGTCATAGTAAAATAACCATTGTGACTTGGGGGATTAGCGCAGCTGGGAGCGCACCACACTGGCAGTGTGGGGGTCACCGGTTCGAGCCCGGTATTCTCCACCAAAGAAAAAGAGATGACCATGCAAGCGTAGAAATGCTCAAGCATGGTCATTTTTTAATTACAGTATAGGCAATTCTTGCCTATACTGATTATTTATTATTTTCCTTGTCTGCACCATAAGGAGTCTTAGGTTCTGCCACCATGGACAAATTATCCTGTGGGTTTATTTCATATACAACACCCTTGTGTTCTTCCTCAATGAATGATGCCGAACCACCTATACCAAAATACTTCTCAAAGAAGTTCTTTAGTTTATCAATAACACCTTGTTTTTTCTTGGCTCTGCCACCGCCACCGAAACGGGATACAGATGGCATTAGTTTATCGATATCAGTTCCTGCAGTTTTGATTTCCCCATCACGGAACGCATTTTCAAGGAATTTACGAGTATCCTCTGGTTTCAGCTTTTCCGCTGCGATGATGGTTTTCAAATCTTTCTCACGCTGTTTTACAACATAGTTGTGCCATTCACTCATGACATCATCGACATCATTAACTCCGACAATAAAGGTTTCAATCAACTGCTTCTTACTGCGAAGCTCCGGACTGG
>JAVXGM010000006.1:0-132019 GCA_036657395.1 Anaerovoracaceae bacterium
CTAAAAAAGGAACATGGTAATTTCCATTTGATAGCTATCCCCTCATCTCAAAACACGTGGAGTGCGTGGTTCTGATGTCTAAGGCTAACGAATAAAAAGAGCTGTAAAGTGGCTTGTTATAACGCTTACGTAGAAAATATTTCAGTTGTAGAAATATTTTCTTACATCTGTGCGTTTCAACGAGGGCGTTACAGTATATGAGCGAGTTATAAAGGTTTATGAAGATTGTGCCACTTGCATGGGGGTTTCCTTGCAGGTGGCATTTTTAGTTTTTTGAAATGAAAGTACAGAAAAATGTAGTTCGTGGGAACAGGTCAAAACATTACTTTCGGAGAGATTATAAGTAGTGACGTTTGAGGAAATATATCAATGGTGTTTTAGTGTTACTTTCGGAGGATTTTGGGAAAGCGATGTATGTGGGAAGTGGTCGAGAAAATCCAATTGATTGAGTACAGATTATGGGACAAGTGGTGTGATACTATATAAGATATAGGCAGAACTACTCCATACAATATAATTTGACTTCGTTCCGATAAAAGAATACAATGATGGTATGTAGAGTTTTATCGAATGAGAGGTGTTATGATGGAATTTTTGACAACGAAGCAAGCCTCGGAGAAGTGGGGCATTTCCACAAGAAGAATATCTCTTCTTTGCGAAAAAGGTCGCATCGAAGGTGCAACTAAAGCAGGTAAAACATGGCTTATGCCAGTAGATTCTGAAAAACCTGCAGATATGAGAATTAAGCATAATAAATCAGATATAGAGGAGAGAAAATAATGGCTGAATTGAGTTTGGGTTTTGAGAACCAGTTGTGGGAAATGGCAGACAAAATGCGTGGCAGAATGGGTGTTAAGGATAGCGAATATGGAAACGTTGTTTTAGGACTTATTTTCTTAAAATACATATCAGACAGTTTTGAAGAACGCTATAATGAACTTGTAGCGGAAGGTGAGGGTTTCGAAGAAGATCCAGATGCTTACGCTGAGGATAATGTTTTCTATGTACCAAAAGAAGCTCGCTGGGAGTTTATAAAATCACAGGCTAGGCTTTCAAGCATTGGTAAAATTATTGATGATGCAATGGTTGAGATTGAAAAAAATAATTCTACGCTAAAAGGTGTTTTGCCCAAAACATATGCAAGACCAGAGATCAATAAAGCAGTACTTGGTGAACTTGTAGACTTATTCTCTTTTAACATGGGAAGCAAAGAGGCAAAGGCTCAAGACATCTTAGGCAGAGTTTATGAATATTTTCTTGGCAACTTTGGCTCCTCTGATGGAGAATATTATACACCACCAACTATTGTTAAACTGCTTGTCGGCATGATTGAGCCATATGAGGGTAGAGTTTATGACCCATGTTGTGGAAGTGGTGGTATGTTTGTGCAGTCTTCAAAATTTGTAAAAGAGCATCAAGGTAAGCTTGATAATATCCATATTTATGGGCAAGAGTCAATCGCTGAAACTTGGAGACTTTGTAAAATGAATCTTGCCATTCGTGGTATTGATGGGAACCTTGGAGACAGCAACGCCGATACTTTTGGTAGCGATAAACACAAAATGTTAAAGGCTGATTTTATTCTTGCAAACCCACCATTTAACATTAAAGATTGGGGTGCTCCTAATTTACAAGATGATGTACGCTTTAAATATGGTATGCCACCAGCAGGTAATGCAAACTATGCGTGGATTGAGCACATTATAAGCAAGCTCTCTCATCGTGGAGTTGCAGGTTTTGTACTTGCCAACGGTTCAATGAGTACGTCAACTACGGCAGAGGCAGAAATTCGCAAAAATATTATTGAGGCAGGGCTTGTGGACTGTATTGTCACCATGCCACCAAACCTTTTTTACAACGTAACTATTCCAGTTTGCTTATGGTTTGTTTCTAAGAATAAAGAAAATCGCAAGGATAAAATTCTCTTTATAGATGCAAGAAAAATGGGAACTATGGTTACTCGTAAGCATAGAGAGCTTTCAGATGAAGAAATTAAGGAAATTTACGATACTTACCACAGTTGGCAAAAGGACGAAAACTATGAGGATAAGCAAGGTTTCTGTAAGTCTGCTGAGCTTTCTGAGGTGCGTTCACACGACTACATTTTAACTCCCGGTAGATATGTTGGAATTGAAGAAGTGGAAGATGACGGAGTTTCCTTTGATGAAAAGATGACTACTCTTACGACTGAACTTAGTGAAATGTTTATAAAATCCCATGAACTTGAAGATGAGATTAAAGCAAGGCTGGGGGCGATTGGGTATGAAATCTAATAACTCTGAAATTGTAATTTATCAAACACAGGACGGAAAAACAAAAATTGATGTTACAATGGAAAATGAAACTGTTTGGCTTTCACAGGCTCAAATGGCAGAGCTTTTTCAAAGTACAAAACAGAATATAAGTTTACATATAAACAATGCTTTTAAAGAGGGCGAACTTGACAAAAATGCAGTTGTCAAGGAATACTTGACAACTGCCTCTGACGGTAAAGATTATAATACAAAGTTTTATAATCTTGATGTCATTATATCGGTTGGCTATCGTGTAAAATCATTGCGTGGTACACAGTTTAGAAAATGGGCATTGGAAATACTAAAAGAATATATGATAAAAGGCTTTACAATGAATGATGACCTACTAAAGCAAGCCGGCGGTGGTTCTTATTGGAAAGAGCTTTTAGAGCGTATTCGTGATATTCGTTCCAGTGAAAAGGTGTTCTATCGTCAAGTTTTGGATTTATACGCAACAAGCATTGATTATGATTCAAAAAGTGAGCAGTCAGTGCTGTTTTTCAAGATAGTTCAAAATAAAATACATTATGCAGCACACGGGAATACCTCTGCTGAAGTTGTGTTTAACAGAGCCAATGCAGAATTGCCGTTTATGGGCATGACCACCTTTAAGGGCAATAAACCTACAAAAAGTGAAATTAACAATGCCAAAAACTATCTAAATGAAGATGAATTAGCAAAACTTAATCGTTTAGTTTCAGCATTTTTTGACCTAGCAGAGCTTCGTGCCATGAATCATGAGCCAATGTATATGAAAGATTGGATAGAGGAAGTGGATGATTTTGCAGGTCGTTATGGACAAGGAATGCTGATTGACAGCGGAAAGGTCAGCCATAAACAAGCCATAGAAAAAGCCAATGAAGAATACGAAAAATATAAGAAAAAAACTGTGGATGAATTATCTCCGGTGGAAACAGCATTTTTAGAAACTGTGAAAGAAACACAGAAAAAGCTGAAGGACGGTGGGGTGAAATGATGAATGAATGGAAAGAGGTTAAATTAGGGGACGTTATAAATTTTAATCCTCGTGAAGGTATCCCTAAGAACGTTGTTGCTAAAAAAATTGGAATGGAGCAAATCAAACCATTTACTAAATTCATTGAAAGCTATGAGATGGCAGGATTTAAAGGCGGAACAAAATTTAGAAATGGTGATACACTTTTAGCTAGAATTACACCTTGCTTAGAAAACGGAAAAACAGCACAAGTAACAGAATTAAATGATGATGAAATCGGGTTTGGTTCAACTGAATATATTGTTCTTCGTGAAAAAGAAGATCAAAGTAATAAAGATTTTATATATTATTTATCCATAAGTCCTGCTTTTAGAGATATTGCAATAAAATCAATGGTTGGCACATCAGGCAGACAAAGAGTACAGCAAGATGTACTGGAAAATGCCAAATTCATTATTCCCCCACTCCCCGAGCAAAAATCCATTGCTGACACCCTTTCTTGCCTCGATGACAAAATAGAGATAAACAACAAAATCAATAAAAACCTTGAGGCGCAGGCACAAGCTATCTTCAAAAGCTGGTTTGTTGATTTTGATCCATTCCAAGACGGTGAGTTTGTGGATAGTGAGATTGGTAGGATACCTAAGGGGTGGCGAGTTGGGACGTTGGGGGAGGTGGCGGATATTGCAAGTGGAAAACGACCTCTAATTAAGGTTTCAACACCTGATTTCATACACAATGTCCCAATTATTGGGGCTAGCTCAATTATGGGGTACACAAATCAAACATTATATAATCAGAAAATTTTAGTTACTGGCAGAGTTGGAACGCATGGTATTATACAAAGATGTTATCTTCCTTGCTGGGCTTCTGATAATACATTAGTGGTAAAAAGCAACTTCTTTGAGTTCGTATATCAAATTTTAAGTGGGATAGATTTTAAAAGCATGAATAGGGGATCTACTCAACCACTAATTACACAAACAGATTTGAAAAATGTTTCAGTTTTAGTCCCATCTGATAGTATTCTAGACAACTTTGAAATAATAGCGACATCGTTAATGAATATAACTCAGCAAAATCAACAACAAACCCAAACCCTCACCACCCTAAGGGATACGCTGTTACCAAAACTTATGAGTGGCGAGATTAGAGTGCCAGTGGAGGTGGAATAAATGGCAGAATGGATAGCGATTGGGATTTCTGTACTATGCATGATAGGCAGTTTGGTTTCATTTGTGTTGGCTCAAAAAGAGAAGAAAAATGCTAAATCGAGCGAGGAACAAGCCAAACACTATGCTGAAGTAGCGAGTGCCGCCGATATTTCGGCAAAAAACTATTATGATCTTTTAGTTAGTGAAGAAAAGCCTAAACAACTAAAATATCAAATTATTAGGCACTTAAAACTTAAAACAAATAAGCGTACAACAAAAGATGTATCAGAGGCTTTAAATATATCTGAGGATGAAGCGCATGACATTCTACTAGATATGTTGTGGGTAGATGATATGCTAACAGCTACAGGGAACACTGAAACTATAAATAATGAAACTACTTGGAATCCAAAGAGATAAGGAGGTAACCAATGAAAAATAACTTTTGCGAATCTCACCTTGAAGAAGCAACCCTTGAATGGTTTGCCGACCTTGGTTATGAGATTATATTTGCACCAGATATTGCTCCTGATGGTGAATATCCCGAGCGTTCCGATTATAGTGAAGTTATCTTGCCGCAACGTGTAAAAGATGCACTTTTTCGTATCAATAAAGGCTTACCTGCAGAGGCGATAGAAGATGCCTACCGTCAAATTGCAGTGCCAAACTCACCTAACTTGCTTGTAAATAACAAGGCATTTCAAAAGATGATAACTGACGGTATAGATGTTTCCTATCGTCTTGATAGTGGCGAAGTCAAGTATACACAGGCACATATATTTGATTTTGAAAAACCACTAAACAATGATTTTGTGGCTGTCAATCAATTTACTATTGTTGAAAACAGAACAGAAAAGCGCCCAGACGTGATTATATTTGTAAACGGTTTACCTCTTGTGGTAATAGAGCTTAAAAGTGCATCAAATGAGGAAGTGAACATTACCAATGCATATAATCAACTGCAAACCTATAAACAGATCATACCATCTTTATTTACATACAATTCCTTTATGGTGATAAGTGATGGAATAAACGCAAGAGCAGGAACACTGACATCTGATGAAGAACGCTTTATGGCATGGCGAACCATTGAGGGTGATGAGGTAGCTCCACTTTCTGTGCCACAGCTTGAAGTGCTTATTATGGGAATGTTTAAACGTGAGCGATTCTTAGATATTATAAAACAGTTTATTCTATTTCAAAGTGATGGAAAAGATACCTTTAAAATACTTGCAGGGTATCATCAATACCATGCAGTAAATAAAGCAGTAGAAAATACCATTCGTGCCACCAAAGAAAAAGGTGACCGCAGAATTGGTGTTGTTTGGCATACACAAGGCAGTGGGAAAAGCCTTTCTATGGTGTTTTATGCAGGAAAACTTGTAATTAATGAAGATTTAGGCAATCCCACTATTGTAGTCATAACAGATAGAAACGACCTAGACGATCAGCTATTCTCAACCTTTGCAAAATGTAAGGATTTTCTACGAAGTGTACCACAGCAAGCTGAAAATAGAGAGCATTTAAGAGAACTACTAAATAACCGCACCAGTGGTGGCATTATTTTCACAACCATACAAAAGTTTGCCCCAGAAGATAGAAGCAATGAGGGGCAAGCTTTGACTGACCGTAAAAATGTAGTAGTAATGGCAGATGAGGCACACCGCAGTCAATACGGATTTGGTGCAGATGTTGTCAAAGAAGATGAGGGTGCAAGCCTGAAATATGGGTATGCAAAATATATGCGTGACAGCCTGCCCAATGCATCATACATTGGATTTACAGGCACACCAGTAGAACTGACCGATAAAAACACTCGTGCAGTATTCGGAGATTATATTGACGTGTATGATATGACACGAGCTGTTGAAGATGGTACAACAGTTAAAATTTTCTATGAAAGCAGAATTGCAAAATTAGAGCTTTCAGAAGATTTAAAGCCGAAGATTGATAACGATTATGATGATATTACTGAATACCAAGAAAGCTCACAGCGTGAAAAGCTCAAAAGCAAATGGTCTAGGTTAGAGGCAATTGTTGGAGCTACTGAGCGTGTAAAACTTGTGGCAAAAGACATAGTTGAGCATTTTGAAAAGAGACAGGCTTCTCAAGAAACCATAGAAGGCAAAGGCATGATTGTTTGCATGAGTAGGCGAATTGCCATTGATTTATACAAAGAAATTATTGCACTTCGCCCTGATTGGCATAGTGATGATTTAATGGGCGGTAAAATCAAGGTGGTTATGACTGGTAGTTCTTCGGATCCTGCAGATTGGCAACAATATATAGGCACAAAGTCCACACGAGAAACTCTGGCTAAGCGGATGAAAGATAAAAATGATCCATTGCAACTTGTCATTGTGCGTGATATGTGGCTAACAGGATTTGATGTGCCAAGTATGCACACAATGTACATTGATAAACCTATGCAAGGACACAACTTAATGCAGGCAATTGCAAGGGTTAATCGTGTTTTTAAAGAAAAACAAGGTGGACTGGTTGTTGACTACATTGGCATTGCAGAAAACTTAAAAGATGCCCTTTATGTCTATACAGAGAGCGATAAAAAGACAACAGGTGTAGATACGGAAGTGGCAGCCAGCGTTTTATTAGAAAAATATGATTTAATCAAAGAGCTTTTGCATGGTCATGATTACAGCAAATTTTTTACAGGCACTGCTAAAGATAAAATGCAGGCAATTATTGAAACCATGGATTATGTAATAGGACTTAGAGAAGATGGCAAGAAAAATTACGCTAAATTGGTAACAGAATTTACTCGTGCGTATTCTCTTTGTGCCACAACGGATACAGCAATGAAACTTAATCTTGAAGTTAGTTTTCATAAGGCAGTGAAAGCTTCTATCATCAAGATGATAGAAGATACAGGTAAAAAGAAAACCAGTTCACAGCTGGACAGCCAGTTAAATCAGTTAATCTCGGAGTCAATATCTTCTAATGAAGTTATTGATATATTAAATAGTGTTGGACTTAACAAGCCCAATATTGCAATTTTGTCAGATGAGTTCTTAAATGAAATTAAAGGTATGAAGCAAAAGAACTTAGCGGTTGAATTGTTGGAACGATTACTAAAAGGTAATATTAAGGGATTTTCACGAAGAAACCTTGTACAGTCTAAAAAGTTCTCTGAGCTACTTGAAAATTCAATTAAGAAATATCAAAACAGAACGATAGAAACCACACAGGTTATTATGGAACTTATAGAGCTTGCAAAGGAAATTACAGAAGCAGAAAAACGTGGCAATTCCACGGGACTTACGGATGATGAACTTGCATTTTATGATGCCCTCGCAGATAACGAATCAGCTAGAGAATTAATGAGCGACGATATCTTAAAACAAATAGCGAGGGATTTAACAAAATCAATTAAAAGCAACATTAGCATTGACTGGTCAATTCGTGAAAGTGTACAGGCTAAAATGAAAATGACGATTAAGCGTTTACTGAAAAAATATGGCTATCCACCAGATAAAACAAATGATGCAGTAGCAATCGTCATGGAACAAACGAAGTTGATGTGCGAAAATGAAGTGAGATAGGAGGAAAAATAAATGGACAAATATCCATTGAAAGTTGTATCAAAAGATAAATTTGACACTTTAGCATTGTCACCATTAAACGCCTCTGTTCGTAATGTTGTAGGAGAGATCTTTAAAAATGATAAGGATAATGATGGCTTTTATAATATCTGTGCAGTATTAGCAAAATGGACAATTGACATCAATCTGTGCAGGAGTGCATGTAATATTTGGAACATAGACATGAATAAAAAGGCATTAGATAATCTGATTGATATTTTAATGTTAACCTCCTCGGAGAATAACTTAGATGTAGAAAAAAGGAAAATATTATTAGATATGTCTATAATTAATTTCTGCTTTTGCCTAGAAATTGATGCACCTAACCCTTCTGAGTCTGCAAAATATGATTGTGAATATCATTCTGTATCATTTAAGCTAGCCGAAGAATTAAAAGATGTGACATCGCCATTCAGAAGCTATATTGATATGCGTGTGATGTAAATAAATTTATTTTCAAGAAAGGACTACATATGAAAACTGAATATAATTTTCGGTGGCAAGGTAGTCCTTCCTTGTATTTCCCGAAACACACCATACAATATGATATAAGAATATCTTGCCCCACATTGGTCGTTAAAAACCTTGTGGGGTTTTTCTTTGCGAAAAATGCAGAAAAAGATCAAAAAATATCGGAGTTTGTAAAAATGCTCACATGATACTTAGTGTATTGTTGTGGGCATTTTTACATTTATCCTTTTCTGTGATTTAGAATTTTCAATGCCTCATCCACAATTAAATAATAGAGCTAGAGCACCGCCACGCCTTCTTTCTTTGAGAAATTTCAAGGAAAGGAGGTGTTTTTTATGCTCATAAAGTATGAATTCGCAACTGGTGAAGTAGTTGAAATTGATGCCACTGAGGATATTGGCATGGTAGAAACATACTGGAACATAGGCAAGCAAATTTATGAAGCACAGGGTGAAAATGGGCGTGCAGAATACGGTAAAGGATTGTTAAAATTTTTGTCTGTAAAATTAACAGAAGAATTCGGAAAAGGATATACAGTTGCTAATTTAAAAAATATGCGACAATTTTATCTTACTTTCCCAAATAGCTACGCACTGCGTAGCCAATTGAGTTGGACACACTATAGACTTTTAATGCGTATAGAGAATGAAACCGCAAGAACATTTTATTTAGATGAATGTGCAAAATCAAATTGGAGTACTCGCCAACTGGAGCGTCAGATAAATTCATTTTATTATGAGCGTTTATTGTCTAGCCAAGATAAGGATATCATAGGTTAAAACATAATTTACTATAAATTGTTCTACGGGAACAGGTGCATATTTTTTGTACCTCCGTAGCTGAGCTTTTACTCTGGCAATAAGCTCAAGTGGACGAAATGGTTTTGTTACATAATCGTCCGCTCCCAAAGTTAACCCTGTAATTTTATCCGTTTCTTCATCTTTCGCTGTTAGCATAATAATTGGATAAGTGTGCTTCTCACGGATTTTCTGACAGATAGAAAATCCATTTACATCGGGAAGCATAATATCAAGAATTGCAAGGTCAAGTTCTTCTTGCTCAATGCAAAATAAAGCTTCTTTTGCGGAATAAAACTTATATACCATGTAATTTTTATTTTTTAGATAGACTTCTAGTAAGTCCGCAATGTCGTGTTCATCGTCAACGACTAATATCTTTTCACTCATATTCTCACTCCATTTCTTTTTTTATATAATTAATATTAAGTATAACTAATCCTATATTGAAATTCACAAAGAACTTAATAAGAATTTATTAATATTTTCCTAAATTATATACGAATTGACGAACAATAGTAAGGTTGCCCCAAACAAATGTGAAAATACAGCATGATAGAAAGCAAGTGGTTCTGATGGAAGAAAAAAGTTTTATTATTATAAACAAACTCCCATTTGTTTATGGTATAATAAATTTGAATAAATACTATTAATTGATCAATAGTTACGATTAGAAATTTGAGAACTTATTTGGTAATGTATTTTTTCTTGAAATTATTTTTTTGTGATACATGATTAGGAAGAGGAACAGAAGGAGAGCAGAGGTATGAATATAAAAGTGAGCAGAATCCCATTTATTTTTGCTTTGTCAATGATAGTAATGCTTTTTTTGGTAATGCCATTAACAGTACATGCAGGACAAGATGTTTACGCTTTGTATAAGCAAGATGGTACAGTCTGCAGGTGTGACAATCAAGGTAAAAACCCTGAGACGACACCAATAGACAAGGATCTTGTAACCAATCTATTTATTGAAGAAGGCGTTACAACAATCCCGGAGGGTGTCTTTGCAAATTGCAGTAACTTAACCACAGTTAAAATTTCATCAACTGTTCTCCAAATTGGTGCATATGCATTTAAAGAATGTGCAGAATTAAGAACCGTTGATTTTTCCAATGCAACAAATCTTGTTGAAATTAGTATACAAGCATTTACAAAAACAAAAATAGAAAGCGTCGACTTGTCAGCGGCAACAAGACTTACGTCGATTTGGGATGGAGCTTTTTGGAGATGTGAGGAATTAAAAACCGTGGATTTGACAAATACGAAGGTTGCAGAACTTAGGCCGCTAGTATTTCAAGCTTGGCAGTATGGAAAAACAAAATTAACAAGTGTAGCACTTCCTGCAACCATTACATCTATTGAAAAGCAGGCATTTTGTTATTGTGATAAGCTAATGGATATTACTTTTGACAGTGTGGATCCCCCTTCTATCCCAGGAACTAATGTTTTTCGGAATACACCTGCAGGAATGAGAATTCATCTTCCTGCTGGCGCAGATGAAAGTAAATGGACATCAATTAGCAGTCAAGCAACTGATTCTGTTGTGTATACAAACAATCTTTTTGGCTTATACAAAGATGATGGTAAAATTTATTATTGTGACAGCAGAGGAAAAATGGTGGGAGGTGAAATTAATAAAACATATAAAAAAAAGGTAACACGCCTTTATATTGCAAATAATGTCAAAACTATCAATGAGTCGGCATTTGAGGGTTTCCAAAGTTTGGGAAATATTTTCTTCCCATCAACAAACTTGCCTGTCATAGGTAAAGATGCATTTAAAAACAGTAAAGATGGGATGAATATTGTTCTTCCAGAAGGTGCAGATTTAACCGAATGGGAGAATGCTTTAATCAATGCAGGAGCAACAAATCCTAACTTTAATATTGGTAGACGCTATGGTCTATATAAGGCGGATGGTAAAGCATACAATTGTGACAGCGCAGGAAAACCTACGGGTGGTGAAATAGACAAGCTTGATGTGTCTTATCTTTTTATTGCAAATGATGTTACGGAAGTAACAAATACAATGGGTTTTTACAAGTATGGAGTTTTAAAAACCATTGATATGACACATGCAACACAACTAACGACAATTGGCGATAAAGCATTTGAAAACTGTAGTAATCTAAACACTGTTATAGCTGGGAAAGGCATTACATCAATTGGAAGCAGAGCATTTTTTGAGTGTGAAAATTTACAATATGTGGATTTGTCACAGGCAGGAAGCCTTACTAAAATAGATTTTCAGGCTTTTTATAACTGTTCCCGTTTAGTTGATATAAGCTTCAATTTGGCAAGCCCGCCGGCAATAGAAATGGGTGCTTTTGATGCCACAAAAGAGTTTCTCAGAATACATCTTCCCTATAATACAAAGAAAAGTGATTGGGAAGGAAAACTAAGCGGAGCAAGAAATCCTGTTCTTTGTGTGGGCAGTCTCAACAGTTTGTACAAATCGGATGGAAATATTTATTTTTCTGATTCAAATGGAAAAAATGAAGGAGCAAAAATAGACAGCGCAGGACAAAAGAATATTACCTATATGAGTATAGCCAGTGATGTTAAAAAAATAGCTGATTCTGCATTTGCTAATTGTGCAAATTTAGACGGTATTAAATTTAATTCAGCAACGTTGATTCCTATGGAAAAAGACGCTTTTAAGGGTATCAAAACCTCCATTAACATTTATCTTCCTCAAGGAGCAGATAAGAATCAATGGGAAGCGGCACTTATAAATGCCGGAGCGGTAACACCAGAAATTTACATTGGTAAATTGCACGGATTATATAAATCCGATAAAAAATATTATAATTGCGACAGTACTGGAAAACAAGTAGGAGGGGAAATAGACGTTGCAAATGTTTATTATCTTTTTATTGCAGATAATGTAGTGTCCATAGATGAACTTGAATTTTCAATGTACAAAAATTTAGAAACAGTGGACTGTTCATTGGCAACTAAATTAAAAACAATTGGTGCAAGTGCATTTCAAGATTGCAGTGGCATAACAAAAATTGTACTATCGCCAAGTATAGAGACAATAGGAATTGCTGCATTTGCTAAGTGCGGCGCTATAGAAAACGTTGATTTATCACAGTTAACAGCTCTTAAAAAAATAAGTAAATTGACATTTGCTGATTGTGTGAACTTACGGAATATCAAATTCCCGGACAATATAACAGTCATTGGAGAACAAGCGTTTTATGGATGTAATAAATTAGAAACGCTACAGCTTCCTTCTAGTCTTAATACCATTGAATCCGCTGCCTTTAATAAGTGTTATGCCTTAAAATCAGTTGATTTTTCAAAAGCAACACAGCTTAAAACAATTGGAGATTATGCATTTCAACTATGTCTTAATTTAAAAGACCTAATTATTTCACCAAGTGTGACTGACATGGGTTATGGAGTATTTTGGGAGTGCAGAGAATTGGAAAGCATAGTGCTGCCACCGAATATTACAGAAATAAAGGATAGAACATTTGAACTTTGTGTGAAATTAGTTGAGATAACAATCCCTGAAAAAGTCACAAAAATAGGTGAACTAGCATTTGAAGGGTGTTCAAGCTTAGTGAATGTAAGATTGCCTGAAAGCCTGGAATCCATGGCTTTTGGCACGTTTTTTGGATGCACAGGATTAACAAGTATTTATATTCCTGGCAATACTAAAAATATTGGAGACATGGCGTTTAAAAATTGCACCAACTTAGCCAATGTAATTTCTTATGCAATGTCGCCACCAACAATGGACGCCAATACTTTTACAGGAACAACAGATGGGATAAAAATTCATCTTCTTGAGAAGGCAGACGAAAACAATTGGAGAAGTACGCTGATTAGCAGTGATGCTAAAAATCCAACTTTTGTTAAGATTGTTTTGCCAACAGGCGAAATAAAAGTCGAACAAAATTCATTTAAAACCAAAATCAGCAATATTACATTTGGCTTGTTCTTTAAAGACAGCGTGGATGTTGAATTGATAATCAATGGTACGCAAAGTATGAATCAATCTGTTGAATATCAAAAGGTTTCAAGACCAGAAGATTACAAAGAAGACGGAATTTGGACAGCCTATACAGGAAAAATAAATATAAACAAAGCAGAAAAATGTATTATTTATGCACGAAACACTGATAAATTAGGGAACAAAACCATTATAAATTCTAACGGATTTGTGGTCTATAAGGATAGCACAATACAACCAAGTACGTTTGAATTTGATAAGGCAAATACAAAGCAACCTAATATTGACATTGTAATGACCTTAAATGGAAATGTACTAAAAGAAATTAAAAATGGCACTAAAACTCTTGTAAAATATACTGATTATTTCATAAAGGGAAATACAGTGATACTTAAAAATAAATATCTTGCAAAGCTTGTAAACGGTGAGAAAACATTAGATTTTAATTTTGTAGCTATGGGAGTTTCCAATGGTCTCATTGTGACAACACCATTTAAGTTCACGGTAAAAGGTATCGCACATGATCACGTATATGATACAAAATATACAATAGATATTGACCCAACGTGCGAAGAAACAGGAGAAAAATCAAAACACTGCAAGGATTTTGCAGACTGTGGCGGAAAAACTGATAAAATTGTGATACCAGCCCTTGGTCATGCTTTTGGAAATTGGACAAAACAGGATGATATAAATCATATTAGAACCTGTAAAAACGACAGCAGCCATATAGAAACAGAGCCTCACAAAGGTGGTACAGCAACGTGTAACTCTAAAGCCATATGTTCTGTGTGCAATTCAGAATATGGTGACTTTGACCAAAACAATCATACTTGGGCAGATCGTTGGGAATATGATGAAAACAGTCATTGGAAAATATGTACAGCTTGTAAAAAGACTAACAAGAAATCCCTTCATGTATGGGATAATGGAACAATAACACTCCCACCAAACACTGAAAAAGAAGGTGTGAAAACATTTACCTGCACCGTTTGTAAAAAAACAAAAACGGAATCCATTATGAAAATGCCTGCTATTATAAAGGGAGCTAATGGAACATTTATACATGGTTCAGATAAAGAATTAACGTTTATCTCAAATGCAGCATTTGCTGATTTTTTAAGCATAATGGTTGATGGAAAAGAAGTGTCTGAGGGAAATTTCAAAAAAAGTTCCGGCACCACAGTTATTACCTTAACTTCCACTTTTCTGAATACTCTTTCTATAGGTGAGCATGATTTGAAAATTAATTCAAAAAATGGAACAGCTCAAACAAAATTTGCAGTTGTGGAAGGATCAGCAAATGTAAATTCGGACATTGTTAAGACGGGCAGTGACGATATTTCCCATTTTATTGCACTACTGCTTATTTCTGGCGGTATACTAACTATGCTTGCTATTAGGAAAAAACGCACTAAATAAGCTCACACATACACTGAGGATTTAAATACCAATCCGTCCGTCTGAAAACTTCCATTGCCTTTATCCTTCATTGCCATGGCAGTAACCGAGGTGAGCCCTGTGCCCACCTCGTTACGCTTGCTAGAGAGAAACTTCATTTCTATTGCCATCAACTATTGCTGAAACTTTGTCAAGCCGTACCATATTGTTAAATTTTTGGAAAAGGCATTCAACGCAGAAAAAATGGAGCTTGTGTTTGAGTTCAATCCTATGGGCAAAGTTTTTACAGGCATATGAGATGCACCGAATCCAGCAGTGTTTACCATTTTAAAACACAGGCACACATGGGATAATGGCTCCATTACAAAGAAACCCACCCAGCTTGAGGAGGGACAAAAAACATTTACTTGTATGACGTGCAGCTATACGAAAGCAGAAATAATTCCATTAATAGCGGCAATCAAAAAGAGAAAAAAGGGTTAGGGTGTGAAACCAATGTCACTTAGTTAAGCACATCAGAATTAATAAATTCATGTGCATCTATCATGAAAAGGGGTGTGGTAAAGTGTGAATCAATAAGTTGAATTTTGGGCTCACTCCCCCCCTTGTTTAGAAAACACATATTTACATATTGACAACTATCAATATGTTTGGTATAATTTGAAAAGTTAGGATAAGGAGTGTGATGGATGATGGATTATAAAGCTGATGTACGGCTTATAAAAGCCTTGGCAGATGAAAATAGGCTTGCTATATTGAAATCATTGCAGGGTGGAGAAAAGTGCGGATGTGTTCTTCTGGAAGAATTACATATTACTCAGCCAACATTATCTCACCACATGAAAATATTGTGTGATAGCGGAATGGTTGATAGTTGCAAAGACGGCAAATGGATGCATTACTCCTTGTCGGCAGAGGGATGCCATAGGTTAAGAAGTCTTGCAGATAGATATTCAATAAAGGATATAGATTTTGCTGATTACAAAAAATGTAATGCTGAAAATAGATGTAATAAATAACAGCGACTGTTCATAAAATAAACAGGGCAATCTTTTGATTGCCTATATCTTAAATTTTCAAATAGATATATATAAATATGTGAATATAATCAAGGGGACTTTTTTATGGAAATACTAAAAGGAATGGGTACATTTTTACAAGACCAAGTGCTTGGAATGAAATGGTTGAATGAAGTAATTGGCAATATGCTGTCCTTGTTCGGGCTTGATGTAACAAGTAGAATTGGTGGGAGTGTTCAGTTTTTTCTGTATGATGTTATAAAAATAACGGTATTACTGTGCTTTTTGATTTTTGTTATATCATATATACAAAGCTATTTTCCACCAGAGCGTAGCAAAAAAATAATGGGGCGGTTTCACCGGGTTTGGGCAAATATTATTGCCGCTCTGCTTGGTACAGTAACGCCGTTTTGTTCCTGTTCATCTATTCCGCTTTTTATTGGCTTTACAAGTGCAGGCTTACCGCTTGGCGTAACATTCTCATTTTTAATTTCTTCACCTATGGTTGACCTTGGCTCTCTTGTACTACTGATGAGTATTTTTAGTTGGCAAGTTGCAGTACTATATGTTATTTTTGGTTTAGTTATTGCAGTAATAGGCGGTACATTGATTGAAAAATTCCACATGGAGAAATATGTAGAAGATTTCATTAAAAACGCATCAAGTGTAGATATTGAGAATGCCCAACTAACACAAAAGGATCGCTTAATATTTGCAAAAGACCAAGTTGTTTCTACCTTTAAAAAGGTTTTCCCGTATATTCTTGTGGGAGTTGGTATTGGTGCGCTTATTCACAACTGGATTCCAGAGTCTTGGATTGAAATGGTTCTCGGCTCAAACAACCCGTTTGGTGTTGTCCTTGCAACCTTACTTGGAATTCCTATGTATGCGGATATTTTTGGTGCTATTCCTGTTGCAGAAGCACTACTATTTAAGGGGGCACAGCTTGGAACAGTATTATCCTTTATGATGGCAGTAACTACACTTTCACTTCCATCAATCATTATGCTCCGTAAAGCAGTAAAGCCAAAGTTATTGGTTACATTCATTGTTATCTGTATGGTAGGTATCATTTTGGTCGGCTATTTGTTTAACGCTTTACAGTTCTTATTTATATAAAATTGAGGAGGAAGATAAAATGGCTAAAAGTTGGTATCCTGTCATAGATTATGTATCTTGTATTGAATGTGGTATGTGCATAAATGGCTGCCCACATAATGTATACAATAAAGAAAAGTTCCCCTCGCCACTTATTGTAAGACAAAATGGCTGCGTTGACCATTGTCATGGCTGCGGAAATAAATGTCCAGTAGGTGCAATCACTTATGTCGGTGACGATACAGGTTGGATGCCCCCTAATGGTAATCATGAAGAAAAAGGATTTGATAATCTTTGTGAATGCAACAACAAAAAACAGGTACACATAGAATATTTGTATTTGGATTTAAAAACTTGCAGCAGATGTATTGGAACTGATTATACTCTAGAACAAGTATTAGAGGTACTTACACCAGCTCTTGAACTTGCAGGTTTTGAAGTGAAATATGATAAAATTGAAATGGAAACAGCACAAATTGCTGAAGACTATGAGTTCGTTTCTTCACCTACTATTCGTGTAAACAGTAAAGATATTTATCAAACTATATCCGAGAACAGCTGTGATTGCTGCAGTGATATTAGTGGAACAGATGTGGATTGTCGGGTATTCGAGTATAAAGAAGAGATTCACGAGGTTCCTCCAAAAGAAATGCTTGCAGAAAGAATTTTCCAAGAAGTATTTAAAACAACTAAAAATTATTGTTCTTGTGGCAAGTATGAAATGCCAGAGAATCTGAGAAAATTTTTTGAGGGAAAAAAGAATAGTTGTTGTAGCGGGGGTGGATGCTGTGGATAATACAATATCAAATAAAAAAGCTCTGTTTATTAATATTGGAATTGTACTTGGAATTTTAATTAAACTTATTATTGGAGGTATTTATTATGGGATTATTCGGTAAAAAGAAAGAAAGCTGCTGCTGTAGTGGAAATTGCAATGCAGAAGCTGTAAAAGCGGTTGAGGTATCAAAAACTAATGGAGAAAGTGTAAAAATACTTGGTTCTGGCTGTGCAAAATGTAATCAGCTTGAAGCGAATACTTTGGAAGCATTAAAATCTCTTGGTATGGATACAACGATTGACCATATCGCAGATTTTGGTCAGATTGCAGCATATGGCGTCATGAGCACGCCTGCTCTTGTTGTTGATGGTAAGGTTGTTGCCTATGGTAAGGTACTTAAAACCCATGAAGTAATTAAAATTCTTCAAAAAGTAAGAGGATAATTTTACAAAATCTACAAATAATTAGGAGAAAAAATTAATGAATAAACCAAAGGTAGCATTTATATGTGTACACAATTCTTCAAATAAAAGTTAAGATACTTGAGTTAAAAAATAATATATGAGAATATCCTCTCAATTAAGACTATGAAATCTGATTGTGATTATAAATAGTATTGTTTGTGGACTTACTATTACCATTATCAACACAGTTCTAAACTACGTTAAGTATCATGGTATGAAAAATAGAATTAAGGGGATTACAGTGGAAATCAGAGAACCCTGGCCTAAGTTGGATGTTATTTTGTAAATAAAGCGTACGACAGATTTGTTATTGTTCAAATTTCTACATTTTGTTATACTTACAGTATAAAAACATACAAAGGATAATTAAAATGGTGATAAAAATGAAAATTAAAACGCACAGATTAGCAAAGATAATGCTTTGCACTAGTATGGTAGTAATGCTGATTTTAGGAGGTTGTAGTTCCTCTGAAAGTAAAAAAGCAGGCTTAGATCCTAAAAATCCAATTACCATAAGCTTGTGGCATTATCAAGACAGTGCAGCAAAGGTTTCATTAGACTCACAAATAGCAACTTTTAATGAAACAATTGGAAAAGAGGAAGGCATTATTGTAGAAGCTAAAAGTTATGGTAAGAGTGAAAAATTAAAAGAAGTAGTGATTGACGCTGCCAAAAAGAAAATTGGTTCTGATCCATTACCAAATATTTTTACAGCGTATCCAGACAATGCATATTTAATTGATCAGTTGGTTGGTTTAGTTGATTTAGAAGAATACTTTTCAAAAGAAGAATTAGAACAATACAATATGACGTTTTTAGAAAATGATCGAATTGGAAAAGGTAATAAATTAAAATTAATACCTGTTTCTAAATCTACAGAGGCGATTTTTATAAACCAAAATGAGTGGGATGCATTTGCAAATGCTACCAATACAAATGAAGAAAAATTGGCTACTTGGGAAGGTATTAAAGAAGTTGCAAAACGCTACTATGAGTGGACAGATGAAAAAACAGCAGAATTAAACGATGGAAAAGCATTTTGGGGAATGGACTCCATGTATCACTTTATGTTAATGCTCACAAAATCTGCAGGTGGTACAATGTATAAAACGGATGATCAAAAAAAGACTACTTTTATATATAGTGAAGAAGATGCAAAGCGGGTTTGGGAGATATATTATGAAGGATATTTAAGTGGGTGGTATAAAAAAGAAAATTCTTATACATCTGCAGATGTTAGTGCAGGTACAATTATTGCAAGTGTTATGTCTAGTGCAGGAGGAAATTATTTTCCAACTAAAATGACGGTTGATAAAGATACATCAACAAAGGTTACTTGTAAAGTATTGCCTTATCCATCTCTTACAGGCGGTAAACTTTATGCTCCAATTCGTGGGATGGATATGAGTATTTCTAAAAGTGATAAAGCCCATGAGTATGCTTCTGCATTGTTTTTGAAGTGGTTTACAAAACCTGAACAGAACTCAATTTTTACAGCATCTATTGGATTCTTACCAGTACAAAAAGAAGCATTAAGTGGAGAAGCAATTAAGAAAGCAAGAGAAACAGTGAAAAAAGATTCACCAAATCCTGCAATTACTGAAGCCTTACAGACGGCACAGCATATGTTGAGTACTTACACGATGTATAACAGCAAACCGTTTGCTGGTGAATATGATGTCAAAGGATTGTTAGAAAGTTCTTTACCAGAACTTGCACAACAAGATTTAAAACAAGTTGAAATGCGTGTTCAAAATGGTGAGAACCGCAAAGCGGTTATCGCTGAATATAATAGTGAGGAACACTTTAAACAATGGTATAATAAATTGGTAAAAGATGTGAATGCAATTATTGAAAAAAACAACGAGGAAAATAGTGAAAATTAACAAAAGAGAAATTATAAAAAAAACAAATTCCATTACCTGTAAATGGACTATAATAATTCTGCTAATTGTTTTTATGCAGTCTCTTTTGTTATCAGGTATTTTATTATGTGGAGGAGTTATTTCTCAAACAGAAAAAGAAGCATTACAGGCATATAGTGAAAAAACGAATAATAAAAAGAATTATATGGAAGGAATCATGCAAAATCAATGGTCAAACATAGATTTTTATGGTGAGCAATTATCACAAACATTACAAATACTTGATGATAGCAATGTTTCTTCTAAGGAACAAATGAATAGTTTTTTAGAAAAAGCTTCCCCTATTGTAATTGCCTTGTTACGTGCATCTGCGGCTACTGATAGTTTTATTATTTTAAATGATAATAGCAAAGATGATAACACCCACTCTGCTATTTATTTTAGAGACTATGGACCTTTGCTAGATAACAAAGCAAACAGTGATTTACGTCAATTGATAGGACCCTCAAGTATTGCGACAAAAAATCAAACCATGCTAAGTGATACTTGGTCATATGGGCTACATCTAGATAAGAGTAATCAAGATTTTTACCAGAAACCTTATGAAAATGCCCATTTAAGTGAGAATGCAGAATTATTAGAGTATTGGTCTAAACCGTTTCGTTTGAATAAAAATACAGAAGAAATCATTACATATTCACGACCTTTATTTGATAAAAATGGAAAACTATATGGCGTAATAGGAACTGGAATTACGATGGAATATCTAACGACATTTTTATCAGGAAAAGAAGTAAATGAGGAAGATCTTTTAGGGTATTCATTAGGATATCAAACAAAAACAAATCAAAAGATACAAACATTAAATGAAAATATAACATTACAGAATCGTAAAATAGATAATAAAAAACCTTTCAGTATGGCAGAAAATCAAGATAATAAAGGAATTGGTTTACTAGAGGATCAAGCAATCGATAATGATGTTTATGCCTGTACTAAAAAGATATCCCTATATAAAAATAATACACCATTTGAAAATGAAGAATGGTATGTAGTAGGATTTATGGATAAAGGGGAGTTATTAAAATTACCAAATACAATTCAGAATTTATTAATTTTATCATTGCTGATTTCAATACCGTTAGGAGGAATTTGCGGAATACTTGTGAGTCGTAGATTTACAAAACCAATTACTTCGTTAGTAAAAAGTGTGAGAGAAAGTGATGTTTCACAAGGTGCTTCTTACGAGAAAACAGGTTTTTTAGAAATTGATGAATTATCAGGAGCAATTGAAGCTGCCAATAAGAAATTTATAGAGAGTACGTTAAGAGCATCACAAATAATTGATCTAGTAGGGGCTCCTATTGGTATTTTTGAAGTACGTGAAGATAGTGAAAAAGTATTTGCGACTGAACGCTTATGGGATGTACTCTCATTGCCAAAAGAAAAAATTGTTTTACTGTGCCAAAATAAGATTGCGTTTAATGAAATGTTAAAACAAAAAATGAGCCTTTTAGAAGAAGATGAAGATCATATATATAGATTGGACCTTTTACCTCCAAAATGGATCGAGATTAGTATGCGTTCTACACCTAATTCAGTGTTAGGTGTAGCTCGTGATGTAACCACAGAAATTGTAGAACGCAAGAAGATTAAATTAGAACGTGATTATGATGCTTTAACCAGTCTATGTGCACATGAATTCTTTGTAAATAAAGTAAATAAACTGCTAAATAAAGACTATGATAAGAGTAAAGTATCTGCCATGTTAATGCTCGATTTAGATGATTTTAAAAAAGTAAATGACACATATGGACATCAATGGGGTGACACTTATTTACGAAAAGCAGGACAGTTTATGTTGGAAATGCATGTTGATAATAGTATTGTTGGAAGACGTTCTGGAGATGAATTCCATGTGTTTTTATATAATGAAGATTCTAAAGAAGAAATTCTTCAAACGCTTCATAAATTTTATACTATGTTAGCAAGTGAACCATTAACACGCCCTGATGGTAGTACTATAACAATTTCTATATCAATTGGTTTAGTTTGGGTAGAAGATGGTATGAAAGATTGTGAAGAGCTTTTAGTTAGCGCCGATAAAGCATTATACGATGCGAAGAATAACAATAAAGGAAGTTTTAGAATTGGTTCAAATAATATTTTAAGAAAGTGAAGATTCCCCTTTTTTCATAATATACATGTTCAAATCCGCATCATGAATAAGCTGGTCAGCAGTGTGTGAATACGTTGGATAAACGGAATATCCAATGCTAATAGAAATCTGAATTGGAATATCATTGACCAGAATGGGAGTGCTAAATAATTGCTCAATATCTGCTTGAATTTGTTTGTAGTTTACAGCGGAAGTTTCCTGTTTGACAATAACTGAGAATTCATCGCCGCCATTGCGAAAAGCAAGATGTTGATTGTCACAATAAACAGAGAGTCTATGAGCACATTCTATCAAGAGCAAATCGCCACAGCTATGCCCATAAAGGTCATTTATTTGTTTAAACTTATTTAAATCCAAGAAAAACAGAGCAAATGTAATTTCCTCTTTTACAAAATCAGCCAAAGTTTTAGAAAGCATTCTGCGATTGGATAAATTAGTAAGACTATCGGTAAAAGAGAGCTTTTGCATTTCACTTTTTTGGATACGTGCAATATAGTAACTTTTAATCAATAATGTAATTAATACACTGAGTGCAAGAGCAAATAATGATTCGCATATGATTTGCGTTATGTTAAACCATCCATTTTTGGGAGCAACTTGGAAGTACCAGGTAGCATTAGGAACGGGAAAAGAAATCTCAATGGGATTAAGCAAGGTATTTTTTGAAGATTCATCAATGACCTGTATTTTCTTTGTATTAGGATGGATACGATAAAGCTTATAAGAATATCCTTGTGCTGCAAATTTATTGAGTTCTGCGGGATAGAAAGCTTCGGGTAAATCTAAAACAATAATGGAAAATCCCCAAAATGTTTTTTTCGAAGAACTATTTTCCAAATAAATTGGGCGACGTGCAACAGCACCCAGTCCACCTTGATAAAGCTCAAAGGGACCTGATAATGTCATTAACCCGCTGTCTCTTGCATAAATAGCTTCGGTGGCTCTAGAGGGGTCTGCAAACAAGTCACCAAAGGCTTCTTCGTTTCCTTTCATGGGATAGACCATGCTTACAACACCATTAGGTGCAAGCTGTAAACTACGTATAGCAGTATTATCAATCAGCGATTTTGCAATATAATCAAATTTTTCAACATGACCATCTGATTCCACAACTAACATTTCAAGTGATTGGGTTTTTAAAAGCAGTGTATTCATCACATATTGCAGTTTATCTACCTGCGACTGTGTGACATAATTAGCACGCTCCCGCATTCGATGATAATCATTGTTTTCCTTCATGCAGATTATTATCGTGCAAAGAGATAACAGCGTGACAAAAAGCAATATAAGTAAAATTCGACTTTTCTTTTTTAACATGTTAAAAAATTTCCTTTCGGAGCAAGAATTCTTGAGTAATGAGAGGTCTACTTTTTATCAGTATATCACTTATCCATTTACAAAATCAATGCTTGCATAGTGCTTTTATGTCATAAATTGTCCCTTTGTGTCATATATTAAAATAGGAAGACATTTTTTTAAATAGCATTTATGGAATGTGATTATGCGGAATTATCAAAGATGGCAAAAGCAAATGGGGGTTCTGAAAAATTGGTGGACGTACTTATTAATTCCGGAAAAAGAAAAATGTTTCCTAACATTTCACTTATAAACGAAGGAGTAATTAGCATTGTAGATTTCGAAGAATTTAGCCATCAGTTGAAGGGAACAGTGAGATTTATTGTTGAAAGATAATTTGGAGTTGTGAGGATTGATATGAAAAGATATATTGCCTTATTAAGAGGTGTCAACATTAATGGAAAAAACAAAATCTCTATGGCAGAACTGAAATCATGTTTTATAAAACTTAGTTTTGTGGATGTTTTTACGCATCTCAATAGTGGAAATGTTGTTTTTTCAAGTGATGAAACAGATGAAATTGCTTTTGCAGATAAAATCAAAGCAATGATACGAGAACGGTTTGGATTAGATATTCCTGTTTTTGTTATTTTACAAGAAGAATTGAAAGATTTATTAAGTAAAGCCCCTGTTTGGTGGGGAACTGATGACAAAGAAATATATGACAATCTGATTTTTGTAATGCCTTCTACTGTTGCTGAAATTATAGCTGAGAAAATAGGTGAGCCAACAAAAGAATTGGAACAGATATGTATCTGTAAGAATGCTATTTTCTGGTCTTTTGATAGAAAGAAATATGCGAAAGCAAACTGGTGGAAAAAAACTGCAAGTGTAGGGATTGGCGAAATGCTCACAATACGAACAGCCAACACATTGAGGAAAATGTCTGTAATGTAAGCATATAAAATTGAAAACTTCATTAAATCTGTTTGGTGTGGAAATTTATACACTCACCAAAGCTGGGGCTGAATATGCTGGAACGTCAATCGGAACGAATATGGGTATTATGGCTGTTACCGTTGGTATTGAGGAAATTATCATAAAGCTAATTGGCAATAAACGCCTATAAAAAAACGCCGACAGTCATAGACAATCGGCGTTTTGGTTATTTATTTTGAAAAGTTATTTCCTGCTTACTTCTACTAGTTCTGTGATGCAGTCATCCCAACCTTTGATCAGGACATCGATATCTTCGTCTGAAGTTACAGGTGAAACTAGCATCATGTTGTGGAATGGAGTGATTAGCATACCTCTGTTAGAAAGGTAAATGTGGGTGTAATACATTAGCTGCCAGTCGAAATGGTTCTTTGCCTCCGTGCCATTTCTTGGAAGGGTAGGCATAAACTGAAGTTCACACCTTGCGCCGCTTCTTGTCAGGCTCCACGGAATATTATGTCTTTTTAGAATTTCATCCAGCCCATCTGAGAGACGTTCTTGACCTCGGAACATTTTTTCGAAGGCTTCTTCTGTAGCTACATTTGTTAAAGTTTCACGCATTGCAGCGATTGCAAATTGGTTTGCTGCCAAAGTGCCGCCAATTCCCATAGGATCAGAAACGCCTGCATGGCCAAATGTTGCATTGATTTTTTCAGCAACTTCATGAGTGAAACCATAAACGGACACTGGGATTCCGCCTGCAATAGATTTTCCCATAGTTACAAAATCGGGTTTCAGATTGTGGGCTTTTGTATAGCCTCCGTATCCATTAGATAGTGTATGGGTTTCATCAATAATTAAATATGTACCGTATTTGGTGCAAAGTTCTCTTAACTTTTCGTGATATCCAGGATCAGGAAGTACCATACCGCAGTTGGTCATAACTGGCTCTAGAAGTACAGCAGCGCAGTCCTCATGGGCAAGGGCTTCTTCTGCGGCTTTCAGGTCATTAAACTCTACCACTCTGCTCAGCAAGTCTTTGGCTATTGCAGGGTTAGAGTCATAGTCGGATCTCAGGTGCAGAGCGCCGTCATCGCCAATATGAGGAAGAGTTTCGTCTAGACTTCCATGATAACTTTCATTCATGGAAAGGATTTTGCCTCGACCTGTCAGAGCACGGCAGTTTCTGATGACGTAGCGGTTTGCCTCTGTTGCAGTCATGGCAACTTGCCAGATTGGAAGGCCGAATCGTTTGCTCAGCTCTTTACCGATTTCCAAAGAGTCAAGAGTGGGCATCATAGTTGTAATTCCATTTCTCACCTGCTGAGACACTTTTTCGGCAGTGGCACCAGGGGAGTGACCAAACATGGCGCCGGTATCACCTAGACAGAAATCAATGTATTTGTTTCCGTCGATGTCATAGCAATTGTTGCCCTGGGCTTTTTCCAGGAATACAGGATGTTCTGTGCCCCAGTCTCCCATCCAGGGCATGGGAACCCCGTTAAATAGATTTTCGTGGGCTTTGTCAAAAGCTTCCTTGCTTTTCTTTGTTCTTTCAGTGAATACTTTATCTTCACGAGCTCTGAGTATAGTTAACTGTTCATCTGTTACCAAACGATATGGGCTTTTTTTGTCTGTAATCATTTTTTGTATCTCCTTTTTATAAATATTATTTACTTATTTAAATAAGCAAATGTTATGCCAAGATATAATTTCTTATAGAAAGATTGAAATTTCAACCTTTTTACTTTAATGCCGATCAGATGAAATAAGAAATAATTGTCATTAGCGATAAAACATTGTCACAATTGACAAATTACTAAAAGGTTTTATCAAAGGTCTTTTAGCCTTTGGGCAGGGGAAAGACTGGATGCACGCATATAGTTTTGAAAACACCATAACTGTCCAGATAGTGGCATATTGTTGAATTTAGTAATGTACTTGTCAAATTTAGCAACTTAAAATACAATGGAATCAAATAAAATAAAGGAGTATGTTATGTCATTACTTTTAATTAAAGATACGGTTCAGCAGGTTGCTAAGGCTATTACGGCAGCATTGGAGCTGGAGACAGAGATTGTGGATGAACATTTGTGCATTATTGGAGGTACAGGCAGATACCTTGAGAAGATTGGTTTGTATGAGGAAGAGGGAGATGTGGACTCACAGTGGGCTTACGCCAGATGTTTGAAAAATGGGGAGGAATACATTACCTTTGCGCCTCAAAGCGATGCGTTTTATAATGCAAAAGAGAATGAAAAAGCGGAGATTTGCTGCCCGGTCAAGATAGACAATAGTACGGTGGGGCTCATTGGGCTCATTGCTTTTAATCAGGAACAGCGAAGCAGAATGATTGAAAAAACGACAGAATTCATAAGTTTTCTTAGGATTATGGCAGAGCTCATAGCAGGTAAACTTGTACTTTCTCAGAACAATATGCATTTGCAGAACACCATTTCTTCCATATTATCTTCCCACACCGACTCAACTTCCTTTGAAAACATGATTAGTAGAAGTGAGGCTATGGAAAAAGTGAAGAAGAGGGCACTGCAGGTGTCCCAAAGTAATTCTACGGTTTTGATCACAGGGGAAAGTGGCACGGGCAAGGATTTATTGGCTCGGTCCATTCATAAGGAAAGTCCAAGAGGTGATCACCCGTTTATTTCGATTAACTGTGGAGCTATTCCAGAGATGTTGTTGGAAAGTGAGCTGTTCGGCTATGAGAGAGGTGCTTTTACCGGGGCAGAAAAAACCGGTAAGATTGGTAAGTTCAAGTTGGCTGATGGTGGGACGATTTTTCTAGATGAAGTGGGAGACATGCCACTGCATTTACAGGTGAAATTGTTAACAGCATTGCAGAATCGACAGATTGACCCTGTGGGAAGTACTAGCGCAGTGGACGTGGACGTAAGGGTTATTGCGGCTACAAACAAAAATCTGGAGGAACTTATTCAGAAAAAACAGTTTAGAGAGGATTTATATTTTAGATTAAATGTGATTCCTATCTACATTCCACCTCTTCGTCAGCGGTCAGAAGACATTGAGCTGCTTGTGAATTTTGCATTAGACAAGTTCAGTAAAATAATGAACAAACCGATTGTTTCAATTGAGGTTGACGCCATGAAGGCGCTACTTTCCTATGATTGGCCGGGAAATGTGCGGGAAATTGAGAATGTAATTGAATATGCTATTAACATGGAGGAAGGGATATCCATTGAAAAATCTAGCCTCCCGGATAATGTTATTTTTAGCAGGCATATTGGGTTTACTGGGGAAGGAAGTTTGAGAGATCGCCTGAATGCGGCAGAAGGAGTGATTTTAGAAAACTGTCTGAAGGAGAGAGGAACTTCGTTGAAAGCTAAACGGGATATAGCAAAGATGCTAGATGTTAGCGAATCTACGCTGTATCGAAAGTTGAGAAAAGTTTCTCTGTTGGAATGAGTGCAGGGTTAGAAGATAGAGAGTCATGTGACCCCAGAGTGATTTTTGGGTGGATTTTTTTCAAAGTTTTGATGGCGGAATGCATATTTATATAGTAAAATAAGTAATAGTTTTGTTGACAATTGATATGTTGGAAGGGAAAGAATTTCAACATCTAAAAAATAGTATAAAGAAGAATAGGAGTAATAATATGAGTATTAGAATTGGTATTTTAGGTTATGGAAATTTAGGAAAAGGTATTGAATGTGCTATTCAGCAAAATTCAGATTTACAGTTGGTGGCAGTGTTCACACGCCGTGCACCAGAATCTGTCAAAATTCATAATGAAAATGTTCCGGTTTACCACGTAGATCGGATTGAAAAAATGAAAGATGAAATAGATGTATTAATTCTTTGTGGTGGCAGCGCTACAGATCTTCCAGAACAGACACCCCATTATGCAAAATGGTTTAATGTTGTGGACAGCTTTGACACCCACGCAAAGATTCCTGCTCATTATGATGAAGTAGATGCAGTGGCAAAGGATAGCGGTAAAGTGGCCATTATATCAGCAGGTTGGGATCCGGGAATGTTCTCTTTGAATCGTTTGTTTGCAAGTGCAATTCTGCCTGAGGGAGATTCATATACGTTCTGGGGTAAAGGCGTCAGCCAAGGCCACTCCGATGCGATTCGCCGTCTTGAGGGCGTGAAAGATGCTCGTCAATACACGATTCCGGTAGAAAGTGCACTGGAGGCAGTCAGAGCAGGGACTCACCCCGAATTAACCACTCGTCAGAAGCATACAAGAGAGTGCTATGTTGTGGCTGAAGACGGAGCTGATAAAGTATGTATTGAAGAAAAAATCGTAACAATGCCTAATTATTTTGCAGAATACGATACAACGGTTCACTTTATAAGTGAAGAGGAAATGAAAGAAGAGCACAGCGGGATTCCACACGGTGGCTTTGTAATTCACAGTGGTAAGACTGGCTGGGAACGTGACAATAACCACGTAATTGAGTACAGCCTGAAACTGGAATCTAATCCGGAATTCACATCTTCGGTAATTGTGGCCTACGCTAGAGCAGCCTATCGAATGCATCAGGAAGGGCAAAGTGGCTGCAAAACAGTATTTGACGTCGCACCGGCTTATCTTTCGGCAAAGAGTCCAGAGGAACTGCGAACTGTACTTTTATAAAATGCAAATGTCATCTTTAATGGACTTTAGATAGAAACAATTGATTGCATGGTATATTGCAAAGATTTTGACACAAATAAATATAGATATACCAGTGGCACCTACCAGAATTGGCAGGTGCCTTTTGATTGTTTTTCTCAACAAATGTGTTATAATTATTTAATTAAATCATTACAGAAAATTCCAAGACATGGCTATTATTTTGGCAGATGTATATGATACTATAATATAAGCGTTTGTTAGACTTTATCATATTAATTTAATAATCAATAAAGCAGAGGAGATTAAAATGAAAAAAGAAGGCAACTTAGGGTTAATTGAAAAAAATTGTGTTCATGTTGCTCGGGCTTTATCAAAACCATTTGTAAGCATAGTTGAACTAAATTTATTAACAGGAGAAGCAATTACCTTAAAATCTTCCGATAGTGAAGTTGTGATGAAAAAAATGCCTTGGGAAATGCTTTTATTACGCTATGTAAATAGGCGGGCTTCTAATGAGGATCGTGAGATTATTATGAGTGAGTTTTCGTTTGAGCGACTTAAATCACATTTTAAAAGTGGACAAAAAAGTAAATCAATAGAAGTGCGGTGTGGTAATAGTAGGGAGTTTGAATGGATGGAACTTTCCGCAGTGGTAGTTCCATCAGATGATAAAAAGATTATTATTACAACGGAAAATATTAACGAAGAGCGATTATTAAAAAGTATCGTTGATCAATTTGTTTATTCAAACTGTGATTATTTTGTACTTCTTGATACAAAAAACAATTCATATGTCCGCTTGATGGGAAACGATAATGGAACGAATATTCCTCCAGCTTCAAGCCAGAATTATTCCTCCGTGTTAGTAGAGTATAATAAGAAGTATGTTATGTCATATGATGTAAAAAGGGTTACAAAAGAATTGGAGATACCTCAAATCGTAAAATCCCTTGATGACCAAGACGAATACTTCTTTTACTTTGATGGTTGTCCAGAAAAAGGCATAGTTAGACGTAAACGGATTCAAATGGCATATCAAGATAGGTTAAAAGGATTGGTCTTGTTTACAAGGACAGATGTTACTGAGGTCTACAGGAAAGAACGAGAGAGGAACGAACAGTTAGTTGCAGCACTTATAAAAGCTCAAACTGATTCTCTCACAGGCCTTTACAATCAAGCGGCTACCGCTGATATAATAAATGAAAAATTAATCGATGATAATTGTTCCATGGGAGCTTTTTTATTTATTGACGTAGATAACTTTAAAATGGTAAACGATTCGTTAGGGCACTTGAAGGGTGATTACTTACTTGAGCTTGTAGCCAATTTATTAAAAGCACTAATTGGAGATTGTGGCGTTATTGGACGAATTGGTGGTGATGAATTTTTAATATTCTGGTTTGGTGAATTTTCCATAGATGACATCAAATACTATGCGCAAAAAATTTGTGAAATATTTTCAAACATTGAAGATGGTGAAATTCAGCATATTTCCCTTTCTTGCAGTGTTGGCATCTCACTTTACCCTCAAGATGGCAAGGATTACGACACCTTAGTACATAAGGCAGATAATGCATTATACGACTCAAAACGACAAGGTAAAAATAAATATTCTTTTTATAAAAGGATTTGAAAAGATTGCCTTTGGTCAACATGCCTAAGAGGAAGTGGAGGAATAATATGAAAAAGATAATTTGCCTTGTCGTTGTAGTTGTTTTGCTTATGACACTAGTGGCATGTCAGCCAGGAAATTTTGCACAACTGGATCAATCGAAAGATATTGTGACACAGAAAGTCATACCAGAAGGGAAAACTCCAATTACTGTACTTGTAAAATATGCTTTTACAATCAATGATTTTGAAAAAATTGTAGAAAAAAAATTCCCCGATATTGATATTGTTCAAGTTGGAAATTACACTAGTAATATGGGTACTGCCGAATATAACAGGCGACTTAAGCATAGAGATTTAACTGATATTGTGATGACATGGCCATTAGAGGTGGGCGAGGAATATTGGGAGGATAACCTTCTTGACCTTTCGACCCTTCCGGTTACTAGTGATTATAATGTGTCCATGTTAAATAACAATGCTCGAGATGGAAAGCTATACTACTTACCTGGTCCGGCACAGATTCGAGGAATTGTATACAACAAGACTCTATTCAAGGAAAAAGGGTGGAGTGTTCCCACAAGTTTTAAAGAGTTTACGGAACTTTGCCAAAAAATAGAAGAGAGTGGAATCCGATCGATTCAGCTCGGATTTGGAAATCCAGAGGTATTGGAAACCGCATTCACAGGTTATAGTTATTACAGCTGTTTTAGCAAACCGTCTGATGCTCAAAAACTTGCCAATTATAATGAAGGCAAGGGGAGTTTTGGCGACCAATACGGGCCGGCATTTGATACCTTTCAAAAAATGATTGATTTAAACATTTGGAAAAAAAGTGATTTGGACATATATTATCAGGATCGAGAGAAGATGCTATTCACAAGACAGTGTGCCATGGTAGAAGATTCTGTGCTGATGGCAAGAATGGGTGAGATTCAAACCGGTTCTAAGGATGAATTTGCATTGATGCCGTTTTTAAACCCTGGGAAGGATAATGACTGGGTTAGACAATATATGGTCTGCTATATTGGGTTAAACAAAGCCTTAGGGGAGGCTGAAAATAAAGAAAAATATGATTTAGTTATGAAAGTACTAGACTTTATAAGCACACCTGAAGGACAAGAAGCACTGTCCTCGGACACAGGTGGAATGCTCTCAAGTCTTAATGATACATCGCTGCCAAATGTTCCTGAAATCAACGATTTGCTTCATGCTATGGAAGCTGGTCGTTCTGTAGTGTTTCCCACATTTAAAAATGTACAGAAATCATTACGAAAAGGGCTAGCTGGAATGGTTAGCGGCGAGATGACTAAAGAAGATGTTATTGCCATGGTAGATAAAGAAAATGCTTCTCCTAAAGTTTCTGATCCACTTCCTATATTAGGTAAAGCTACCCAGGATTTTTCCCTTATTGAAACAGGCAATTTTATTACTGATATCATGAGAGATACAAGTGGAGCAGAAATTGCCCTATTTCTGGATAACGGGAAAGATGGAAAATATAATGGTAAGGGAGTAAGCGCCCGCATTTATAAAGGAGAGTTAACTTCGGAGGATATTGCTTGCATTCTTCCTGACTTAAAACATGGTGAAAAAGGAGTACTCCAAAAAATCAATATGACAGGGGGGCAGCTCATCAATACACTGGAACATTCAGTCAAGGTAGACAATAATATAGGTGGTTGGTTTTACTATTTTTCCGGATTGCGTATCCAATATGCTCCTGCTGCAAAACCAGGCGATCGTATATATAAGATTACTGATTCCAATGGTGCAAAGATAGAACCGAAAAAAGTTTATACAATTGCAATTATGGATGGGAGCGTCCCTGAAAAATCCATAAAGTCTCTTGAAGAAACTGGAATTAAATTAGATAGCATGCTTGCAAATGCTATTAAAGATAAGAAAAAAATATCCCCTAGTGGTGATGATCGATTTGTTGTGCGCCAGCCATAACAGAAAATCATAAAGAATTGGCACGAATTGATTTTGATCTTTTTTTGTGTTAATATTAAACAGGGAAAAACTAGAGATAGACTGGGAAACAGCAGATAGATCCCTTTAAATATAACGCATTCTAGGAGGAGAGAAAATGAGACAAATAACAGCAATGTATTTCAGCCCAACAGGCACTAGTCGAAAAGCTACGACAGTTATTGCAGCTAGTATTGGCAAAGAAACGGGATATAAAGTAACCACCTTGGACTTGACAAAGCCAGCACCACGAACTAAAGAATATACATTTGGTGAGGATGACATTTTGGTACTAGGATATCCAGTGTATGCTGGAAGAGTTCCAAATGTTTTACAGGACGTGTTTAAAAAGATTAAGGGTAGTCGTACCCAAGCAGTGATTGTAGCAGTTTATGGTAATAGAGCTTATGAAGATGCAGTGCTAGAAGCCAAAGATATTCTTACAGACGGTGGGTTTGTAGTGGTTGGAGCAGGAGCCTTCATCGGAGAACATTCTTACTCAAAGAAAGTAGCAACAGGACGGCCTGATGAGAGGGATATTGAAATTTGCAATGACTTTGGGAAAAAAATATCAGCAAAATTAGCAAATAAAGACTTTGGAGAGTTTCATATAAATGGGAATCGCCCATATAAAGATCCAATGCCAAATATGCCTTTTAAACCTAAGACAACAGAAGCGTGCACCGACTGTGGAGTATGTACTGAAATATGCCCAATGCAGGTAATTAGTAAAGAAGATCCTCAGGTAGTAAATGATGGTTGTATTCTTTGCAGCGCCTGTGTGAAAGGCTGCCCAGTGGAAGCAAAATATATTGATGCAGAGCCTTTAAACAAAATAAAAGCGATGCTTGAAGCCAATTGTGGGAAAAGAAAAGAGGTGGAGCTATTTCTATAACTGTTTACCAAGGGGATATCACCCAGTTAGACTGTGACTGTATTGTAAACGCAGCAAATAAAACATTGCTCGGAGGCAGAGGTGTAGATGGAGCAATCCATCGGGAGGCTGGTCCTAAGCTAGTGAAAGAATGTCGTACTTTATATGGATGTAATACAGGAGAGGCTAAAATCACAAAAGGATACAACCTAAAGGCAAGATATGTTATCCATACGGTTGGACCTATTTATTCTGCTACAGAGGAAGATAAAATCATGCTAGGAAGCTGTTATTGGAATTCATTAAACCTTGCAAAAGAACATGATATTCATACCATAGCTTTCCCAGGGATTTCAACAGGCGTGTATGGATATCCTATAG
This sequence comes from Anaerovoracaceae bacterium, assembly GCA_036657395.1. Lineage (GTDB taxonomy): Bacteria > Bacillota > Clostridia > Peptostreptococcales > Anaerovoracaceae > JAVXGM01. The sequence continues at coordinate 33,714 of JAVXGM010000006.1, forward strand.
TAGAGGCTGTACCAATAGCCATCTCTACCATAACTAGATGGATAGATGACAATAAGGATTATGCCATGGACGTTGTCCTGTCATGTTTTAACCAAAAAACATACGATACGTTCCAAGATTTGCTTGAAGGTTGAAAGCTAAAATAAGAAAAAGGAGACATCATAATGAGCAAGGATAAAGCATTACTGTTATCATTAAAAATATTGCTTGAAACCACGCAGGATTTAGTATATGTGAAGGATTTATCCTTTCGTTATATAGCTGTATCTACAAGCTTTATGAAGCTGGCAGGTGTTACAGAGATGGATGATGTAATAGGGAAGACAGATTTTGATTTATTTGATAATGAAATGGCTCAACAATATAGAGAGGATGACCGACGGATACTAGAGACAGGAGAGAATATGCTCAATTATATTGAGCAGCTACCCAGAAATGGAGAGACTGAAAGGTGTTCTCGTTCGTCTAAATATATCATCCGTGATAAGGATGAACAGGCGGTTGGTTTATATGGCATAGGATGTGACGTTACTAAGCAGGTTGAGCTAGAGCGTGAACGTGAGCATCTTGAATCTACAAGAGACGAGTATCGTATTGCCATGGAGCAGAGCAATATTATTCTTGCAAGTTATGATATTAAGACAAAAAAATTCTATCAATCCGAGGGAGCGATTCTTGAAAATGGATTAGAAGAGAGTATAGAAGACTTTCCGGAAAGCGTAATTGCACAGGGCCGTGTAGCACCTGGAAGCATAAAAGAATTTACACAATTTTATGAAGATATGCGTAGTGGAAGTCCAAAGGGCGGCGGAAGATATCAACTTAGAGACAGAGATGACTCTCTAAATTGGTATACATCAGAATACACTATGAGATATGATGTTGATGGTAAACCATCACATACAATTATTACATACGTCAATATTACACAAGAATATGCTAGAGAAAGAGCTCATTTGGCTTTAAAGAGAACCAACAATACGGATGAGCGTAAGGTGATGCTTATTGCAGATGCTTCCACTGCAAATCGTCAAGCATTGACTGAAATCTTTAGCAGTGAATATGAACTGGTGATGGTAGAGGACGGGAGTGCTGTAATTGAAGCACTTTCCACAAACCACTCCATATCAATATTATTATTAGATATGATATTGCCAGGAAAAACAGGTATTGAAATATTACGGGAAATGCGTGTAAATGAAAAGGTGGCGGATATTCCTGTAGTAGCGATAGCAAGTCAGGAAAAAATAGAATATGCAATTTCGGCACTGTCACTTGGTGCTATGGAATACTTAATTACGCCATTTGATCCTGAAATGTCTCGTATTTGCATATCATCTGCAGTTCAGAAACATGAGTCCATTGGACTCCGTTTTGATAATATCATTTTGAATTCACAAAAGGCAGAAAATCAGAGACACCAAAAAGAGCTTCGTTGGGTAGCCGAGCATGACGTTCTCACAAAAGTGTATAATCGAGACACCTTTATGAAAAAAGCGGGAGAAATGATTGCCCTTAAACCGGCTAGTTATTATATGCTTTCCGTGTTTGATATAGATAACTTTAAGGGAATAAATAACCAATATGGATCTGAACAAGGAGACTCCATCTTGGTGAATATTGCAGAAAGTATAAATAGCGACATGGAAATTGCAAACGGAATAGGTGGGCGTATATCTGCTGACATTTTTGCATACTTGCATCCTACTGATGCTAAACCTAAAACCAATCCTATACAAAGGTTGAAATTAACATCTACAGAGGAAGGGTGGCCACTGATAGTTTCATATAGTCTGGGTCAAATTATAATTGATGATCCGACACAGTCTATTAACACTATTTACGACAGAGCCTGCATTGCAAAACAGTCGGTAAAAGGAAAGTATGATACTCATATTGCAATGTTCGATGAGAAAATGCTTGAGAAAGTTAATCGGGAACAAGGAATTGTAGCTGATATGGAAAAAGCTCTTGAAACTTCTCAGTTTGAAATGTATCTTCAACCTCAGTACAATCATTCTAGTGGATCACTTGTGGGGGCAGAGGCTCTTGTCCGTTGGAATCATCCACACCGGGGAGTGATTCCTCCTAATGTATTTATCCCAATATTTGAAAAAAATGGGTTTATATTTCCTATGGATAAGTGTGTGTGGGAGCAAGCGTGTGCCCTTTTACGGAAATGGATTGATAACGGGATAGAGCCTGTTCCTATTTCTGTTAACGTATCTAGGTATGATTTATTGCACCAGGATTTTTTTGACGCAATAACTGGGCTAGTGAAAAAATATCAACTAGAAAAAAGGCTTCTTTCCATAGAAATTACAGAATCTGCCTTTTCTTCTGCTCCAAAACAGATAATAAGCCAGGTGAATAGGCTTAAAGAATATGGGTTCACTATTGAAATTGATGATTTTGGAAGCGGATATTCATCCCTTAATACCCTTAAAGATGTTGATACCGATACTATTAAGCTAGATATGAGATTTCTTGAAGAGAAAAATAGTGCCCAAAGAGGTGCTAGCATTATAAATTCTATTGTTCGTATGGCGGAACTTTTAAATATATCGGTTATTGCAGAAGGCGTGGAAACCTTAGAACAGGCGGATTTCCTTAAAAGTGTTGGATGCGAGTACGTTCAAGGATATCTGTATGCTAAGCCTATGAGGCATGAGGATTTTGAATCTTTGATAGAGCGTTGTGATTTGGAAAAATACATAGAAAAACCAAAGATTATTTCCACTCTGGATTTTGATGCTTTTTATAATTCGACTTCACCAAGGGCATCACATCAGGCAGAAGATATATTGGATTCAATTTTTACAGGTATTGTTATTATAAAGATGCCTTCTGTTGATCGTGCACTTAACATATATGCAAATCGTAAACAATATGAGATGCTTAAGGCAGATTACAAAACAAAAAATGCTCTTACCTTTGGACCGGGAAAAGCTTTATTGGAAGATAAATATTTGGAGGATGCTTTTCAAGCCATTCATCCTGAAGATTTACAGAGGGTAAAGGAAAAATATGCTAGCGGATTTGATATGAATTATTTTAGAGTTGAGGATTATCGACTAAGGTGTGAAGACGGTAGCTATATATGGGTAGATACCCATGTTGTATTGCGAGAAATCACCGCAGATTATCGAATTTTTTATGCAACTTTTATTAATATTACTGAGGAACAGCAACTCCAGAGGGCATTGCATCAGGCAACTATAACTGAAGAAGTCCTTACATACAAAGCTCAAAGAGATCTTGCCACTGGACTTTACAATAAAGCGGCTACAGAAGAGCTGATAAATCGGGAACTTATTCAGGTGGCTAACCAAGGTAAGGGCTGTTCTCTTTTACTTTTGGACATGGACAACTTGAAAATCATTAATGATAGTTTTGGACATATACATGGTGATAACGCAATTAATGCTGTTGCTGAAGTGTTAAATACAAATTTTCGTGCGACAGACATCATAGGCCGTATTGGCGGCGACGAATTTATGGTATTCCTTGCGGGTACTTCCGATGACATTTGGCTGTGCAATCAAGCGCAAAAACTAAATGAGGCTTTTGACAAAATTACCCTTGGAGATGGAATTGAATGTTCAATTCATTGTAGTATAGGGATAACCTCTAGCAAAGGGGCTCGTAGCTTTGAAGAACTATACCCAAAAGCTGATAGTGCTTTATATCGTGCAAAGAGCTTAGGAAAAAATACTTTTGCCATATATGGTGAAAACGTAGATTAATGTGTAAGAAGGGACAATTATGAATGGAAATAATAGAGCCGATATAAAAATCGGAGCAAATGTAAAAATAGTACTAAAAGCAGACCAGAGGACAGGTAAATTAACAGAAGGAACTGTAGCAAAGTTGCTTACAAAAAGTTCAAATCACCCTCATGGTATTAAAGTAATGTTAACAGATAGTCAGGTGGGAAGGGTAAAAGAAATTTTAGTATAAAATAAAATACAAAGGAGAAAGAATGATTAAAATTTATTTAACGGGAGTCCCATCATTATATGAGGGGGAAGATATAGAAATCAGATACAGCTTGTTTAAAGATGGAATCCAAATCAACAAAGAGCGTATGTTACGATATTATATGAAACCAGCACTTGTAGGACTACAATCAGTAATTCATTTGCTAGGAGAAATAGGGCAGTACAAGAATGAAGAGATTGAAGTTATTATAAATGATCCGGCACTACTTGAACTGATAAATGGAACTAATGGAACAAAAAAAGAAGAGGTTCTAACCATGGCTAGAGTGGTAAATAAGCAGTTAAAGAAATTTTCCAATTTATCATTTGTAAATGTGACTAAAAATAAAGAAGCCCTGATGGAATGGAAGGAAAGAACCAAGGCATAAGCATATAAGTGTAATTTGAGCAGGTAAGGCGGTTGGCATAAAGCACGGAACCAATAGTAATGATTGGTTCCGTGTTTTATTTTACCTTAAAATCTGATACAATGGACATTAATGAAAGATATAAAGGGGTAAAAAATGGTCTTACTAACATGTGAAAACTTGAAGAAAAGTTATACAGAAAAGCCACTAATCACTGACGTAAATATGAGTATTCATGAAAATGATAAAATTGGATTTGTAGGTGTCAATGGAACGGGAAAATCTACACTTCTGAAGATGATTGCAGGTGTTATGGAGCCGGAAGATGGTTCAATTACAAGGTCTAGGGAGCTTAAGGCAGGATATTTGCCACAGAACCCAACTTGCGATATAAATTTAACTATACTTGAGCAAGTAATGGAGTATTTACGCCAGGTAGGGAGCAAAGCAGAGGACTATAAGTGTAAGGCGATGCTAAATAAATTAGGAATTGATCAGTATGATAAGCCTATGGAAAATTTATCTGGTGGAGAGAAAAAAAGAGTGGCAATGGCTGCGGTTTTAGTTCAGGATACCAATCTTTTAATACTAGATGAGCCCACAAACCATATGGACAATGAGATTATAAAGTGGATGGAAGACTTTCTAACGGCCTATAATGGGGCGATTTTTATGATTACCCATGATAGATATTTTTTAGACAGAATAACAGACAGAATTATTGAGATAAAAGATGGAACCGTTCTTAGCTACCAAGGAAACTACAATGATTATCTACAAGCAAAGGCCTCTAGAGAGGAAATGTTAGTGGCTGCAGAAAGAAAACGCTTAACCCTTTACAAAAAAGAACTGGCGTGGATTCAGCGTGGCGCCCAGGCTAGGACTACTAAAGCCAAGGGAAGAATTCAACGATTTGAAGACCTTGAAGCAAACAAAATGTCTTCAGATAATGCCTCTTTAGAAATGAGCGCTTCTACAAGTCGCCTTGGGAGAAAAATCATAGAGATTGACAATATTAGCAAAAGTTATGGAGATAAAAAACTGATCACTGATTTTTCATATATGGTTCTTAGAAATGATCGAATTGGTATTATCGGTCCTAACGGTTGTGGAAAATCTACATTGCTGAAGATTATTTTGGGCCAGCTTCAACCTGACACGGGCACTATAGACAAGGGTCAAACTGTGAATGTTGGGTATTTTTCCCAGGAAAATGAAGCCTTGGATTCAAATATAAGAGTTATAAAATATATTGAGGAAATTGCAGGGAGTATTAAGACAAAAAACGGAACACTTTCTGCCTCACAAATGCTAGAGCGGTTTTTATTTGCACCTCACATGCATAGCGTTGAAATAGGACGGCTATCAGGTGGAGAGAAACGAAGGCTATATTTGCTTAGCATTCTTATGCAAGCACCTAATATCCTTATATTTGACGAACCTACAAATGATTTGGATATAGAAACCCTTACCATACTTGAAGATTACTTAGATGATTTTCCCGGAGCAGTAATTATAGTTTCCCATGACAGGTATTTTCTAGACAGGCTGACTATTAGAACCTTTGCATTTGAAGGGGAGGGACACATTGGCCATTATATTGGCGGCTACTCCGATTGGCTTAGCCAACACGAGGAAGTAGAAAAGGTTAAAGAGAAAAAGAAGGAAATTGTTTACCAACCTAAACTCAAAAAACTAAAGTTCTCATATAAAGAAGCCAAAGAATTTGAAACGATTGAAGAGGATATTAGTAATTTAGAAGAAAAGCTAGAAACGGTTGAGAAAAACATGGGGGAAAGCGGAGCAGACTTTGTTAAGCTTGGAGAATTATCAAAAGAGAAGGAAAGCCTTGAAGCAACCATTTTATCCAAGATGGAGCGGTGGGAATATTTGATGGATTTACAAAAGAGAATTGATAAGGGTGAAATAGAAAATGCGTAAAATAAAAGTAGTGACAGATAAACCTTTCCATAACAATTGCCACATTACTATATATGATGTGACCGAAGATATAGAAAAAAAGCGGTGCAAAATATTGGTGGATTATGCAGAATATGACATTAGACAACTAATTAGCCAAGGACACGATTATGAGTCAACCATAATCTATTTTAAGGAATGGATTTATAAAACAGTAAGACGATATATATGCGACGAATGGGAGTATGAAAGCGGGCAGAAGGAAATCATGACTATTATCGCTGATCATATTAGACCTTATTTTAGAGAGGACAAGTAGAAAGTATGTTACACAATATCAAGCCACATAAATTCAAAAATGAATTTTCAAATGTGGAGCCAGTTGAAAAAAATCAGTTTTATTCTTTTAAAGAAGGGCAGGTTCTATTATTTATAGATACAGAGGGTACTTACCACTTGCCTAGAGTTAATCAACTTCCAAGAGAGAAGAGGAAAGAGGTTATATATTTATTTTCCGTAGATGAAGAATCAATATTTCTTGGTCAAAATGTAGAAGCGACGGACACACTTAAGTATTATGAGTTTAATACATTGTATTCTCTAGAGGAAAAATGGGCAGCATTTGCAGGTGCAACTGCTAGCCATTTAAATCGATGGTATAGTGAAAATGTTCTTTGTGGAATATGTGGCAAACCTTTAGACCACAGTAAAACAGAGAGGGCTTTAGTTTGTAAAGATTGTAACATCATTAAATATCCTAAGATTTCACCGGTAGTTATGGCGGCAATTGTAGATGGAGAAAAGCTACTTTTAACCAGATATGCGGACAGACCATATAAAAAATTTGCCCTTATTGCAGGTTTTGTGGAAATTGGGGAATCTTTAGAAGAAGCCATTCAGCGAGAGGTTATGGAAGAAGTAGGAGTAAAGGTAAAAGATTTAAAGTATTTTGCTAGCCAGCCTTGGGGGTTTTCCGATTCACTAATTTCTGGATTTTTCATGAAGCTTGATGGGGACTCTACTATACATTTGGATTATGACGAATTAGCTGAAGGTGTTTGGTGTGAACGAAAAGACTTACCTACAGGCTATGGAGACATAAGTATTACAGCAAAAATGATTGAAGCTTTCCGCAGTGGGGAAGTAAAAATATAAGGAGACGAATATGGCAAAAGTCGAAATAATATCAGGATTTTTAGGCGCAGGGAAAACCACCTTTATTAAGGAATTGCTTTCTAAAGTGTTTAATCAGGAAAAGGTAGTTTTAATAGAAAATGAGTTTGGTGAGATGGGCATTGACAGCAGGTTCCTTAAGGATACAGGAATTGAAGTTACAGAAATGAATTCAGGGTGCATTTGCTGTACATTGGCTGGGGATTTTACAATTGCATTGAAAAAAGTAATGGAGCAATATAACCCGGATCGGATTATTATCGAACCTTCAGGAGTAGGAAAGCTTTCGGATGTGACCAAGGCTGTAGCTAATGCCGGATTAAAGGTGAACAGCAGTATCACAATCGTAGATGGTAAAAAGGCCATTATGTATGGAAAGAATTTTGGGGAGTTTTTTAATGATCAGGTTGAAAATGCATCCACTATTGTGGTTAGCAGAAGTCAGCTTATAAGCCAAGAAGCCCTAGAAAATTCCGTAAAAATGTTGAAGGGGCGCAATCCTGAAGCTAAAATGATTACTACGCCTTGGGATCAGCTCACTGGAGATCAAATTGGAGAGGCAATTAGTCAAGTCCACGTAATGGAGGAACAGCTTATGGGTAAGGAATGTTGTCAGTGCAGTTGTGGCTGTAATCATGATGACGGTCACAATGACCACGACCATCATCACCATGAGCATCACCATCACCATCATGCTGATGAAATGTTCACTAGCTGGAGCAGTGAGACTATACGAAAATTCACAAGACAAGAACTGGAAGATTTATTAAAAATGATGACTGTTACAGACCAATTTGGACAGATACTCAGGGCAAAGGGAATTTTGCAGGGAGAAGATGGAACATGGATGGAGTTTGATTTGGCCTGTGAAGAAATCCAGATCCGTAAGTGTAGCCCCGATTATACCGGCAGGCTTTGCGTAATTGGAACAAAACTAAAAGAGGTTCAATTGAAAGAAGCATTTTAATTAGGAGGAGAAAACTCTATGGAGACCCAAATATATCTGTTTACTGGATTTTTAGAAAGTGGTAAAACAACGTTGATTAAAGAGGTTGTTAAGGATCCGGACTTTCTGGAAGAGGGAGTGACAATCCTGTTACAATGTGAAGAGGGAGAAAATACATACGATGATGTATTTCTGAAACGTTACAATATGGTTAAAATTGTTGTAGGAAGCCCTGATGAGCTAAATAAAACCTTGTGGGAAAAGTGTGAAAAGAAATATGCACCAGCCCAGATTATTATTGAATACAATGGAACATGGACAATGGAAACTTTATGGAAAAACGAATTTCCAGGGGACTGGGAAGTAGGGGGAATATATTCCACCGTGGATGCTTCTACAGCAGAAATGTATTTACTCAATATGCGAAAGTTATTCATGGAGCAACTTAAGGAATCAAACCTGATTATTTTCAACCGATCCACTGAAGATACACAGCGGCTTAAATTTAGAAGAAACTTAAAAGCTATGAACCCAGAGGTTCAGGTTGCATTTGAGAAGGTAGACGGTACTATGTACCAAAATCAAGAGGAAGAGATGCCTTTTGATTACAGTGGCAATAAGGTTGAGATTCCAGATATGGACTATGGACTTTGGTATTTAGATGCCATGGAACATTATGAACGTTACATGGGTAAAACTATTAGCTTCTCTGCTAGATTTTGTGAAAGTACTCAGGAAGGGGAAGAATATTTTATTCCAGGCAGACATATTATGACTTGCTGTGAAGATGATATTCAATTTTTAGGGTACCTTTGTAAGTATAAAGGAAAAGCTAAATATAATCATGGAGATTGGGTAAAAGTAACTGTATTATTTGATTTTGGTTGCCTAGAAGATGGTAATGAACCAGGGCCTATGCTCCAACTGAAAGAAATTGCCAAAGGAGAGAAACCAGAGCAGGAATTAGTGTTTTTTACTTGATTTCACCAAGCAAAAAGAAATGGGGGCCACTATTTTGGCTAAAAAGATACGTAAAATAAACAAAGAAAAGAAGAGGCTAATTATTGTAATGGCATTTTTAGCATTTCTAGCCACAATACTTATAGTGGTAGGACTTCATAATATTCAGCAAAAGGTTGAAATGCCAAAGGAAGTCAGAGGCATATGGGTCGCTTATTTAGACTACAAAGAATTAGGTCTATATAATAAAAGCGAAAAAGAATTCAAGAAAAACATGGAGGACTTTTTAGAAAAAGCCAAAGAAAAGGATATTAATACAGTGTATTTTCATGTTAGAGCATTTGATGATGCTGTGTATAAATCAAATGAATTCCCACTGAGCCGAGAAATTTGGGACAGGAAGGAAGAAATTCCTTATGATCCACTTGAAACTGCCATTGAAATTGTACATAAAGATGGAATGCAAATCCACGCATGGATGAACCCATATCGAATTACAGTAGATTATTTTCTTGATCCCGCACTTGATACATCTACACAAAGGATCGTAGATGAAGTAAAGGAGATCATGGAGTATGATGTGGACGGAATTCACTTTGATGATTATTTTTATAATGCAGCCAAAGGCTATAAAGATGTAGATGGTAAAAAGAGTATTTCTGTAAAGGATGAGCCTTCTGATCAAGAGAAAAAAAGCAATGTAAACCAGATGATTTCTCAGGTTTACAAGACAGTGAAGACGATAGATAAGAAAAAAAGCTTTGGCATTAGCCCTCAAGGAAACATGGGCAATTGTAGATCCATTGGCGCAGATATAGACACGTGGCTGACTGAGGATGGATATGTAGATTATATAGTCCCACAAATTTACTGGACGGATAATCATACGGCAAAGTGGAGACCTAAAATGTTTACAGATACATTGATAGAGTGGCAGTCAATTAATGCTTTGGAAAAACCAATCTATCCAGGACTGGCTCTTTATCGTACGGGAATCACGGCAAGTGATGATTTAGGATGGGGAAAACAAGACAACAATTTACAGCTTCAGGTGGAGAAGCTAAGGGAAGCAGGTTGCAAGGGATACGTTTTATTCAGTGCAAGGGATTTATACTTAAAACACAGTAAGAAGGAATTGGATAATTTAAAATAGGGGAAAGGCAGGTTGATTGTGTATAAAATATTAATTGTAGAAGATGACAAAACTATCTCAAAGATTTTAGCAGAACACCTTTCCACTTGGGATTATGATGTAGCACAGATAAGGGATTTTAAAAATGTTCTAGAGGAATTTGTTGAATTTCAGCCGCAAATTGTTTTAATGGATATTGGACTTCCATTCTTTAATGGCCATCATTGGTGTGGAGAAATTCGGAAGATTTCCAAGGTGCCTATTATATTTATTTCTTCATCAGATAGTAATATGAATGTGGTCATGGCTCTTAATATGGGCGGTGATGATTTTATTTCCAAACCCTTTGATTTATCTGTAGTTGTGGCTAAGGTTCAGGCACTTCTTAGGAGAAGCTATTCGTTTAAGGAGGACACCAACTTGATGGAACACAAAGGCGCAGTGCTTAATCTAAACGATGCCAGCCTGACCTATGATAAACGAAAGGTTGATCTAACGAAAAATGAGTATAGAATTTTTCAATTGCTTATATCCAAGGTGGGTAAAATTGTTTCCAGAGAAGAAATAATGGAATACCTTTGGGAGGATGAGAATTTTATCGATGATAATACCCTTACCGTAAATGTGGCTAGACTTAGAAAAAAGCTGGAAGAAGCAGGACTAAAAGACTATATTAAAACGAAAAAAGGGATAGGATATATTGTAGAATGATTAGGTTGTTTTTAGACTATTTAAAAAGTCATATTCGGATATTGATTGTTTACATAATTTCAATTACGATTTTTCTAATAGTTCTTTACTTGTACCGGGTCAACGTAGATGGGGCCATTTATGGAGGCATTTTATGTCTTGTTATATTAATACCATTTGGGATTTATGATTTTTATCGATTTTGCAAATGCCATTTTGAGTTGCTTACTCTTAAGAACAAAGAAAAAATGGATTTTACTAGCCTATCAGACCCTATAACAATCATAGAAAAAGATTATCGTGACCTTCTGAAAAATTTAGATCTTGATAAGAATGAAGCTGAATCCAAGGCATATATGGGAAGACAGGAGATGCTGAACTACTTCACTTTGTGGGCTCACCAGATTAAAACACCAATATCAGCCATGGGGCTTATCCTTCAGACTAAAGAGGAAAAAACAAAAGAAGACGAACAAATTAAAATTCAACTTTTTAATATTGAAGAGTATGTTAACACGTTAATGTCATACATTAGAATGGGAGATATATCTTCTGACTTAGCCTTTGAAGAGGTGAATTTGGGAGAAGTGGTCAAGGAAACCATAAAAAAATATGCGCCTATTTTCATAGGGAAAAAAATTAAAGTGAACTTTGAAAACACCAGGGAAATAGCCATTACAGACCCAAAATGGGCAGGCATCGTTTTAGCCCAAATATTGTCTAATGGATTGAAATATACTCCTGACAATGGGGAAATTACCATCAGAATACAAAAACAAAAAATCATTGTAAAAGATACGGGCATCGGTATAAAAGAGGAAGATTTACCTCGTATTTTCGAAAAGGGATTTACTGGGTATAATGGACGACAGTTTACAAAATCTACAGGCCAAGGGCTTTACCTTTGCCAGGTAATAATGGACAAGCTATCCCATAAAATACAGATTACTTCAAAAATAGATCAAGGAACTACGGTGATTTTAGACTTCTCTAAAGAAAGCTTTCAATAATATAAGAATAAAGGAGCAAATTATTTGCATTGCCGTGTATAGCTTGACGGCCAGAAAATATTATAAACTAGTAAAATGATAGAACCATGAAAAAAATGAATTTTTTTATTGACAAAGATAAACATAAGTGATTTAATTAAAACTAGTTGTCGAACTATTTGCAAAATTCAGAAAGGAGTGAGACATGAGAATATACAAAAAAGTACTTATTGTAGCATTAACTGTCATTTTGACAGTAGGAATGTCATCTGTTTCAACCTTTGCCGCAGCACAGGCAAAGAGTATTAAAATGGTAACACCGAACCAGAAGACATACGCAATGAATGTGGGACAGTGCAAAACCTTTAAGGCAAAGACAAATCCCACAAGTTTTTCTAAAAGTGTAAAGTGGTCTTCTACCCAAAAATCGGTAGCCACGGTTAACAGTAAAGGAAAGGTGACAGCGAAGAAAGCTGGTAAAACTACCATTACAGCCAAGACTGGAAAGAAAAGTGCCAAGGTTACATTGACAGTAAAAGCTTTGGTGAAGAGTCTTAAAATTACAGGAAAAAGCTCCATTGCAGTCGGTGAGAAAGTGCAGTTTAAAACCGCTATATCACCCTCTAACGCCAGTGATAAAACGGTGAAATGGACATCCTCTGACCGTACGATTGCTTCAGTTTCATCAAAAGGAATGGTAATGGGAGTAAAGACCGGAAGCACAGTTATAAAAGCGATCAGTGTAAATAAGAAAACAGCAGAATATAATGTGAAGGTTGTTGCAAAGAAAGACCTTCCAATGACGGCTGATGTAAAGAAAATTCAAGGCAAAGCCGATGATAAATATGCAAAACAGGTGACGGAAAAGTTGGCATATGAAATAAGAGATGATCACACTGGGTTTATTACCTCGGGTAGTGATGCCGAAAAGAGAGCAGCCAATTATCTGACCGATGAATTTAATAAAATTGGCCTTTCCAATGTGGAAAAAGTCCCTGTTGTAGTAGACAAATGGCAGTTTAAAGATGCTTCCTTATCCCTGAAATACAAAGATAGTCATGGGGACAAAACCTTAAATTTGTCTAACAAAAATAAGGAAATAGTGTCTTATGCATCTACCGGAACAATCCAGCAGCCTAACAAATATGATTGGGGCAATATGGAAATTGTGAATCTTAAGAATGGATTCGAACAGGATTACGATGGCCTGGACGTAAAAGGCAAAATTGTATTGGTGGAAGTAAATCAATATTCGGATTTCTGGATTGACGCACCATACATGGAAGCCTATGAAAAGGGCGCAGCAGCGATTATTACCTATCAGTCTGGCGGCTATGGTGAGTATAGCCCAAGCGGTGATCAGGACAGATCTAAGTGGGATACTATAAATATGCAGGATATTTGTGCGGAAGATTTGAAGATTCCGTGTCTGAGTATTTCACCTGCTAGTGCAGATAAAATTCTGGATGCGTTGAAAGCAAACAAAGAGAGTGGTAGTTCGGCGGCTTCTGCGAATCTGATGGTTGACAATCAGATCAAGAAGAACAGCGTCAGTTACAACGTAATTGGTAAGATAAAAGGAACTGGAAATACAGGACAGCAGATTCTTTATGCCGGCCACTATGACAAATACTTTGAAGGATATCAGGATGATGCAGCGGCAGTTGGATTGACCGCTGGCATTGCAAAAGCTATGATAGACTCCAAATATAAACCGGTCAATGATATTATCTTCATTGCACATTGTGCAGAGGAATGGGGTCAAAGTGGAACGTCCACTGACTGGGCCATGGGATCATGGAAAATGATCACCGATGCCAAACCGGAGTGGAGAGGCAAGACCTTGGCTATTATTAATTTTGAATCTCCGGCAATTATTCCCAATTCAAAATTTGCCAGAATGAGTGCCACAAGAGAGCTTGCATCCCAATTGAAAGGCTTCACAGACTCAGAGCTGATGAACGGAACATCCAACAAGGTCTTTTCAGAGCCGTTACAAGGGGTACAGGATGATGGTTATTCTATGACAGATGGTGTATCTTACCAATTTAATGGAGTTCCTGTCATTGCTGACAGTACACCTAGACCACAATGGTATTCCACTGTCAAAGATGGTCCGACCAGTCATACAAAAGCAAAATATCATACTCAGTATGACAATGTCGATACCTATAGCCCAGAGGTAATGAATTATAAGATCAAAGGATTCGCTTCTGTTGGTGCATATATTGACGGGATGCCAGCAGTGGAACTGAATATGAGCAATCGATGTGATGTAATTGAAAAAGCCATTTCAAATGACTTTGCAAGCACAGAGCAAAAGGCTGCTTATACGGCGGCATTGTCTCAACTAAGAGCGGCATCAGAAACGTATTACAAAAAGACACAGGATTTGAATGCACGATATCTGAAAGCATATCAAAATGGAGATGAAAAGAAATCATTGGATTTGATCAGAGCAGAAGCAATAAAGCTGAATACGAAATCGCTAGATATTTTTCAAAAATCTCAGGATGAATTTGTAGGATTGTCCGATTATGGTACGGCAGCAATTTACCATGAAGGGTTACAAAACAATATAGAAATCCTGGATAAAGTGATTGCGGGGCTTAAGAGCGAGGATAAAGACAAGATCAGTGAAGTTGCCAATGATGTTATCGGCGGCTTATGGTCGGATTACGAATGGTATGCGTTATCTTTCAGTGATGGTGTTTGCAAACGGTCACAGAACCTGTTGTCCAATACTTATCTGAAAGAAAGAGATCTTACAAACTGGGGCGATAAATTGACAACATCCATTCCAACATATAAAACGACTAAGGAAATGTATTCGCTGTATGAAAGTGGTAAGACTACAGCTGCAGATTATGCCAGTGTGGTTGCTTCTTATCAAACCACAAGAGATACATTAAAAACGGAATATGATCAAAAAATAAAACAAGAAACAAAAGCTATGAGCGACATTGCACAAGTAATGAAGTAAATACAATTAAAAATCCCGGCGGATATGCCGGGATTTTTGCTATAGAAACGTGAAAACTTATGGAAATATATCTAAACCATATAAATCTTTCAATAATGTAATGTTAGAAGAACAAATGTAAGCCAAAGCTATGGTGGATCATTTGTTTTTTTCTTATAATACTATTATGAGATAAATCAAAAGGAAGAAAGGGAGATGGCATATGTCTTTATTAGATGTAAAAAACGTTGAAAAAATATACTCAACAAAATTTGGAGGACAAAAGGTTAGAGCCTTACAAGACGTAACCTTTAGTGTTGAACAGGGAGAATATATATCCATAATGGGGGAGTCAGGTTCAGGGAAAACCACACTGCTTAACATTTTGGCCGCTTTAGACAAACCTACAAGAGGCGAGATCATGCTAGAAGGGGAAAGCATCGTTCATATTAAGGAAAAAGAAATAGCTACATTTCGTCGTAATAATATGGGATTTGTGTTCCAGGACTTTAACTTACTAGATACATTTTCAGTGGAAGACAACATTTATCTTCCATTAGTGTTAGCGAGAAAATCATATGAAGAGATGGCAGCACAACTCAAGCCTATTGTAGAAAAATTGAGAATTACTGACCTTTTAAAGAAATTTCCCTACGAGATTTCTGGCGGACAAAAGCAAAGGGTAGCAGTAGCAAGAGCCTTGATTACACAGCCAAAATTAATATTGGCAGATGAACCTACAGGTGCTTTAGATTCAAAATCATCAAAAGAATTGCTAGATATGCTTGGCCAGTTAAATGCAGAGGGGCAGACCATTATAATGGTTACTCATAGCATTCAAGCGGCATGTAGAGCTGGAAGAATTCTATTTATTAAGGATGGGCAGGTATTCCACCAAATTTATAGAGGAAGTATGTCTGATGACCAGATGTATCAAAAGATTACAACAGCACTTACGGGGATTTCTACTGGGGGTGTATCAATTGAATAAGCATTTTTATTTGAGTCTGGCGATGAGTAATATTAAAAAAAATGCAAAAGGTTATATTCCATATATGTTGACTTGTGTATTTACCATTGCTCTATTTTATATTATGATTGCCCTGGCAACTGATCCAGGGGTTAGCAAGTTAGTTGGAGGCGAATCCATGCAGACGCTTTTGGGTTTCGGAGTAGGGATTGCAGGGATTTTTTCAGCCATCTTTCTGTTTTATACAAATAGCTTTCTTATTAAGGGGAGAAGCAAGGAAATTGCGGTATATAATATATTAGGCATGGAAAAAGGTCATATTGGCAAAGTCCTTTTTTTAGAAACCATAATGATATCAGTGTCTTCCTTAATAGCAGGAGTGCTATCTGGCATCATCTTTGGTAAACTAGCATTCTTATTGGCACTTAAATTATTACGAGCAGAAGTTGCAATGACTTTTCCAATTTCAGTGTTTGGCCTAATTCTGACGGCAATTGTTTTTGGCGCAATATTCTTCATTGTACTACTTTGCAATCTAGCAAAGATAAAGCTGACGAATCCAATCAATTTGCTTAGTGGAGGGCGTCAAGGAGAAAAAGAGCCAAAGACGAAGATATTTATGACGTTAATAGGTCTAATACTTCTTGGTGCAGGATATGGGATTGCTCTAAGCGTAGAATCGCCGATAACTGCAATGCTTTTATTTTTTATAGCGGTAATCCTTGTAATTATAGGAACATACTTTCTCTTTACAGCGGGAAGTATTGCTTTGTTGAAAATGTTAAAGAAAAACAAAAAGTATTATTACAATCCTAGCCATTTTGTGGCAATTTCAGGGATGTTCTTTCGAATGAAAAAAAATGCAGCAGGGCTTGCCAGTATTTGTATTTTAAGCACAATGGTTATAGTCACCATAGGAACGACAGTTTGCCTACAGCTTGGTGCAACAAATGCATTTGAGCAAAGATACACCAGGGATATCAACGTGACATCAATAGGGGCATCAGATAAAGAAGTAGCAAAGGCAAAAAAAGACGTACTTGATGTGGTTAAAAAACATGAGCTATCATCATCGGATGTAAGATCATATACCTACTATGAAAGTTTGGCATCAAAAAGCGATAATAATTTTTCCATTTCAGGCGAAGAAACCTATGGCACATCTAATGTGGCTGAATTGCGGATGATTCCTATAAATGGAACGTCACTTGAAAAGGAATACGGCCATCTTAATGAAAACCAGGTAATAGTAAGCGGTTCAAAGGCTGTAGATAAAACTCCATTTAGCATTAATGGGAAATTTTATGAAGCAAAGCCAGGCGACTTTGAATCATCAGGTTCACTAAATGCTGTAGAGTCGTACTATATTATGGTAGCGGATCAAAGGGTGGTTGCAGAAAGCTATGATAAAGTGATAAAGAAACAAGGCAGTGATTATTTAACAGATAGTAGTTATAACTACATAGGCATGAATATACAAAACCCAGAGAGTAACAAGGCTATGGTCGCATCAAATGAAATAGCAAATAAATATGAGGATAAAAGCGTTATTGTTGATATTAAGACAATTGCTCAGGGAGAATATTATGCTATTTATGGAGGATTTCTATTTATTGGTGTATTTCTGGGAACCTTATTTCTTATTGCCGCTGTGCTTATTATTTACTATAAACAGATTTCTGAGGGGAATGAAGATAGAGAACGATATAAGATTATGCAGCAAGTAGGAATGAGTTTTAAAGAAGTCAGATATGCTATTAAGAGCCAAATACTTATTGTGTTTTTTTTGCCTCTTGCCATGGCAATAGTTCATGTGGCTGTATCATTTAACATGATGACTAAACTTTTGGCAACGTTACAGTTAACCGATGTGAATCTATTTGCAATATGCACTGGAATAACAGTATTAGTATTCGCCATAATTTATATATTTGTATATAGTTTAACAGCCAAGGAATACTATAAAATTGTAAAATGAATAAAAAGAAAAAAATATTAGTAAAATATTTTAACGAAAGTATAAAAACCCCTTGCAAAAGAAGGCCAAAAATGGTTTACTAGGTTCATATGTTGTTACTTTTGTAACAATGTTTATACTATTAAAACGCGGACATTTTAATAGGAAGAGAAAAGTACCGTTATAATAATTTAAGGAGGCATTTACATGAACTTTCAACTAACGAAAGAACAAGAATTCGTAAGAAAAATGGTGAGAGAGTTTGCTACTAACGAAGTAGAACCAATAGCAGCAGACATTGACCAAGAGCACAGATTTCCAGTTGAAACTGTAGAGAAGATGGCGAAATACGGCCTATTAGGCGTACCGTTCCCTACAGAATATGAAGGAGCTGGCGGAGATTACATCTCATATGCTATTACTGTTGAAGAACTTTCAAGAGTATGCGCATCAACAGGTGTTATTTGTTCTGCACATACTTCACTTTGTTGCTGGCCAATCTATGGCTGGGGAACTGACGAGCAGAAACAAAAGTATCTTCCAGATTTACTTTCTGGTAGAAAACTAGGAGCATTCGGTCTTACAGAACCAAACGCAGGAACAGACGCTGCAGGTCAACAGACTAGAGCTGAAGACAAAGGTGATTATTGGCTATTAAACGGAGCAAAGGTATTTATCACAAATGGTGGTTATGCTGATACTTTCGTAATTATGGCTATGACTGACAAATCCAAGGGAACAAGAGGGATATCCGCATTCATCGTAGAAAAAACAGATGAAGGATTCTCAATTGGTAAGACTGAGGACAAGATGGGTATTTGTGCATCTTCAACTACAGAGCTTATCATGCAAAATTGCAAGATTCCTAAAGATAGACTTTTAGGTGAAATCGGAAAAGGCTTTAAAGTAGCTATGTCCACACTTGATGGCGGCCGTATTGGTATCGCATCACAAGCATTAGGAATCGCACAGGGCGCATTTGACGTTACTGTTGATTATATGAAGGCAAGAAAACAATTTGGCCAGAAGCTTTCTCAAATGCAGGCACTTCAATTTGAGGTTGCTAACATGGCAACAAAAATTGAAGCAGCAAGACTTTTAATTTATCAAGCAGCAGATGGTAAGGAAAGACATACCAACTACGGAACTAAGTCAGCAATGGCTAAGTTGTTTGCAGCAGAAACTGCAATGGAAGTAACGACTAAGTGCGTACAACTTCACGGTGGTTACGGTTATACTAAGGATTACCCAGTTGAAAGAATGATGAGAGATGCGAAAATCACTGAAATTTATGAAGGTACTTCAGAAGTTCAGAGAATTGTTATCGCTGCATCAATACTTGGTAAATAAAACAGAAGGAGGAGAGAAGAAATGGCATTTAAAATAATTGTATGCGCTAAACAGGTTCCAGATACCAACGAAATCAAAATCAATCCTGAAACAGGTACATTGATGAGAGATGGAGTTCCTAGTATCTTAAACCACGACGATGCAAATGCATTAGAAGAAGCGCTTAAGATCAAAGATATGTACGATGATGTACATGTTACTGTAGTAACAATGGGCCCTCCACAGGCACAGGACATGCTAATGGAATGTGTAGCTATGGGAGCTGATGATGGAATCCTAGTAAGTGACAGAGCCGTTGGTGGTTCAGACACATGGGCAACATCAAACGCAATCGCAGCTGCAGTTAGAAAGTTGGGACAATTCGACCTATTATTTGCAGGACGTCAGGCTATCGACGGAGACACTGCACAGGTTGGACCACAGCTTGCTGAGAAATTAGACGTTCCACAGGTTACATATGTACAGGAATTCAAAATTGCAGACAACATGAAAGATATTACTGTTAAGAGAGCATTGGAAGATGGTTACGAAGAAATCGCAATAAAGACTCCTTGCATGTTAACAGCAATCAAAGAATTAAATACTCCTAGATACATGTCAATTCATGGCATTTTCGGAGCAAAAGATAAATCCATTAAAACATGGAATGCAGCAGACATCGCAGTTGATTTAACTACTGTAGGTCTTGATGCGTCTCCAACAAACGTATTTAGATCATTTACACCAAAGCCAAAAGGCACAGGTGAAATAGTTCATGGAGATACAGAAGCCGAAATTGCAAAAGCATTATTAATTGGCCTAAAAGGCAAACATGTAATCTAAAAAGGAGGAGGAAACATAATGGCTATTCAAGTTATAAAAGATAAATGTAAAGGCTGTAATTTGTGTCTAAAGGCTTGCCCATTTGATGCAATCGATATGGTTGACAAAATCGCAAACATCAACGAAAAGTGTACAGCTTGTAACCAGTGTATTGATGCTTGCCCATTCAAGGCAATTGAGAAGACTGGTGATGACGAAGAAGTAGATTTAAGCGCATATAAAGACGTTTGGGTTTTCGCAGAACAGAGAGATGGTAAGTTAATGAACGTTGCTCTTGAGTTAATCGGAGAAGGTTACAGACTTGCAAAGGAAATCAGCGCAGAAACAAAAGTATGTGCAGTTCTTATTGGTGATAAAATTGATCACCTTGTAGAAGAATGTTATGCGTATGGTGCTGAAAGAGTTATCCTTATTCAGGATCCTCTTCTTAAGAATTTCACAACTGACGCTCACACTAAAGTATTAGTAGACGCAGTTAAAGAATATAAGCCAGAACTAGTAATTTATGGCGCAACACATATTGGTAGAGACTTAGCTCCTAGAGTAGCAGCTAGATTAAACACAGGTTTAACTGCTGACTGTACTAGATTGGACATCAGAGTTTCAAGCTATATCGAATATGCAAATAAGAATACAACATTGGACACTTCCACATTAGATCCTAAAGATCCAAGCACTGGCATTAAGCAGACTCGTCCAGCATTCGGTGGTAACCTTATGGCTACAATCATTTGCCCTAAGACTAGACCTCAGATGTCAACTGTAAGACCTGGAGTAATGCAGAAGAAAGAAAAAGTTGAGGGAGCTACAGGCGAGCTAGTAGTAGTTAAGCCAGTAATTTCTGAATCAGATATTAGAACTAAAATTATTGAGATCGTTAAATCTGCTAAGGAATTAGTTTCTTTAACAGATGCAGACATTATCTGCTCAGGCGGAAGAGGACTTGGCGATGCTTCAGGATTTACTCTAATTAAAGAATTCGCTGACAAAGTTGGCGGTGTTGTTGGTTCATCAAGAGCAGCAGTTGATGCTGGTTGGATAGATCACTCTCACCAGGTTGGTCAGACTGGTACAACAGTAAAACCTAACGTTTATTTCGCTTGCGGTATCTCCGGAGCTATCCAGCATTTAGCTGGTATGCAGACATCTGATATCATTGTTGCAATCAACAAAGATCCAGATGCTCCAATCTTCGAAGTTGCTGACTACGGTGTTGTAGGTGACTTATACAAGGTTATTCCACAGATTATTGCTGAGTGGGATAATGCTGAAGCACTATATGATGCTTCAACAAAATAATCGACCAGATAACAAAAAACAATAAAAAGGGGGGCTGTCTCATAAGTGGGGCGGTTCCCTTTTTAAAAATACGAGAAGATGTAATAAACAAGTAGAAAATAGATAGGTGAAACATGAGAATTTTCGATACAAATGTTCAAAAATTAAAATATAAGGTGCTAGTTGAAGTGGCATGGCAAACTTGGAGAGGCAAAGATTCATTTGCTGTATTCAATGAAATTGCAAATGAGATTGTAAAGAAGGATGAACCTCCAATGAGCTGTTGTGTATACAAAGACAGAGCCATTGTAGCAGAACGTATTCGTATTGCATTAGGTGGAAATAAGAATAATTCTAACGTGATTCAAGTAATTGATATTGCTTGTGATGAGTGTCCTGTTGCAGGGCATGTAGTGACGGATCTTTGCAGAGGCTGTGTTGCACATAGGTGTAAGGATGTATGTAAATTAAATGCAATCACCTTTGATGATGACCAGAGAGCTACTATTGATAAAATCAAATGCGTAGAATGTGGTAAATGTGCAAAGGTATGCCCATATACTGCTATTGTTAATTTTAAAAGGCCTTGTGAAATAGCATGTAAGCCAAAAGCCATTTCCATGGCAGAAGGTGGAGAGGCACAAATCGATGACGAAAAATGTATTGCTTGTGGAGCTTGCGTTTACCAATGTCCTTTTGGAGCCACAGTAGATACTTCTAGTATTGTAGACATTATCAATACCATTATGGAAAGTGATAATAATAAGAAATACAAGGTATATGCAGTTGTAGCACCATCAATTTCTACCCAATTTACTTATTCAAAACTAGGACAGGTGATTACAGCAATCAAGCAGCTTGGATTTCATGCAGTTAACGAAGCTGCATTAGGAGCAGATATGGTAGCTTACAATGAAGCCCAGGAACTTTTAGAAAAAGGGTTCTTAACTACTTCTTGCTGTCCGGCTTTTGTTAAATATGTAAAAACAAACTTCCCAGAATTGGAAGAAAATATATCTCATAATCTATCTCCAATGGCCACTCTAGGCAAGTTTATTAAAGAACACGACCCAGAGGCTAAGATCGTGTTTATCGGTCCTTGTACGGCCAAAAAAGCCGAAGTAAAGCTAGACCATGTGAAAGAATACATAGATTATGCTATGACTTTTGAAGAACTTCAGGCAGTAATTGATAGCAAAGATATTATAGTTGAGGACCTTCCTGAAAGTGAAATGGATCATGCTTCGTATTACGGCAGAATTTTTGCAAGAACAGGTGGAGTTACTGCAGCGGTAGCTGAAGCTATTGATGAGCTAGGTAAGGATTCATTTGAATTTAATCCTGTAGTATGCGAAGGAATTGACAAATGTAAACCGGCATTAATGCGTGCAAGTAAAGGAGTTTTGCCAAACAACTTTATTGAAGGTATGGCATGTATGGGCGGATGTGTTGGAGGAGCGGGCTGCTTGTCTCATGGAGCGGCTGACAAAAAAGGTATCGATGCTTATGGAGAAAGTGCAACAGGAAAAGAGATTACCCAGGTAATCAATGATGCAGATAAAATTTTTGATTAATCATTATATATGAAAAGTGCTCGGGAAGGTAATCCTTTCCCGAGTTTTTTTGTTCCCTGAATCATATTCCATATATTGACATATTATTACATATAATGTATAATATGGAAAATGTAAAAAAATGGAATTGAAAGGGGAACAAAATGATGAAGATTAAACAGGGAAAAAGGGGAGGGCTATTATTGTTAATTGTTTTAATTATGACAATAATACCCTCTTACTCATTTGGAGCAGTTAGCTTGGAGAACACTGCCCCAGTGCAGGTAGGGTCAGGAGGAACAAGCACTACAGGAGCAGAAGGATTTAAAGGTCACAAAGGGGTATATACCAGTTGGGAGGAAGATAGTACATCATTTATTATGCCAGCAGGGTATTCAAACAAGACTACATCGCCGCCAACAATGACCTCTTCCACCTTTGGTAAGACCTGTGATCCGGTAAAGGCTAGAGACATTTACTGTGATGAACATAAAAACACCAATGTGGCTGTGGATAATTATGATACAACAGACTATTATTGCTTTAACATTACAGAAAATACGAAAGGTAATTGTGGGATATGGGTTAAAGGGGCAGATTACTTTAGTAATACCACAGGGGAAATAGTTAAACTAGATGTAAAAATAACTATAATGGATTGGGAGGATGCCACTGGAAAGAAGACAAATAATTCTCATCACATTATGATTGAAAAAGATCCTAGGGCAAACGTTATTAATTTAGGAATGAACAGCAGCCGCATTCGTTTTGATTATTATCAGTCGGGAACCGATAATAAATATACTTTAAAGTCAAATCTGACTTTTTCTGACGTAGATTCTAATCAGTATATCGCTTTTTCAACAAATAAGGCGGGTAACAATGGCATTGTACAACAATTTGTCAGCACAGACAGTCGTTTAAATTTTGGATATAATGACGGGGACAACATTTACTATGCATCATATAAAGAAAACATTCTAGATGTAGAGCCTAGTAGCGCCTTTGGGCTGGCTTTTGCCACAGATGGCCTAGAGTTCACCTTTGGAAGCAGACAAGATGGCGCTTGGGCATTTTTTGGCTACACAGGTTATAGCATGTTTAGAACCGAACCTAATAAGCCAGTAAAAAGTGTAGAAGATGGAGATGAGAAGAACAAATCAGAAGAAAATAACACTGCAAACACTCTTTATAATACCGATGAAGAGTTCACTTATACAATTTCTGATGTTGTTCCTTCAGGAGTATCACCAGAATTTTATTTTAAATCAATGGTTATGGAAGACACATTAAAAGACATATTGATCATAAAGTCAGCAACGACTAATACAGATGACTTTGATGTAAAAGTAGAGGGACAAAAAGTAACAGCTACAGCCAAAAAGAGTTCATTGGAAAGGGATTCATTTTATGGTAAAAAGTATGACTTGATTATTAAGGCAAAGTTGAATATTAAAGGAGATTTAACTCCCTATCTAAATAACAGTAAAAATATGATTACAGTGAACAACAAGGGTGAAGTTACAATTGTAGATGATGCAAAAACATACAGTGAACCTACACCGCAGGTTAGCACGAAAGTAGGAATCCCAGATTTACAAATCGACAAGAAGACGGATAAGTATGAGTATCAGGTAGGAGATAAAATACAATATCAAATAGACGTTTCTCATACAGATAAATCCAAGGGAAATGCAGCTAATGTAGTAGTCGAGGACATTTCTCTTCCAGAGGGGATGGTTATTGACGAGGATACTCTAAAAGCCTCGGGAATAAAGGCAAAATACTATATTAGCAAAATCAAAGGTGGATGGCAGCTAACTACTGGAGATCTGCCAAAAGGAGATATTGGTAAAATTTCATTTACCGCAGTTGCAAATAAAACTCTTAATGGAAAAGAAATTCCAAATAAGGCTACAGTTAAGTGTGATTTAGATGAACAAAAATCTGATGAAGCAAAAGTATATATCAACTCTCCAAAGATGGATATAATTAAAATTACAGACAAGAAAGAATACAAAGCTGGGGAGAGAATCCCATATGAATTACAGGTGTCACAAGAAAACTCAGGATGCTTTATGCGAGATATAGCTGTTTCAGATACCATTGAGACAGAAGGTGCCAAGTTAATGCCAGGATCCATTCAGATATTAGATAAGAATGGTAAAGTAATTACTCAAAATTGTGAAGTGAAGGTAAAGGGAAATTCTTTTACCATAGATCCTAAGCTGCACATGGGAGATAAGACCGAAAAGGTCCCAGCTAAGGGGGCGGCCTACGATAGGCTAGCGCTTACTAGCAAGCTTCAGGTTAATTATGATGTTGCTGTAGATAAAGGAGGCATAGAAAGTGGTCAGATTAAGAATACAGCTGTCACCCCCGCCACTAAAAATACAAATGGAGATTTGATTAAAGATGATAAAAATATTCCAAGTGGTGGCGATAAGGCGGAAAATTCAGTGGGGGTCAAAGGCCCTGAACTAAAGATTATTAAGACCTCGGACAAACCAGCATACAAGGTTAAGGACACAGGAAAATATAAGTTAGTTGTAATGGAAATAAGGGAGGATTATACAGTTAAAAATATAGTTATCAGGGATGAATTTCAAAAGGATGGCATGATTATAGATAGAAAATCTTTAAAAGTAAAAGATGGGGATTCTGATATTACAGCTAAGTGTAAAATTCAGTTTGAAAATGATTATTCTTTTGTAATCAATACGGACAAAGATTTGCCATGGGGAAAACAAATTATTGTAACTTATGATGTGACTTTTGAATCTGATGAGCTTAATGAAGAGGAAGTAGAGAATATTGCCTTTGCAAAGGGTGACAAGGTGGAAGAAAGAAAGGATGAGCACAAGGTGACAATAACAGAGGAACCAGAAACAGTAGTTGCATCTACAGAGCCCAAAGAGACGATAGAAACTACTGATCCTCCAGAGGCCACAGTTGCTCAGGTAAAAGAGGAAGAACCACCACAACCATCTGAAAAGCCTACACAATCAGTTAGTGAAATAGAAGAAACAGATCCGCCACAAGATGGAGCTGTTCAGACAGGCGATGATAGCCAGTTGTGGATTGTAGTGGTTCTAGCCATCATTGGAGGTGGAATCATGTTGGCTACAAGAAAGAAAAAAAGCAAGAAAATAAATAAATAAACGCTTTGAGCAACCCCTTGTTTCTTTAAGACCAGGGGGTTACTTATTTTTTGATTCACCTTACAAATAATGCTATCAAATATGATATAATAAACTAAAGGGGAAAGAAAATGAAAAAGCGAATAATTAGTGTAATAACAATATTAGCAGTATTTGGTGGAATAGCACTTACAAGTGTTAGGCCACAGGTTATTTATGGAGCAGAGGAAAAAACGGCTGACTATGTTGAAAATAAAGTGTTAGTTGTATTTAATGATGATATAAATAATAAAGAATCTAAAGAAGTGGTAGAGGATTTAGGTGGCGAGAAAACGGAAATTTTAGACACCATAGATAGCCAAATTGTTGGCGCTGTTACATTGCCACAGGATCAAAGTGTGGAGGAAGCAGTAAAAGCATATACAAAAGATCCTGATGTTAAATATGCCCAACCTAATTATATGTATAAATTAGAAGGACAAAATACAGATAAGACGGCCAAAACAGCTACCACAGATAAAGATTATGGGAAGCAGTGGTACCTTAACAAGGTAGAAGCCGAAGGAGCTTGGGATATCCTAGATAAGATAGAAACGGAAAAAGTAAAGGTGGCAGTTCTTGACACAGGTGTGGATGTTAATCATGTAGACCTTCAGGACAACTTAAATAAAGATCTAAGCGTGGATATTACTCAAAAAAAAGGAGGCCAATACCCTAAATTACTTAAGGACTTAGATGAACATGGGACTCACGTAGCAGGAATCATTGGTGCTACGGCTAATAACAATATAGGAGTGGCCGGAGTTGGAACTGGTAAAAACAATAACCTAATTGACCTATTGGCGGTTAATGTATTTACATATATTAAAAATATAAGTGAGCCTGGTTTATATGCCCTAACTGAGGATATAATTAAAGCTATTGCTTATGCTGAGAATCATGGGGTGAAAGTAATTAACTTAAGCCTTGCGACTTATGATTATGATAAAGCATTTAACGATGAAATTGAGAAAGGAACAAAAGCTGGTATCACTATAGTTTGTGCTGCTAGCAATGAAGGGACGGCCCAACCGGCGTATCCTGCATCCTATAAAGACACAATTAGTGTAATTGCTACAAATAAAGATGATAAAAAAGCGGATTTCTCAAACTTTGGTGATACTACAGATCTTTCTGCTCCAGGTAAAGATATTTATAGCACTGTTGTAGGTAATAAATATGCCTATAATAGTGGAACTTCCATGGCTGCACCTGTAGTTTCAGCAGTAGCTGCGATGATTTATGCGGCTAAACCAAGTATTGAGCCAAGTCAAGTAAAAGACGTATTAAAAAAGACCGCTAAGGATTTATATACTCCAGGTAAAGATATTTATTCTGGTTGGGGACTAGTCAACGGGAAAAGAGCAATTCGCTACGCTATGGATCCATATACATTTCCTGTAACAGGAGTGAAAATGAGTAAAACTTCGGCAACATTAAGCAAAGGTAAAACTCTTTTGTTATCAGCCACAGTTATGCCTTACTGGACAGCCAATAAGAATCTTAGGTGGATATCATCGAATACAAAGGTAGCAACCGTTAGCTCTACAGGAAAAGTTACAGGGAAGAAAAACGGAATAGCAACTGTTACAGCTGTATCTAAGGAGAATGCTAATAAAAAGGCTACATGTACTATTACGGTTCCATACAATATAAAATACAAGCTGAATAGCGGTCAAAATAACAATAGCAATCCAAGCAGTTATTACAATAAGAAAGTTGCTTTGAAAGACCCATCAAAGGGAAAATATAATTTTAGTGGCTGGTACACAGACAGTAAATATAAGAATAAGATAAGTTCTATTGACAAGGTGGCTAATAAGGATTATACCCTCTATGCAAAATGGAATAAGGTATCAGTAGGCAAAGGGTCTGTTTACTGGTTAGATAAAACAGGGAAGACCAAGTTAAAAGTTTTATGTAAAGGTGTACGTGGGGCAAGTGGATATGAGATTGTCTATTCCAGATACCCAAATTTCCCTTCGTCAGCTACAAAGAAAATCATTACAAAAAACAAGGTAAAAACCCTTACTGGACTGAAGTCATGGAAAAGATATTATGTGAAAATAAGAGCATATGAGATGGATTCTAAGGGGCATAAAATATATGGTCCTTACAGTAAAGTAACCTATAGATGAGACACTGTTAATTGTCCATTAGGAAAATAGATTAGGAAACTATTAATTAAGAAGGGAGAGGAAACATGTTTAGAAAAATGAGAGATGTGGGCGAACCTCTAACAAGAGAAGAGTCTATAAAAATGTTAGAAACCCAAAAACACGGAACCTTAGCTGTAAATGGGGATAATGGATATCCATATAGCGTACCTATTAGTTTTGTGTATATTGATGGGAAAATAATATTTCATGGTGCGAATACAGGCCATAAGTTGGATTCAATCAAAAAGGATGAAAAAGTTTCTTTTTCACTTATTGAACAGGACAATATCATTCCAGAAGATTTTAACACTCTATTTAGAAGTGTCATAGTCTTTGGTAAGATTAAAGTTCTAAAAAGTGACGAGGAAAGAAAATCAGGATTAATGGCAATTATTAAAAAATATTCTCCTGACTTTATGGAAGACGGAGAAAAATACGCTGAAGAATCCTGGGATCAGGTTGCTGTTATGGAACTTGAAATTGAACACTTAACAGGGAAAAAAGGAAACTAAAGCATTAAAATAGAGCCTGTAACGGCTCTATTTTAATGCCCATTTTTTCAATTCCTTTTCAATTTTATTCCAAGGAAATCCAATTACGTTCTCGTAATCACCTTCTATGTGATCTACATATTTTCCGAAGGCTCCTTGAATAGCATAGCCACCCGCTTTATCATAAGGCTCATCAGTTCTTACATATGCCAGAAGCTCATCATCGGTAAAGTCTTTAAAATAAACCTTTGTTATTTCACAAAATACTTTTCGATCAGGCGAGTTTGCTGTGAGTAATGCCACTCCAGTAGCAACTAGGTGGCTTCCGCCTCTAAGTTGGGATAAGGTATTAAAGGCATCTTTCTCGTCAAAAGGTTTCCCAATAATACGATTATGATAAACTACCGTATCCGCAGCAATGATAACTGGATAGGTAGATTTTTCTTTTTCTGTCAGATTTTCTTCCACTGACAAAGCTTTTTTTAGAGCTAAATACATTACAGTAGATTCTAGGTCAAGAGGAATGGGAATAGTTTCTTCCACATTAGCTGCTATGATTTTAGGCGAAAACCCCTTTTCTTTCATCATGGCAATTCTACGTGGAGATTTTGATGCCAAAATCAAATTTTTCATATTCATAATCAATCCTTTCTTTTTTTCATTATGGCATATTTTTTCACATTTGGGAATACTAAAAAAGAATTGTAAAGGAGGAGAATATGCCAGAGAAGGAAGCAAAAGATCAAAAAAAACAGGTTGCTAAAGCTTATGAAGAATATGCAAGCCAGTTCACACCAAAACCAAAGTATGTTGCTAACAGTGTAAAAGCCTTTGTTGTAGGTGGGTCAATATGTGTTCTAGCGCTATTACTTAAAAACTACTTGGGGGAAACTGGCCTTGATGAAGAAACAGCAGGAAATTATGTAACTATAATTTTAGTTATGACAGCCCAGCTCCTTACAGGAATTGGAGTTTTTGATATCATGGGCAAATTTGCCGGGGCAGGAGTGATAGTGCCTATTACTGGGTTTGCTAATGCCATGGTAGCACCGGCTATTGAATATAAAAAGGAAGGTGTAGTACTGGGTATTGGCGCTAAACTATTCAGTTTGGCAGGACCTGTATTAGTGTGTGGTATTACTGTCAGCGGAGTAATCGGAATAATTTATTGGCTAGTAGGGCGGTTTTAGGAGGGGAAAGAATGACTAATAACAAAAAAGGAAATCAAACTTTAATTTTTACCAATAGGCCCTCTATTATTAGCGCTTATTCTGTGGTGGGAACTAAAGAGGGAAAGGGTCCCATGGGAAAATGGTTTGACACCGTTTTACAAGAAGATACATTTGGAGAAAAAACTTGGGAAAAGTCTGAGAGTAAAATGCTTAAGACAGCCATGATTGAAGCCGTAAATCAATCGGGGAAAACAAAAGAAGATATTGGGGCAATGCTTAGCGGAGACTTATTAAATCAATTAATGTCATCTTCATTTATGGCAAGAGATCTTCATATTCCATTTCTAGGGATGTATGGAGCTTGTTCCACTATGACGGAGTCTCTCATGCTAGGTGCCGTCCTCACTGACGGAAGATATAGTGACAATGTAATAGTTGGAGCATCCAGTCATTATTGTACCGCAGAACGGCAATTTAGGATGCCACTAGAGCACGGAAACCAAAGACCACCATCAGCTCAGTGGACAACCACTGGAGCAGGTGCTATGGTGCTTTCATATAAAGGGAAGGATTGGCAAAAGGAAGTTGTTACAGGTGATTCTTTAACAAAATTGAAACAGGTGAAAGTGACAAGTGGAACCATTGGGAAAGTTATTGATGCAGGTGTAAAAGATGCAAATCAAATGGGTGCGGCAATGGCACCAGCAGCAGTTGATACCCTTCTAAACCACTTTCAAGATACAGGAAAAACAGAAAAAGATTATGATTTAATTCTGACTGGAGATTTAGGGTATATTGGCAAGGATATAGCAAAAGATTTACTGGCAGATGCAGGTTTTTCTCCCGAAGGAATTGCCAATTGTTATGATGACTGTGGTGCGATGATATTCGCCAAAGAGCAGGACGTTCATGGAGGGGGTAGTGGCTGTGGATGTTCAGCTAGTGTTTTTTCCAGCTATGTATATAAACGACTACAAAGAGGGGAACTTAGGAATGCTCTTATTATTTCCACAGGAGCACTTCTTTCAACCTTAAGTCCTTTTCAAGGAGAATCTATCCCAGGAATAGCTCATGCTATTGTCTTAGAGGCAGAGTAAGAAAGGAGAGGAAATATGGATTATATTTATGCATTTCTAATTGGAGGAGGAATATGCGTTATAGGTCAAATATTAATGGATGTGACAAAACTTACAGCACCAAGGGTGTTAGTAATCATGGTGGTTTTAGGCGCTGTTTTACAGGGAATACATCTCTATGAGCCACTTGTATCTCTTGGACAGACTGGGGCAAGTGTACCACTTCCCGGATTTGGATATGCACTTGCAAAAGGTGCAATGGAGGGTGCGAAGGAAAGCTTTATGGGAGCAATAACTGGAGGGCTAAAGGCTACCGCTGGAGGAATAACAGTGGCCATTGCATGGGGATATATCGTGGCTTTAATTTTCAACCCAAAGTCCATTCGTTAGAAAAGAGCAAGGATACTAGTTGTTCCCTGGGAACAGCTTAGAATCATCCTTGCTCTTTTTTTATCTAATATTTACCAATCAAATGATGTGTTAGTCCTCATTGTCACCTGCTGGTTTTGTTGGTTTTGGTTTTTCTGTTGTCGCCTTTTCTGTTGTCGCTTTTGGGATTGTTTGTGTAGGATTAGTAGTAGCTCGTGTATACTCTCTAGTGGTTGCTGGTGGTTGATATGTGGTGCTAGGAGATGTTCCTCCGGTGCCCGTACCTCTAACAGCAGGTCTTGGAGTATAGGAATATGTTCCATCAACGAAATACTCTCCATTTTGGCTAGATACATTATCAGGAGAACTTGGGAAATTTTTATAGGTGCTTCCTGAGCAAACTTGACCCATAATGTTACGCCATAAACGTGCGGCAGCAGCACTACCCGTACTAAGTTCGATATTAACGTCATTACCAATCCATAAAGAAGCTGCATATTTTGGAGTTACACCAACAAACCAAGCGTCAAAGTTATCCGTTGTTGTTCCTGTCTTACCAGCTACCGGCTGGCTTCCAATAGCCGCATCCTTACCAAGACCCCTAGTTACAGTAGTCCTGAGTATGTCTGTCATAATAAATGCCACACCTGGATCGAGAACTTTTTCAGTTTTTGGTTCCTTATCAAAGAGAACTTCATTTTTTCTATTGGTTACTTTCGTATATGCAATTGGTTCTGTGTAAGTTCCTTTATTAGGGAATGTGCCATATCCGGCAGCCATTTCTACTGGAGAAATTCCCTTGGTCATACCACCAAGAGCAAGAGCTGCTGGATTAAGGTCGTTTACCGCACCGTCTTCAACCACAGTGGTTACTCCCATTTTCTTTAGTTGGGATACAGGGAATTCAGGTCCCATTTGTTGGTAAGTCTTTACTGAGTTCACATTGACAGACTGCTCAACAGAAGTACGAAGTGTCATTATTCCACGATATCCGGAATACCAGTTCTTTGGCCATGCTTTTCCATTATATACAATTGCAGCGTCATTGATTAAACTAGCAGCTGTAATATAACTGCCCCAATTACTGCCATCACTTGTACTTAAACTCATAGTTTCTCCTGCTTTTTGTGCATTAAATGAACTTTGCAATGCAGAAGAATATATTGCCATAGGTTTGATGGAGGAACCAGGTTGGCGAGGCTGAACGCAACGGTTGTACAGCATCTTGCCAACGGTATTTCTACCACCGACCATTGCCTTAACTTCTCCGGTACCATGTTCCATGATTACCATAGCTGATTGAGGTTGAACCACTTTCTGATTTAGTGTATAGCCGCCTTCTTTAACCTTAAGATTGTTACCTTTTAGTTTAAAGTATTTGCCTTCAGCTGATTTGAAAAAGTCTGCGGAAATTACTACATTACCTGCAGAATCTTGGCTCTTATACTTTTGCGGAATAGACAATGCCCCACTTTCTATTGTATTTAAGGTGTACCCTTCATATAGGTACATTGGTTTCATTTGAATACTTAAATCTGTCATGCCCTCTACAGAAGTGGAATAGATGTTAAATCGTTTTCCAGCAAGAACGGTTACACTACCATCACTATTCTTTTTAATGTCACCCTTGCCTAAAGTCAAGGTTTTGCTGTTGTGGAAATAGTTATCATAGTCATATAAAATAATCTTAGTTCTATCGGAATTCATTATGTTATTATTGGCATCTTTTCTCAAATTGGTTACACTAGGGTAATTATAGTTATGAGAAAATTCGGTTTCTACAATTTTCTGGTCACGACCGCTCATTGTAGTATGAATATTTAAACCTCCAGTATAAATTCTATTTTTAGCCTCACTTTTAGTACAGCCATATTCTTCAATGATATCATCAGTAAGCTGGTTCAAAACGTAATCTGTAAAGTAAGAAGAGTACTTTCCACCATCATCTACTACAACTTTCATTTGCTTACGTAAATCTTGCTTAAGAGCCTTGTCGCATTTTTTTTGACTTATGTAACCTTGTTCAGCCATTGCTCTTAAAGTTGCATCACGACGTCCTTTAGACACATCTCCATTATACACATAAGTTGCTGTGTCTGTTGATGTAAGTATAACAGGGCTTGCAGAATCTACAGAACCGACTTCATAATTCTTGACTAAAGCATACGCATCAGGTGATTTAGGTAGGGCAGCTAAAGATGCACACTGAAGCAAGCTAAGTTTTTTTACACTTTTTGAAAAATACGCTTGAGA
The DNA here is from genome assembly GCA_036657395.1 of Anaerovoracaceae bacterium. Taxonomy (GTDB): domain Bacteria; phylum Bacillota; class Clostridia; order Peptostreptococcales; family Anaerovoracaceae; genus JAVXGM01. The sequence goes on from JAVXGM010000006.1 coordinate 67,463, forward strand.
AGCGGATTCAACTCCATAGGAGTTATGACCTAAATATATTGTATTTAAATAAGCTTCTAAAATTTGTTCTTTGGAAAGATTATGCTCAAGGACAACCGTATAGTAAGCTTCTTTTATTTTTCGACTTAGAGAACGTTCACTCTTTGTAGTCGACAAATAAACATTTCTAGCGAGTTGCTGAGTAATTGTACTGGTACCACTAATTTGTGAACTATTAAATATGCTGGATTTGATTGCACCTAGCATACGGATAAAGTTGAACCCATTGTGATCCCAAAAAGTTTTATCTTCAATTGATACAATTCCATTAACTAAATCCTTTGGAAGTTGGTCATAATTAACATTGGTTCTGTTTCCTCCCTCAGAGAAGACGCTTTCAATCTGTTTTCCATCATCATCATACAAAGTAGATCTTTGAGACAAGTATGAGTAAAGATTTTGTGGATCAATACGGTCAGCAGATGCAATAGTTACACCTGTGTATATTACGCCAATAAGGATAAACGCTAAAATAGCAAGACCAATAATCTTCAAAACTTTACGAGTTTTGCTTTGAGGTTTTTTCTTTTTACCAGAAGAACCTGTTGCCGTTGAAGAAATGGAGCCATCTTCTTTAGAAGCTTTGGATTTAAAGATTTTTTTTGAAGAACCTTTTTCTTTTTCACTTCGACCACTCCGTGAGGATCTTGAAGATCTTGAAGACCTTGAAGACCTTGATGCTCTTGATGCTATAGGCGTTTCTGCTTCAACTGTTGCTTCTGGCATCTTTGGCGTTTTGGTTGAATCAGAAGGTGAGGCAGGCGTTGCTGTAGGTGAGGTATCACCAGTAGGTTTACCTTTTTCACTAGTGCCATTACCAGCATTATCGAATTTAGCGAAAAATTCATTTATATCGTCGGATTGGGACTTATTGTTATTATCATCTGTAAATTTATTTGACAAAATATTTTCCTCCTATTAAACATATATTCAGTCTGCATTATATCATAATTAAAGGAGCAAGTTAAACAGTTTAAGAAATTCTTCACAAATTAATGTTGAAAAATGGAAATATATGGAATATAATAAAAAGGCATTGTTGGAAAAAAGAGGTAGGGTCTTATTGTAAAGGTGAGAAATTGAGAAGACCGATGATATTTATTGCTGGAGCTTGGGCTTTGGGAATCATGTTGGCTAGTTTATTAGACTTAACCATATGGATAATTATTTTATTGTTTTTATTCAGTTTGATTGTTTTTTTATGGACAGGGCCATTGAAAAAGCAAGGAAGTATCTTAGGAATACTAAGTTTGTTTTTTTGTTTGTTTTTTTTGGCGGCTTTTTCATTTCAATTGTCAAACACCTGGGAAGATCCGATGGAGCAATTTGTTGGAGAAGTTACACAGGTTAAAGGGAAGGTCTTAGAAGTAAAGGAAAAGAGCCAAGAGTATAGACAATTAAAAGTTGCAGTGGTAACTAAAGATAATAAAGAAACAAGGATCCTAGTAAACCTTTATGGTGAGGCTGAATACATAGGGTATCTTGAAGGATCATGGATTAAAATTAAGGGAGAAGTTTCCTTGCCAAAATCCAGAAGAAACCCTAAGACCTTTGACTATCAATTATATTTAAAAACCCTAGGAATTCGGACCATTATGACGGTAAAATCATACTCTTTAGAAATACTACCTATAAAAGAAGACAAGTTTAAAAAAAATATGGCCAAATTAAAGGGTGAGTTTTTTATTTCCCTAGAGAAAAAAATTGGATCTAGTTCAGCGGCGATGATTAAGGCTATGGTCTTTGGGGATAAAACTGATTTGTCAGAGGAAGTATATGTTAGCTTTCAGAAAAATGGTACAGCACATATTTTGGCAGCCAGTGGGCTTCATCTTGGTGTTGTCTATGGTTTTTTATGTTTTTTATGGCCAGGTAAAAAAGGAAAGCTCTTCCATTCATTTACCTTGGCGGCATTACTGTTATATGCGGCAATGGCTAATTTCTCTCCTTCAGTAATGCGGGCCACCATTATGATAGTAATGCATATTGTTGCCAAAATCATTCATCAAAGATATGATTTGCTTTCCGCCGCATCCTTTACTTTTGTTATTATGCTAGTTGTAAATCCGATACAGCTTTGGAATGTAGGCTTTCAACTTTCATTTTTAGCTATTTTTACTATTGGTCTTGTTATGGGAACAATTAAAGAATTTTATCAGGGAATATTCCTATCTACAGTTGCAATTCAAGTGGGAATGGCACCCTACACCGCATATTTATTTAATTACTTTTCTTTTGGAGCCTTTATTGCTAATGTTCCCATAGTATTTTTGGCAGGAATCATGATCCCACTAAGTCTTTTAACCATGTTTTTTTGGTCTATAAATGAATTTATCTTTTCCTTAGGAGCTCAAATGTTATCTGTTAGCGGAAAGGCCATGGTATGGATTAACGACTTGATATTTTCAGGAGGAAAGACCAGTTTTCAGGTTGTCAGCCCTTCATTGTTTTTTCTTATTATATATTATGGAATTCTCTTTTTTGGAGTCTCTGAATTAGGGCGAATCTACATTGGCCGAAAGAACTGGAAAAAACTTAGCCTTGGTCTTGCTATTATTGTTTTTTGTGGATTAATCGCAACTCCATTGACTCAGGATGGTTTTTCTAAGGCAAATATTATATTTGTAGATGTAGGTCAGGGAGATTGCATTCACATTAGAACTCCTGAGGGAAAAAACTTTCTCATAGATGGAGGGGGAAGTCATAACTATGATGTAGGCGAGAAGGAATTAAAGCCGTATTTGTTAAAGAATGGTGTGAATAAAATAGATTGTGCTTTTGTTACCCATCTTCATCAGGATCACTATGAGGGGATTGTTTCACTAGCAAAGACAGGAATGATAAAACAGTTAGGAATATATGAAGGAAACAAGATCAAAGAAGATAAGATTTTAAAGGAAACTCAGCTAAAAGAGAAGCAGCTTTTATATATTCGTGGAGGTCAGACTGTAAACCTTGAAAAGAATGTGGTTTTAGAAATCCTTTATCCCCAGGGAAAACCACTAGATGAATATGAAGAAACAAAAGAGGATGAAAATTCCTCTAGCTTAATAATAAAAGTAATTTACAAAGGTAAGTCAGTAATGATGACAGCAGATATTGATACAGAGGGAGAAATGCAAATTATAAATGAATATAAAGGAAGTAATAAATTAAAAACTGACTTTCTTAAAGTTCCACATCACGGGAGTAAATACAGCTCCTCTGATGAATTCATTAAAGCAACATCCCCGGATGTTGCAATATTTCAGGTGGGAAAAAATAATTTTGGACATCCAGTACCATCAATTATTGAAAAATATCAACAACAATGTATAATGATATATAGAAATGATCTTGATGGAGCCATAGGACTTTGTGATTTATCCAAAAGCAAAACTCCTCGGATTGTTACCATGGTAAACAGAGGTATAGATGGGAAACTACAGTGATCTAAAAAAGAAAGAACATGCCTTTCAGCAGATAGGAAAGGATATCAGGAAGGAGGATATTAGTAATATTCTCCTGCTTTGTGGTGAGGAACAATATTTAGTTCATTGGTCAATGGAACTTATAATTAATAAATATGTAGATGAGGCATATGCAAGTTTGGATGTAACCAAGCTTGAAGGTGAGAGACTGACAATGGAAAATATAAAGGAAAGTTGTGAAACCCTAAGCATGTTTTCCCGGCGGCGAATAGTTATTTTACAAGATTTTCCTCCAGCTATAGGAGAAAAACTTACTGGATTTTCAGATAAGGATGAGGCGGATCTAATAGAATATATCCAAGATGTTCCTGATTCTTCCATTCTCATCATCACGGGAAACACTTCACAAAAAAAGGATCGTAAAAAACCTAAGATTGAGACAGCCATAGGAAAAGTTGGCAAGGTTTACAACTTTGAGCCTCTTATGGGGCAACAGCTAAAAGCCTTTATCATCAAGCGGTTTAAAAATTCAGAGAAATTTTGTAGAGAATCGGTGCTCAGAGTACTTATTGAAGACAGCGGATATACAAACAAAGACATTGAGTACAATTTATACAACTTGGAAAATGATATAAAAAAAATCATTGCTCACAGTAAAGGAGACGAGATAATTGCCTCAGATGTGGCATTGACTATTTCCACCAATATGGAGACTAATATTTTTGCAATGTTAGATGCAATTAGCAGAAATAGGAAAGACGAAGCCTACAGATTACTTCACAACCTACTGGTTTCAGGAGAAGGGGTATACAAACTTTTAGCCTTAATTTCTTCCCAGGTGGAACTAATTTTAGATGTGAAGGAAATGAGAGAAGAAGGAAAGGATCCTAAGCAGATACAAAAGCGGCTAGGTATTCACGAATTTAGAGTCAAAAAGGCTTTAGGCTTTAGTGGCAGGTATTCCATTAAGGAGTTAAAACTTATTTTAACTAAGGTTTATGAAATAGACGGCCATATTAAGACAGGGCTTTTGGAACCCAATTTGGCCCTAGAACTATTTATTGCGGAGATATAATCATGTCAAGACAAGTAAAAGCAGACCTTATGTTGGTCATAGTAACAATATGTTGGGGGATATCCTACTTTTTAATGGATATTGCCCTTACAGAGATGGGTGCCTTCACCTTAAATGCATATAGATTTTTAGGGGCCTTTGTCATTGCAGTAATTTTCACATTTCCAAAACTGAAGGGGGTAAATAAGAGGACCTTGATTTACAGTATGTTTGTAGGAATAGCATTGTTTTTCGTTTATATTGGTGCCACATATGGCGTCCTTTATACAAGCTTATCAAATGCAGGCTTTCTATGTGCTCTTTCTGTAATATTCACCCCGTTTCTCAATTTTGTATTTAAAAAAGAGATTCCCAACAAAAAAATGGGAATTGTAGTGCTAATGTGCCTAGTGGGAATCGCACTACTTACATTAAATAACCAATTGCAACTAGCTTGGGGAGATTTGCTTTGCATTTTGTGTGCCTTTGCCTATGCTGTAGATTTGATTATTACTGAAACAGCAGTAAAAAAAGATGATGTAAATGCATTTCAGCTAGGGGTATTTCAGCTAGGATTTATGGGAGTGTTTTGTCTAATCACTGCATTTGTTGGAGAAAAGCCTTCATTGCCTGAGGCTCCTAGAGTTTGGGCTTCTGTATTATTTCTTTCTATATTCTGCACAGGCGTCGCTTTTATTGTTCAAGCCGTTGCCCAGCAATATACAACAGCCAATCATGTAGGTGTAATATTTACTCTCGAACCAGTGTTTGCTGGAATTGTAGCTTTTGTTTTTGCAGGAGAGGTGTTACTTCCAAGAGCATATGCAGGAGGTGTATTGTTGCTCCTGGCTCTTCTTGTTATGGAGATGAATCTGGGGAAATTGTTTAAACCCAAAGACTTGAATGTTTCAAAGAGGACAAAACCAGAGGAGATCAAAGCAGACAAAGACATGGATAAATAGTAATTAAGAAAAAAAATGTTGCCGCTAAGAATGTTGAATTTTCAATTTTCTGGCGGTAATTTTTTTCCAGATTTTGTGCAAGTAATTTCATTAATTTGAACATGGTAATACATTGTCTTTTCTCGTGACATTTGATATAATACAGCGTATATGTGAAAACGATTTTAATACAGGAGGGTTTTTTTATGAGTGAAAAAAGTTGTTGCTGCGGTTGCAAAGATCAAGCGCAACAGTTCAAAGAATTGGGACCGGTACTTGAAAAATACGGAAAAGTACCAGGTAACCTAATAACGATTTTACAAAAGGCACAAGACATTTACGGATATCTTTCATTAGATGCTATTAGCTACATATCTGAAGCAACAGGCATTAAAACGGCGAAGATATATGGGGTTGCTACGTTTTATTCACAATTTAGATTAAAACCAATTGGTAAGCATTTGATTATGCTTTGCAAAGGGACAGCTTGCCATGTTAATGGTGCAGACATGATTGAAGAAGCGGTTTGTGAGCAATTAAACATTAAAGATGGAGAAACCACAGAAGATGGTCTATTTACTCTTAATAATATGGCTTGCCTTGGATGCTGCTCTCTTGCTCCGGTAATGATGATTAAAACTGGTCAGGAAGATGAAACTTATGGAAATCTGACCAAAGACTCTGTCAAGGACATCCTTGCAGGGATTCAGGAAAGGGCATAGGGGTGAAGCAATGAAGGTTATAATTGGACAGGGCAGTTGTGGCATTGCAACAGGTGCGAAAAAGACTACCGCTGAATTTGAAAAGCAAATCAAAGAAAAGAATCTTAATATAGACGTGGACATTACAGGTTGTGTTGGTACGTGTTACCTCGAACCTATTGTTGATGTTTATGAAGATAACGGGGAAATGACCAGATACGTAAAGGTTCAACCAGAGAATGTAAAGGCTATCGTAGATAGTCATCTTATCGGTGGTAAGAAAGAACCAACATTTGCTATCTCAAGTGAAGATGAGCAATTTGTAGGTAAACAGGAAAGAGTTGTACTTAGAAATTGCGGATTGATCAATCCAGAAAATATTGATGAGTACATAGCAGTAGATGGATATAAGGCAGTAGAAAAAGTCATAACTAAGATGACAGAAGACGAAGTAATAGAAGAAATCAAAGTTGCTGGTCTTAGAGGCAGAGGAGGCGCAGGCTTTCCTACATGGTTCAAATGGAATGCGACAAAAGCCAACAAAGGAGATCAAAAATATTTAGTTTGCAATGCTGACGAAGGAGATCCAGGCGCATTCATGGATAGATCAGTTCTTGAAGGAGATCCACATTCACTTATAGAAGGAATGATTATTGGTGGATATGCAATGGGAGCTACTCAAGGAGTAATCTATGTTCGTGCAGAGTATCCCCTAGCAATACACAGACTAGAAATCGCAATGGATCAAGCGAGAGAAAAAGGTTACCTAGGTGAAAATCTGTTTGGCAGTGGATTTGATTTTGATCTTAGAATCAAAGCAGGAGCCGGCGCATTTGTATGTGGTGAAGAAACTGCACTTATTGCTTCCCTAGAAGGGGAACGAGGTATGCCTAGACTTAAGCCGCCATTCCCAGCAGCAAAGGGATACTGGCAGATGCCAACAGACATTAATAATGTAGAAACACTTGCAAACGTACCTTGGATTTTATTCAATGGTGGTAAAGCATTTGGAGATATGGGCACTGAAAAGAGTAAAGGTACAAAAGTATTTGCTCTTGCTGGCAAGATTAAAAAGGGCGGTTTGGTAGAAGTACCTATGGGTCTTCCACTTAAAGAAGTTATCTTTGGTATTGGTGGAGGCATCAAAGAAGATAAAGAATTCAAAGCTGTACAAATGGGTGGACCATCAGGCGGATGTATTCCAGCTGCATTGATTGATACACCAGTAGATTACGAAAATATTAACAAGACTGGCGCTATCGTTGGTTCTGGCGGTATGATCGTTATGGATGAAACTACTTGTATGGTAGACATGGCAAGATACTTCCTTGATTTTACAAGAAAAGAATCTTGCGGTAAATGTAACTATTGCCGTATTGGTACAAAGCGAATGTTAGAAATTCTAGAGAGAATTACACAGGGAGAAGGAGTAGATGGAGACATTGAGCTTCTTGAAGAATTAGCAGTTAAGATTAAAGATGGATCTATGTGCGGGCTTGGTCAAACAGCTCCAAACCCTGTTTTAACTACAATTAAGTATTTTAGAAATGAATATGAAGACCATATTTACAAGAAAAAGTGTACTGCAAAATCTTGCAGAGCACTTATTGAATTTGAGATTACAGATGGATGTAAGGGATGTACACTATGTGCTAAAAAATGTCCAGTAGATGCAATTTCAGGCGAAGTAAAGGGAAAACACGTTATTGACCAAGAGAAATGTATTAAGTGTGGCAGATGTGTTGAAAGCTGCAAATTTAATGCTATTACAGTAGAGTAGGAGAGGAGGAGACAACAATGAACAAATTCAGATTAAATATTGACGGCAAAGAAGTCTTTGGCTTACCGGGACAGACAATTTTAGAAGTTGCCAGAGAAAACGATATATATATTCCAACTCTCTGCTTTGATGAAAGAACTAAGATTTACGGATCATGTGGTATCTGTATGTGTGAGGCTGAGGGTAATCCAAAATTGCTTAAGGCTTGTGCGACAGAAATCGCTCCTAATATGGTGGTTAGCACAAACACACAAAGAGTTATAGAATCAAGAAAAACAAATCTTGAACTTCTATTATCCAATCATGTAGGTGATTGTAGACCTCCTTGCGTACTTGCATGTCCAGCGCAGACTGATTGTCAGGGATATGTAGGACTAATCGCAAACGGAGAATACGAAGCTGCTATAGAAATGATTAAGAACAAGATTCCACTTCCAGGTTCTTTGGGCAGAGTATGTCCTCACCCTTGCGAAGATGAATGTAGGAGAAAATTAATCGACGAGCCAATTTCAATTCAAATGTTAAAACGTTTTGCAGCTGATCAGGATATGTACAGTGAAGATGCGTTTATGCCGGATTGTGAACCAGATACAGGAAAGAGCGTTGCTATTATCGGTGGAGGACCTATGGGACTTTCTGCAGCATACTTCCTTAGAATCATGGGTCACGAAGTAACGATTTTTGAATCAATGCCTAAAGCCGGTGGTATGCTTCGCTATGGTATTCCTGAGTATAGATTACCTAAGGAAGTTTTGGATGATGAGGTATTCCTAATCGAAAAGATGGGTGTAGAAGTCATTACAAATACAAAAGTTGGAGTAGATATTCCATTTGAAACAATAAGAAGTGATTTTGATGCAGTGCTTCTTGGCATTGGTGCATGGGTATCTACAGGAGTTGGCTGTAAGGGAGAAGATGCTAAAGGCGTTATTGGCGGCATCGATTTCCTAAGAAAAGTAGTAAGAAACGAAGAAATTAAACTTGGAGAAAAAGTTGCTATCGTTGGTGGTGGTAATACTGCTATGGATGCTTGTAGAACTGCAGTAAGACTTGGAGCCAAGGAAGTTTATAATGTTTATAGACGTACAAAAGATGAAATGCCTGCTGACCAAATTGAAATTATCGAAGGTGAAGAAGAGGGCGTAATCTTTAAAAATCTGACAAACCCTATAGAAGTGATTACAGATGAAGAGGGCCATGCTAAGCAGGTGCTACTACAGGTAATGGAATTAGGCGAACCAGATGAATCTGGTAGAAGAAGGCCTATGCCAGTAGAAGGTAAGACAGAAATCATCGATGTTGATACAGTAATTCTTGCAATAGGTCAGGCAGTTGATAGCAGTATATTCGACGTTGAAAAAACTAGAAAAGGCGCTATTTCTTACGATCCTGATACATTCATGACCAGCATGCCAGGTGTATTTGCCGGTGGTGACTGTGGTAATGATAAAATTTCAATTGCAGTAGAAGCAATCGCTGATGCAAGAAAGTCATCATACATTATTGATGCTTACTTAAACGGAGAGGCAGTTAAGTACGAAAAGCCTTACGTTGTAGAAAGAGATGATGTTACAGAAAAGACATTTGAAGATAGAGAAAAACTTTGTAGACCAGAGTATGATATTTTAGAAGCTGATGAAAGAAAGTCCAACTTCGCTGAGGTTGTTGTTTCAGGATTTGATGAAGAACAAGCGGAAGAAGAAGCGTCTAGATGTCTAGAATGTGGATGCCATGATTACTTTGAATGTAAATTGATTGACTTTGCCAATGAGTATGATGTAAAACCAGAAAGACTGGCAGGGGACAAGAATCAGATTGAATTTAAAGATGATCATCCATTCATAGCAAGAGATCCAAACAAGTGTATTCTTTGCGGATTATGCGTAAGAGTTTGTGATGAAGTTATGGGTATAGGGGCTCTTGGCCTTGTAGATAGAGGATTTGATGCAGTAGTAAAGCCTAGCCTTGAAAAGCCACTTTGCGAATCAGGTTGTGTATCTTGTGGTCAATGTGTAAGCGTATGTCCTACAGGAGCACTTCAGGAAAAAACTAGCATGATTAAGGAAGTTCCTCTTCCAACAGATGTTACAAACACTACATGTTCATATTGTTCAGTAGGTTGTAGCTTGGAGCTTGAATCTTATGCAGATATGCTTATTAAATCCAACCCAGACAAAGAAGGTGCAGTGAATGCTGGGCTTATATGTGGTAAGGGTAAATGGGGATTTGATTGTTCCCTATTAGAAGACAAGTTGGAGAATCCTCTTATTAAAGAAGGGGAAAGCTTTAGAGAAACAGACTACCATGAAGCATTTGTGCTTGTTGCTAAGAAGACCCAGTCTTTGGCAGCAAAATACGGGAAAGATGCCGTGGCAGTTGCTATCTCAGATAGATATACAAATGAAGAGGCTTATGCCATGAAGAAATTGGCAGACGTACTTGGAGCAAAAACATTGTGCTTTAACAATAGAGTGAGTGGCCTTGCACCAGTAATAGGATTTGATGCTTCTCCAAACTCAATTGACGAGTTGCTTGCGACTAACGTGATTTTGGTAACAGGATTTAATACAGTAGATAATCCGGTAATCAGCCTTAAACTTAAACAGGCAGCAGAAAATGGTGCTAAGGTAGTTCTTATTAATCCAGAAGACTATCCACAGCATTTTGATTTTGCAACCAAGATAGTTGAGACGAAAAACGATGTATGTTTCTTAAAGGAAATCGCTAAGGCACTAGTTGATAGTGGTAAGACATCTTCAGTGGCTGGATTTGATGCATTTGCTGAGAGCCTTGCCAAGGTAAAGGTTTCTGATGACGCAGCTGAAATTGCAGACCTGTATGGAAAAGCAAAGAAAGCAATGATCGTTTTCAACCAGAACTTTGTTACTACACAGGCAGCAAGCTTGATTGGTGATATTGCTATGGTTTCAGGTCATATTGGTACACCAAGAGACGGCGTGTTACAAGTGAAAGCAAAAAATAATTCTCAAGGTATTGTGGATCTAGGAATCAGAGATGGTGCTGAAGCAATGGACGGCGTGAAAGCTCTCTTGATCTTCGGTGAAGAGCCAGATATACAATTTGACGGACTTGAATTCTTAATGGTTTCAGATACTCACATGACTATGACTGCATCTAAAGCAGATGTAGTATTACCAGGAACTGGATTTGCGAGTACAGATGGTACTTATACTAACACTGAGCGAAGATTGCAGCCAGTGCAACAGGCCATAGTTGAAGAAATTGACTTCAACAACTGGGAAATTGCAGCTGAAATTGCCCACGTATATGAAGTTGAGTTTGAATGGGAAGATACATTTGAAATTTCTGCGGAAATGGAAGATACTCTACCAAGATATAAATATGCCCAGCTTGGAGAAATCCTAGGCGGAGTGCTTGCACCAACCCAGGATGGAGCTTTTGTGGTAGTAGGTGATAGTGCCTTCGTTGATCCGCTTAAGTGTACAGATAGCTTGATGAACGTTATTAGTGAACGTTTACCAAAACCAGTAAAATAAAATTTAAGATTAAAGTAAAGCGTCAACCAATTTGGTTGGCGTTTTACTATTGACAGACCTATCACAAAAATATATACTCGTAACAGGAAAAAAATATTGCAAAAGAGAAAAGGAGACTTTCCATGTTTACCACACTTAGAGAAGCAAAATTATTCATTGAAGAGAAAAAGATTAAAATGGTAGATTTTATGATGATTGACCTGAATGGACGATGGAGACATTTAACCATTCCTGCGGACAGATTTACAGAAGCCACATTAAAGAATGGTATAGGATTTGACGGCAGTAACTACGGGTTTGCACCAGTAGAAAAGAGCGATATGGTATTTATTCCAGACCTAACATCCTCATATATAGATCCTTTTATGGAGATACCGACTTTAGCTATGATAGGCGATGTGTACGTAATCGACTTGCCGGAAAACAGGCGTTTTGATCAAGACCCAAGAAATGTTGCCAAACATGCAGAGATGTTTCTAAAGGATTCAGGCATCGCAGATGAAATGAGGATTGGACCCGAATTTGAATTCCACGTATTTGACCATGTTAGCTATTCAACCAAGCCTAATCAATCTAGTTTCACTATTGATACAGAACAGGCGGAATGGAATACAGATAACAGCGAATATAACTTAGGATATAAAATGCCTCATAAAGGTGGGTACCACATGGCACCTCCTCAAGACATACTATACGATTTTAGAAGCACAGTTTGCATGCTTATGGAAGATCAGGGCATAAAGGTAAAATACCACCACCATGAAGTTGGAGGACCCGGACAGCTTGAAATAGAGGTTGAGTTCGGTGGGATTGCAGAAATGGCAGACAAGACTATGATGACAAAATATCTTGTTAAAAATCAAGCTATCGCTGAAGGCAAAACTGCCACATTTATGCCTAAGCCAGTTTTTGACGAAGCAGGAAACGGTATGCACGTTCACATGCAGCTACTTAAAGAAGGGAAACCTTTGTTCTATGATGCAGATGGCTATTCACAGCTATCACAAGAAGCCTTATATTTCATAGGTGGAATCCTAAAGCATATTAGAGCTTTATGTGCGTTTACAAACCCAAGCACCAATTCATATAAAAGGTTGGTACCTGGCTATGAAGCACCAGTTACTATAGGATTTGCAACAGCCAACAGAAGCTCGGTTATTCGTATCCCAGCTTATGCAAAAGACCCAGACCAAAAGCGGTTTGAAGTTAGAAATCCTGATGGCACATGTAACCCATACTATGCTTACTCAGCAATATTAATGGCTGGATGCGATGGAATTAAAAATAAGATTGATCCAGTAGAAGAGGGCTTTGGCCCTTATGATTTCAACTTATTTGAACTTACTGACGAAGAAAAGAAGAATATTAAAAATTTGCCATTTAGTTTAGATGAGGCACTGGATGCATTGGAAGAGGATCACGAATTCCTAACTAAAGGAAATGTGTTCCCCAAAAAGCTAATTGAAATTTGGCTAGAAAACAAGAGAGCAGATGCAAAAGCTCATAGCTTAAGACCAACCCCATTAGAATTTGATATGTATTACGATTTATAAACCCCAAAAATAGAAAAGCCTCCTAGGATTTTAGTTCTAGGGGGCTTTTGATTTAATTATTTATTTTCAAATTTAGCTGGCCTTTTTTCTAGGAATGCTGTCATACCTTCAGTTTTATCAGCGGAACTAAATGGACCAGTAAAGCCTTCTACTTCTAGTACACTTGCAGCGCTCATATCAAGTCCATAGCCGACGTTGATCATCTTTTTAGTTGCAGCAATTGCAATAGGAGCCTTAGCCATGATAGCCTTGGCAATCTTGATGCAAGTATCAATTAATTCTTCAGGAGCAACGACTTTTTCTACTAGTCCAATCCTTTGAGCTTCTTCACCACCAACCATTTCAGCAGTCATAAGCAAATATTTTGCCATGCCTTTCCCAACAAGTCTTGGCAGACGTTGAGTTCCACCAAATCCAGGAATGATACCTAGGTTTACTTCTGGTTGACCAAATTTAGCCTTTACAGAGGCAACTCTGATGTCACAAGCCATAGCTAATTCGCATCCGCCACCTAGGGCAAATCCGTTTACCGCAGCAATGATTGGCTTCTCAACAGCTTCAATAAGGTTCATTACACTATGACCCTTAGCGATGAGAATTCTACCTTCAACAGGATTCATTTGATTCATCTGTGCAATGTCAGCTCCAGCGACAAAAGCTTTTCCTTCGCCGGTAACAATAGCAGCCTTAGCATTAGCATCTTTGTCAAGCTGATTAAAGGCATCGTATAGTTCATCTAAAACTTGACCGTTCAGTGCATTCATAGCCTCAGGTCGGTTAATTGTAATAAAGGCTATGCCTTCTTTGATTTCATACTTAATTGTTTCGTACATAGTAGTTCGTCCTTTCTTATGTAAGTTATAGTTAAGAATATGATAACATTTTGCGGAGTGGATTTCCAGTTATCAAATACAAATGATAAAATTTATTTTTACATTAGAAAAGAACGCCTGCACAAAGCGAAGCGCTCTTTAATTGTTGATAAATTATATGTTTTGGTTTAGATTCCCTGAGCTAGCATAGCGTCAGCAACCTTTAAGAAACCAGCGATGTTAGCACCAGCAACTAGGTTGTAGCCGTAGCCATAATCTTCAGCGGATTTCTGACATGAATCGTGGATACCAACCATGATATCTTTAAGCTGTGCGTGAACCTGTTCAGGTGAGAATACTGTCTTTCCAGCGTTCTGTCCCATTTCGATACAAGAGCAAGCAACGCCACCAGCGTTAGCTGCTTTTGAAGGTCCAACGATAACTTTGTTATCTTGAAGGTAAGCAATTGCTTCGTTTGAAGATGACATGTTTGAACCTTCGCATACGAACTTACATCCGCTAGCAACGATTGTCTTAGCATCATCAATCAAGATTTCGTTCTGAGTAGCACATGGGATATATAAGTCAGCCTTAACTTCCCAAGGCTTAGTCTTAGGAACAAATTTAGCACTCTTATATTTTTCAGCATAAGGTGAGCAAATGTTCTTGCCTGAACCTCTAAGCTCTAGTAAGTAATCAACCTTTTCGCCTGAGATACCATCAGGATCGTAGATGTAGCCATCTGGACCTGAAATAGTAATAACAGTAGCGCCAAGTTCATTCAACTTAAGTGCTGTACCCCAAGTTACATTACCGAATCCTGAAATAGCAACTTTCTTGCCTTTTAGTGATTCGCCATTTGCCTTTAACATGCACTCTGCATAGTAAACGATTCCGTATCCTGTAGCTTCTGTTCTTCCGAATAGTCCACCCCAAGTTAAACCTTTACCAGTTAATGTTCCTTCGAATCTGTTAACGATTTTCTTGTATTGTCCAAACATGTAACCGATTTCTCTTGCGCCAACTCCAAGGTCGCCAGCAGGAATGTCTGTTGAAGGACCAATATGTCTATAAAGCTCAGTCATGAATGCTTGACAGAATCTCATTACTTCAGCATCGGATTTGCCGTTAGGGTCGAAATTAGCTCCACCTTTACCACCACCGATAGGAAGACCAGTTAGACTGTTCTTTAATATCTGTTCAAAACCTAAGAACTTAATGATACCAGGGTATACGCTTGGTGCAAATCTTACTCCGCCTTTGTAAGGCCCAATTGCACTATTAAACTGATATCTATAACCCTTGTTAACCTGTACTTTACCAGCATCATCAACCCAAGTTACCTGGAAAGTAATTCCTCTTTCAGGTTCAACTAATCTTTCAAGAATCGCTGCTTTTTCATATTCAGGATGCTTTTCAATTACTGGTCCTAGTGAATGAAGAACCTCTTCTACTGTCTGATGAAATTCAATTTCGCCAGGATTGTTCTTTTTACAATCTTCGATGCATTGTTCAATGTACTTTGCCATTTCGTTTTCTCCTTTTTTTCTCAACAACTTAATATTAAAAAATTGACCTTTATCTACGGTTTAATATAGCACTTTGGGGATTTTTAGTCAATATAATTCAAAGGTTCTAACAAAGTTCTAATTTTCTGAAAAATGAGCAAGAATAACAAAAACGAGAAAAATATCTTGCAGGTGAGAAAATAAGAATAACTTGTAAAAGGGTGTAAAAGATAGGATAATAGTACATAAAGGGAGGTGTAGGCTTTGAAAAAAAAGAGCACAATGCGATTATACAAGGAGTTAGAGACCAATCTGACAGACAAACAATTTTTGAAAAATATGAAAATGACTAAAAAAGTCATGTTGATCAAATTAGAAGGGGCACGGTTGTCAGAAAAGGTTGAGAAACTAATAGGTCAAGGAGATATAACCTGCACAAGTATATTAGACATATGCAGTGAAATATTAGACGGTCTTTGTGACAGACCGCAGGTAGGCTGGTTACAGTATATATATGAATCTACTATAGATGTATTGTTTCCTATTAATGAAGATAATAAATCTTGTGATCCTTACTTTCAAGGACGCTACTTTTATTTGGAAACATTGCGAACTTGCCTGGATTATCAAAGAGAGAATAGGAAGTTCTTACCACTTATAGATTTAGAACTCTTAAAGGATGATGAAATACAGGATTGTAGTGCAAGAGAAGAATACTTTCAGTTTCGTACATTTATGAGAGATAATTATGTGATTGAATTCATGAAGATTGGAAAAGAGATAACGTCATTTAACACAATAGGTCACATTAGCGGAGTTCACTATGGAGCAGTTCATATAGGAAGACAACTGGTTAAAGTAGGTGCCCCTGTGGACATTGCTTTAGTATCAGGCGCAGCAGCAGGACATGATTTGGGGAAATACGGATGTAGAGGATCTTCTGCTAACCGAATTCCGTATCTTCATTATTATTACACGGATCAAGTTTTAAGAAGAAACAATATGCCTTTAATTGCCCATATTGCTAGTAATCACTCTACTTGGGATTTAGAAATTGAAAACCTTTCTGTGGAAGCGTTGGTTTTAATATATGCGGATTTCCGTGTGAAAAGTCAAAGGATAAATGGAGAGGAATTAATCCATTTTTACACATTGGAAGAGTCATTTAACATTATTCTAAACAAACTGGACAACGTAGATGATGCAAAGAGAAAAAGATATGAAAGAGTATACGCAAAATTAAAAGATTTTGAAGAATATATGGTTAGCCTTGGAGTTAGCACAAATTTTAATGTTAAAGAAATGTCAATTCCTGCCCAGACTGATTCAGCACTTCTTCGTGGTCAGGAAGTTGTAGATAAGTTGAAGCATTTGGCTATTGAACACAACATAGATGTAATGAATCAATTTAACAGTGAGGCGGCTTTTGGCAACTTGTTAGAGGCAGCAAGAAGTGAAAAACAATGGAAGAACGTTAGGGCATACATTAATGTTCTCCGAGAATACTACACTTATATGACTGCAAAACAGACAATGATGACTTTACATTTCCTTTATGATTTACTTATGCATAAGGAAGGGGACATTCGTAGGCAGTCGGCAGATCTTATTGGAGAGATTATTGTAAACTATGATGAAGAATATAAAAAGGAATTACCAGAAGGAGTGCAACAGACTAAGGAGGATATGGATAGCTTTCAGCTTTGGGACTTTTATTTAAAGAGAATTATTTATCCAGACCATAAGGTTACAGACCAACACAGAGGTTGGATTGGATTTTGTCTTAAATTAGTTCTTATATCAGCTCAGAAAAATTGTAGAACGTCTGATGAAAAAGAATATTTAAGTCGTTTTTTAACCTTCTTTAAGGAAAAGGACATGGAAGATGAGACCGTATTTATATTATTAGATTCTCTCCTTAGCGTTTCTCTTAAAACTTGTACACAAAAAGAGCGACAAGAATTACTTGAGTTTTCCGCAGAGGCGGTTAAACGAGATTCCTTGGAAATAAAAATAAGCGGCCTTCGCTTCGCCAGCTATATGGTTGAAAATTATGAGACAAAGAGGCTAGACAAGTGGGCCCTAATTGTAATGGATAGAGTGGAGGATGAGGCTGCAGTCAGCGTGATTTTCCTTAAATTGAAGATAAAAAATCGGCTTGGTATCATAGACGAAAAAACAGCAGAATATGAGGATCGCCTTTACAATCAAGAACAAACAACTTCAGATATTTTCCTGGAGAATCTCAAATTGGATACTTCATGGATTATTAAAGCTGCAAATATAGATGTGCTTTTAGATGGGGTGGAAAGCGGCCGGGTCAGGGAAGTTCTTCATGTGGCTACACATCTATCCAACTTGATAAAAGTCAGTGAACGAATCACCGTTCGTCACAGTGCCGGAAAAGGGTTGATTTCAGTAATTAAACGTTTGCCGTTGGATCAGAGAAATGAATTGGTAATAGAGTTAACTAAGGGCCTTGAAATTGGAGAGTATCAATTTTCCAAGTACATTCCAGCATATTTAGGAGAGGTAGCACTATATCTTCACCCTAATGAGCTAAATGAACTTATAAAAGAGTTTGGAATATTACTTGAGAGTACTAATGAGCGAGTTGTTTCTGTGACCTTGGATACTCTTGGAGAACTTATGAGTCGATATGCTAAATATAAAGATTATTTTAGTGAATTAGAGGAGGATTATGACAGGCGAAGACAGATGATTCTAGGAATGTTGCTTAGAGGCCTTGCCAATTATAACGATATCGTCAGTGAAGAAGCATTTCGTGTTATTGGCCAATATATATTTGGCAGCCACTCATTATCCCTTGAAGAGAAAAATCAAATATTCCAGCGAATTTACAAGAAAATGCTTACATTAATTGTAGATCAAAAAGAAGATGAGTTAATGTTTTTCACAAATGCAGCAGCCCTTAATCATATTTACCGTTTTATTTCCGAATATAATTTGACTAAGGGACAACTCAAGTTGCCAATGTGTGATAAGATTGCATTTTTTCCAGGGACATTTGATCCATTTTCATCTAGCCATAAGGGAATCATCACTTCCATTCGAGACTTGGGGTTTGAGGTTTATTTAGCCTTAGATGAATTTTCCTGGTCTAAAAAAACCCAGCCGAGAATGATTAGGCGAAAGATTATTACTATGTCTGTGGCCGATGAAGGAAATGTATATGTTTTTCCAGATAATATACCTGTCAATATTTCAAACTCGGATGATTTGAAAAACCTAAAGGGGATTTTACCAGAAAAAGACCTTTATATCGTTGTGGGAAGCGATGTTATTGTTAATGCCTCTGCCTATAAAGTGCCACCAGAAGAGAATTCTATTCATACACTTAATCATATTGTCTTTAGAAGAGAAAGCATAGAAGCTGGAGACGGAACTTCAAAAGATCTTACTCAGGCGTATAAAGCAATTACTGGGAATATAGTGGAATTAACTCTTCCTGTTCATCTGGAAGATATAAGCTCTACCAGAATAAGGGAAAATATAGACTATAACAGGGATATTTCAAACCTAATCGACCCAGTTGCTCAGAATTATATTTATGATAATAGCCTGTATCTTAGAGAATCTCAGTATAAATTAATAATGCAGGCTAAGGCTATTCATTTTGATCAGCTTGAACATAGAGGTAGTGACGTGACCGGAGAAATGACATGGAAAAATCTGAAGGACAATTGTGAGATACCAGCTTTGAAAAAATATTTAGACGATAAAAATGTTAGGAGCATATCTCTTAGAAATGGAAATGAAGATAACAAGCTTGAGGCTTTGGCAGCATTTAAACACGTAGCTACATCCCATCTTTATGAAGAGTTTAAGAATCAGGAATTAGCTGAATATATTAGGAAAAAAACCACAGGTAAAATCATGGTAATTGGAGGGATATATTTTAATTACCATACGTCTATTCGTGATATCGTACAGCTGATAATTACTGAAATTTTAGCCCAAGGATTGAAAGAGGACTTTACCTATGCAATATACAATCCAATTGGAGATGGGGGGATTGATATAGAGATATATAAAACCCTAAAACGCCAAGGCTTTGAAGAAATTTTAATAGAAGGAAACAAAACAGGAATATATGAAGTGGATATGAAAAGTCCAATTTCTCTATCTCAAAACATGGATACAGTACTGAAAGATCCCTTTAATAAAAGCGAAAAGGTTGTTGGAGCGTTGGAAGGAGCCCATGAGAATATGCAGATGGCATTGACTCAACTTTATCCAGGGAACCTGGTGTTGTCATTTAATTCAGGCGTAGTGCACCATAAGCTTGTCGACATGATTACCAGGGCTAACAATGTGTCTAGTGAACCAGCAAAAGTACGAAAGCTGGGAGAAGATATGTGCGTACCATTTGGGAAGATTCTAAGAGGAATGGCAGTGCCAAATACAGTCACAAAGACCCTACACACAGAGAAGTACTTCAACCCTCAGCTAGATGGATTTACTATTGAGGAGTATCCATTTTATTCACCTATTAATAACCAGGTAAAAATCATTAAATCATTTAAGCGAAAGGTGATTTTAGTGGACGACTTACTCCACAAGGGATACAGAATTAAGAAGCTAGACCCTATCTTAAAGGAAAATAATATAGAGGTAAAAGAACTTATGGTAGGCCTTTTATCTGGTCAGGGAAAAGACCTGATGACCATTCAGGGAAGGGAAGTAAAGAGTGCTTACTTTATTCCCAATTTGGCAAATTGGTTTGTAGAATCTTCATTGTATCCATTTATTGGAGGAGATGCAGTTAAACGAGAAGATGATGTGCCAGCCACATTACTTCCGTCAATAAACCTAGTTCTTCCTTACGCTGCGCCACGATTCTTAAAAGGGGCACCAAAAGAGGCTATATACAATTTTTCAATGGTTTGCCTAGAAAATGCACGAAATATTTTTTTAGCTTTAGAGGAAGAGTATCAGAATATTTTTGAACGTCAGTTAACCTTAAAGAGACTTTCAGAAGTTGTAATCTCACCTAGGATACCAGATGGAGGAAACTATATGAATTACGACATGAATTTGGCTCCATCAACATATTTGACTAATGCTATTGAACACATGATTCGGCTTGAAGATATTATTTTATAAGGAGATGAGTTAGCTATGACGAAAAGATTAAGTGACCTTGTGGAAGATAAAGATAGAATAAATATAAAAGAAGATAGTTTCTTTTTTAAGCAAGAGGAGAAAAATCCATTTTCCTTAAATGGGAAAAAAAGGGTTAATCTGCTGGCCTTAGGTGATGTAGGTAGTACAGTTCTTATGGGACTTCGCCTTATGGGTGAAAATCAAGTGGAATCTATTGGCATTTGGGATATTAACCCGAAGGTATGTGCCAGGTTTGAAATGGAGATTAATCAGATTGATCAGCCTATAGAACATGGGAGTCTACCAAAAGTAGAGATAATTTCCACGGAAGAACTTTTTAATTGTCATATGATGATTTTCTGTGCATCAAGGGGTGTTCCTCCAGTGGGACAAGAAGGCGAAGATGTGCGTATGGCTCAGTTAAAGAGTAATGTAGAATTAGTGGAGTATTATGCAGCTATGGCAAAAAAAGAGGATTTTAAAGGAATTTTTGCTATAGTGTCAGATCCAGTAGACCCTCTTTGTAAAGCAGCATATTTGCAGGGATTAGCGCCACAGCAGGTTGAAGGATATGGTCTTGGAGTAATGAATAGTAGAGCCTTATACTTTGCAAGAAAGGAAGACAAATTTGGATCATTTCTTGCAGAGGGTAGAGCCTTTGGCCCTCATGGAGAAGACCTTGTAATAGCAAACAGTATAGAAGAATATGATCATAAATTGTCGCTAGAATTAACAAAACTAGCAATAGAGTCAAACTTGAAAACTAGGCAACTAGGATTTAAACCATACATTGCACCAGCATTATCATCAGGAGCAATTTCCCTGTTGGCAACATTATCAGGGGAATGGCATTACAGCTCAACTTACATGGGAAAAGATGACATAGGGGCGTTTCTGGGGGTTAAAAACAGACGTACGCCTCATGGTATTGAAGTGGAAGATTTACCATTGCCAGAAAAATTATTTAATCGAATAAAAGGAGCATATGATAATTTAGCAAAAATAATATGAGGGAGCGTGGGAACAATGAAAGAGTTATTATTAATAAACCCACTTTGTAGGGAAGTGACAAAAGCAGAACGGTTAAATGTTATTTTACAGGAAAGTTTAGAAGGGGAAAATTACAAGGAAATCATCACAGTAGAAGAGCTTATTAAAACAGATCTGCGTAACAGGCGAATTCTCTTTACTATTTCATTAGGCGAATCAGGAATCAATCTGGAGTTTTTCAATATGCTCAAGGCAATACGATTAAACCAGAATTGCTTTTCTGGTAGCGTTGCTGGAGTTATTGTTGACGGAGCCAACGAGCTGTTCACAAAATCCATTGCAAGAGAATTGGTGTACAGTGCCAATCGATCTGGGTGTGCATTTCCAGGCAGACCACTTGTGGAAGCAACTAAATCCTTAAAGAATTTTAATATACAGGCGCAAAACTTAAATACGGATAATATGGGAGCCTATATGGTTGCAGGGAAAAACCTGGTGAAAACTATCTTGTCTCATGAACCTATACTTAAGGAAAAGCCACGAATACTCATGGTTCATTCTGGAGAACGGGAGCTATCAAATACGCTTACCTTATGGGATATGGTGAAGAAACATTTAGATGGGGTTACCATAGATGAGATATCCATTAGAAATGGTCAGGTCCTTGATTGCAGAGGGTGCCCTTATGAGACTTGCCTTCACTTTTCAGAAGAAGGCAGCTGCTTTTATGGTGGAAAGATGGTGAAAGAAATATATCCAGCTATACTTGAATGTGATGCACTTGTTATGGTATGTCCAAATTATAATGATGCGGTAAGTGCAAACCTTACAGCATTTATCAATCGATTGACTGCATTAGTGGTCAGTCATAAGTTTTACAAGAAGAGTTTGTTTGGCATTGTAGTTTCAGGGTACAGTGGAGGGGACATAGTAGCAGAGCAGTTAATTAGCGCCTTGAATATGAATAAAACATTCAGACTTCCGGGGAAATTTAGCCTTGTGGAAACAGCCAATGACGCTAAAGCTATATATAAGGTGACAGATATTGAAGTGCGAGCCAAGGAGTTTGCAGAGAATATTTTAGCTAACATTAGAGTAAAAGGTTGTCAGAAAGAGTCATTCTAGGTATAATTAACAACTGACTTTAAAAGAGAGGAGGTAAGCGTTATGGAAAAAGAAAAACCTAAAGAATTTCAACAGAGGCTAGAGGAAGTGTTAGAATTATTAGTTAGCAAACAATATTATTTGGCACGAAATACGTTACTAGAAAACAATGAAGTAGACATTGCAGAAATTCTAGAAGAAATTTTAGAAGAAGAAGGCATTGAAAAGACAGTCATCATGTTTAGGATGTTGCCTAAAGATGTTTCAGTAGAGGTGTTTTCTTACCTGCCTCCTGATGATCAAGTAAACATTATTAAAGGAATTACAGATAAAGAAATTAGAGATATTATCACAGAAATGGACTTCGATGACAAGATTGACGTTTTAGAAGAACTTCCTGCCAACGTTGTAGATAAAATTTTGGAAAAGACTCCAAAGGACGAACGTAAACTGATTAATACATTCCTAAACTACCCAGACACTTGCGCTGGAAGCTTAATGACCCCAGACTACATCAGCCTTCAAGAGGATATGACTGTAGGAGAGGCATTAGCTTATATAAAAAAGGAAGGCATGGACAGTGAAACTGTATATACCTGTTATGTAAAGGAAAAGGGCAGAAAACTGGAAGGGATTGTATCCCTTAGGGCATTAGTAATCGCTGATGATCGAAAGAAGATTTACGATTTGATGCAGACGGATTATGTGTTTGTAAATGTTTACGATGACCAAGAAGATGTTTCAGAAGCATTTAAGAAATATGGATTTATTGCTATTCCAGTAGTGGATAAGGAACACCGTTTGGTGGGAATTATCACTGTAGATGACATCTTAGATGTTATTGAAGAGGAAACAACAGAGGATATTGAAAGAATGGCTGGCGTAATGGATGGTACGGATACAGAGTATCTGGACATGGGGGTTTTTCGTCACGTTAGAAACAGGCTGCCCTGGCTCTTTATATTAATGTGCTCATATATTATTACCGGTGGAATCATCTCTGGGTTTGAGGCTACATTGTCAAAAGTAATTTGTTTGGTGGCGTATTTGCCTATGCTTATGGGTACAGGAGGAAATTCAGGCTCCCAATCAGCGACATTGATTATTCGTAGTTTAGCTTTGGGAGATTTGGACTTTTCAGACCTTGGAAAAGTAATTTGGAAAGAATTTCGGGTTAGTTTGATCATCGGCATAATTTTAAGCAGCCTAAACTTTATACGTATTTGCTGGATAGATCCTGGCGGTGCAGGCTTAGGCCCTGGTCCTAATGGATGGGGATATGGTCCCATGATTGGGCTTACTGTTTGCGGATCCATGCTGGTTATCGTCGTAGCTGCAAAAATCATCGGTAGCGTACTTCCAATGGTGGCTCAAAAGATTGGTATTGACCCAGCCCTTATGGCTACTCCGATGATTTCATCACTGACGGATATGGTCTCTGTTATCACCTACATGGCTATGGCAACAACACTTCTTAACGTAGCTTGATTGTAAACAAAAACTGATTTCTGTACATTACAGGAATCAGTTTTTTGGTTGGGAATTTTGTGAAGGGTTATTCTGCTTTCTCAAACTGTGAATGATTAGTCGAAAAAATGAGAAAAATTCTCACAAACCATAAAATTAGCTAGATAGTGATGACGAAAACAGCAAATTAGTATAAAAAAAACACTTTATACGGTTGACAGTAGTTTGAATTAACTGATAAAATGTTGACAAAGTGGCAATGGTAACTAATTGCTACCTTTGTTAAAGCAAGTTATATGAAAATTG
Organism: Anaerovoracaceae bacterium; assembly: GCA_036657395.1. Classification (GTDB taxonomy): domain Bacteria; phylum Bacillota; class Clostridia; order Peptostreptococcales; family Anaerovoracaceae; genus JAVXGM01. Next base: position 91,773 of record JAVXGM010000006.1, read on the forward strand.
GAGGCAAATTATTATGAAGAAACTCACTCTGAACATCAATGGTGCAGATCGTACATTCATCTGTGATCCTGAGAAGGATACATTGGCGACTGTATTACGTCGTTTGGGTCTGACTGGTACAAAAGTAGGTTGCGGCACTGGTGTGTGCGGGGCCTGTTCTGTTATCTTAGATGGAAAAGTTATCCGTTCTTGTACAAAAAAAATTAAAACTATTAAAGAGTATAGCTCTATTATTACAATTGAAGGTATTGGGACTGCAATGCATCCTCATCCACTTCAGTATGCATGGGTAAACTTAGGAGCAGTACAGTGTGGATTCTGCGTACCAGGATTTATCGTGTCATCGTATCAGCTTCTATTAGAAAATGATACTCCTACAAGAGAAGACGTTCGTGACTGGTTCCAAAAGCACAGAAACGTTTGTAGATGTACAGGATATAAGCACATCGTAGATGCTGTTATGGAAGCTGCAGCTATTATGCGTGGAGAAAAAACTCTTGAAGATATTACATATGATTGGACTAAGGATCAAAAAGAAGGATTCTATGGTAAGCCTTTGGTTCGTCCTAACGCTATGGCTAAGGCTTGCGGAGTATGCGACTATGGAGATGATGTAGAATTAAAGATGCCTGAATCAACATTGCATGTTGCTTTAGTAATGCCTAGAACTACAAATCACGCTAACATCATTAACATCGACTACAGCGAAGCTGAAAAGATGCCAGGTGTTGTAAAAGTAATAACTGCAAAAGACGTAGAAGGTGCTAACAAATTAATGGCATATCAGTTCTCACCAAGAACAACAGTCTTTGACCAGGTGCACAAATTGCTTCAGGACGAAAAAATCGTAAGTTGGGGCAACGTAGTTGCAATGGTTGCGGCTGATTCAAAAGAAGAAGCAAGAGCAGCAGCAGATAAAGTAAAGGTTGAAATCGAACAGTTGCCAGAATACATGAGCTATTTAGAAGCAGTTATGCCAGATGCTCAGAGAATTCACCCATCAATGGACAACATTTACAGTCAGCAACCAGTACTTAAGGGTAAATCAGATCAGGTTCCTGAACTTATTGACGAAGCAGAATATTCTGTAGACGGCAGTTTCTACTCATCAAGAGAGCCACATCTATCCATCGAGGGAGATACAGTTCAGGCTTACTATGATGAAGATAATAAATTAACAGTTCACTGTAAGACAATGACACTTTATTTTGACAGAGATGACATGGCAGAAGCTATCGGAATCCCTGTAGAGGATCTTCGTGTAATTGAAAATCCTACAGGAGGATCATTTGGTTGGGCTATGCATGCTGGTTCTTATGCACTTGCAGGTATTGCTTGTAAAGTAACTGGTAGACCAGTTGCATTATCAATGGACTACTCAGAATTCATGGCATTCTCCGGAAAACGTTCACCTGCATACTTCAACGGAAGATTAGCTTGTGACAAAGACGGAAAGATTATCGCTGGTGAATTTGACTCAGGTCTAGACCACGGTGCTTATCCAGAACTAGGAGATGACAAACTTACAAAGATTCTTAGATTCATGTTCTTCCCATACTGTGTACCAAACGTAGCAGGTTTAGCACGTTCAGCTGTTACAAACCATGCATTCGGTACAGCATATAGAGGATACGGAGCTCCACAGGCATATACATGTGGTGAAGCGCTAGTTGATATGTTGGCAGAAAAATCAGGAATGGATCCATTTGATTTTAGATATAAGAATATTGCTAGAAAGGGAGACACTAACCTGAACCAGAGAGAATTCCTTCAATATCCAATGGAAGAAATGATGGATAAGATGAAGCCTCTTTATGAAGCAGCAGTTAAGAAAGCAAAAGCAGCCGACACAGCTGAAGTAAGAAGAGGTGTAGGTCTTGCATGGGGCGGATATAACGTTGGACTAGGTAGTGTTGATGAAGCTAGTGTAGCTATTGAATTAGTTGCTGATGGCAAATTCAGAAAATATGATACTTGGCAGGATCAAGGACAAGGCGGAGACGCTGGTTCATTGGTATGTACATTAGAATCACTTAGACCTTACTTCCCTGATGTTACACCAAATGACATTAAGTTAATCCAGACAGACAGTAAGTATTGTCCAAATACAGGCGAGTCTGCAGGATCAAGATCACACTTTGCAAATGGTAAATCCAGTATTGTAGCTGCTCGTAACCTAGCAAATGCAATGCGTAAAGAAGACGGAACTTACCGTACTTATGACGAAATGATAGCTGAAGGAATTCCTACAAGACACGAAGGAACTTGGGCAGCTGCTGACGAATGGGATAACTTCGACTTCTTAGACCCTAATGACGGCAGCGGAGAACCAACATATGCTTATACATATGCGTTATTCATGTCAGAAGTAGAAGTGGACGTTGCAACTGGTAAGACTACTGTAATCGGTATGACTTGCGTAGACTGGGTAGGAAAAATTGGTAACAGTCAGTCCGTAGATGGTCAGGCATACGGCGGAATTTCTCACTCAATCGGATTTGCACTTAGCGAAAATTATGAAAACGTTAAGAAGGATACAAATATGTTTACTGCAGGTGTTCCTTACATTAAGGACATTCCAGACGACATGACACTAGTTCATTTAGATGCATTTGATGAAAGAGGACCTTTCGGATCTTCCGGAGCTTCTGAAGCATTCCAGTCTTCTGATCACGTTGCAGTTATCAACGCTATCAAAGATGCTTGCGGTGTAAGAATTTACGATCTACCTGCTTCACCTAAAAAGGTTAAAGCTGGAATCGATGCAATCGCAGCAGGAAAAGAACAAGATAAACCTAAGAAGTACTTCCTAGGATCTGATCTTTATGAAGAATTAGAAAACATTAAAGCAAACCCACTTAGCTGGGAAGAATAGTATTAAATACTAATACAAAAAAGATAAGTGTAGGCCGCTGCAATTTTGCAGCGGTCTATCACTCTTTTACAAAGATAGATGATATTGGAGATTTATTATGGATATGGAAACCTGTTATAAACAATTTGAGAACTGCTTACAAGAGGAAAATCCTTATTGCACCGACGACTGTCCTTTCCAAATGAACGTTATAGACTTCAAGGAAAAGATGAGGAGCAAAAGATACAATGCAGCATATAAAGTTTTACGAAATGCAGTGGCATTTCCCGATATTGTGGCAGCGCTGTGCCCAGAATATTGTGGAGCTAGTTGCCCAAGAGCCAGTATGGATAAGCCGGTTCAAGTGAATCTGCTGGAAAAGACTTGTGTGGCCAAAACAAAGAGAAAAGAACCTAACGAATATAATTTACCTACAAAGAAGGGTAAAGTTGCAATAATAGGAGCGGGTCTTAGCGGACTGGCATGTGGATTACGAGTCGCTTCAAAAAAATATGAAGTGGTTATTTATGAAAAGACAGATCGAATAGGGGGGCAGTTATGGGAACTGTTGCCAGAAAAACTGTTTATGGAAGACATTGAAAGACAATTTAAATTTGAAAATTATACTCTGAATTTAAAAACAGAGATTAAAAATATAAAGGAACTTCAAAATGAAGGCTTTGATGCGGTCTATGTGGCCACAGGAAAAGGCGGATTAGATTTTGGGATACTTGATCAAGAAGATGGACATTGCACTCTATATGGGGAGACTGCAGCCTTTGCAGGGGGAAGTCTAGTGGGAAAAGACGTTATAAATGCTATAGCAGACGGAATTAATATGGCTTGGTCTGTGGAAGTGTTTTTAAAGACGGGAAAAGTACAATACATTAAAGAAAAAGAACCCACAAGGGTTGTAGTAAATACAAGTAGTATGACAAAGTGTGAACCAGTGATTCCAACTGACGGGGGCATTTTTACAGAGGAAGAAATAGAAGAGGAAGCTAGTCGATGTATAGACTGTCAATGCGATGGCTGTCGTAATTATTGCGATCTTACCGCTTATTATGATAAGTGGCCTAAGCAGATGCGAGATGACATAATGACTACCACTATGTCAGCAGATTCTATAGTACACAAAACACCAGCTATTAAATTGATAAATGCTTGTACCCAATGTAATTTATGCGATGAAGGATGTCCAGGAGGAATAAAGCTAGGACAGATGATTAAAGAGGCAAGGCGCAAGCTACATAAGCTGGATCGTATGCCAGGTGCATATCATCAGTTTTGGGTTCAAGATATGCAGTTTGCCAATGGAAAGTATGCTAGCCTAACCAAGACAGGTAGGGAAACTGAAAGCTGTGATTATGCTTTTTTCCCAGGATGTCATCTGGGAGCGGCCAATCCTCAATATGTAATGAGGTCATATGAGTGGCTACTATCAAAGAAATCAGATACGGGAATAATCCTCAGATGTTGCGGTGTTCCAGCCGATTGGGCAGGAAATGAACAACTTCACCAAGAAGAAATAGAAGCCTTATGTAACGATTGGGAAAGCCTTGGAAAACCAACCTTAATCATGGCATGCACTTCTTGCATGAGACACTTTCGGGAATATATGCCACAGATTCCTATGATTTCCTTATATGAGATTATGGTGAAGTGGGATATAGCAGCAGAGGTAAAATTTCAGGCAGAAGATGAAACTTATGCCATATTTGATCCTTGCGCATCTAGAAATGAGAAGCCAGTTCAAGATTCTATTCGTGAATTGACGGGAAATATGGGCATTTCCATTGAAGAACTTCCAAATGAAGCAAGGTATGGTTGCTGTGGCTTTGGTGGTAATGTGGAAGTTGCAAATCCCAAGTTTGCAGGACGCATTGCCAAGGAGAGAAGCAACCTTAGTGAGAATCCGTATATCACTTATTGCATTAATTGTAAGGATGTTTTCATGGATGAAGGAAAGCCAGTAAAACATATTCTCGACGTTATTTTTGATATTGAAAGCAAGGACGGTAATTTGCCTACGGTGACTCAACGGAGAAACAATAGGGTGGCATTAAAAGAAACTTTGTTAAAGGAAATGTGGGGAGAAGAAATGGAAAATGTACCAAAGTTAAAATATAAGCTCATTATATCTCCTGAAATTCAAGGCAAGATGAATAAGCTGAAGATTCTAGAGGAAGATATATGCAAAGTACTTGAGATAGGTGAAGATGCTGGGCGGAGAACCTTGAATTCAGAAACCAACACATACAAGTGTTACAGGGAACTGGGATACATTACTTGTTGGGTAGAGTATCGTTTAATTGATTGTAAGTACCAGATAGTTAACCTTTACACCCATAGGATGAAAATAGAATTGGAGGCGATGTGGAATGGAAAAAAAACAGACACTGATTTGCGATAAATGCAAAGTGGAAATGGAAGAGATGGAAGCACAGTTTTCTTATTTGGACAGATCATTTCGTCATAATATAATGCGGTGCCCTAAATGTGGACAGGTTTGCCTTTCAGAAGAAATTGTAAACGGACGAATGAATGAAGTCGAAGGGCTTATGGAAGAGAAATAAAGAGAGGATGTAACAGTTTTGAGTAATTATTATGCACACGTTTGTGAAAATGGACATGCAGTCGTTGATCATCGAAGGGGTAGTGTGGAAAAAATTTGCAAAGAGTGTGGAGGGACAGTACTAGACAATTGTCCAACATGCGGAGAACCTATTAAAAAATGGTACTACTATGGATCTGCCGGAATGAAGCCTAAAAGTTTTCAACGGCCAGATGTATGCAAACACTGTGGAGGAGTATTTCCCTGGGCAAAATAAAAAAGGATGAGACCATTTAATTATGGATACGCCTTGCATACAGCCTTGGACATGAGGTATACTTTTAATAACAAAAAGAATATAGATTTTGGAGAAAAAATGAAAGATACAGGTTTAACTACCAGAGAATATGTAAATACTGTAATTAAGGGACGTCCCAGAAACATACATAAAGGTGACTGCGGAAAGGTTCTTGTGATTGCGGGTTCTACTGGTATGGCAGGCGCAGCTGTACTTTGCGCAAAGGGAACACTGCGAGCAGGATCAGGGCTTGTGAAGATACTTGTTCCAAGAGACCTTTTCACCATCATACAGATTGGTGTGCCGGAGGCAACCTGTGTTTCTAGAGATGTTTCCTTACTGGACCTTGGTGGATTTGATGCCATAGCCATAGGACCAGGGTTAGGAGATGATGAAAAAAATCAAGAACTGATTAAGACAGTATTAGATAATTTCCAAAAGACCATCGTGCTAGATGCAGATGGAATCAATGGTATCAGTAGATATGGATTACTTGGCACTCTGAAAAATACTAAGGGTAATGTGATTTTGACGCCCCACTATGGTGAGGCAGTAAGATTGCTCTCCCATTGTCAGGTTGAGGGTATAGAATCCATGAACAGAGAAGAAATGGCTAAGGCTCTAGTGGAAAATACAAATGCAACTTGTATCCTTAAAGGAGAAAATACCTTGGTGGCAACACTGGAGGGTAAGACATATATTAATACTACAGGCAACCCGGGAATGGCAACTGGTGGTTCAGGAGATGTACTTACAGGAATAATAGCATCTTTGGCCGGACAGGGGCTAAAACCAGAGGATGCCGCAAGAGCAGGGGTGTTTGCCCATGGCCTTGCAGGGGATTTGTGTGCAGAACATTTAGGTGAAACTGGCATGACATCTCTAGATATAGCCACTATGGTGGCACTTGCTTTTAAAGATATCATTGGAAAATAAAAAGGAGTGAGGGACTTGCTAGTAAAGAAAGGAGATCTTTACTTTGCAGATTTAAGTCCGGTAATTGGCTCCGAACAAGGAGGAGTAAGACCCGTCCTTGTGGTGCAGAACAATGTGGGGAACAAATTTAGTCCAACTATTATTGTTGCGGCAGTTACTTCCCAAAAGAACAAAGCCAACCTACCTACCCACGTAGAAATAAATGGGTCAGGTAGCGGTCTGAACAAGGATTCAGTAATATTATTAGAACAACTTAGAACAATAGACAAGAAGAGATTGAAGGAACGAATTGGAACAATCGAGCAGACCTCTTTACCGGATGTAAATGATGCACTTAGCATTAGCTTAGGAATTGCTAATAGCTTTGAATAAATTATTAAAAAAGGAAGCAGCTGGGCGGCAAATGGCCGCCTATGCTGTACCTATAGATATAAATGTACACAGGAGGGAAAAAATGGATTATAAACCATTAGAGAAAAGAGCAGCAAACATTAGAGTGGGAATCGTAAAAGCGATACATAATGCAGGATCAGGCCACCCAGGCGGATCCCTTTCAGCGGCAGACATAGTAACAGCACTGTACTTTCATGAAATGAATATTGATCCAAAAGATCCGAAGATGAAGGGAAGAGATAAATTTATCCTTTCAAAGGGCCATGCAGGACCAGTACAATATGCAGCCTTAGCGGAGCGAGGTTACTATCCTAGAGAAAATATATTAACTTTAAGAAAGCTAGGTGGAAAATTCCAGGGTCATCCAGACATGTATAAAGTACCAGGAATTGAAATGTCCACAGGTTCGCTAGGACAAGGCTTTTCTGTTGCAGGTGGTATGGCTATGGCGGCTAAGCTAGATAAGGATCCAGGCAGAATTTATGTTCTTCTTGGAGATGGAGAATTACAGGAAGGTTTAGTTTGGGAAGCAGCAATGTCTGCAGCCCACAACAAGCTTGATAATATGGTGGGAATTTTAGACTGGAACGGACTACAAATAGATGGTAAAAATGAAGACGTAATGACTGTAACTCCCGTTGATGAAAAATTTCGTGCTTTTGGTTGGAACGTTATTATTATTGATGGGCATGATTTCAAGGAAATTTTAACTGGATTTGAAGAAGCAAGAAAGTGTACAGGAAAACCGACCATGATTATTGCAAAAACTCATAAAGGCAGAGGTGTATCCTTCATGGAGGATCAAGCAGGCTGGCATGGGAAGGCACCAAATGCAGAACAACTTGAACAAGCGATAGAAGATCTTGGAGGTGAATGGTAATGGCTGATAAAATGGCAACAAGACAAGCATATGGTAAGACGCTTGTAAAGCTAGGCGCAAAAAAAGACAATTTAGTAGTAATGGATGCTGACCTTTCAAAATCCACTATGACTGCAGAATTTAGTAATACATATCCTGAGAGATTTTTTAACATGGGCATTGCTGAACAAAATTTATATGGGAGTGCAGCGGGCTTAGCCTTATCTGGGAAAGTAGTATGTGCTAGTACATTTGCAATGTTTGCATCAGGCAGAGCCTTTGAGATCATTCGAAATTCCATAGGATATACTAAGGCTAATGTGAAGATTTGTGCAACACATGCAGGGATAACAGTTGGGGAAGATGGGGCAAGTCATCAGACTTTTGAAGACATTGCACTTATGAGAACTATTCCAGGAATGACGGTAATCAATCCTTCTGACGGAGTTTCAACGGAGAAATTGTTGGAGCAGGCGGTGGAGCTTCAAGGGCCATGCTACATAAGATTAGGAAGAGCAGCAGTTCCTGTATTTTATAGCCAGAGTGATGAGATTATTCTGGGAAAAGGAAACTGTATTCGTGAAGGCAAGGATGTGACTATTGTTGCAACAGGGATTATGGTTAATGAAGCAATTATTGCTGCAGAGGAATTAGCAAAAGACCACATTGATGTGAGAATTATAGATATTCATACCATTAAACCTATTGACGAGGAAATCATCATCAAGGCAGCAAAAGAGACAGGCAAAATTGTTACAGCCGAAGAACATTCTATAATTGGCGGCCTTGGCAGTGCGGTTGCAGAAGTGGTTGTAAGAAATCATCCAGTAAAGATGGGGTTTGTAGGGCAAAAAGATACCTTTGGTGAATCGGGAAAGCCTGATGAATTAAAGAAAAAATATGGAATGACCGCAAGTGATATTGTTGCGGCAGTAAAAGGTTTATAAATAGAAGGGGAAAACCTGATGAAAAAGAGATTAATGTGCTTAATACTAATTTTCACTTTCAGTTTTGTATTTACAGCGTGTGGCGAGGGAGAAGTGAGCCAAGCAAGTCCCATAGGTGGGAAAACTTTTACAAGTGCAGATGATAAATATGAATTGAAAGCGACAAATGAGTGGACTGAAATGAGTCAGGAGGCTAGCACAGGGGCAACATTAGCAATACAAAAAAACAGTATCAACTATATTGCATTAGCTGATGAAGCAAAGGGAAATGTCTTAAAAAAGTATGCCAATCAGGTGGCTAAAAAAATTAGCGATGGATTTGAAACTGATGGGAAAGTGGTAATCAGCAAAGCTAAAGAAATATCTGTAAAAGGGAACAAAGGATATAAGGTTACTATTACTAATGACGTAAAAGATGCAAAGTTGTGCTCAAATATTTATTCAGTTGAAATAGGTGACAGGTGGGTGCAGATTAACTGTGTTTATGTGAAGACTATTCAACCAGAAATGGATAAAGTATATGACGATATAATACAAACCTTAGCTTCAAACAAATAATCATGAATAACAAGCTCTCTTCCAGAATAGGCTTAAATATAAAATTAGGCGAAGTGGAAGGGAGTTTTTGTTTTGAGTGATAAAAAGAAAATACATAAACCAGGTAAAAAAAGTTTAATTGTTATTGGCATTGTTATTGTTATTCTTGGGGGAGCATTGGTGGCAGTGAATTTTATTAAGGGCGATAAAGCAGTGGAATTCAAACAAATAGGTGAAAATCAGATTCCACAGGAAATTACCAGTCAAGTAATTCCAGAATATAGAACCCTGGAGCGTGCCTTGGCTTGCGTAGTGGAAGACAAGATATATGTGGTGGTTACCCGTGGGGAAAAGCCTACTTCCGGATTTGATCTTTCTATCTCAAAAATGGTGTTAGAAGATAAGGATGGACAGACAAACCTAATTGTTTACGCAGACTTTAAAGACCCAGCAAAAAAGATGGCATTATCTCAAGTATTGACTTACCCGGTTCAAGTAACGAAAACCCAGTTGTCAAAGCTTCCAGATACCATTGAACTTCGTATATCTTATGAAGAGTAACTAAGGCAAAAAAACATTCACCTCAAAATTCAGGTGGATGTTTTTTATTTGTAGAAATTGATTTCCTGGTGAGGATTTCACATTACTGTCACTTACAAATGTTAATATTGTATTGTTTTGAGGAATATTAGCGATAACTGTTTAAAATAAACGAAGAATAAGATATAATAACTTAGTTATGATTAGCATGACGAAAGGGGCACCAATATAAATGATAACTTTTGAAAATGTAACAAAACATTACAAATCCAATATAGGCCTTGACGACGTTACCGTTAGGATTAAAAAGGGTGACTTCGTATTTCTGGTTGGACCAAGTGGAGCTGGAAAATCTACATTCATTAAGCTAATGCTAAAAGAAATAGATGTGGATAAAGGTTCAATAAAAGTACAAGGAAGTGACGTTACTAAATTTTCTAGCAGACAGATTCCTAGGCTGAGAAGGAATATTGGAATAGTATTCCAAGACTTCCGTCTATTGCCAAGAAAGACTGTTTTTGAAAATGTGGCTTTTGCAATGGAGATTATTCATCAGAGCCCAAAAACTATTAAGCGGCAGGTTCCACAGGTTCTTAGCCTTGTAGGCATTGGGACAAAAGCAGAGAAGTATCCAGAGGAGCTTTCTGCAGGAGAGCAACAAAGAGTAGCTATAGCTAGGGCAATTGTGAACAATCCAAAGATATTGATTGCAGACGAGCCTACAGGCAATTTGGATCCAGAGACAGCATGGGAGATTATGCAGCTACTAGAGCAGATAAACATTAGAGGGACAACCATTCTTATGGTTACCCATGCTAAGGATATTGTAGACAAAATGAATAAGAGAGTTATTGCTATAGAAAAGGGACGTATTGTAAGAGATGAATTTGGATCGTATGGGTTTGAAGAGGCCTTAGCTGAGGCGACTCTCACTATGGACACTCTGACAAGAAAACGTAAATTTAACGAAAACCTAAAAAAAGGAGACCAATAAATGAATAGAATGTTTTATGCAATTAAGCAGGCTTTTGTTCAGGTGTTTAGAAACAGGGGTATGACCTTAGCGTCTGTATTTGCAATTACAGCAATGTTATTAATCTTAGGATTATTTTTCATTATTGTAATCAACATAAATACAGCAGCAACTATGATTAAGCAGGATTACGATTCTATTGAAGTATTCCTTTTAGACCAAACACCTAAAGCAGAAGCGGACAAGATGATTACTACACTGGAAGGGGAACCTGGAGTTGATTCTGTAGAATATAGAGATAAAAGTCAAGCATTGGTAGACCTTAAGACAAGATGGGGCGATAGTGGATATTTACTAGATTCCTTGAAGGATAACCCATTACCTAATACTATTGTAATAAAAATATCTTCCCTGGAGAGTGCTAATGCCATTGCCCAGAAGGCCAGCACATTTCAAGGGATAGAGGATGTTAAATATTATCAAGACACTGTAGACAAGTTACTTAGTGCTACTAAATTTATTCAGATTGCTGCAATGGTAATCATAGCATTCCTGGTTATAGTTTCTATCGTTGTGGTTTCAAACACTATAAAGCTTACGGTATTTAACCGGCAACGGGAAATTAACATTATGAAATACGTAGGTGCCACCAATTGGTTTATACGTGGTCCTTTCCTAGCGGAGGGGATTATTATTGGAATCATGTCTGCGGGGATTTCTGTGGTGATAATTACTTTGGTTTACAAGGAAATCATCAAGCTTATAGGCCGTGATATTTTCACAGTACTATCAACTCCTTTAGTGCCTGTAGAGTTTTTATCCTATAACTTAATTTGGATATTTGCAGCCCTAGGTGTAAGTATTGGTGCTTGCGGAAGTATTATTTCCATGAGAAAATTTTTAGATGCGTAGGAGGATTATCGTGAATAAGAGAATTGCAATTTTAACAACACTGGTTTTAGTATTTACAATGGTATTTAGCATAACAACTTCTTATGCAAAGGAAAGCCTGAAAGATATTAAATCAGATATTAGTGACACAAAAGAAAAGTTAAATGAAGGCCAAGACAAAGAAGCATCCCTGGCGGATGATATTGCAGCCCTAGAAGAGAAAATCGGAAAAACACAAAATAAGATTGAAAAGCTTCAGACTAAGATTGAAAAATCAGAGAAGAACGTAGCAAAGGTTCAGGTTGAATTGATTAAGACTCAAGATAAACTTGAAGAACAGAATAATAATTTAAATTCTAGACTTAGAACTATGTACAAGAGCGGATCCATTGGCTTTATTGATGTAATTTTAGATTCGGAAAGTATTTCTCAGTTCATCAGTAACATGGACATGGTAAAGAAAGTATACTCAGCGGATCAGACTATTGTAGCATCTATACAGAAAAGCTTTGAAAAAGTAGAATCACAAAAGAAAACTTTGCAAATAGCCCAAGCTGAGTTGAAAACTGTTAAGGCTGATCAAGCAGAAAAGCAAGCAGTACTAACTGCAGACCAGCAAGAAGTTGAAGATAAGAAAGCTAAAGTATCAGCAAAGAACGATAAACTAGAAGAAGATTTGCACGAATTACAAAAAGCCGCAGATAGAATGACCGCTAGCTTGCAAGGACTTCAAAGTGGCTCAGCTAAATATTCTGGAGGACAGCTAGCATGGCCGATTCCGTCGTCTAGTAGAGTTACAGAGGAATTTGGACCTAGAATTTGTCCATTTCATGGCCCAGAATTACATAGAGGAATGGATATTGGATGTGGTTCAGGAAGTGTTGTAGTTGCAGCTAACAATGGTAGAGTGATTAAAGCCAACTACGATGGCAGCTATGGTAACGTAGTTGTAATCGACCACGGTGGCAGGATTACAACATTATATGCTCATAATAGTTCGTTATCTGTATCCGTAGGACAAAGGGTAAAACGAGGACAAAAAATTGCATTATCTGGATCCACTGGAAATTCCACTGGACCCCATTGCCATTTTGAAGTTCGTGAAAATAACCAATTGAAAAATCCTAGGAACTATTTCTAATGAAAACAAGTGATATAAAGAGCTTGAACCCGGTAATATTGAAACTCCTTAAAAATAGAGGGATATCCAAAGAAGAGGATATCATAGAATTTTTATCGGATAAACCACAAAAAACTTATGATCCATTCTTGCTTTCTGGTTTGGAAGCGGGAGTGGATCTTCTGTTGTCCGCAATAAAAAATGAGGAGAAAATTTGCATTTATGGTGATTATGATGCAGATGGGATTACGTCTACTAGCATATTAATGGAATTTCTTTCTAAGTTAACCCACAAGGTGGAATATTACATACCTTCCAGGTTTTCCGAAGGATATGGCATGAATACAGCCGCCGTGAAAAAAATCCATGATAGAGGCGCACAAGTTATTGTTACAGTAGATTGTGGTAGCGTTTCCCCAAAGGAAGTAGAGTATGCAAAGGAATTGGGTATGAAGGTGATTGTCACTGACCATCATAGTATTACGGACGTAAAGTCTGATTGTATTGTCATTAACCCAAAGCAGGAGGAATGCAAATACCCATTTCCCCATTTAGCAGGATGTGGCGTTGCGTTTAAATTAGCCCAAGGAATACAAAAAAAGGCAAACTTACCAAAGTCATATATTAATGAACTCTTAGACATTGTATCTATAGGCACCATTGGAGATATTGTCCCTCTAGTAGATGAAAATCGAACATTAGTCAAACATGGCATGAATATATTAAACAGTGGTAGGCGGCAAAGTATCGCCCGGTTTGTCTCTGGGATTTCGCTGACAGAGGGAACAATTAAATCAGATCAAGTTTCTTTTGCCATAGTTCCACATTTAAATGCGGCAGGGAGAATGAAGGATGCCAAGATTGGCGTAGAATTGTTTACTGCCAAGGATAAGAAAACTATAGATGAGAAAGTAGGACTCCTTGCAAAGTATAATCAAGAGCGAAAAAACATACAGGAAGAAGCATACCAAAACTGTGTTCAAATAGTTGAAGAAAATCATAAAAGGGATGACTTCATAGTCATTCACGGTGAAGATATTCACGAAGGCATAGCAGGAATCGTTGCAGGGAAGTTAAAGGATAAGTATCAGCGGCCGGTTATGCTGCTAGTAGACTCAGAAGAAGGCATTTTAAAAGGAACTGGCAGAAGCATCCCAAAAGTAGATCTGTATGAAATATTAAAAAAACAGGAAGAACTGTTTACCAAGTTTGGAGGACATCAAGGAGCCTGCGGCCTTTCCATGGCAAGAGAAAACCTAAAAAAACTTAGAGCAGGCTTACAGGAAGAAATTAAACATAAATTAGAGGAAGATCCACAGCTATTTAACATGGATAAAGATGTGGATATGATTATAGAAGGGAAAGATATAACCCTACCTTTTGCCATGGAGCTAGAAACGCTAGGCCCATTTGGCGAAGCTAATCCAAAACCATATTTTGCTTTAAATGAAGTAAAGGTAGTAAAACCTTTTCCCATGGGAAAAGAAGGCACTCATCTTAGATTCACAGCTAAGTGTCCTGATGGGGCGCTAGTGGAATGTATTTTGTTTGGAAAAGCACAAGAGGTGGTAGATATTATTTATTCAGACAACCTAGTGAACCTTACAGGAAGTGTACAATTTCAGGAATGGCGGGGAAAAAAGAAGGTACAATTTCTTGTAGATACTATGATATAATGGCAAAAATGGAGGCATTATTATGAATATAAGTAAAAAACTTTATACCTTAACTATAGTGGTAGCTCTTCTCATTGGGGTTAGCGGCACTTTTGGAGTGATGAAATTAATGGCAAGTGGAGCTAGCGGTAAGGTTGAGATTACAGCCGCAGAATACGGACAGTATAGAGCATATGAGAGCAAGTATAAAAAGTTGGAATCCATATATCAAACTGTAAATAAAAATTTCTATAAAGACGTTGACGAGGATAAGCTTATGGAGTGGACTTATAGAGGGGTAGTAGCAGGTCTTGAAGATCCATATTCAGCCTATATGACAAAAGAAGAATATGCTGATTGGAATTCTGCTGTAGTTGGAGAATTTGGTGGTATTGGAATTGTTTTTTCTACCAACGATAAAGGTCAGCTTGAAATAGTTAGCGTAAATAAGAACACTCCTGCAGAGAAAAATGGTATGAAGGCAGGAGATATAATTGAAACAATAGATGGAAAAATGTATAAAGACTCTACTCTGGCAAGTAAGGCTATGAGAGGCAAAGAAGGTACTAAAGTAGAAATCGTCTTTTCAAGGGATGGAGAGAAAATCACAAAGAAAATGACTAGAGATACTATTGTAAATCAGACAGTAGAAAGTAAAGTCATGGATGGAAATCTTGGATACATCAGAGTCTCGGCTTTTGAAGAGAAAACCAGTGGGGATTTTAAAAAAGCACTTAAAAAAATGGAAGAAAAGAAAGTAAAAGGTCTTGTAATTGACCTTAGACAAAATGGTGGTGGCATTGTAGATGATGGGGTTCAGATTGCAGATATGCTTCTTGGCAAGGGTACAATCACCTATCTGGAAGATCAAAAGGGAAAGAGACAGTACTATAAATCTGAAGCAGGAGCCACAAAACTTCCATACACATTACTTGTAGATGGACATACGGCAAGCACCTCGGAGATTTTAGCAGCAGCAATAAAAGATCAAGGGAAGAAAAACATTGTAGGGGTAAAGACTTACGGAAAAGGAGTGGTTCAGTCCACATTACCTTTAGAAGAAGGGGATGCTCTTAAGTTGACGACAATGCAATACTTCTCGCCTAAGGGAAAGACCATCCACAAAAAAGGAATAATCCCTGACTATGTTGTGAAAGCAGATAAGAGTGGCAAAACAGATCCACAGCTTGAAAAAGCCAAAGAATTATTAAAGTAAAGTATTATATGATTATATATGAATAATTCCACATGAGGATTATCTCATGATGATATAAACCATATAAACTGCATAAAAAGCGATGAAAAGAAATCCCCATGGGCGGCGGATTTCTTTTTTTATGATAAAAGGAATCATAACCAGAATGCTTGCAACAATTAGTATAATGCCATCATAGACAGATATCATTTCTGTTTGAATAGGGTGAATTGTCACAGAGATTCCAAGGACAAAGAGAATATTAAAAAGGTTTGATCCAATAACGTTGCCTATGGCAATGTCAGTATGTCCTTTAGTTGCAGCAACAGCGCTAGTTACTAACTCTGGAAGTGAAGTCCCAATTGACACTATAGTAAGCCCAATGAGAGTTTGACTTAAGCCAAAAGAGGAAGCAATAGAGCTTGCATTGCTTACCACAAGTTGACCTCCGGCAATGACACCAACAAGGCCAATGATGGATAGAAATATCGCCTTAGAAAGGGAAGTTTCTCCTTTAGGTGAAGATTCCTCCGGTATTTGAGAGGCAAGAGATTTTCTAATAGTTTTAAATAAAAAGAATGTAAATATGACTAAAAGAATGATTCCGTCAAAGCGACAAAGATGCAATCCAGGCTCTCCAGGAAAAGCAGTTAAGGCTAAGACCACGAAGGCAAGTGCGGCAAAAATTGAAAGAGGATATTCCCCTTTTAGAGTAGGTCCATCGATGGGACAAGGTTTAATCAAGGCACAAATGCCTAGTACCACTAATAAATTAAATATATTAGATCCTATTACATTACCTACGGCGATGCCATTTTGTCCACTTATAGCAGCGGTAATGCTTACAGCTGCTTCAGGTGCACTAGTGCCAAAGGCGATAATGGTCAAGCCAATGATTAAAGAGGGAATGTGAAAGTGTTCTGCAATGGAAACGCTTCCATCAACAAAAATATCTGCCCCCTTAATAAGTAAGACAAACCCAATAAGTAATAAAACATAAACCATATAAATTCCTCCAAATTAAAATAATATAATATGAAGTATATATTATTTTCATTTGCCATGTCAATCACTTTAGGACGTGAAAGTGAAAAGTATTGACGAATTGAGAATAGTGGTGGTATAATGCACTGTAAAGTATTGAAGTGGAAATGAAAGGAGCTTTTATGGCTTATGAATCAAAATTCAAACGTGCAGATATTGATGAATTCTTTAAGGCGGTATTACTACTTGAAGATGAAGAAGATTGCTATAGATTTTTTGAGGACATTTGTACAATCAATGAAATACATGCTATTGCACAGCGATTACAGGTTGCAAAATTACTTTCTGAAAAGAAGACATACAACGAAATTGAGGAAACTACAAAGGCGTCTACAGCCACTATAAGCAGAATTAACAAGTGTTTGGTATATGGAGCAGATGGATACAAGCTTATCATATCCAAATTAAAGGATTAATACATAGCCAAAGAGAAGGATAAAACGGCGGGGCTTTCGAGTTCCGCTGTTTTTGGAGTGAGAAATGTATTTATATATTTTTAGGGGAGGTGGATTGGCCATTCCCCGGGAAAAACGGACGGAAATTTTAATAAACAAATCATTGGATCTATACGGAGAAGAGATGAAAATAACCTTCTCTAATAAGAAGAGGCAAATCGTAAAGGAACCTAGAGGAAAACCATATTTCAAAGAAAATCCTCTATGCTTTTCCGTGAGCCATACAAAAAACTTATGGGCCTTTATTATTGACCAAGAAAACATAGGACTGGACATACAAGAGGTTCGCCCTGCAAGGATTAAGGCTGTGGCCTCCAGATATTTCACCTTGAACGAGCAAGAATATATAGAAAAAAACCAGGAAGAAGCTTTTTTTCAGATATGGACCAGAAAAGAAGCCTACGGGAAATATACGGGAAAAGGAATTACTTCAGATTTAAAGGAGTTTGACACGTTAGAGGATAATGAGCACATGAAGTTTATAGACTTAGACATAGCCCCAGGTATTAAGGCTGCTTGTTGTATGAGGGAGGAAAAGAAAATATGGATCAGAGAAATAAGCTAAAAGCATATTTGGCGGCAATTGCATTTTCAATATTAGTAGGGTTTACTTTTATTGGAGTGAAAATTTGCGTACCATTGGCAAATTCCTTGGAAATATTAACTCATCGTTACAATTTTGCATTTTTGGCACTTGTAATCATTTTACTTACCCCTTGGGCAAAGATAAATATTTTAGGTAAGCCAAAGAAAAATCTTATGATTACAGCTACAGCTTACGTAGCATTTATGGTTCTTCAAGTAATAGGTCTATTTTATGCAACATCTATTGAAAGTGCTATTATCTTTGCTATTATTCCTATTATTGTAAAGGTTATTGCTTCGATTTTCCTAGGAGAAAAATCCACTATGTTGCAAAATATATTCGTCTGCGTTACTGTAGCCGCACTTATTGCAATGATTGCATTAGGAAGCAAGGACATATCCTTTAATCCACTGGGAACTGGAATACTTTTATTGTCTAGTTTGTCTATGGCCATTAGCAATGTATACATGAGGTATACACGAAATGAATATACTCCGGTTGAAATATCTACAGCAATTATTGTTTTAGGGTTTGTAGGCTTAAATATAGTAACAATTGGTTACGGGCTTGCTACTGGAACACTTGACCAATATTTTGCACCATTTAAGCATGTGGAATTTATCATTGCTACAGCATATTTGGGAATTGGATGCATTTTGTTTACAGTTTTAATTATGAGCTATATTTTAAGTAAAATGGAAGCTGTTAAAGCGACAATTTTTGGGAATGTTTCTACAGCAATTTCCATTGTGGCAGGAGTTTTAGTTCTTGGAGAATCTTTAAGCTGGTATCATATTATGTGTACCGCACTAATTATTGCAGGAGTAATTGTAATCAGTTTTACTGGAAATAGTAAGCCTGAGGAGGGAGAATCCCAAAATGAAATTTAAATTTTTATCAGAAAACAAAACAGATAATTCCAAGTGCATGGCAGAACATGGTCTTTCCATATATATTGAATCTCAAGGCAAAAAAATCCTATTTGATACAGGAGCTTCTGATTTGTTTCTAAAAAATGGAGAAAACATTAATGTGGACATATCCCAGGTGGATGAGGTGGTTATTAGCCATGGCCATTATGACCATACACAAGGTGTGCCTTGTTTTTGTAGAGAAAACAAAAATGCGCCAATATATATTCATAAAGAAGCATTTCATGAAAGCTATAGTATTAACCATAGTAAAACAGAAATGAAACCATCAGGCATACGCTGGACAAAGTCTGAAGTAGAAGAAATACGGCCTAGGCTAGTTCTTACAGATGGGGTAACTTATTTGACAGATAACATAGTAATATCTGGAACTATTCCAGATCTAAAAGATGAAATCATACCAAAGCAGTTTTATAGAAAAATAGGGGACGGGGAATATATAAAAGACCCTATGGATCATGAACAGATACTTGTTATTAAGGAAGAGGGAGGAATTTATATTTTTTCTGGATGTAGCCATAAAGGGATAATTCCAGCCATTGCTTATGCCAGGGAGATATTCCCGGGAGAGCCTATTGTTGGTCTTGTAGCAGGGATGCATCTTTACAATGCTTCTGATGAAATGCGAAAGTCAGTAGTAGACAAAGTGGTCTTAGAAGATATGGACTTTGTTATGCCGGTACACTGTACAGGTATTGAAGCTATTTGTGACTTAAAGGCAAGGCTTAAAGATAAATGTATAGTAGCTACTGCGGGAGATTCTTATGGATATTAGAGATAGAGCCTTAAACTATTTGGCAAACAGGAGTAGAACAGCAAAAGAAATGGTTGACCATTTGAAAGCTAAAGGGTTTCCCATGGAGGAAATAGAGCCTACATTGGAATTTTTAAAAGATTTTTCATATATTGATGATAGTGATTATTGTCGCCAATATTTTGATTATGCCTTTGGCAAGGGAAGAGGCATTCAAAGAGTGAAACAGGAACTGGTCAATAAAGGGGTAGATAGTCAAATTATTGCTATAGCTATAGAAGATTACGAAAGCGAAACTACAGAGCTTCAAAGAGCCAAAAAACAAGCGGCAAAATTAATTGCAAATGGTGAAACTGTAGAAGATAAACTATTGGCAAAGATGGGAAGAAAGCTTACCGCTTTAGGCTATACAACAGATGTGGTATATAAGGTAGTAGGAGAATATATGCGAGGGGAACATGATTGATCAGTTTCAAAGGACAGAATTAGTTTTGGGTAAGGAAGGTCTTATTAAACTGGCCAGAGCAAGAGTAATTGTGTTTGGAATAGGTGGAGTAGGTGGATTTGTGGTGGAAGCTTTGGTTAGAGCTGGAGTAGGAGCTATTGATTTAGTTGACAATGATCAGGTGGACATTACAAATTTGAACCGACAGATTATTGCTACTCACAGTACACTAGGCAGAGAAAAAGTGGAAGTGATGAAAGAACGAATACTTGATATTAATCCTAAGGTTTTAGTGAAAACCCATTCTTGCTTTTACCTACCAGAAAAAAACGGTGACTTTGACTTTACAAATTATGATTATATAGTAGATGCTATAGATACTGTGACCGCAAAGATTGACCTGGCAGTTAAGGCCAAAGAAGCAGGCACGCCAATGATTGCATCCATGGGTACAGGAAATAAATTGGATCCTACAAGATTTCAGGTGACCACTATAGATAAAACTTCTGTTTGTCCACTTGCAAAAGTCATTAGAAAAGAGCTAAGAGATAGAGGCATTAATGACCTGAAAGTGGTATACTCTAAGGAGGAACCACACAAACAGGCAGAGCGAGGGGCGCCAGGAAGCGTTTCATTTGTGCCATCAGTTGCCGGACTTATTGTTGCAGGAGAAGTAGTGAAGGATATTATTTATGGTTAAAGTAAAAGAACTTAACATAGAGAGAGGATTTCCCACCAAGGATGTGGCCATAAAAAATCTGGTTAATGGCATTTCTACTGCTAAGGGATCTGGTTTTAAAGCAGTGATTGTAGTCCATGGGTATGGATCATCAGGAGCTGGAGGAGTTATAAAGCCTGCAGTGAGAAATAAATTGAAAGAACCGTCACTTCGTGGCATAGTAAAGGATTACGTTTCAGGAGAAGAGTGGTATAATAAAAAGAAAGATTTTTTGAATTACTGCAATCAATTAAAAGACTTTAACAAATATGTAGATGGAAATCAGGGAGTCACCATTGTATTATTAAAATAAGGAAGGAGGCCGAAAGATGTTAGTATATGTGCCATTAATTATAATGTTCATAGTCATCTTTTGTGTTGTTCTTCTTTGGGATGATTACCTTAAGAGAAAAAGATATGATAAGCATCAAGAGTTAGTACGGAAAATTAACAAGATAAAGGAAGATAAGATGGTTATTCGTCCGGCTAAAGCCCTTCAAAGAAAACAATATGCTGTTAAACGAGGACATAAGAATAAATACAAATGTGGGTAAAGGAGAAGATTATGTCAGAGAAAAAAATGCTCATTAGCAAAGTGGAACATTTCTACATAGATATCATTGAGGAATTTAAGGAAGTGGAACTACAGATAATAAGGGATTCTAAATTTAAAAATGTCTTTGGCAAAAAAGACTATAGTGGAAACATTAAAAAACTGAAAATGTGCAAAAAGTTAGCCTTGGATATTAAGACTAAAGATTTGGATATTGACCCAGAAGGGAAGAACGTTGTAAGCCTTTTTAATCGGTGCCTTGCTGCATTTAATAAACTGTGTGATAACTATACGCAGCAGCAGGTATTCTTGGAAAAGAAATCCAACAAGGAAGATGTAAAATACTCAAGATACAAGGAAATATCTCAAAAAATCCAGATAGACAGACAGGCTCTTAATGAAAGCCTTCACGATTTAGATATTGTGTATATAGATTATACAGAGGAAGGCTAAAATAGATATTGATAAAGAAAAGAGGAAAATATGGGATATACAGCGTATATAATAATTGCCCTACTTGCTGTAGCTATTGTTTTAATGATTATTTGCCTTATGCAGGTAGTTTCAATAAAGAAAGAAAAGGGTAGTAATCAGTTACTGGGAGAAACTAAGCAGGAAATCAAACAAGAAATTAATACTTCTCGCCAGGAAGTAATGCAATTTGTTCAGGGAAGCTACAAGTCACTAGGTAGCATTTTGTCTGGTAATCAGAAAGAGGCAGCAGCAGGACAAGACAAGCGCCTTGCCGAGCTAAACAGACAGTTTGCCGACGTTTCCATGCAAAACGAACAAAAGATGGAAAATATTCGTAAAACAATGGAACTTAGATTGGCAGCTCTCACTGAAGATAATAACAAACAGCTTGAAAAAATGAGAAACACTGTAGATGAAAAATTACAAAAGACATTGGAGAGTAGAATCAGTCAGTCATTTAAGCTTGTGAGTGAGCGTCTAGAGCAGGTGTATAAAGGCCTAGGCGAAATGCAAAACTTAGCTTCTGGGGTTGGGGATCTTAAAAAAGTTCTTTCTAATGTAAAGACAAGAGGAATTTTAGGTGAAATACAGCTAGGGGCTATCTTAGCTCAGATTTTATCACCAGATCAATATGAGGAAAATATTCGTACAAGATCTACAGGAAGTGAACGAGTAGAATTTGCTATTAAACTACCAGGCGAAGGTGAGGGGTCGGTCTACTTACCTATTGATGCTAAATTTCCAGGTGATGCTTATACACGCCTAGTTGATGCTTATGAACAAGGTGATGCTGCTATAGTTGAAGATGCAGGCAAAAACCTAGATAGAGCAATTAAAAAAGCAGCAAAAGATATCCATGACAAATACGTAGAACCACCAGCGACTACAGATTTTGCCATTCTTTTCTTGCCATTTGAAGGGCTTTATGCAGAAACAGTGCGACGAGGCCTTATAGAAGTTTTACAAAGAGACTATAAAATTAGCATTGCAGGACCGACAACTATGGCGGCGCTGCTTAACAGCCTACAGATGGGCTTTAAAACATTGGCTATTCAGAAACATTCCAGTGAGGTTTGGGAAGTATTAGGTGCGGTGAAAACTGAATTTGATAAATTTGGTGGAGTTTTAGCATCTACTCAGCAGCGTATAAATCAGGCCAATGCAGAATTAGACAAATTAATAGGAACAAGGACCAGAAGCATTCAGCGTAAGTTGCAAAATGTGTCCAGTTTAGATGAACGGGACGCAAAAACTCTTTTGGGTACAGATATTATTAAAGACGAGGTAGAATAGGAGCAGTTCGAATACATGAGCATATATGCAGTTGCAGATTTACATTTATCCTTTGCTGAAGGAGTAGATAAGCCTATGGACATTTATGGAGAGGCTTGGTTTAATCATGAAGAGAGGTTGAAAAACAACTGGATACAAACCGTCAAACCAGAAGATACGGTAATTATTGCTGGGGATATTTCCTGGGCATTAAAATTAGCGGATGCTTTGGTGGATTTTGCGTGGATTGATGAACTACCAGGGAAAAAAGTGATTTTTAAGGGGAACCATGATTTGTGGTGGAATGGAATTGACAAGCTGAATAAACTTTTTGATTCTATTGCCTTTGTCCAAAACAAAGCATATGAGGTAGATGGATACTTCCTATGTGGAAGCAGAGGCTGGCTATGTCCGGGAAATGATGACTTTTTATTAAAAGATGAAAAGATATACAAAAGAGAACTATTGCGCCTTGGCATGTCTATTAAGGACGCTGAAAAGCAAGGGGCAGAGAAGATTATTGGGGTACTCCATTTTCCTCCTTCAAACGATTGGAGGGAATATTCTGGATTCACCCAAGCTTTTGAAGATGCTGGTGCAGAGACTGTAGTCTATGGACATCTTCATGGAAGTGAGGCTTTTAAAAAGGGGATGAAGGGTATGTATAGTGGCATAGATTACAAATTAGTGTCAGTAGACTACCTTAATTGTAAGCCGCTAAAAATAAAGGAGTAAAATATGAGAAGAGTAACAATCATTGTTTTAGATAGTTTAGGTATAGGTCAACTACCTGATGCAGCTGAATATAAAGATACAGGGGCAGATACCTTGGGACATATTGTAGATAATTACCCTCAGCTTTCTATACCTAACTTGCAGAAATTAGGGTTTGGAAACATTTCTGGGGCAGCAGGGAATCGACTTGCTATAGATAGACCAACCGGTTCATTTGGAAAGGCAAAAGAAAAATCCAAGGGGAAGGATACAATTACTGGTCACTGGGAAATAGCAGGAATTTATACAGATATACCATTCAAAACATATCCTGATGGATTCCCAAAAGAATTTATTTCAGCCTTTGAAAAGGAAATTGGTCGAGGTGTTTTAGGAAACTATCCTGCCTCAGGGACGGAAATTATTGATGTTTTGGGAGAAGAGCATGAGGCTACAGGAAAACCTATAGTCTATACTTCTGCTGACAGTGTTTTTCAAATAGCCGCCAATGTGGATGTTATTTCTACCGAGGAACTTTATGATATTTGTGCTACGGCCAGAAAACTGTTAGTTGGGGACTGGGCTTGCGGAAGAATTATCGCAAGGCCTTACACAAACAAAAATGGAAAGCGAGAAAGAACTCCAGGACGTAAAGATTACTCTGTTTCCCCACCAGTAGAAAGTCTTTTAGACAAGGTGAAAGCTTTAGGCCTTCAGGTTTGCTCTGTAGGTAAAATCAGCGATATTTTCAATGATAAGGGAATTACACGATCGGATCATACAACAAGCAACATGGCTGGTGTAGATAAAACTATACAATTGTTAAATGAAGAATTTGGAGGATTAATTTTCACCAATTTAGTGGATTTTGATACTAAGTATGGACATAGGCGAGATCCAGTTGGATATGGAAAATCCATTGAAGAATTCGACCAAAGACTTCCAGAACTTCTATTGGCCATGAAGCCAGAAGACATTTTATATATCTGTGCTGATCATGGAACAGACCCAGTTCACCAAGGTTGGGATCATACAAGAGAATATATTCCAATAGTTGTTTGTGGGGATCAGATTAAAGAGAATGTGGATTTAGGCGTGAGAGAGAGTTACGCAGACATTGGTGCCACTTCATTAGAGTATCTAGGCGGTGACAAACTGCAAATAGGAGATAGTTTTCTAAGTGAGATTTTGAGGTGAATCATGGAGAAAGACAGAGAAATTGCCTTTAGTGACATAATCATAAAAAAACGGGATGGTAAGTCACTTACAAAACAAGAAATAGGATATTTCATTAAAGGATACAGTGAGGGTAATATTCCGGACTATCAGGTCGCTGCTCTGCTTATGGCAATTTATTTTAATGGAATGAACAAAGATGAGACCTATGCACTTACCTTAGCTATGCGGGATTCTGGCACTACTATAGATCTATCCTCTATTCATGGTATAAAAGTGGATAAACACAGCACGGGAGGTGTGGGGGATAAGACGACTCTTATTGTAGGACCAATAGCTGCTGCTTGTGGCGTACCTATTGCTAAAATGAGCGGGCGAGGGTTAGGGTTCACAGGTGGAACTGTAGATAAAATGGAATCCATCCCAGGGTTTAAAACTACCTTAGAAGAAGGCGAGTTTATAAATTTAGTAAATAAAAACGGGATTTCAGTAATAGGACAGACTGGGAAGATAGCACCGGCAGATAAACTAATTTATGCACTTCGAGATGTAACTGGGACAGTAGAAAATCTTAGTCTGATTACATCAAGTATTATGAGCAAAAAACTGGCCTCAGGCAGTGATGCTATTGTCTTAGATGTAAAATGCGGCGATGGGGCGTTTATGAAGACAAAAGAAGATGCCCAAAAGTTAGGTCAGCTCATGGTGGAAATTGGAAATGCAGATGGAAAGAAAACAGTGGCAGTGATTACAGACATGAATCAGCCCCTTGGAAGAGCCATTGGCAATAGCGTAGAAGTTATCGAAGCCATTGAAACTTTAAAAGGAAGAGGGCCAGAGGATATTACAAAACTTTCTAACACGCTTGCAGGAATTATGATATATGTAGGTGGAAAAGCAGATTCGGTGGAGCAAGGATATGAAATGGCTGCGGACAGTGTGAAATCTGGAGCAGCTTTGGAAAAACTGAAATTATTTATCCAGGGACAAGGCGGAGATACTAGAATCGTTAACAATGCTTCTTTATTTCCAGAATATACAGTTGAAATGGAAATTGTTAGTAAAAAAACTGGGTTCATAACTGAAATAAGTGGAAAAACTGTAGGCCTTGCATCCCAACGTACAGGAGCCGGCAGGGCAACAAAGGCGGATTTAATTGATCTTTCAGCTGGGGTTTACTTAGAAAAAAAAGTTGGTGATCCAGTTAAAAAAGGAGAAATTTTAGCAAAAGTTTTTGGAAATGATAAAGACAAGGTACTGGCAGGGGCTAGAACTTTAGAGACAGCTTATAAAACAGATGAAAAACAGCTAACTAAGCAGGAGCTGATTAAGGAGATAATAGGATTTTAATGGATAATAATTTGAATAAAGAAATAAGGCTTATATATACAATACAGATTTCTACAGCTGTAATTACTTTGATAACAATGATTTATGCGGGAATTGTAAAGGCTATGGCCGGGGGAATAGGCGAGACTAGCTTTTGGACGGAGGTTGGGTTATGGATTTCATTTATAGCACCTATTACCTTGTGTATCATAGTTCGAGAATTTAGACAAACTGACCTTCTTGAACAGGACAAAGTTAGAAAGATTATCAAGAGCATAGGGCTTCTTATTGTTGTATTCACATTGATCACCATAGTGATGACGATTATTACAATTCACTAGTTTTCACTAAAATAAAAGTGTGAAGGGATAATAAAAGAGAGTAAATAATGGCAAACTGTTTTTTTTGGAGAAAACATTGTTTTTCATGGAAATTTGTAGTATAATAAAACATATTTGTAGGGGGACTGTTGTAGTTGAGAAGGTTAAAACCTGACCCTTTGAACCTGTTGGTTAAGACCGGCGTAGGGAAACAATCAATATTAAATCGTATTTGATAGGATGTTTTCTAAATGAAGCATCCTTTTTTGTTTTCAAAAACTGAATTATTACAGCCATTTGCGGGGGGACTATTTATAGTTGAGAAGGTTAAAACCTGACCCTTTGAACCTGTCGGTTAAGACCGGCGCAGGGAAGCAATTTCTTACACTTTTTTACGTTTGAATGAGCCTCCATAAAAAAAATGGAGGCTCTATTTTTTACTTATTTCCAGACAACATTCAAAAAAATAAAGGAGGAATTTTATGAAAAATGTACTTAGTATTGCAGGCTCGGATTGCAGCGGTGGTGCAGGAATCCAGGCGGATTTAAAAACATTTTCGGCACACGGTGTATTTGGGATGAGCGTTATTGTTTCTGTTGTTGCAGAAAATACGAGCAGAGTAATTGGCATACAGGATGTTTCACCTGATATGATAGAAAAACAGATTGATGCTGTTTTTGAGGATATTGAAGTAGATGCTGTTAAAATCGGAATGATGTCCACATCGATGTGCATGAAGGCTGTTGAGAAAAAGTTAAATGAGTATATGCCCCACAATGTTGTGATTGATCCGGTAATGTACGCAAAAAACGGTTGTGCTTTGATGAATCCCGATTCAATTGTAACGCTTATAGAAAAAATTATACCTCTTGCAGATGTTCTGACACCTAATATTCCAGAAGCTGAAAAAATTGCAGGCATTAAAATTGAGAGCATTGGAGATATGAAAAAAGCTGCAACGCTGATTTATGCCATGGGATGCAAGAATGTTCTGGTTAAGGGTGGACATGCAGTGGGAGATGCTGTGGATATCTTATATGATGGGAAAGGATTTTATCAGTTTAAGGCAGAACGCATTAACACAAAGAATACCCATGGAACGGGATGTACATTTTCCTCTGCGATTGCATCCAATCTTGCAAATGGGCTGACTATTCAAAAGGCTGTAGAAATGGCAAAGATCTATGTGACAACAGGGATTAGGCATTCCCTTTCAATTGGTAAAGGAAATGGACCAACTAATCATTTTTATGATTTATACAGATATGGTTTGCAAGAAATGAAGACTACAGGAGAAAACAATGAATAACCAAAAAACATCAACATATAGCCAGGGATTATTGTGGTTTGGTGCGGCGATATCAATTGCAGAAATACTGACCGGAACACTTTTTGCGCCACTTGGGTTTGGCAAGGGAGTTGCAGCCATCCTTTTGGGGCACTTAATTGGTTGTGCACTCCTATATTTAGCAGGGCTGATTGGTGCAAAGACTGAGAAAAGTGCCATGGAAACAGTGAAAATTTCATTTGGACAAAAAGGCTCTTTGCTTTTTTCTTCGCTGAACGTACTTCAACTTGTTGGCTGGACGGCAGTGATGATTGTGAGCGGTGCAGCGGCGGCAGGCTCTATAACGGTGCTTAGCGGTAATTGGGTTTGGTCACTGATTATAGGTGGATTGATTATTGTCTGGGTTCTTGTGGGAATAAAAAATTTGGGAAAAATTAACACAGTTGCTGTGGGAGTATTATTTCTCCTCACTGTTATCATGAGCATTGTGGTGTTTAGTGGTAATAAAGCTCCATTGACGAATGGATTAACTTCAGGGCTCAGCTTTGGTGCGGCAGTTGAACTTTCAGTTGCCATGCCCCTTTCATGGCTTCCATTGATTTCAGATTACACTCGTTGGGCAAAGAGAAAAAAAACAACGACACTTGCAAGTGTAGCTGTATATTTTGTAGCAAGCTGTTGGATGTATTTCATAGGCATGGGGGCTGCATTATTTACTGGTGAAACGGATATTGCAAGAATTATGATGGCAGCCGGATTTGGTATTGCAGGGCTGATTGTCATTGTTTTTTCAACGGTTACAACCACATTTTTGGATGTTTATTCTGCTGGAGTGAGTTGTGTCAGCGTATCAAAGAAAATCAATGAAAAGTGGGCAGCGGTGGTGGTTTGTGTCGTAGGCACAGCACTTGCGGTTTTTGTACCAATGATGAAGTTTGAAAGCTTTCTTTATCTGATAGGATCCGTTTTTGCACCAATGATTGCGATTTTAATTACGGATTTCTATATTCTAAGCAAGGACAGCTCAAAATTAAAGTTTAACCGGATAAATTTGATAATATGGTTTGTTGGCTTTATACTATATCGTGTATTTATGCATATTGATACGCCAATAGGAAGCACATTGCCAGTTATGATTATCGTTTTTATTATTTGCATTGCTATAAATAAATTTATTGGAGGAAAGAAAAATGTTTAAAAAAATACTTGAAAATGTAAGGCTGAGAAGTCCACTGATTCACAATATTACCAATTATGTTACCGTGAATGACTGTGCAAATATATTGCTTGCCTGTGGTGCATCTCCCATTATGTCCGATGAGATCATGGAGGTAGAAGAAATCACAACCATTTGCGGCGGACTAAATATCAACATTGGAACACTTAATCAGAACACCATTTCATCCATGCTGCTTGCAGGGAAAAAAGCAAACTTGCTTTCTCATCCTGTTATACTAGATCCTGTGGGCGCAGGTGCTTCCACATTGCGTACAAACACTGCAAACCATCTTCTAGATGAAGTGAGATTTGATGTGATTCGTGGCAATGTTTCTGAGATAAAAACAATTGCGTTAGGCAGTGGTACAACAAAAGGCGTTGATGCAGATGTTGCGGATGTAATAAATGATGAAACGCTTGATAGTGCAATTGATTTTGCAAAAAAGTTTGCTAAAAAGACAGGTTCGATTATTGCAATTACTGGAGCAATTGATATTGTAGCAAATGAAAAAATAGCTTATGTGATTCATAACGGACACCCGATGATGAGTAGAATCACAGGGACAGGTTGTATGCTGACAGCAATGACTGCTGCCTACATTGTTGCAAATCCTGAAAGGTTATTAGAGGCAACTGCCGCTGCTGTTTGTACAATGGGACTTTGTGGTGAACTTGCCCATGATCGCTTATCTTTATGTGATGGAAATGCAACCTTCCGAAATTATATCATTGACGAAGTCTGTAATTTGAACGGCATAAAACTAGTAAATGGTGCAAAATATGAAATGCGATAAGAAATATATGCGTCTTTATGCTGTTACTGACCGTGGATGGATAGGAAAAAAAACTCTTGCCATGCAAGTGGAGGAAGCTATCAAAGGGGGAGCTACCTGTATACAGCTTCGTGAAAAAGAAATGAATGATGAAGACTTTTTAAAAGAAGCACTTGAAATTAAATCCCTTTGTCAAACTTATCATGTTCCCCTCTTTATCAACGATAACGTTGATGTTGCGATGAAATGTGGTGCGGATGGAATTCATGTTGGACAGCAGGATATGGAGGTTTCTCATGTTAGGCAAAAAATCAGTAAAAATATGATTTTAGGTGTGTCAACCCAGACCGTAGAGCAGGCACGCATGGCTGAGAGAAACGGTGCGAATTATCTTGGAGTGGGTGCTGTTTTTACCACTGCCACAAAGCTTGATGCTGATTCAGTCAGCACTGAAACCTTGAAAGCAATTTGTAAAGCGGTTTCAATTCCCGTTGTTGCAATTGGTGGAATTAATAAACAGAATATTATAAAACTCAGTGGGACAGGTATTGATGGAGTAGCGCTGGTTTCATCTATTTTTGCCAGTGAAGATATTGAAAGTGAATGCCGTCAACTACGAGCATTGGCGGATGCGATGGTGACAAAATGAACATAAAAGGTGCTATTTTTGACTTGGATGGAACCCTGTTAGATTCTATGTTTATATGGGACAGCATCGGTGAAAATTATCTGATTAGCCGTGGAATTACGCCAGAAAAAGGGTTAAATGAGAAATTCAAAACCATGAGCATTGTGCAGGCTGCCGAATATTACCGTGAAACTTATGGGCTGACTGAGTGCGTTCAAGAAATTGTCGACGGCGTAAACGGAATGATTGACCATCTTTATGCCAATGTTGTAGCCACAAAGGATGGCGTGCCAGAGCTTCTA
This sequence comes from Anaerovoracaceae bacterium, assembly GCA_036657395.1. Classification (GTDB taxonomy): domain Bacteria; phylum Bacillota; class Clostridia; order Peptostreptococcales; family Anaerovoracaceae; genus JAVXGM01. The sequence continues at coordinate 122,507 of JAVXGM010000006.1, forward strand.
GAAAAGCTTAGGTCAAATGGTGTTAAAATGTGCGTTGCAACAGCAACAGACAGATATATGGTTGAGAGTGCCCTACGGCACAATAATATTTTTCACTATTTTAGTGGAATACTAACTTGTACTGAAGTAGGCATTGGAAAGGATAATCCTGAGATATTTGAGCAAGCCCTAAAACTGCTTGATACAAAAAAACATGAAACCCTAGTCTTTGAAGATGCAGTTCACGCCATCGAAACAGCCAAAAAGGCTAAATTTAAGGTTGTGGGAGTTTTTGACAGATCATCAATACAAGCACAAGAAAAAATCAAAGAGATGGTGGATTATTATGCCTTATCTTTGTCTGAGTTAGGCATTGATGAGTATTGATGAGCATAACTCTTGTTATGGCATTAATCTATGACAGATGAAATTATACTTTCAATAAAATAAAAGTGTGCTAAACCTTCTTTTGCTGAATATCTTAGTATTAGATTTTCCAGCGAGGAGGGTTTTTCTGTGAAAAAAAAAGTAGTATGCGGATTGTGCGTAATGACACTGTTAGTAGGTGGATTTATGGGAATCGATCAATTCCAACCCCAAGAACGTTCAATATCTATTGTAAATGCAAGTGTAGAGCCAACACAAGAAGAAACAGGGTTAAAGGTAGATGCCAAAGCAGCAGTACTTATGGATGCCGGCAGTGGAGAGGTTTTATTTTCTCAAGATGCTCATAAAAAACTCCCACCTGCATCTGTTACAAAAGTAATGACTATGCTTTTAGTACTTGAAAGTTGCAAGAGGGGAAATATTAGCCTTGCAGATACAGTGACAATATCTGAGCGAGCCGCCTCAATGGGGGGAAGCCAAATGTATATGGAACCAGGGGAACAGCACACTGTTGAGGAGCTGCTTATGGGAGTAGCTATGGTATCAGCAAACGATGGTTGCGTTGCACTTGCCGAGTATTCCTCAGGGAGTGTGGAAATGTTTGTAGAACAAATGAACAAACGGGCAGGGGAGCTAAAAATGAAGGATACCCATTTTGTAAATACAAATGGTCTTCCTGTAGCAGATCATTACACTAGTGCATATGATATAGCAGTAATGTCAAAAGAATTGCTTAAGTATAAGGAAATGAACAAATGGTTTACCAAATGGCAGTCCACTTTAAAAGTAGGCCTTCCCGGTAAGGAAAAAGACTTTGGGTTGACCAATACAAACAGGTTGATTAAGATTTATAAGGGCGCCATAGGACTAAAGACTGGGTTTACCCAAGATGCTGGATATTGTCTGTCTGGGGGAGCAAAGCGAGGGGAAACTAAGTTAATAGGTGTAATTTTAGGGAGTCCTACATCCAAAATTCGTTTTGCAGAAATAAGCAAAATGTTTGACTATGGTTTTGCTAACTACGAAACTGTAAAAGTAGCTCAGGCAGGCCAGTGCCAAAAGACAATGAAGATTGAAAAAGGTATGATTACCAACCTAGATGTTATCATTGAGGAGGATGTGACTATCCTGGTGAAAAAAGGGAAAAAGAAATCAATTACAACAAAGATTGAAATGAATGAAATAGTTCATCCGCCAATAAAGAATAAGCAGAAGCTGGGAGAACTAGTAATCTATCAGGATGAAAAAGAAAAATCTAGATATCCAATTGTAGCGAGTCAATCAGTAAAGGAAGCTTCCTTTGGGAGTCTTTACATACGAATGATGAAAAAACTCGTATAGATTGGAGGTCATACCTTTGCAAAAGGTTCAAAAAAATGAAGAATATGTGCTGACTTTTTCCTCTTTTTATAAAGTAATGTATGCTAAAGATAAAATTGGAGAGAAAGGGATTTTTGCCTCAATTGGCAGAATTCCTACAGAGTTGATTTATTCCTGTGGTCAAGGGCTTCATATTAAACCAGAAGAACTCAGACAAGTGCTGAGCATACTTCTTGAAAATAATTTAGAAACAAGAGGAGTTTTTAAAATCGATTACGTTAATGGAGAGAAAACTTATAAGCGCATAAAATAAAAAATGGACCGTTATTGTAAAGAATAATAGCGGTCTTTTTCTATGTTTAAAAAAACTTGAAATCGTTACAAATCTTGACAGCTAAAGGGATGTAAAGTATAATAATGACGATATTTGTAAAAAAAGAAAGTTAAGACATAGAAGGGAAAAAGCATTATGTTAACAAGCCCAAAACAAAGAAAGATAGCGATTTTAACCGCTGTTATTATGGTCTTTACAATTTTTGCCGCCTTTCCACTTTTGGAAAATAAGGGGGATGTTTATGGAGCAACGAAAAAGGGAACTATAAACAGCGGACCACTAAATGTCCGAAGAGGCCCATCTACCAGTACTGAAAAGCTAGGAACTATTAATAAAGGTAAGTCAATTATCATTACAGCTACAACAAAAGACAAGAGTGGAAACAGCTGGTACAAGTTTGCATATACTTCAAAGAAAAGTGGATATGTTTACGCAAAATATGTTACGGTAAAGAAAACTTCCACTTCTTCAACTACATATACAACTGCTAAAAAGGCAACTATTAAGGACGGCCCATTGACGGTTCGCACTGGTCCAGGAACTAATTATGGAAAATTAGGTACAATAGCAAAAGGAAAAACAGTAAGTTTAAAGGGAGAAAAAAAAGATAGTAAGGGCAGCAAATGGTACAGGATTACATATAATTCAAAGTCGGGATATATTTCATCTAGTTACGTAATTGTAGCTAAGACTCCAACTTCAAGTACTACTGCTGTAAATAAAAAAGCCAAAATAAAAAACGGTCCACTAAATGTTCGAAGTGGAGCGGGAACCAATTATGGTAAATTAGGAACCATTGCAAAAGGTAAGACAATTAAAGTGACCACCAAGACGAAAAACAACAAAGGTGAATATTGGTATAAGTTTAAGTATTCAGGAGCAAAGTACGGATACGTACTTTCTTCTTATGTGACCTTTGACACTGGCACTTCTGATTTTGAAGAATATTTGACTAGCCAGGGATTTCCATCAAGTTATAAAAAAGAGCTTAGAAAACTCCATGAAGATCATCCCAAATGGGTATTTAAAGCCCAAAATACGGGCATATCTTGGGATTATGTAATAGCAAAGGAGTCTCGAGTAGGTAATAATTTAGTAGAACCTTCATCACCATACTCATGGAAATCTAAGGCAAAAGGTGCTTATAATTCTTCCACAAAGAAATACACAAAATTTGATGGACGATGGAATTCTGCATCAAAAAATGTTATTGAATATTACATGGATCCAAGAAATTTCTTATCAGAATCTTATGTGTATCAATTTCTAAGCCATAAGTACAATTCAAAATACCAAAACCAATCGACGATTAAAAGCATTGTGTCAAAGTCTCCTTGTTTTATGAACACATCTAGTTACATTAAATATTTGAACAATGCAGGTAAGGCTTCCAAAGTCAATCCAAATGTCATTGCTGCCATGGTTATCATGGAGCAAGGATGGAGAGGTGGAAGCGGATTAATATCAGGAAAAACATCAGGATATAAAGGGATATACAACCACTTTAATATTGGTGCATATACAACAAATAGTATGTCATCTACCCAAAGAGGTCTTTGGTGGGCAAAGGGAGCAGGAAAAGGGGACAAGTCCTATGGAAGACCTTGGAATACCATTGAAAAATCTCTAAGTGGTGGTGCCAAATTCTATGCTGAAAACTATTTATCCAATGATCAATACACTTATTACACAAAAAAATTCAATGTGATGAATGGATCTAGCAAGGTGGCTACTCATGAATATATGACAAATGTATCTGGGGCAGCAAGCGAAGGAAAATTAGCAAGCTACGCATATGAGAATAATGATAATTATGCAATTGCTTTCTACATTCCCGTATATAAGCAAATGCCATCATCAAAATGTTCTAGGCCTTAAAACAATGGAAAAAGGAGAGAGAAATGAAACGTGGAATTAAACTGATTAGTGCAATTACTTTAGCTTTACTATTAACTATGCCGCTGACTTCAGTGATAAGCAACGGAGCGGATTTAAATGTAAAGATTGGTGGAGATGCTAAGGTAAAAGCAGGGGAAACATTTACAGTAACTGTAAAATATTCTGGGAGATCCCTTGGAATGGTTAACGGAGATTTGACTTACGATACAAATGCAATCTCGTATATTTCAGGTGGAAGCAGCTCAGGTGATGGGGGATTAGTCCAATTAAAGAAAGCCTCCGAAGGGAAAACCGTTGCTTTTAAGGTGAAATTTAAAGGTGTCAAGGGCGGAAAATCAACATTGAAGTTGACCACAAATGAAGCCTATGATTTAGATGGAAAAAGTCTTAGCACACCATCTTCAAGCAAGTCCATAACAGTAGCTAAGTCAAGTGAGCCAGTTCAAACTACAAAGGAGACTGTTAAGCAAACAGAAGAAACAACTCAGGTAGCAACTGATACAGTGGCAGATAGTAGTGAGGAAACCACAGTGGAAACTGAGAAAGAGAAAACTCCACCTGGTATAACTAAACCTGTTATGATTGGCGGAGGAGTGCTTTTAGTAGTCCTTGCTCTAATCGCAATTTTTGGTAGAAAACGTAACTAATAATCTAGTGTATATAAAAAGCAGATCCTATGGGAGAAGGTTTTTCTTTCCCTCATAAGGTCTGCTTTTTTAGTAGAAAAAATTATTATTTTAGGTTTTCAGGGTTAAGACATTTAAGCTCTTCAATCTGGAATATTCCATCTTTTCGAATGAGTACGTCGTCGAAATAAATTTCTCCACCGCCGTATTCTTCTCGCTGAATCATTACAAGATCCCAGTGTATAGCTGATTTGTTCCCATTAGAAGCATCTTCATAGGAAGCTCCAGGAGTCAAATGAAAGCTACCTGCAATTTTTTCATCAAACAAAGTATCCTTCATAGGATGTAAAATATATGGGTTTACTCCAATAGCAAATTCTCCAAAGTATCGGGCGCTATCATCAGTGTCTAATAGCTCATTGATGCGCTCAGTATTATTTGCAGTAGCATTTACAATTTTCCCATCCTTTATTTCAAATACAATATTTTCAAAAGTAAAGCCTTGTTCTTCAGATGGAGTATTGTAAGAAATCTTACCATTCATTGATTCTCTAACAGGAGCAGTGTATACTTCTCCATCAGGAATATTTCTCTCTCCGTCACACTTAATAGCGGAAATGTCCTTAATTGAGAATGTTAAATGCGTTCCGGGGCCTTTGATTTCAACCTTATCCGTTTTATTCATCAGTGCAACTAATGAATCCATAGCATTGCTCATTTTTTTGTAATCCAGTGTGCAAACGTTGAAGTAGAAGTCCTCAAATGCCTCTAAGCTATTGTTAGAAAGCTGTGCCATAGAATCGTTAGGGTAACGTAGAACCACCCATTTCGTGTTGTTTACTCGGTAATCCTGAACGCCTCTAGTAAGCTTACTATACATATTTAGCTTGTCTGAAGGGACGTCGGAAAGCTCAGCAGTGTTACCACCAGCTCTAACCGCAATGAAAGCCTGCATTCCCTTCATTTGAGCCATTTGATACTCAGCCATAAAAGAAATTTGTTCCTCCTGGCAGCCTAGCATGATTTCTCGGCTAATAGAGGAATCTCTGATCTCTGCATAAGGTAGCCCTCCAACAGCATAAACATCCTTGATTAACTGTTTAACCAAAGGCTTACAGCATTCTCCTTCGTAGCTTATTAATACTTTTTCACCTTGTTTAACATCGCAGGAGTAGCTGACAAGGAGCTGTGATAATTTTTTTACTCGTGTATCCATTTTTTTCACCTCTTTTTTTCAATCTGTTTTTTATTATATCCCAAATAGAGGACTTTTAAAAGGATGAGTATTGCGGAAAAGTATTATTGGAGATAGAATAACGTGAAGAAGAATTGGAGAATGATATGAAAAATATATTTCTAATTAATCCTTCTGCTGGAAAAGGTGGCGGAGGCAGAATCGCAGAAAAAATAAAAGAGGCGGCTAAAGGCTTAAGCATTAAGGTGGAAATTTATGAGACAACAGGAGTTGGTGACGGTGAAAAGTACGTAAGATTCCTATGCCAATCAAGAACAGATCATCAAGTTCTCAGGTTTTTTGCTTGTGGTGGAGATGGTGCCTTAAGTGAAGTCATCAATGGATCATTTGGATATGAAAATGTGGAAGTTGGTTGCATTCCTTTGGGCACAGGAAATGATTATGTGCGCAATTATGGACATCCGGAAGACTTCCTAAGCATAAAGGGTCAATTGACTGGCTGTAGCATGGATAGCGATCTAATTCGATACGATCAAGTCATTGATGGCAACCTAGTGGAAAGATATTGTGTAAATATGTTTAATATTGGCTTTGATTGTAATGTTGTAGATTTGACAAGGAAGGTGAAGCAATGGCCATTAATTGGTGGCTCTTTGGCATATCTGGTTTCAGTTGGAATTATTTTAATAAAAAAGAAGGGGGCAGAACTTACTGTCTACTCTGAAGATGAAATGGTCTTTGATGGGAAAATGTTGTTAATTGCTATAGGCAATGGTTGCTATTGCGGCGGCGGGATTAAAGGTGTTCCAAAGGCTATTTTGGATGATGGTCTAATGGATGTAAGCCTTATTAGAAATATGTCACGCAGGTGCTTTATCAAGCTTTTTCCAAAGTATACTAAGGGTGTTCACCTAGAAGAAAAAAATGTAGACAACCTGCTTATCTATAACCAGTGCAAGAAGCTGACAATTATCCCTAAAAATGGAATAATGCGCCTTTGCACCGATGGAGAGATTACCATGGCGGAAAAAGTAGAATTTTCTATAATCCCAAAAGGTATTAAATTTATTGTTCCCAGTAAGGGATAGCCTATTTGTTATACTAGGGAAATGGTTACAGATATGGTTGGGCTTAGGGTGACAGGACCCTCCAGGTAAAGGGATTCAATTTGATTAGCCTTTTTAGTTATGGTAACAGTAACAGCACCTTTAGGTTGTTTGAAAGTGAATGTATGGATTCCCTCTGACTCTCTTTCTGTGATTGCTGTGGCAACTGCTAGAGCACCGGATGCGCAGCTCCCTTCAAAATATGTAGTATCTACATCTTTAACGTAGACCACAGGGGTAAGAAACTCTTTTTTCTGATCGTAAAATAAAACACCTAATGCTGCCGGATTGTATTTCTTCATTAGCAATTCTTTAAATTGATCAAAGGTGGCTTGATTAGCAGACACGTCAAAAAGCACCAAGTGAAGAATTCCATCCAAATCCACTAACTGAGCCTTGCACATAGGAAGAATATCATCAAAGGTCATGGTTTTTACTAAAATAGGGTTAGGCATGGAAGTCTTTGTGTATCCTGTATCAGTGTCAATTGTGACACTTAAAGGATCTGCACAGCCGCTGACGTCTAATGAAAGGACTTGCCTTCCTTGAAGACCAAGCTGATTGGCGGTAATTATGGCAAAGGCTCGAGATGCATTACCGCAGAATTCAAGTCCACACATTTCCATACGGCCATGGGCATTTTTTAGAGGAGGCAACACAAAAGCAACCTGTTCTCCTTGGTATTGATCCATAGCAAGAAGCTGTTTTGCCACTTCTTGATAATTATCTCTAGGAAAAGGGGTTATAACGAAAATAGTCGTGTTTCCCGCAGGGTTTGCAACAATAATATCTATTTGCTTATCCATAAAATTGACTCCTTATTTAGTGGGTTAATTGTATCATCTGTAGTGTCATTTTGCAAAAAAGAAGCTAGAATTTTGCCGCAGGGATTGGGACTCATGAAAATTCAAATTCCAATTGCGATACCTGGCTCAATCCGTTATACTGTATTAGATAGGAAATCATATGGAAGCGTATCGAAGTGGTCATAACGAGCCTGACTCGAAATCAGGTAGCCTTCACGGGCACGTGGGTTCGAATCCCACCGCTTCCGCCATTAAGTGCAAAAAAAGATATAGCCACGAAAAACCCTGATACTATCCGGGTTTTTCCCTATTTAGGGGCATGATTTTCAACAGAAATTTTCCGTGTTCTCATTGTTTTATATGCTCCTTCAATTATTTGAGCATAAACAAACGGCATATGCTCAACAGAAAGCATCTGTGTGGGAATTGAAAAATAAATTCGCTTTGGTAAAAACAAGCAAAAGCCATTGCAAAAAACAAGAAAACGATGTATATTTATGTAAATGTACTAATCGATTAATTAATCGGTTAGTCACAAGTGAAAAGAGGTGTTTTTATGATTTCGCCACAGGAGCGGAAAGAAAAAGTCGACTGGATTATGGAAAGATGTTTTGATTGTTACTGTGAACATGGCATTAACAATACAGGGATAAAGGCACTTGGTGCCGCTTGCAACATGACTTCTGCCAATTTGTATGCATATTTTGATAACCTTGATGACCTTATTATAAAGTCCACAGCCCATTGTATGTCTAAGGTTGAGGCAGAATTTATGGCACGTTCTCCGAAAAATATATCGGATATAAAACGCTTTTTAGATGAAGCGCCTTATTGGACTGCAGAGAATCATGGCAAAAAATATCGTTTTATGTATCAGGTTTACACCTCCCCTAAATATCTGGAATATGGCAAGATGTTTTTTAAGGGCGTGGAGGAGCGTTACACCGAATATGCAAAACAACTAGAGCCTCGCCTTAATATACCATGGGATGTTATTCAGCCTATGATCTTCACCTTTGTTCGTGCGAGTGTTCACTTTGCACTGTTTGAAGATGAACTTTATATGAAATCACAGATGAATTTGTTGTGGCAGATGTGCCTTATTATGAAAGAGAAATATAAAGATGAAAATTTTGTTGGAGGAAAAGATTATGAAAAATAAATTAGGAAAAAAACTGCTTGCCTTAATACTTTGTGTACCTTTGCTCTTTAGCCTGGCATCCCCACTTACTGCCTTTGGGGAAACCCGGGTGTATGGGATACTTACTAATAACAATAACATTTACAATTGTGACAACGATGGTCAAAATCAAGGTACAACCCAAATACCACTTGGAGATGTGACCCATCTTTTTATTGCAAGTGATGTTGATAGAGTATTTAACAGTAGTAGTATGGGCACGTTTAAAAATTTAGTCAGCTTAACAATTCCGCCAAATGTGCATTGTATTGAAGACACATTTGGAAAATCACCTAAATTAAAAAACATTGACTTTTCCAAAGCTACTGGTCTTGAATTAATAAAGGGATCTGCATTTGCGTGGTGTGATTCCTTGAAAACGGTTGATATGTCAAAAGCCATTAATTTAAGGGAAACTTCAGGTAGTTCTCTTGCTCCCGGAATTACTTTTTGGGGTTGTGAGAATCTTGAAACTGTAATTTTGCCAAAAAGTTTAAAACAACTTAATGATAATATGTTTGATAGGTGCAAAAAATTAGCTGATGTTACCTTTGGCTCCAAAATACCACCAAGGGCAGGAGGAATTTTTCGGGACACAAAAGAAAAAATAAGAATTCATCTTCCTGCCGGCTCAAATGTGAAAGAATGGGAAACCGCCTTATCGAGATCAGGGGCATCTAA
>JAVXGM010000007.1:0-104289 GCA_036657395.1 Anaerovoracaceae bacterium
ACCAAATACTATCCCTTCTGTCAATGCGTTTTCTGGTTTATTTTTTATTTATTTTTGGAATTCTGTATTTTCAACGCTTCTATGCATATCTCTTGATACTCTGGTTCATACTATATATATAATTTCTCGGAGGTGAATTCATTTGGCCATAATATTAATACGTACCATTATTCTCTATTTGATTGTTCTCTTTGCCATAAGGATCATGGGAAAGTCTGAGCTCTCTAAAATGTCCCCCTTTCAACTCGTGGTTATTTTCATGATTGCCGAGCTTGCTGCTTTGCCTATAGAAACCCCAACTGCATCGCTGATAAATGGAACAGTCGCTATTTTCACGTTGCTCTTTCTTCAAATCCTTATATCTTTTGTTTCCATTAAAAGTGAAAAGGCAAAGAACTTCTTAAATGGTAAGCCTAGTATACTAATTGATAAAGGACAAATTAACGAAAAAGAACTAAGAGCTTTGCGGATATCTATGAATGATCTTGTGGAGCAACTAAGAATTGGCAATTCTCCTTCTATTTCTGATGTTGAATATGCTGTGATGGAGGCTAATGGAGATCTGTCTATTATCCCAAAGGCAAATAAGAAGCCATTAACACCTAGTGACATGTCTATAGATAGCGGAGAGGAAATAATGCCATTGATTTTAATTACAGATGGAGTCCTTTATAAAAAAAATCTCCTTTCTATCGGTTGGAATGAATCCTTTTTAAAAACTCAATTATCCACTTTGAATATTTCCACATATAAGGAAGTCTTTTTTGCATTCTGCGATGAAAAGAAAGTTTTTCATGTGTATTTGTCTGATTCAAAGAGAAAAACAGCTAGGGAGGTGACACCTTGCGAAACTTTATAATATCTATTGTTTGTCTCACTCTTTTGACGGGGATATGGGCTGTCTTTTACTCCTACTCCAACAAAACACTTCACCTTTATATAGACCAGATTGAAACGAGCATTATTAAAAATGTAGAGACTGAGAACTGGGATAAAGCATCTGATTCATTTGACGCTTTATCTGAAAATTGGCATCACTATAAAAAAAGTGCTGCATTTTTTATGGACACTATGGCAATCAATGATACTGATTATTCTTTTGCACGAGCGAAGTACTATATTCGTGCTAAGGATGTTTCCAATGCCTCTGGTGAGCTTTCTTGTTTAAAGGAACAGCTCACTTTTCTTCATAAGAATGAAACAGTTGCTTTAGAAAATATTCTTTAAACTTAGATTGTGTATAGAACTTTAATCCTTAATATTGCGCCAATGCTGGCTCATAAAAATAGCCCGCAGCCACTGTAAATTCAGTGATTGCGGGCTTTGATATTATGTTTTGTTCTATATTGTAATGGTTTATATACTTTCTAATTTATCAACTGCTTTTTGGAACTGACCTTTAGAAGTTTTTAATGCCTTAATTGATTTATCCAGTCCTGCAATGAACTCGTCTGCCGATTCAGGATCTAGTGAATCCAGCTCGTTTTTTGCAGCATTTTCAAAAGTTTTAATGGAATCCTCAAGATCGTAGAATTGGTTTACCATTTCTTCATATCCTGGGGTCACATCAAGAAGTTGGTCATAGTATTTACTATCTTCTATTTCTCCTAGTAAAACTGCGCTTTCCTCATACAAAGCTCTACATTGTTTTGTTTTGCTTTCAATCTGGCTTTTCTGCTCATCACTTGGGCCTCCACAAGCACACAAGCCAATTGCTAACGCCATGGTCATTATCATAGCAATGATAATTTTCACACTTTTCCTCATTTTTATTCTCCTTCTCTAACTAATAAATAACTAACTAACAATTCCTTTACTGTCAACATACTATTTCAACAATATGTTTTACCCCCACATTTTACCATAGCGGTATGCTATTTACAATTAAAAAAAACAGAATATCTTACAACTAGTTAAAAACCAATAGCTATCATGCTTTCGATGTCATCTTGCATAAATATTGCATATATGCTAGAATGATTTTGCGTAGAGTAGATTTTGTGCGTCAAGTGTCATAAGATGGGATGTTGCTTATGAACGAAGGACTTATGTTTGCGTCACAATTTCGCGTCCGCTACTACACTGAACAAAGTTTAAATTTAACAAGCTTTTTTCTCTTATGTGTAGTTAATCTACAGCTAATTGAGAAAGGAGTTTTTTTATGTACAAAACATCAAACACTTCCCGCCTAGTGACCATGGGGTTGCTTGTGGCTTTGGAGATTATCTTAACTAGATTTTGCTCCATCAATTTACCTTTTCTCCGTATAGGGTTTGGGTTTCTGCCAGTTGCAATGATGGCCATTATGTATGGTCCTATATGGGCTGGTATCGGGTATGCCATTGGTGACCTTCTTGGTATGGCAATTTTTCCATCAGCGGCTTATTTCCCCGGATTCACATTAACCGCATTCCTTACGGGGATAGTATTTGGAGTAATCCTTCACAAGCACCCTATCACTTGGAAAAGAGTTTTGATTGCTAGTCTAATTGTAGTTGTGGGACTTAATTTAGGATTAGACACAATATGGTTAAGTATGCTGTACGGCAAAGCTTATATCCCTATGCTTGCTGGACGAATTATCAAGGTGCCTATTGCCATAGCCATTCAAACGATACTTATCCCCCTGGTCTGGAACCATGTCATGTCCAAGACCCCTGGGGCTAAACAACCGGTCGTATAATACATAAAAAGCTGTTTGCAAAAGCAAGCAGCTTTTTTATTAGTTATATTTTCCACACCGATCCTGGAAACAACCTACAATTCCCTCTTCATTGGATAATTCCACAACTTTGCATTGGTTGCTACAGTCCTTGCATTGAAATTCTCTGGCCTTGACTTTTAATCCTCCCGATTCAAAGCCCTTGAATTTAGTCGTCTCTTTTGGGTCTAATTCCTGGGCCAACAATGCTGCTCCATACGCCCCCATAATTTTATGTTCTTTGGGAACCATAAGATCCATCTGAAGGACATCTTCAAATGCAGCTTTTATACCTTTATTAGCTGCCACACCTCCTTGAAAACAAATTTTAGGCAATAGGGTTTTCCCTTGGGCAACATTGGACATATAATTTTGCACTAATGCCTTACATAATCCTGCAATCAGATTTTCCTCAGAGATTCCAAGCTGTTGTTGATGGATAATATCCGATTCAGCAAAAACTGCACATCTCCCTGCAATAGGAGTGGGGGCAGTTGCTTCAAGGGCCTTTTCACCAAATTCTTCTATAGGGATTCCCATTCTTTCTGCCTGTCTATCCAGAAATGAACCTGTACCTGCGGCACAAACCGTATTCATGGAAAAGTCTCGAACAAATCCATCATTTAACAAGATCAATTTTGAATCTTGTCCACCAATCTCAATAATTGTTTTAATTTCTGGGTCAATCTTAACTCCAGCTGCTCCATGAGCAGTTATTTCGTTTTTTATCACGTCAGCTCCAACAAGAGCTCCTGCCAAAGACCTGCCACTTCCTGTTGTGCCTACCTTTTCAATGTCCATAGTATCATATTTCTTTTCAAGCATTTTTAACCCATAGCAAATGGTTTCCATTGGGCGACTTCTAGTCTTTAAGTAAAGCTGTTCTTTGATTTCTCCCTTTCCATTTATCACTACAAGGTCTGTGCTTATAGATCCCACATCAATTCCTAGAAAATACATTTTTTCTCCTTTCAAGCATGTCTACAAAAGCTTCTATCCTAGTATCGTATCCCGCTTCTCCCACCATTTCATCAAATACAAGTTCTAAAATATATAAGTTCTGTTCTTTGGCAATTTTATTGCAGACAGCCTTCGCTACAATTTCTGGCATACATCCAGTGGGCATAACCTTAATAGCCCCATCTACATGAGTTTCTAAAATATGTTTCACTGTTTCCTTAGCATATCCTCCAACACTACATGGCATATAGTTGGATTTTTTTTTCATTTTTTCAATAGGGCTAAGCAAAGCCTCCTTTATAGTGTGGTTTATCCACCATGATATGGTCACTTTTTTCTTGACTGAGCATCCCATTGCCATAAGTTTTTCTTCTATTTGCCTATTTGCCTCTGGTTCTATTAGAGTATAAATTTCTCCAGTGAGTAAGATCCTAACTGGTTTTTTATCTCTATCTTGATCCAACATATAGATTTTTCGCCTACTAGTTTTGATAATCTCTAGCCCTTCCTTTAGGGATTCTGCTTTACTAAGATTTAACCTTATATCTCTGATTATACCAATGCATTTCTTTGGATCTTTGGCATAACCTGATGCATTCATTGCCTTGGCTTCTAGCTTGTCTAATTTCTTCATAAGCTTTACACTTGTTAATAGTATTTTTAAGGCAACTCTTTGAGAGACTTTCTTCTCCCCAATAGCCTGACCTATTCTTTCTATGAACACTTTTTTGCCTATAGCTTTTGGCGTGTCTATAAGTATCCACTCATAGTTATATCCATTGCGAGAAAGAACCTCTTTTAGAAGTTCTCCATATTCTCCCAGTCTACAAGGTCCAAGGGTGGCTGGCATAACTACATGAGTTGCTCCAGATGTGTATGCCTGTATAAGATTTCCCGCCATATGTTTAAAGGGAAGACAGATTTCTTCAGGTGATATGGACTTTCCTAGGGCAAGTGATTGGCTACTATTTACAGGTGGAATGATTGTTGGAATCCCCAATTCTTTCAAGGCTATTCTCCCTACTAAATATGCTGAGCCTAAATGGGGGAACGTCATCGGCATAATTATTCTCTCCCTTTTAAAACTTCATAGAATGCTTCCAGTCTGGTGTCAAACCCAGCTTCTCCTCTTTGTTGATCTAATTTCAATACCAATAGTGGCAAATCTCCTAAATTGTTCTTTAGCATTTCTAGTGTAAACGAATCTGTACCACAAGAAAAAGAGGATAGGTATATCACACCATCTATTCCTCTATCGTTTAAGGCCTTTATGCTTCCAAATGTATTTACAAAGAAAGACCAATAAGGTTTCTTTATGAGTTTCTTATTTGCAATCCCCCGTTCCTTCTCTTTTCTTGAAACTCGTTCCTCTGTAACCACTCCTATATTTAGCCTATGAAGTTTTTGCAAAAGATCCAAATTTGCAAATGGATCATAAACATTATATGGGTGTCCAGCAAGAAAAACATTGTATGTGTAGCCTTCATCTTGTATACCATGATTGGCACTTGTCTGTGCAAAAATCCCTGCTAAAAACGCTCTTTTGAAAACAGATTTTTTCACCCCTAGCTTTCTACAATTTTTCCATAACATTTTCCTAAATGATCTTTGATCATCTAAATACATAGGGTCTGTAAAGACTAATCTGTCTTTGGAAACAGTTTGTGCTGCCAATTCTGGAAGGCCAGCTATTTTGGGACATATTGATTCACCGTATTCTGTGGTCATAATTCTTGGCACCATTAAAAGATCACAAGTATTGGCAAGGGTTTTCATCTGTCCCTGAAATAGCTTAATAGGAAAGCAAGCCTCGTCCACACACTCCTTTATACCGTTATTCAACTGATTCTGATCTGTTAATCCCGGATATTCTACAGGAATCTCTAGTTTCTGAAAAAAAGTTTCCACAAATGGTTTATAAGCATAGTAAAAAAAGCTTCTTGGAATCCCAACCCGCATAAAAAAACCTCCTGTCAGTTATATACAAGTATATTATTAACAGAAGGTTTTTCTTTTATTCAATGATTTCATACATAGTGGCTGCATCTTCCTTTTTACAGGATTCTGAGAGGTTCAACACTTTTGCATCAATGCTTGTATTTCCAAACTCAATATGGATGATATCGTTCACCTTAATGTCCGTTCCCGGCTTGGCTACCTTATCATTCACTTGTATGCGCTCTTGTTCACATGCCTCTTTTGCTACAGTCCTTCGTTTAATCAATCTTGAGTTTTTTAAAAATTTATCAATTCTCATTTTTTTACCCCATAATTGAAAACAGGGCAACTCACGTTGCCCTAAAAGTTTAATTCTTATTTGTTTACTGCATCTTTCAACGCTTTACCAGCTTTAAATACTGGGGCTTTTGACGCTGCAATCTGAATGACTTCGCCTGGTTTTCTAGGGTTTCTGCCTTGTCTAGCTTTTCTTTGACGAGTTTCAAATGTACCAAATCCGATTAACTGTACTTTTTCACCCTTAACTAGAGCAGTCTCTACACTAGATACAAATGCATTAACTGCAACCTCTGCATCTTTTTTTGTAAAACCTGTTTTTTCTGCTACTGCAGCTACCAATTCAGCTTTATTCATCAATAATTCCTCCTTAAAATAAACAATTTTGTCCTTAGCGATCTTTCGCTTTCATAATCAGAGGCCTGTGGGCTTTTATTCCCTTTCACTCTCTGTGCACTATTGTCCCATTTTTCAACGCTTTTGTCAATACTTTTAACCATATATGCCAAAAAAACGAGGCTATTAGCCTATTTCCTGATTCGATCCAATATTCTGACTAATTTGCCTCCTTTAGGCATTCTGCTCAATTCTTCTCTGGTAATGGATTTTGTAATGAAAATCATTACCACATAAACTATTGCCGCAAAAACAATTGCAAGCAAGGTAGCCACACCATTGCTTTGTAGTAACCCAAAGAAAACCTTATAAGCTCCCCAAGCACACGCTGCCATAACAACTGAGGCTATAAGCGGTTTTAAAATAGTTATTTTAATATCAAAACGAGTCCCTGTATATTTTTTTACTGCCAATAGATTTAATAAAGCTGCAATCAGATATGCTGCAACTGTTCCTGCTGCTGCACCCTTTACATTCACATCGTGAATTCCAGTAAGAATCCAAGTAACCACAATCTTAACTCCAATACCAATCACCAAATTTCTTACAGGAATCAACTGTTTGCCTATTCCTTGCAATACTCCAGTAAGTGTCTGCACCGTGGACAGGAAAATAACCCCTACAGCCATGACAAGTAGACAAGATGCGGCACTCATGGCACTGACCTTTTGAGACGCATATAAGAGCAACAGGATGGGTTGTGCCAAGACTGCTAGACCAAATGCACATGGCATTCCTAAAAGTATGGCTGTCCTAAGACCAAATGATACATTTTCCTGTAAATATACCATATCTTTTTGCTTGTATGCGGCTGCCACTAAGGGCACAAGGCTCATAGCCACCGCTTGAGTCAATACCTGCGGGAAGTTTATAATAGGTGCAACAAAACCAGTAAGCTGTCCATACAACGCCTGAGCTGCCCCTTCGCTCCAACCTGCAGATTGAAGCCTTTCCATAACAATCGCTGCATCAATCAAGTTTACTATAGGCATAATTGCTGCGCCGATTGTAATTGGAATTGCAATCATTGCAATGTTTTTTAGAATAGCTCCACCATTTTGCCTAGGTTTTTTTCTTTCTCTAGCTATACGTCTTTTAAAGGTTTTCTTGCCTACTGCATAAATGACAAGCATAACCAACAAGCCACCTACAGCTCCAGCCGTTGCACCAAATGAGGCACCTGCTGCACCCTTCTCTTGAGGTGAGAAATTAGATCCAAGTATATTTCCCACCGTTCCTTGAAACATTGCATAGGCTAGGGAAAGTCCAATAGCTACTCGGAAAACTTGTTCCATAACCTGTGAAATAGCCGTGGGTTTCATATTTTGCATTCCTTGGAAGTACCCTCGGTAAGATGCCATTAGAGGCACAATGACTAACGCCGGAGCAATAGTACGCATCGCAAGTGCCGAGCCAGGCAATTTGAATAAGGCAGCAAAAATAGGTGCACCGAAAAAGACAACTACAAAGGAAAATACACCAATACCAATCATTAAGTATCTAGAAAGGGTAAATACTCTTTCTGCTTCCCTGAAATCTCCTACAGTAACTCTTTCTGCAACCATTTTGGAAATGGCCACCGGTATACCTGCTGTTGCCAGTATTAAGAATAAATTATAAACATAATATGCGGGAGTATAGTTGGCCATACCCACATCTCCAATAAGGTTGGCTAAAGGTATTCTAAATGCCGCCCCTAGAAATTTTACAAACAGGCCAGCTACGGCTAGAACCGCTGCTCCCTGTATAAAAGATTTTTTTACCATATTTCCTCCCGGATTAAAGCGCCTTTAAGATTTTATCTTTTGCCCTATCAACTTCAGCGATTGTTTTTTCAATATCAATTGTTAAATACTCTCCATTTTCATAGAGAATTTTACCGTCTACCATGGTCATTATTACATCACTTCCCGATGCGGAATATACTAAATTATTTAGCAAGTTATGAACTGGCTTCATATGCGGACCGCTAATATCTATAACAATAAGGTCTGCCCTATTGTTTATTGCCAGTTTCCCACAGTCCGTTCTTCCTTGTGCTTTCGCACCACTATATGTTCCCGCTATAATCGCTTCTTTTGAAGAAATAGCACTTGGATCACTGTTTCTAGTTTTTGCTACTGTAGCAAAATACTTTAATTCCTCAATAAAATTCAAATTGTTGTTGCTTGCCACACTATCTGTACCAATTCCCACATTTATTCCATTTGCAAGAAGCTTGGGTGTATTGCATATGCCGCTGGCCAATTTCATATTGCTCACTGGATTGCATGCAACGGTAACACCTTTTTCTTTTAGTATGTCAAAGTCTTCCCCTTCTATCCAAACGCAATGGGCTGCTGTTGTTGGTGTATCAAAGAGTCCATGTTTATTTAGGTAGGCTACAGGTGTCAAGCCGTACTTTGCCTTGCAGTTCTCATGTTCTGCCTGAGTTTCTGAAACATGAACTTGCATATTAACACCAAGTTCTCTTGTGAAATCTGCTAACTGGATTACTGTCTTTTCTGTAGAAGTATATTCAGCGTGAAGGCCCATGTCTACTTTTAGTTTTCCTCCTCCAATATTATGATAGTTTTTATAAAGATCCATCATCTCTCGACCACCAGCCAGTTGCCAAATGTCCTCATCTTTAAAGTTAGTAATGGCTCTAGAAAGGTTACTCTTCGCCCCACTTGTTAAAATAGCTTCAACCATATTTTCATGAAAGTCATACATATCTGTGGTAGAGACTATACCAAACCGAAGGGATTCTGCCATAGAAAGCAAGGTTCCCCAATAGACTGCATTTCCATCAAGCTTAGCTTCAAATGGGAAAATTTTCTGTTCCAGCCAATCTTGGAGAATCATGTTTTCTCCATATCCTCTCATCAAGGCCATTGGTGAGTGACCATGTGAATTAACAAATCCACTCATGAGTAATTTGTCTTTCCCCTCATAAATTCGACCAAATTCTTTTTGCGGTTCTTTTTTACTAATATAAGTAATTTTCTCCCCTTCTATGCCTACATACATATTTTGCTCAGAGTTAAAATTCTCATCTATAATGGTTATGTTCTTAAAAAGCATCGCTTTCCTCCTCTTAATATTTAACCTGTAAATTATACCACAACTATGGGAAATTTCCATAGTTTAGAATATAGACATATTAATTCTTAAGATTTCTTACAGAAAAAATGCACTCATTTTAGCTTTTTGGCTTTTTGAGTGCATTCTTCCTTATTCTATATTCCCCTATCGTGATTTGATATTTTGCCAAGGTTAATCTTGGAAAGTGTTTCTGTCAAATATTATATTTCCATCCATTATTGTAAGATCCACTTTAGCTTCTCTGATTTCATCCGGGGTAATGGTAAACAAATTAGTGTTAACAACTACTATATCCGCAAATTTTCCTGCTTCTAGAGTACCAAGTTCATCTTCTCTTCCTATACCATAAGCAGATCCATATGTGTAACCCTTTAGCAGTTGGGACACAGTTAATTTTTCACTTGGATTCCATCCACCTTTAGGAAGTCCATCATCATGAAGTCGGGTCACACCTCTATTGATTGCGTAAAATGGATTGTTGTCTACGACTGGACAATCACTTCCTATCGCCAAAACTCCCGAATATTTAAGAAGTGTCTTAAATGGCCATGTTGTGCCGGCTCGTTCTTCTCCCAATGCAGTTCGATATTCTTCTCCCTCCCACGTAGGTAAAAGACCTATGTGCTCCGGTTGAACTGATGGTATAAGACCAAGCTCTTTAAATCGAGGCCTATCATCTTCGTGAATAAGCTCAATATGTTCTATTGCATGGCGAGAATCTTTCTTGCCATGCAGCTTTTGAGCTTCCTCATAGCTGTCAATCGTAAATCTTATTGCCCTATCACCTATAGCATGAATCTTTATCCAAAGTCCTCTCTTATGACCCTCTATGATTCCTTCTCTTATACTGTCAAGTTGAGAAAGTTGAGTTCCTCTATTTCCAGGGGCATCTTGATAATCATCAAGCAAAAGGGCTGTGTGGGTAGTTATTACCCCATCTACAAACTGCTTTAGCATGTGAGCCCTTACTTTTTGTGTACAGTATTTCTTACTGTTTTCTAAGGCTTTATCTAAATCTCCAAGAAGGTCTTGCGCTGCAGTTATTCTTATGTTAAGTTCGCCTGCCTCTTCAAGTTCGGTGTATACTTCCAATGACCCAAGATCTTTCCCGAAATAAGGCTGAACATCAACCACACCAGTAATTCCAAGCTGCGCTGCCTCTTGCATATATTTCTTTAGGAATGTTTTTTCTTGGTCCTTTGTAAACTCAAGAGCATATTTTGCCACAAGCGCAATAGCGGATTCATATAAAAATCCTGTAGCTTCTCCCTCTTCATCTCTAGTTATTTCTCCTCCAAAAGGGTTTTCTGTGTCCTTTGTAATCCCTGCAATTTCAAGAGCTTTACTGTTTACCCAAGCTCCATGTGCCTCTGCATTTATAAGGAATACTGGTTGGTCAGGGAAATATTTGTCAAGAGTCTTCTTGTTTGGAAGTTCTTTTTTTTCCCAATATACGTGATACCAGTTAAATCCAAATATCCAGCCATCTTTACGATTCTTATCATAATAAGCCTTTAATGTCTTTGCAGTTTCTTCTTCGGATTTTCCATCACCAAGATTCGGGTAAGTTTTATACATACCTGCCAATGTTAAATGGGTATGACTATCATGAAATCCCGGCATTACGGTTTTATCCTTGTAGTCATATATTTTGGTTTTGCCGTCTAAGTATTTTTCTTCCTGATCAGAATTTCCGACCCCCAATATTTTATTATCCTTTATGGCTACAAAACCCTTAAAAGGTTCGTCCTTTACACTATCAAAAATTACATTACTTCTAATAAGCATATCTGCTTTCATTTTCTGACTCCCTTCTGCTGATTGGGAGGGAAATTCACCCTCCCTTATAAACCATATGATATTTAAAGTACGAACCCTGCCACTAAGTATAAAACTGCCGTCACTGCGATCATTGGTGCTATAAGTGGAAATGCCGTCCTTACGTAGTCAAGGTTTTTAATTTTAGTAATACCACATGTAAGTGTTACTGAATCTCCGTAGAAGCAAGTTGCACTTCCTGCTGCTGCGCCGGCAATAAGAGCTCCAATAGTTAGGTACATATTTGCATTAAGAGAATCTACAAGTGGAAGCATAATAGGGAAGCAAACCGCAGCCATTCCCCAGAAACTTCCAGTAACAAATCCTAAAACTAATAAAATTAAAAAAGCAATTAATGGAAGAAGTGATCCTGGGATGATATCTGTTACTGAGTTAACAACGTATGGCGCAAGCCCAAGCTCGTCATTGGCATTCTGCAGTACAAAGGCACTGATTACAATTGCTGTAACAACAAACATTTCTTCAAACCCTTTGCATATGGAATCAAATGCTTCTGCAATCCCAATAAGCTTCTGTGGTATGTACAATATGAAGCACAGAATAACCCCGGCTAAAAGCCCATATGTAAGTTCTTTTGTATATAGAGTTATAGCAATAAGTGCAACCATTGGTATTAAAAAATTAAATACAGAAACTTTTTTCTCTTCTTTTCCTTCTACTACTTCTATTGTTTCTTCTTCTGGTCCCTCTGGAAGAACCTGACCTTTAGTCTCTGCTCTAAGCTCAGCTGTTCTCATTGGACCAAAAGGCTTAATTATTCTCAATTGGTACAAAAGCACAAAAGCAAGGGCTACCCAGGCAAAGAACATATATGGAATTGATTTTGCGACTTCAGCAATGCCTTCTCCTTTTTCTAGTCCAAGAACGCCTTCAATCTGTCCGCTCATGAAAATTCCCCAAAGAGAAAGTGGGATAAGAATACATGTTGCGCAAGCTACACAGTTTACAGAAAATGCGAACATTTCTCTAGACATTTTATTTTGGTCGGCTATTCTCTTGTTAGATACTCCAGCTCCAAGTATGCTGAAATAGTTGTCTAGAAAGAATATAATGCCCATAACCCAGGCAAGAACTCCCGTTTTCTTTTTGTTGTTTGCAAATTTAAGTCCTAATCTTGTAAATCCTGAAATAGCATTTGAGTCTTCTAAAAGTCTGATATAAATCCCAAACAGACCAAATACAATAACAAAATATGCGGATTCTCCCAGTTCTAAATAAAGGGAATCTAAGTATGATACTACAAATCCTTTTCCGCTTAAGATAATAAAGCCTACTAAGGTGCCTAGAATTAACGGTTCAAGTGCTCTTTTTGTAATAATAGCACTGATAATTACTACTGCTACAGGTATTAGACTGAGCATTCCATAGTTTGATGCTGCCTCCATAAAAATTACCTCCTTAAAATAAATAAAATATAACTGTAATAATAACTAGTATTTTCTTATCCTAACGCCTCCCTTATTTAAAATAGTTCTGCGAATAATGTTCCAAATTTCAAGCATTGCTTCCTGCATATCCTGAGCGCCTACTCCCATAATTCTTACAATCATAATGTCCTGCTCGATCTGTGTAGCACCTAGCTTGATTTCATTTCCTAAAGTAATCTGATTAATTTCTTCAATAAGACCTTTGGGCAACCCCTCTTTATATACATACATTGTTCCTACAGTAGAGAATTTCTCCA
This sequence comes from Anaerovoracaceae bacterium, assembly GCA_036657395.1. Classification (GTDB taxonomy): domain Bacteria; phylum Bacillota; class Clostridia; order Peptostreptococcales; family Anaerovoracaceae; genus JAVXGM01. The sequence goes on from JAVXGM010000007.1 coordinate 12,903, forward strand.
TTAGGCCCATAGTCGAAACCTGAGTTTTCCCAGGCTCTATAAGGCTACTATCGTAAACTAAGAGTTGGTCATCTACATATATTTTTGTTTTAGAATCATATCTTTCAAATTTAAATGACTCTCCTCTTGAAATTCTACCCGCCGTCACCATCTCCGAGGCTATAAGTATTGAACTTTTTTTCAACCTAAAAATATTCTCTTGCTCAGTGTTTGATTCGGCGAATGGGGTATTATACTCAGGCAAATATTCAAGAACTGCTTCTTCCTCCAATGTCATATAATTTTCAAGTCTTGCATATCCTTCATCCATCTTATAAAACTTAGTGCTTGATGGAGTTGTAACAAGAACTTTTGTATTTTTTTCAAGTTTAATCTCAGTAAGGAGTCGGTCATGTTGAAGTATCCCCCCACTTGGATTTAACATATAGATAAAAGCTGTGCCATCCTTGTCCTGATAATATGGATTCATAATCTGGAGAGGTAACTTAAAGTACTGCTCTGCTAAATAAGTCTTACCACTTTCTTTTTTTCGAAAAACCATGGAGAGCTTTCCTGTTGGATTTTCCATAACTCCTCCTATTCCTCTTCAAAAAGCATATCTTTTTTTATCCAGCTTATGATTTTATCAAGTCCTGTTCCATCAAAGAGATTAGTAAATACATAAGGTTTATCTACTCTTTGTATCTTTGTGTCTCTCTCCATTACCTCAAGGTTAGAATGAACATATTTTGCAATATCAATTTTGTTTATTACAAGTAGGTCTGACCGTGTAATCCCTGGCCCACCCTTTCTTGGTATCTTTTCGCCCTCACCTACATCGATAACAAATATAAGTCCATCTACAAGTTCTGGGCTAAATGTGGCTGCAAGATTATCCCCACCGCTTTCCACAAATATAATGTCAAGATTATCAAACCTACCGGTCAGCTGATCTATGGCGTCTAAATTCATTGAAATATCTTCTCTAACTGCAGTGTGAGGGCACCCACCAGTCTCTACTCCCAAAATTCTTTCTTCTGGAAGGGCTTCTGCTCTCATAAGTATTAACGCATCCTCTTTGGTAAATATATCGTTTGTAACAACAGCAATTTCATACTGATTTCTTAGGCTTTTACATAGATTCTCTATTAAAGCCGTTTTTCCTGAGCCTACGGGTCCTCCTACTCCTATTCTTATGGGTTTTCTCATGATTTGCCTCCTGTTTTTCTGTGTATATTCTACATTTAATAAACTAAAATTAAGCGCCCTTAAGACATATACAATCTAACGCCTAAGCTTTCATGTTTAATGCTTGCTATATCAAAGCCAGGGCTAAAATTTGAAACTTGATCCATTGTAAGTTTCAGACCGATCTTTATAGCTTTTTCCATCATTGCTCCTGTTTTAAGAAGAATGCTTTGAGCCTGAGTATTTCCTAGAGGTATAAGCTTAATTCCACTTTGGACAAGCCCGTTTACCACACTAAATATATATGCGGCAAAAGCTTCCTCTTTGTCCAGTCCTAACCGCCCGCAAACAATACCATATGCTGTGCTATAACTTATGCCTTTCTTTTTATAATCCTCATAAAATCTTTTCATTTCTTCGTCATCAATAATCTGAGTAGCTATGCGCATAAGGGCTTTTCCCATACGAAGAGAGCCTTCTCTGCTTTCTTTGGTAAGCTTCATGCTTCTTGCTATTTGCTCAACTTCACTAAGCTTTTCCCAGCTTGATGATTCAGCTAACCTCATGGCTTCTATCCCGAGTGGGCACTCACTTCTTGCTATTTGCGAATCTAAGTAACTCTCTAAAAATATAATAAATTCTTCTACGGTTTTCATTCGACCCTGTGCAACATAGGTTTCAAGACCCCATGATTGACTAAAACTTCCTGTAGGAAAATTGCCACCACACAGTTGTAAAATATGAAATAATTTATTGTTATCCATTGCTAAATCCCCCTTTAGTCATGATGGTGGTGGTGTCCCCCATAAAATGTATTTGCCTTTAGACCTGCAAGTTTCTTTTGATCTCGCTTATATTCAACACCTAACTTTTTAACCACTCCATCAAGTGATGCATCATAGGGAATCAAGATGGTATCCTTTGTAAAGTAAGCACTACTGTGCATATTACCAATATTATAAGCAACTCCTGCCCATTCCATTGTGGTTCTCGGCCTTATCTCAATTACATCTTCTACTTCTAAATCCACTACAATTATTTTATTGTTATCAGCGTAAAGCACCGCTCCATAAAAAAGTGCTTCTCCATGTGGAAGAGAAATTGCTATTACTTCTCCCGATGTAGAAGTAATCTTTTGATGAGGCTTTGCCAAGCCATAATGGTCTAGCACAACTCTTTCCACTTCTAATTTATCAATGGGAAAGTCTTCGATTTTTCCTATAATCTTTTCAACTACCATAAATTCTCCCTTACATTTTTACCTGAAAAAATATCTTTGTCCTAAGCAAACTTCTGAAACTGGATCGCATGTAATATGTTTCCCGTCTATGAATACCTTGTATGTTTCTGGATCAATTGTAATGTTTGGACAAAAGTTGTTTCTCACCATATCCTTTTTCCCTAACTTTCTTGTGTTTTTAATGGGAGCAAATTTTTCTGCTGAATTTGGTATTTTTTCTCCAAGGCCGTTTTCAATAGCTCCTTTTGTTACAAATATCTTGTTGTATTTATTGTTACAATTCCCTAAGGTAGCATATTGAGGTCTATAAATCATAGGCTCACTTACTTCAATAGATGCATTCACATCTCCTGATGGTGAATAAACAATTACTCCACTTTTAAATACCATATTTGGTTTTGCTCCAAAGAATGTTGGATCCCAAATTACAATGTCTGCTAATTTTCCTACCTCTATAGAACCAACATATTCACTAATTCCAAAAGTGATAGCTGGATTAATTGTATATTTTGCAATGTATCTAAGCACTCGCTCATTATCATTTCCTGGCTTGTCTTCAGGCAGGCTGCCTCTTTGTTTTTTCATCTTTGATGCAAGCTGCCAAGTTCTAAGTACAGACTCGCCAACTCTTCCCATTCCTTGTGAATCTGATCCTAGCATTGAAATGGCTCCCATGTCGTGGAGAACATCTTCTGCTGCAATAGTCTCCCCTCTAATTCTAGAATCTGCAAATGCCACATCCTCTGGCACTTTAGGATTGAGATGATGGGCTGACATGATCATGTCTAAATGTTCTGCAACTGTATTTATAGTGTACGGATTAGTCGGATTTGTAGATGAAGGCAAGATATTTTCTTCTCCACACACTCTCATAACATCAGGAGCATGACCACCACCAGCGCCTTCTGTATGGTATGCGTGCATTGTTCTTCCCCCAATTGCATCAAGAGTACTTTCTACAAATCCACTTTCATTTAAAGTGTCTGAGTGAATTTGTACTTGAAAATCAAATTCGTCGGCAACATCAAGGCAGCATCTTATAGCCTCTGGAGTTGCACCATAATCTTCATGTAACTTCATCCCTATAGCACCTTCTAATGCTTGTTCTCTAATAGTCTGAGGAAGGCTAGAATTTCCACGACCTAAAAAACCTGCATTTATTGGGAGGGATTCGTGAGCTTCTATCATATTATGTAAATGAAAAGGCCCCGGACATTCAATGCTTAAAGTCTTGGCTCCAGTTCCCCCACCAAGCATAGTGGTAATTCCATTCCCAAGAGCTTCCCATACCTGGGCTGGAGATTCAAAATGAACATGAACATCAAGACCTCCTGGAGTAACGATTGACCCTTCAACAGAAACTACTTCCGTACTGGCTCCTACGATAAGTCCAGGTGTAATATCCATAGTGTCAGGATTTCCAGCCTTTCCCACTCCGATTATCTTTCCATCTTTAATACCAATATCACCTTTTATTACACCTAGCACTGGATCTATTATCACTGCATTTGAAATACATACATCTAAAACACCTTCTGCTGATGTCATTCCTGCAATTTGAGCCATTCCATCTCTAACACTCTTGCCACCTCCAGATAATGTTTCTTCTCCGTAAGACTTTGCTGCATAATCATGTTCTATCTCCACAATTAAGTCTGTATCTGCAAGGTGTACCTTGTCTCCTGTAGTCGGCCCATATAGATCACAATATTCTTGTCTTGTTAATTTCATAGCCATTACTTTCCCTCCCTTTCTTCCATTTTTTTCATTTTTTTGATTGCCTTATCTCTTATCTTTGGTTCATCTACTAGGCCCATGGTGGCGCCCATAAACCCTATGACCTTCCTGTTTCCGCAGTAAGGAACTAGGCTTACCCTTTTGTCTTCTCCCGGTTCAAATCTAACTGCAGTTCCTGAAGGAATATCTAGCCTCATTCCAAGGGCTTTCTCCCTATCAAATTTTAATGCCAGGTTTGATTCGAAAAAATGGTAATGAGAACATATCTGTATTGATCTATCTCCTGTGTTATTTACTACTATTTTCATTTCATCTTTTTCTTCATTTATGGTGATTTTTTCTTCCTTGAAAAGGATTTCACCTATTTTGTATTTCATAATTACTCTCCTCACTAATAAATCACAGAAACAAGTTGGTCTATTGGTATGCCTTCTCCTCTTTTTTCCAATCTAATTGGATCTTGAATTGAAAGGAGTTTGTTTCCATCAGGCAACATGACTTCAAGCTGAACTACAGGAACTAATGCTGGAACACCCTCCATTACATCTTCCTCTGTAAGAATCATCGAACCTATCTTCCCAAGCTCTGCTAAGGTGCTCTTTCCATCCCTAGCCCTCTCCAAAAGTTCATCACATATAATTGCCATAGCTTCAACGTAATTTAATTTAAGACCCCGTTTCCAGCGTCTTCTTGATATTTCCGCAACATCGAAAATAATCAACCGCTCTTGTTCTTTTAATGTAAGCTTCATTCAATCCTCCTATAATCACTATTTTTAAAATATTTTTTCTTTTTTCATACTGTATATAAATATAGCAAGCATTATGCCAATTAAAAAAAACCACACATTGTTGAAATACATGGGTTTTACAAAAATCAAAAAAAGAGAATGTAACTCTAGAGTTACATTCTCATAATAATTGCGTAATTTTTCTGAAAGTTTTGTTAATTTTCAATGATTTTAAGTTAAACCTATCATTGTCTCTTCTTGATAACACTGTTACTTGCGAATTACAGTATTTGTGACTTTTTATAGTTTTTTATGGTTTTGAATTTCCAAGCGCTTCATTTTTTTATAAAGAACTGGTCTTGCAATACCTAAGTACTCTGCCACCTTTGTCTTATTGTTTCCAAATCGATGTAATGCTCCCTTGATTAAATCTCTCTCTGCCTTATTTCTTGCAGCTTCAATAAGCCCTTCTCCTTTTTCTAAGTCTTTTGTTTCTGGCTGGATTTTTTCTCCATCAATTTCTAAATCTAAATCTTCCACAGACAAAACCTGAGTATTTGAAAAGTTCATTCCTCTTTCAATAATATTGTGAAGTTCCCTCACATTTCCCGGCCAGTCATATTTTTTTAACAGATTTACAGCATCAGGCTCTAATCCTGATACAGAAAGTCCCATGGACATGTTCAGTTCCGATATTATTCCTTCTGCTATTTCTTCAATATCTTCTTTCCTCTCACGAAGAGGTGGTATTTTTATTTCAACAACATTAAGTCGATAATATAAATCCTTTCTAAACCGCCCTAGTTCAACTAGTCCTTTTAGATTTTCATTCGTAGCCACAATTATCCTTACATCAACAGGTATGGCCGTATCTCCTCCCACCCTATCTATTTCTTTTTCCTGTAAGGCTCTTAAGATTTTTGCCTGTATACCCATGTCCATTTGATTTATCTCATCAATAAACAAAGAACCTCCATCAGCTATTTCAAACTTACCCTTTTTCCCTTCCTTGCTAGCACCTGTAAATGCACCTTTTTCATAGCCAAATAGTTCTGATTCGGCTAGGTGTTCTGGGAGAGCCGAAGAGTTGACTTTTATCATTTTATTATTTCGTCTATTGCTCAGGTTATGTATTGCGTGAGCCACCAACTCTTTTCCAGTGCCGGTTTCTCCAGATATAAGAACTGTAGAATTGCTTTTAGCTGCAACTATAATTTCTTCTTTAACTTTTGCTGAAGCTTTTGAGTTTCCGATAATATTGCTAATGGAATATTTTGTTTGTCCAAGTCCTGCTATTTCTGCTTTTAAACCTTTTAGTTCTCTATCGAGAAATTCACTATACGCATCTGAAAATTCATACAAAAATTCAGATTGCTGTATGACATCATACTCCAGTAACCCTACTTTCTCCCCATTCTTAAACACTGGTACTTGAACCGTTATGCCTATTCCTAGACTAGAGCTGTAAAACTCAATAACCGGCTCATCATATTCAAGTGCATCTATCATTTTTGAATTAGGAAATGTCTCAAAAATATGTTTTCCTATTATCACATCTTTTTCTTTTTCAAAGTATCCACAGCACTGATTGTTTGCATACACTACAATTCCCTGTGTGTCGATTACGACAACTCCAGGAATACATTCTATATATAGTTCTATATCACTTTTCGAAATTTTTTCCATTGATTGTTAGTCCCTTCTCTACATGAGTGGCGCAATTATTCGTAAAACTTTTCCAAGAGTTTTCTTGAATATACTATAGGATTTACAATCTTCCATTGTAATTTGCTGACATTTTTCCAGGGTATTTTGGAAGTCAATCTCAATTTCTTTTACTACTGGGTTTTGATAGATATATGCTGCACACTCAAAGTGAAGATATAGGCTTCTAAAATCCAGATTAATAGTTCCAACCACTGCGGTATTATCATCGCTGGTAAAAACCTTGGCATGGACAAATCCAGGAGTATATTCATAAATTTTGACCCCTGCCTCAATCAATTCTTCATAATAGGTTCTAGCCAAAATATAAGCATAAAATTTATCAGGAATATGTGGCAACATGAGGATCACGTCCACGCCTTTTTTAGCAGCAAAAGCAAGAGCAATGCTCATTTCGTCATCAATAATCAAATAAGGAGTCATAATGTGAACATATTTCTTTGCGTTATAGAGTATATCCATATACACTCGCTCTCCAACATTCTCTCCATCAAAAGGGCTATCACCATATGGAATAACATACCCAGTGCTATGAACCGGATCATATGGAGCCTGAGGTCTGTTAATATATCGCTTAAAGTTTATCGGTGATTTCTTTTTAAGATCCCACATTTGTAAAAACATTAAAGTAAAGCTATCTACTCCTTTGCCTTTAATCATTATAGCCGTGTCTTTCCAGTGACCAAATCGCTCTACCTCATTAATATATTCATCGGCCAAATTCACCCCACCAGTAAATGCAGTGTGGCCATCTATTACTAACACTTTTCTGTGGTCTCTATTATTTTGGTAAGTAGATAAAAATGGTATGATTGGAGCAAAAACCTTGCACTGAATGCCAAGCGCTTCCATCTTCTTTGGATAATTTCTTGGCAGTAGGCTAAGTGTGCAAGTACCATCGTACATAAACCTAACCTCTACCCCTTCTTTCACTTTCTCTACAAGTAGGTCTAAAATGGTATCCCACATATACCCTTTTGACACAATGAAGTATTCCATAAAAATAAATTTTCTAGCCCCTTTGATTTCTTCAATCATTCTATGGAATTTATCCTCTCCCAAAGGAAAATACTCTACTTGGCACTGGTTATAAGTAGGGTACATACCAAAGTCATGAAGATATTTTGAAATGCTTGCCACCTGGGGAGACTCTTCCTCAAGCCGTGCCAAAACTTCTTGGTCTTGAGCTAATGCGTCTTTTTCTAATTCTAGAATTTTTTCAATCCGTTTTTCAATTAATTGAGTGCCTGGTTGAAGCCTTGTAAATAAATAAAAACATACACCAAGCAAAGGAATACAAAGAATCAAAATAATCCATACCATTTTGAAACTGGAATTTTGCCGAGCATTTAAGATACTCAATATAATAAGTGCTGCTGCAACTCCAATTATGTAGTTGAATATGAAAATGTATTTATCTAACAGAGAGAATCCCCATACAAGTAGGGTAATCTGTCCAAGTAGCAATATAACTAACAATGTAGTTCTGCCAAATATAGCCTGCCATAAAGTATTGTGGATTTTCATTTTCCCTCCAAATGTTTTACCTTTTAATTTATATGTTACCTGTTCATACAAAAAATGTCAAAGGATTTAGGATTATTTTTCTTGCAAACCCAGTATATTTCATTAGTTTTAGTAGAAACTATACCAGAGAACAAATAGTAACTAAGAAAGGATTTAAGCGATGAAGGCAACAGGAATTGTAAGAAGAATTGATGATTTAGGAAGAGTTGTTATTCCTAAGGAAATCAGAAAGGTCTTACGTATAAGAGAAGGAGACCCCTTAGAAATCTATACTAGCCATGGAGGAGAAGTAATTTTAAAAAAATATTCCCCCATTAACGAGCTTGGCCAATTTGCTGATGAATATGCACAAACAGCAGCTCACATACTTGCCAGTACGGTGGTAATTTCTGACACAGATCAGATTGTAGCTGTATCAGGTTGTAATAAATCTGCCTTTATGGATAAAAAAGTAGATCATGAATTGGATAAAATTATGCAAAATAAAACAAATTATCATAGTGATGAAAAGATAATTATCCCAATTTTATCTCACGGGGATGCCATTGGTTCGGTGACCATCCTTCCAAAGGAAAATCGAATCTTAACCGATACCGAACTGAAAGCTGCAGAAATCGGTGCTACATTTTTAGCAAAACAAATGGAGAATTAAAAAAAGAGCCTTTTGAACCGACCTCCAATCGTTAGATCTTTGGGTCTGACTTTTGGGGGTCGGTTCACTTTGCAGCTCTTTTTTTAATTCTTATTTAATGATTATTGCCTCTGACGCTGGACCACAACCTGCTGCGTTGCCTTCGTCTGTATCTAAATGAATTTCTTTTTCATGTTTAATTCCAGAACGAACGAGTACATTGTCAAATACTAGTCCTCTTTCTCCGTCTAGTTTAATGCTAACAACATCCTTATCCTTAACACCCGCTTCTATTGCCTGTTCAGGGTTCAGGTGAATATGTCTAAGGGCAACCATCACACCGTGGTCTAATTCGATTTCGCCAGCAGGGCCAATCAATTTACACCCTGGAGTTCCCTCTAATTTTCCTGATTCTCTTATTGGTGCTTTAATGCCAATGCTTCTAGCATCTGTCATAGCAAGCTCAATTTGTGTTTCAGGTCTAGCAGGGCCTAAAACTCTGATACCTTTAAGTGTAGCTTTTGGACCAACGATGTCCACTTTTTCTTCACATGCAAACTGTCCTGGCTGTACTAAGTCCTTTGTCGGTGTAAGTGTATGTCCTTTTCCGAAAAGAATTTCAATGTCTGCCTCTTTTAGATGTAAATGCTTGTTTGATAGTCCGATTTTTACTGTGTAACTCATTTTATGTATCTCCTTCTTATTTTTCTTCCAAAAAACTAATATATGGAAGGTTTCTATATTTTTGATCGCAGTCTAGTCCGTATCCAACAATAAATTGGTCTTCTACGGTGAAGCCTACGTAATCAACATTTATCTCTGCTTTTCTGCCCTTTGGCTTGTCCAAAAGAGCACAAATACTAATGGATTTTGGTTTTCTATTCTCAAAATACTGTTTTAAATAGCTTAAAGTAATACCTGAATCAACAATATCTTCAACAATAATCACATCTTTGCCTTCAATGTCCGAATCCAAATCTTTGATAATTCTAACTACTCCCGACGACTTGGTTGCAGCACCATAACTACTCACTGCCATAAAATCAATGGTCATATCCATATCAATACTCTTCATAATGTCCGCCATCCATAAAACTGCACCACGAAGAATCCCTACCAAAATTATATCTCGGCCTTGGTATCTGTCTGTGATCTCTTTTCCAATTTCACCAGCTCTCTCAAGAATTTGCTCTTGAGTAATCATTATACTTCCCACAGTTTTATTGTTTTCCATAATCTAATCCTTGTCTTTCTTTTTATCTACAATGATTACCTTTTTACGTGAATATTTACGTGAAAGGTCAACTTCTTTTCCTCCAACCCAGTATTTGTCTAACTCATCTCTCAAATACCATAAAATCCACAGCCATAAGATCATATCATCTAACCAGGCAAGTGGGGGAAAAAGAATAAGGGGAATTAAGTCAATGGGCAAAACTAAATAGGCAATGCCCACGACAATTAACGCCTTCTTTCTTTTTGGCACAGATTTATCCTTCATCATGAAACGAATTGCCTTTATTCGTTTAAAAATCATTCTAAATCCAAAAAATTGCATTTAATCCTCCAAAAGCTGTCCAATTTCTTCCAACAGCTCTTCGTAACCTGTCTTCTTAGACGAAGATACAGGAATAACCTTGTCTTCTAGTGATAATTTCAAAGTTTTTCTAATTACGCTAATGCATTTTTGCATTTCATTTCTAGATACTTTATCCGCCTTTGTAGCTACTACGGTCCCATCAAGACCAAAATGTCTCAGATAATTATACATCTCTACATCCTGCTTTGATGGGGCATGTCTAATGTCCACTAGCTGAATTACACGAACAAGTCCTTGCCTTTTTTCCAAATATCGCTCTACCATATCTCCCCATCCTGCTGTAATGGATTTTGAGACTTTGGCATATCCATAACCCGGTAAGTCCACAATTCTAAAGGCATTATTTATACGATAAAAATTGATTGTTCTTGTCTTTCCTGGACTCCCACTTACTCTAGCCAATTTTTTTCGACTAGTAAGCAAGTTAAGTAAAGAGGATTTTCCCACATTTGAGCGGCCTGCAAAGGCAATTTCCTTCACATCATCCGTAGGATATTGTTTGATTTCTACCGCAATTGTTTCTAAATCTGCCTGTTTAATAATCATGTTATTCCCTCACCAATACTTGGTTTAATGCATCTTGTACCTTGTCAATTAGTACGAATTCTAGCTGGTCCCTTACATTCTTTGGAATCTCATCAATATCCGCTTCATTTTCTCTTGGAAGTAGAACTTTAACAATTCCAGCTCTGTGAGCAGCTAAGACTTTTTCTCGTACCCCACCTACCGGAATAACTTTACCTCTCAAGGTGATTTCCCCAGTCATAGCAACATCTTTTCGTACAGGCACTCCCATCAATGTGGAAATAATAGCCACGCACATAGTCACACCAGCAGAAGGTCCATCCTTTGGAGTAGCTCCCTCTGGAATATGGATGTGAAGATCCTTAGTTTTGTAAAAGTCTTTTTCGATTTCTAATTCATCTGCAATAGAGCGAATATAACTAATGCCTGCCTTGGCTGACTCCTGCATTACTTCCCCTAATTGTCCCGTTAAAACTAATTTTCCGGCCCCCGCAACTGCAGTAGTTTCAATAAACAGGGTATCTCCTCCTACAATGGTCCATGCAAGACCTGTAGTAACTCCTATTTCTGTTTCACCCTTAATCAAATCATATTTGAATCGTTTTTTACCTAGATATTCTTCCAGGTTGTTTTCTGTAATCTCAAATTTGTCTTCACCTCCGGAAACAACCCTTCGCACAACTTTTCTGCAAAGATTTGCAATTTCACGTTCAAGATTTCTTACACCTGATTCTCTAGTGTAGTAGTTGATTATATCCCTAATAGCTTTTTCTGAAAAGGTCAATTGATCTTCTTTTAGCCCATGTTCCTTGGTTTTTTTAGGAATTAGGTATTGGTTTGCAATGTTAACTTTCTCTTCTTCTGTGTAGCCTGCAACGTTGATTACTTCCATTCGATCAAGCAAAGGCCTAGGAATAGTCTCTGTTGTGTTAGCCGTTGTAATAAACATTACTTTTGAAAGATCAAAAGGTAGTTCTAAATAATGATCGGTAAAGTCCTTATTTTGCTCTGGATCTAAAACCTCAAGAAGTGCTGATGCTGGATCTCCTTTATAGTCTGCACCAATTTTATCTACTTCGTCAAAAAGAAACACTGGATTTCTTGTGCCACCTTCTTTAATGGATGTGATAATTCTCCCCGGTATTGCTCCAATATATGTTCTTCTATGACCTCTAATCTCAGCTTCATCTCGCACGCCACCTAATGACATTCTAACGAATTCTCGGTTTATGGATCTTGCTACCGACTTAGCCACAGATGTCTTACCAACTCCTGGAGGACCTACTAGACAAAGTATAGGTCCCTTTAGGCTCTTTGATAGCTGAATTACCGCTAGGTACTCTAAAACCCTTTCCTTAACCTTATCCAAGCCATAGTGATCTTCATTTAAGATGTCCTCTGCCTTATTTAAATCTATATTCCCTTTGCTTTCCTTTTTCCAAGGAAGCTCAAGGACAGTTTCTATATAAGTTCTACTTACAGATGCCTCTGCAGAAGCTGATTGCATCTTTGAAAATCTTTTGATTTCCTTTTCTATTTTTTCATTAGTCTTCTTTGACAGCTTTAATTTTTTAAGCTGTAATGTCCAATTTTCCGCTTCATTTTCCAAATCTTCATCTACGCCTAACTCTTCTTGAATGGCACGCATTTGTTCTCTTAAGTAATATTCACGTTGATTCTGATTCATTTGAGACTTTACTTTTGTAGTAATGTCCTGCTCAATATTTAAAATTTCGATTTCCCTTAAGAGAATCTGATTAAGTTTTTCAAGTCTTTCATCAATGTTGAAAGTCTCAAGAAGTGACTGCTTGTCCTCAATTTTCACCTCTAAATGAGCACCTATTACGTCACAAAAATGTCCTGGTTCTTCAATTGTAGCCACTGTTGGCAGCATATCTGCTGTTAACTTCTGGTGAACCCCTAGATAGTCATCAAAATGGCCCAAAACTGAACGCATAAGAGCCTCTGTCTTGGAGGAAATTTCTTCCGGTTCTTCATCTTCTATTTTGCTAATGACACACTGAAAATAAGGTACATCAACTATAATATCATCAATTTTACCTCTGCAAACACCTTCCACTAGGACACGAATTGAATCCCCTGGAAGTTTAAGCATTTGCTTAATTTTTCCAATAGTACCTACGTGATAAAAATCATCAGGTGTAGGTAGATCTGTATTTTCATCTTTTTGCGATGTTAAAAATATATATTGATTTAAGACCATGGCTTTTTCCAAGGCATTGATCGATTTTTCTCTGCCAATATCAAAATGTAACACCATATTAGGGAAAATAGAAATTCCTCTAAGTGGGATCATAGGAAGGGTCATGGTTTTTTCGTTTTCTTCATCTTCTTCGTTTTCAAGGAAAACTTCCGTTTCATTTGTTTCCTCTGTCATTTTGTTTCCTCCTCTATAAATATAAAATTAGGCGACTTAAGAAAGCCGCCCTTAAAGTTTTTATGCAGTCTCGTCATGTGCTTTCGCCTTACTGGAGTCGATAAGCATGAGCGTCGGTTCAATCTCCTCGTCATCAATAGTCTCCTTAGTGATGATACATTTCTCTATGTCGTCTCTAGATGGTATGTCATACATAATGTTTGTCATGACTTTTTCTAAAATTCCTCTAAGACCTCTTGCTCCTGTCTTTCGCTCAATGGCTTTCTCTGCAACTCGTTCAATAGCATCAGGCTCTATTTCCAAATCAACATTGTCTAAGTTAAATAGTTTTTGATATTGCTTTAGCAGTGCATTCTTTGGCTCTGTAATAATCCTAACCAAGGCCTCTTTAGAAAGCTCTTCTAGGGAGACAATGGCTGGTAATCTGCCAATAAATTCTGGAATTAATCCATATTTCAACAAATCCTCTGGCTGAATGTTTTTAAGAATTGCAGAAGATTGTTCTACAGTTTCCTTAATTGTGGAGTTAAATCCTATAGTCTTCTCTCCCATTCTATTTTGAATCACTTTATCTAATCCATCAAAAGCTCCTCCACAAATAAATAGTACATTTGTGGTATCAAACTGTAAAAACTCCTGATGAGGATGTTTTCTACCACCCTGTGGTGGAACACTTGCGATGGTTCCTTCTAAAATCTTCAGTAGTGCTTGTTGAACACCTTCTCCACTCACATCTCTAGTAATAGATGGATTTTCAGATTTTCTAGCAATTTTATCGATTTCATCCACATAGATAATTCCTTTTTGCGCCTTTTCTATATCATAGTCTGCGGCCTGAATCAGCTTTAGTAGAATGTTTTCCACGTCTTCTCCAACGTAACCTGCTTCAGTAAGTGCTGTAGCATCTGCAATGGCAAAAGGAACATTTAAAATTTTCGCTAACGTCTGTGCTAAAAGCGTCTTTCCTGAACCCGTAGGACCAATCATAATAATATTACTTTTTTGTAATTCTACTTCGTCGTCTTTCAATTTAGGATTGTTAATCCTCTTATAGTGATTGTAAACTGCAACAGCTAAAGATTTCTTCGCATCTTCCTGTCCGATTACATAGTCTGAAAGAGTTTCTGCAATTCCTTTTGGTTTTGGTAATCTATATTGTCCGCCTGTTCCTGGCGTTTCTTGCATATTTACACGTTCTTCGTCTTCGATAATGTCTTGGCATAAACCTACACACTCATTGCAGATATATACCCCAGACCCACTAATCAGTCTTTTTACTTGACTTTGCGGTTTCCCACAAAAAGAACATTTTAATTCTTTATTTTCATCATATTTTGTCATAATTTACCCCCTGTTATCTGGACCTAAGCACTTTATCGATAATACCATAGCTAGCGCCTTGGTCAGCACTCATGAAATTATCTCTATCAGTGTCTTTTTCAATTACTGACAATGGCTTACCAGTATTATCACTTAAAATCTGGTTTAATTTTTCTCTGGTCTTTAAAATCCACTGAGCATGAATCTTAATATCCTCTGCCTGGCCCTTCACTCCGCCTAAAGGCTGGTGAATCATTATTTCCGCATTTGGTAGGGCAAATCTCTTTCCTTTTTGTCCTGCTGACAATAAGAAAGCTCCCATGCTAGCCGCCATGCCGACACAGAAAGTAGAAACTTCTGGTTTAATATACTGCATCGTATCATAGATTGCCATCCCAGCAGTTACTGATCCGCCTGGGCTGTTAATATAAATACAAATATCTTTATCCGGATCTTCGGCTTCCAGGAACAACAGCTGTGCTACGATAACACTGGCAATGTGCTCATCAATTTCCTCCCCTAAAAATATAATCCTATCTTTTAGTAGACGGGAATAAATGTCATAGGAGCGCTCTCCTCTGCTGGTTTGTTCAATTACGTATGGGACTAATGCCATTTTTTGATCCTCCATTTTGTTTTTATTGTAAGAGGAAAGGAAGAATTTCCTCCCCCCTCTTACTATTATCATTATTCTCTATTTATGCCTTATTCAAACATAAATTATTTAATTACTGCATTATCAAAGATAAAATCTACAGCTTTTCTAATTTTAATATCCTTAGCAACGTAAGCCATGTTCTGTACGCCAAGCATTTCTCTAATCTTTTCTACTTCCATCTTGTACTGATCTGCCATCATTTCTAGCTCTTTAGTCATTTCATCTTCGCCGACTTCAATCTTTTCAGCATCTGCGATAGCAGTTACAAGCATTCTTGTCTTAACCTTCTTGAAGGCTTCATCTTTAAGCTCTCCTCTGAATTCGTTAGGATCCTTTTGTAGATACTCAAAGTATTGTTCAAGGCTCATTCCCTGTGAACGAAGTTGCTGATCAAACTCTCCCATCATGGCATCCATCTGTTCTTCTACCATTGAATTTGGAACGTCGATATCGTTTCCTTCATAGATTTTTTCTAAAACTGAATTCTTCATCTGGTTTTCTGCTTTAGCTACTGCACCTTTTTCTAGTTTTGTTTTTGTGTCTGCCTTTAATTCCTCTAGGGTATCAAATTCGCTAACATCTTTTGCAAAGTCGTCATTCAATTCAGGAACTTCTTCTTCCTTAACTTCATGAACCTTACACTTAAAGGTAGCTTCTTTTCCAGCTAAATCTTCTGAATGATACTCTGCAGGAAATGTTACTTTAACATCTTTTTCGTCTCCTGCTTTTGCACCAACAAGCTGTTCTTCAAATCCAGGTATAAATGAACCTGACCCAATTTTTAATGGTTGTCTTTCGGCAGTACCGCCTTCAAACTGTGTATCTCCCACCCAGCCTTCATAATCAATAAGGGCTGTATCTCCATTTTCAATAGGTCTTTCAACAAGAACCATTCTTGAATTTCTTTTCTGTAAGTTTCCAAGCTCTGCATTTAACTCTTCATCACTAACTTCTAAAGTAATTTTCTCTACTTCTACGCCATTGTAATCTTTCACTTCTACTTCTGGATAAACAGCAACTGTCAGTGTAACAGTAAACCCTTTGCCTTTTTCAAGTTCGCTAAATTGTGCATTAGGTCTGTCAATTACTTCAAGCTCTAATTGGCTGATTGCATCAGGGTATGTTGTTGAAAACAACTCATTAATTGCATCCTCAAAAAATATGTCTTCTCCATAGTGTTTTTCAATAATCCCTCTAGGTGCTTTTCCTTTTCTAAACCCATCAATAGCGAACTTATCTTTATTCTCTTGATAAGCCTTGATTACGCCACCATCAAACTCTTCTGCTGTAAATTCCATAGTAAATTTAACATCGTTTTTTTCTTTTGAAATAAATGTTGCTTTCATTAATATATATCCTCCTCAATCATTGACTATGCACAAACACATAGTGGGTATTATTATACTCCGTCCCCCTTGAAAAGTAAAGGAAAAATGAAGATAACGTCCACAAAAATAGCACATACCTAAGGTATGCGCCTTTTGGATTTCATTTATCTAGAATCGTCTAGATTATTCTACTTGTCCCATTAATTTAAGTCCCCTGTAATATTTACTTCTCTTTTCAGAAGTAATATTATAAGTGTCACATAAATATTTCCCCAGTTTTAAAAGTTCATCTTGTTCTCCAGAAAACATTTCAGCTTCTACTTCGCAAATAGGTGTTGCACCTTTTGCCGTATTAATCTCTCCCCCGTCAATAGAAATCTCAAAGATACTCTTTTGGGTATCAATACGAAACCTTCTACGGGTTATTGTCATTTCAATAATATTATGAACAGACTTACCATTAAGTATTCTGACCATTTCCTCGCCAATATCACTTTCATCAAATGTATTTGGATTTGCATCAGTGTTTGTTACTGGTATATTAATTTCTTCACGTGTATGCAAAGCACCCTCTATCTTGCCATTCCATTTTAACGATGCAATAGTTTTATCTCCTTCAACTCTGACTCTATAAGCCATCTGATTTCTGGCTAGATCATAATCCTCAGTATCAAAATATATTGCCTTCATAAAAACGGTTTCCCTAGTACCAGGTTCTTCCATCTTCATCAGTTCTACATCTTCCCAAATACGTTGTGCAACGTCTTTACTATCAATTGCGTATTTAAGTTCAATTTCCATATAATATTCCTTCTCATCACTGCCAAATAAAGCTTGACCAAAAAACAAGTATGATATGAATCATATCACTTTTTCCTAATCAATTCAAGGAAAAACCCTAAAGTCCACAAAAGGCCCCAGATATTCCAAGACCTTTTATATAGTTTAATCTTCTGTAATATTTTTATTTTAGTTAAAAGTTATTATTGTACCCGTCTTACCGTCTAAGGCTTCTGCTGCTTTGCTTAGGGAGGTAATAATTGCTCTCTTTTGTGGAAATGCTCGAACAAACTTCATGGCGGCTTCTACTTTAGGAAGCATACTTCCTACGGCGAAATGCCCTTCTTCCATGTATTTTGCAGCTTCTGCTAGTGAGATATTCGCTAAGTCTTCTTGGTTTGGCTTGTTGAAATTAATTGCCACCTTTTCGACTTCTGTTAAAATCATAAGCACATCTGCGTCTACTTGTTCTGCTAAAAGCTCTGCTGCAAAATCTTTGTCAATAACAGCAGCTGTTCCCTCTAGGCTACCATCACTTTTTTCTATAACTGGAATGCCACCGCCACCACAAGTGATTACGATTGCATGATCCCAAAGTTGTTTAACAGCATCAATTTCTATGATTTTTCTTGGAAGTGGAGATGCAACTACTCTTCTGTAGCCTCTACCTGCGTCTTCCTTCATAACGTAACCTTTTTCGGCCTCTAATGCTTTGGCTTCTTCTTCTGTGTAGAAAGGCCCAATTGGTTTTGTTGGCATTTTAAACGCCGGGTCTTTTTTTTCTACAACCATTTGTGTAGCAACTGTCACCACTGGAATGTTTCTGTTTGTCTTGTTTAGCGCATACTTTAAACACTGCTGAATGTGATAACCAATATACCCTTGAGACATAGCGCCACAAACGTCAAATGGCATGGACGGCGTCACATCCTTAGCAGCTTCTGAGGCCATAACGATTCTACCAACCTGAGGTCCATTTCCATGAACAACAGCAATTTCGTAACCTTGCTCGCTAATCTGAGCGATATGCTCACAAGTTTCTCTAACTACATCTAACTGAGCGTCTGCCGTTGCAGGGCCTTTCCCTGACTGTAGCGCATTGCCACCTAGGGCAATTACAATCTTATTTTTCATTAATTATTCTCCTAAAATCATTTCTATACATTGTTTTATAAGTCATCTCTATTAACAGGGCAGCTCATACATCTTGGACCACCTCGTCCTCTAGAAAGCTCTGAACTTGGCATTGTAATTACATTCACGCCTTTTTTCATCAATAAATCATTAGTTACATAGTTTCTTTCATAGGTGATTACTGTTCCTGGAGCGATGGCTAACGTGTTAGAGCCGTCATTCCACTGCTCTCTTTGCGCTGCCATAGCATCGTTACCTCCGCACCTAATTAATTCAACTGCAGGAAGATTTAGCTCATCCCTAAGAATATTTTTCAAATCATCCTGAATGCTTTCAAAGTGTGACCTTCCGTCTTTATTAAGTGTAATCTCATAAATCTGAAGCGGCCCTTCAATTTCAGGGTGAATAGTAAACTTATCATAGTCTACCATGGTGAATACAGTATCAAGATGCATAAAGGCTCTAGTCTTTGGAATATCAAAAACTAGAATCTTTTTAAAGGATGATTCCTTAAGTAGATTCTCTGCAAATCTCTCAATGCCACCAGCTGTAGTTCTCTGACTCAATCCAATAGCTACAATATCCTTTGAAAGTACAAGTACATCTCCTCCTTCAATAGAGTAGTCCTGGTTGTAATCATACCAAAGCTTGCTTCCCTCAGGAGCAAAATCCTTGTTGTACATATACATATATCTAAGAAGAAGGGATTCCCGTCTTCTTGCAACAGTACTCATGTGATGAACATTTAATCCATTTCCTACACATGCACCTGGGTCTCTAGTGAAATATAAATTTGGCATCGGATCTGTATAGTATGGATATCCAGAAGCAATATAGCTTGCTAAGGATCCCTTATTCTTTACTTCTACATCACCCTTTTTTATGCCTGAAATAGCAGTTTCAACTAATTTTTGTGGCTTCATGCTAGACATATATTCTTTAATAGCGTCTTTGGCCTCCATAGAGTACACATTACTATCAGCTAAAAAGTCATCAATAAAGGCATTTTTAATTTTTTCGTCTTTTAATCCTTTGGCGGTTTCGTCTGTATAATAAACAACCTCTACTCCATTGTCCCTAAGTAGCTGTGCAAAAATATCATGCTCTTTTTGGGCAACTTTTAGATAAGGAATGTCATCGAATAGTAACCGTTCAAAATTGTCTGGTACTAATGCTTCAATTTCTCCACCTAGTCTATGAAGTAATACTTTGTTTAATTTACCAATTTCGGAATAATTGTTAATTCCTAGTTTCATTTCGCACCCACCTTTCATTTTTTATTTTAATGTTAACCAATTGTTGCAACAATAACGGCCTTTATGGTATGCATTCTATTTTCTGCTTCATCAAACACTTTAGAATGTCTGCTTCTGAATACTTCATCGGTTACTTCTCTAATGTCGTAGCCTTCTTCTTTCTGTGTCTTTGCCATCTTCGTTTCAAAATCATGAAAAGCAGGTAGGCAGTGTAAGAATATAACGTCTGAATTTCCTGTCTGCTCTATCATTTCTTCTGTTACTTTGTACGGTGTAAGCAGTTTAACTCTTTCTGGAATTTCTGCCTCTTCACCCATGGAAGCCCATACATCTGTGTAAAGTACATCTGCGTCTTTTAGACAATCAGGTGTGCTAGAAATTTCAATGGTTGCGCCTGTCTTTTTAGCAACTTCATTTACACTGTCAATTACTGATTGATCCATTTCTTTCGCTAGCGTTTCAGGTCCGTAAGCAACAAAATGCATGCCTAATTTTGCACATCCATACATCCAAGCATAGCTCATGTTGTTTCTAATATCTCCGCAAAAAACAACTTTAACCTTATTTAAAGGTTTTGCTACGTGTTCTTCAATAGTAAGCAAATCTGCTAAAATTTGAGTTGGGTGATCTACGTCTGTAAGACCATTCCAAACAGGTACGCCTGCATGCTGTGCTAATTCTTCTACAACCTTCTGTTCATAGCCTCTGTACTCAATTCCGTCATAGAATCTTCCAAGAACCTTTGCTGTATCTTCTAGTGACTCTTTCTTACCCATCTGTGAACTTCCAGAATCCAAGAATGTAACATGAGCGCCTTCATCTAGACATGCAACTTCAAATGCACATCTTGTTCTTGTTGAAGATTTTTCAAACAAAAGTACAACATTTTTTCCGTCGAGTACTTTGTTATGAACTCCTGCTCTTTTCTTTGCTTTTAAGTCATGAGCAAGGTCAAGCATGTATCTGATTTCCTCTGGTGTGAAATCCATTAGTGTTAAAAAACTTCTTCCTTTTAAGTTTACTCCCATTTTAAATTCTCCTTCTTTTTTTAAACTTCCCGATTATTTTGTCTCGATTTTGATTAAATAATACTATATTTATTCCTAAAACAAAAGTACCAGTGATCTTGTTTCTTCACATACCAGTCTTTGTTTTTCATAGGCTTAGTATAAAACTACATTTTTTTCTGAATCTTCTGCATCTCTTCAATGAGTATTTTCATGCCTTTTGCCAATTCTTCCTCTGTAGGATAAGAATAGTTTAGACGTATATAATTCCCATCTGAATTTTTATTAGGGAAAAAAATCTCTCCCGGCATAAATGTAACGCCTCGCTTCTCCACTGCACTTTCCAGTTTTTTAACCCTGATTTGTGGAGGGAGTTTTACCCATAGGAATACTCCTCCGGAAGGCCTGCTGTAAGACAGATCTATAGTTTCTTTTGCCTTTTCAAGGTATTGGCACATTAGCTCTTGCTTTTTTTTGTACACTTCCTTAAATTCCATTAGCTTTTCATTGAATATCCCTTGCTTCAAATAGTGGCACACTAGCTTTTGCGGCATCCATTCTAGTGTAATCAGCCTTACTGACACTAAGTTGCTAAGGCTCTCAACCACAATCTTAGGAGCAACTACAAAAGAAACTCCTACACCTGGAATCATAGTCAAAGAAAAAGAATGCATGTAAATCACATTGTCCCATCTGTCCATAGATTTAATTGTAGGCAATTGCTTCCCTTTAAAAAACAATTCCGAGGCTTCATCCTCTTCAATGATGGGCACTCGGTATTGATATGATAATTCCAACAGCTTTTTTCGCCGCTCTAAAGAAAGAACTACTCCTGTTGGATTGTGAAAACTAGAGTTCACATATATAAATTTAGGTTTGTGCAGTTCTAAAAGTGGTTCAAGGTGTTGGCACATAAGCCCGTCATCGTCCATTGGAACTGTAATAATCTTTCCACCTGCCAGCTCTATAGCCCTGAAAACATCTGGGGATGAACTCTCTTCCATTATGACTTTGTCACCTGGGGACAAGCATATCGTTACTAAAAAGTCTAGCACCTGGTTGTTTTCAGAAAAAACCTGAATTTGACTATGGTTTACTAGAATTCCTTTAGTTCGTAAAAACTTACTCATTTCCTTCCTAAGTTCTAAATCTCCCTGATATGGAGTATAAAAATAGGAAGGCTGATCTCCAACCCTAATAATTTCCGTAAATGCCTCTGTAATATCCTGCTGGTGATATACATTACTATCAGCTATGCCAGCGCCAAAAGAAATTTTACTTATTCCTTGGGATTTCTCAAACAAATCATCAAAATTACTGTCCAAATTCAAATATTCTTCTTTAACCATGTTGGCCCAGTTAACTTTTTGGGGCCGGCCTAAAATTTCCTTGGACTCATAGGTCACACGGTACCCAATCCCCTGATATGCGGTAATCAACTCTTCCATCTTTAATTCATTATAAGCTTTAACTACCGTATTCCTATGTATACCAAGTTCCTTGGCTAAGGTTCTCTCAGATGGTAGGGCATAGCCATCCAACAAATCTCCTGAAATGATTTTTTCTTTTATTTGAGAGAACAGTTGAAGATATAATGGCGTTTTTAACCCTTTATTTATCCAAGTCTTCATTTTTACTTACCTTTTTCCCATGAAACTGGTAATAGCAAGTTTTCAATCTACCGTTATATAGTTTTCGCCTTCTGTCTGCTGGTCTTCCAAGGGTTTTTTGCTCTGCATCTTCATCTGTTGTGATAAAAAACAAAGACCAATCTGGATTTTTACCGCAGAAGAAATTTAAACTCTTGTAAATTCGCTCAATCTCCTTTTCCTCTCCAATTCGCATACCATATGGAGGATTTGTAATAATAATTCCATTTTCTTCTATTGGCCTAAGCTTAGTAATGTCTTGAGCTTCAAATGTAATACAATCATCTACTCCCGCCTCTACCGCATTTTCCTCTGCAGCCTTGATGGACCTTGTATCAATGTCATATCCATAAATTTTAATATCTGCATCGTGATCAATGGCTGCATAGGCAACTTTTCGTTCTTCTTTCCACATCTCCTTTGGAATCATTTCCCATTCTTCACTTGCAAACTTTCTGTTAAGTCCAGGCGCAATTTTTCTGCCAATCATAGCCGCTTCAATAGGAATAGTCCCAGATCCACAACAAGGGTCAACTAAGAGCCTACCTTCTCTCCAAAATGTTAACTGGACTAAAGCTGCCGCTAAAGTCTCTTTAATAGGGGCTACTACATCCTGAACACGATAGCCTCTTTTGTGAAGCCCAGATCCTGAAGTATCAATTGTAAGCGTTACATTGTCCTTTAATATGGTTACCTTTACTGTGTATTCTGCTCCAGTTTCTTCAAAAGTATCAACTCCATAAAAGTCTCTAAGTCTTTCAACTATGGCTTTTTTAGTAATGCTTTGGCAAGCAGGAACACTATGTAACTGTGATTTTACTGAAGTTCCTGTTACTGTAAACTTGCCATCTAAAGGGATTAATTCTTCCCAAGGTAAGGCTTTTGTCTGTTGAAAAAGGTCTTCAAATTCTCTTGCTTTAAACTCCCCCACCTTAAGAAGGACCCTATCTGCTGATCTTAGGTGAAGATTTGAACGGACAATGGCCCGCTCATCTCCCATATAGGTAATCTTCCCATCTTCTGCCTTAATTAATTTGTATCCTAATGCTTGAATTTCTCTTTTTACTACTGCTTCTAAACCAAATGTGGCTGTTGCAATTAATTCTAATTTCATTCTCTTCTCCCATGTATATTATTTAACTATACGATTCTCTTCGATTTAACTGATTTCTACTAATAGTCTCTAGGGAATCTAGAGCCTCTCCTGTACCAATGGCTACGCAAGACTTTGCATCCTCTGCAATTGTAACCTTAATGCCAGTTCTTTCTGTTATTCTTCTGTCGATGCCCCACAGATAAGAGCCTCCTCCTGTAAGCATAATGCCTGCGCTGCTAATATCTGCTGCCAATTCAGGTGGTGTTTTTTCTAAAACGCTGTGAACCGATTCGCAGATCGTTGTTAATGGTTCATCTAAAGCGTCCATAATCTCCCCGGAATTCACCTGTATGGTTTTAGGCAAACCAGTAATTAAATCTCTGCCTCTACATGTAACGCTTATTTCTTCTTCCCGAGGAAAGGCTGTCCCAATTTCCATCTTTATCTCTTCTGATGTTCGTTCTCCTACATATAAATTATGCTGTTTTCGCATATACTTAATAATGTAATCATCAAATTTATCTCCACCTATTTTTTCTGAAATGCTAGTCACGATACCACCTAAAGATATCACTGCAATATCCGTAGTCCCGCCACCTATATCAATGACCATCACACCATCAGGTTTTGATATATCAATTCCTGCACCAATTGCCGCTGCAATAGGTTCTTCCATAAGATATACCGACTTACCGCCAGCTTGAATAGCTGCCTCCCTTACGGCACGTTTTTCCACTTCTGTCACTCCGCTGGGAACGCATACCATAAGCTTAGGGCGAAAAAACTTCCCCGTGCCGCAAGCCTTTTTAATAAAATATTTAAGCATTCGCTCTGTCATATCATAATCGGAAATCACTCCTTCTTTTAAAGGCCTGACTGCCACAATATTAGCTGGGGTTCTCCCAATCATTTGCCTAGCCTCTTCTCCCACTGCTAAAATCTGATCCGTATCTCGATTAATTGCTACCACTGAAGGTTCGTTTAGTACGATCCCTTTTCCTTTTATATAAACCAGAACATTGGCTGTCCCAAGATCAATTCCTACTTCCTCTGTAAATCCCATATTTTGACTCCTCCTTACAAATATTATCTCCTTGAGAAGTCTTTTTTATTCTACCACATTTTTACACAAAGATCTTAAGATTTTCCCCGGACATTTGGAAACTTTTTTCTATTTTTTTAGAAGAAAATTGCTAGTTTTGAGGGTTTTATTTTCTTGTCGGTTCTTGTATTTTCTCCTCGTATTTTCTTTAGAACCTGTTGTTTTCTCCCATTCACAGCCATCTTGCTTATTTTGGCACGGCACTTGCGTTATACAAAGCCAAGTAGATAAAGCTTTTAAGGAGGAAACTATTATGAATGGAAATAATCAAAGTTTACAAAAAACGTTTAAATCAAGGGACGTATTAGCCATGGCATTTGGAACCATGATTGGTTGGGGTTGGATCATGCTTTCCGGTCAATGGGCTGCTTCAGCTGGGATGCTAGGAGCCATCGGTGCCTACGTAATCGGTGCTATTTTATGTGTCTTCGTAGGTCTTGTGTATGCAGAACTTACTCCTGCCATCCCATTTACTGGAGGCAGTGTTGTGTTTGCATATAAAGCCATGGGCTATTGGCCGTCTGTACTTGCAGGTCTTGCTACTGCCTTTGCCTATATTGGTGTTGCCGCTTGGGAGGGACCGGCCTTCGCTACTGCATTAAACTATGTTGTGGAAATACCAAAAATCGGACACTTATGGAATGTCCAAGGGGCCGACGTCTTTATATCTGTCTGTCTTGTTTCTGTAATTGCATCTGTAGTAATTACCATAGTTAATTATCGAGGTGCAAAACAAACAGCTATATTCCAATCTATTGCAACTGTTGGACTTGTAGCTGTAGGCCTTGTATTCCTTACTGGAGGCGTTGCCTTTGGGGATGTGGAATATACAAAACCATTATTTACTTCATTTGGCGGGTTTACCGTTGTGCTATTAATGGTTCCTGCCATGTTCGTTGGTTTTGACGTAATACCACAATCAGCTGGAGAAATGGATGTACCATTAAAGAAGATTCCAAGAATACTAATAATCTCAATTTGTGCAGCAGCCGTTTGGTATATGTTAATGATTTTAGCAACTTGCCTTTCTGCACCGACTTCAGTGCGTGTAAATGGGGTTATACCTGTTGCCGATGCAATGGCTTTTGCTTTTGGTAGTGCTGTTTGGGGAAAGATTTGTATCATTGGCGCCCTATGCGGGATTTTAACTAGTTGGAACGGATTCCTTTACGGTGGTGCTAGGGTACTGTTTTCCTTGGCAAATGCAAAGATGTTACCAGGATTCTTGGCAAAGGTTCACCCAAAGCATCAAACGCCCTGTAACGCAGTTCTATTTTGCGGAGCACTCTCCACATTTTCATGCCTACTTGGCACTGGCGCATTAACTTGGTTTGTAAATGCAAGCTCATTTGGGGTAGTGCTTATTTACCTTATGGTTTCTCTTTCCTTTATCGTGCTTCGAGTTACACAGCCTGATTTAGAGCGGCCATATAAGATTAAACATGCAAAGTTTGTAGGAACTATGTCTGTTGGTGTAGCGTTGTTTTTCGCTTTCCTTTACCTGCCAATGGGTCCTAATCCTCTTGTAGGTGTTGAATGGGCTCTTGTCTGTGGTTGGTTTGCTCTAGGATTAATCCTAGCAGTATATGCAAGAGGAAGACACCATAGCATCACTCCCCTTGAAAGAGAAAGGCTTTTATTTAAAACAGAGGAAAGCTAGACTTATTAATTACTTTTACGCCACCTCTTCAAAATTAATTGCATATCAAAAGAAGGGTTCACATATATTATCATAACGAAACGGTTAATTTTAACTGTTTTAATATTATGATAGAGGTGGTGAACTGGCTTAACATGAAGGATTACATAGAAGAAAGAGTACTGGAGCTTGCTAAATATATTATTGAAACAGGCGAGACAGTACGGTCAACTGCAAAGAAATTTCGTGTCTCAAAATCTACAGTACACAAGGACATCACTGAACGACTCCTTGAGATAAACCCGGGATTGGCTGCGGAAGTCAAAGCGGTTCTAGATAACAATAAAGCGGAAAGGCACATTCGTGGTGGCCTTGCCACAAAAGAAAAATATATGCACCCTGAAGAGTAGATAATTCATTTGTTTTTTCAGTAGTATAACTTGCAAAAAAAGGGTATTATCAGACTAAGATTTTTAGTCCTTGATAATACTCTTTTTACTTGCCCAAACTCCTTTATTATAATTAAAAAAAAGAGATGTCCTGATATGGATTGTTTAAAATCACTCTATTAAAAAGTATATAAGATAAGCAGGCGTTACTTTTTCTTTTTAGGCTTATCTGGCAAATATACATTTCTGGCAGTAATTTTATATTTCTTTAAGATACGTTCAGCAATCGGATTTGTTTTACTCTCTTTTTCAAGGACACCCTTCTCGTATTCTGTAAGGGTGTCCACAGGCTTCATATGCTTCCCTACTGGCTTTGGCAAGACTATAAGGTATATTGCTGGGTTAACAATTAAAACATCTACTAATGTCCACAATATTCCTCCCAAAATTAAAACTGACGGAACATAATTATCATATCCTAGCATAATACCTAAAGCTAAAACAATAAGCCATAAAAAAAATGGTATTGCTGGTCGTTCAATAATATTAATTTTCTTCTTTAAAATTTCATCAAACCAAACTTCTCTGAGAAACTTAAATATATAATGGCTCCCCCGAAATCTTGTCAAAGATATTTTCATTACTTGTATGTAATCATCTATACAGATTGGTTCTGGTGGAATAATTTCAGGACCTAAGGACATGTCATTAAAAAATATCTGGGCATGGATTGCTTTCCCTTCTCCCATAATTCCTACATTCACCTCTTCTTCCTTGTCATAGTGAATAATAAGTTGATCTCCCATATTTAACATACAGCTTTCTTTTCCGAATGTAACTACGCTGTATCCTTCGTGGCAATAAATCCCCTGAACATTTTGTTCATATTCTTCCGGGTCTTCAAAATCTAAAGCTGTCTTCTCTGTCCCTAGTTTCACTACAGACAAGTGTCCCTGATTGCCTTTACGAACCATCAAGTTATAGTCAGTAATTTTTCCAAAGCTTTTAGTTCTATAGCCTCCATCGAAACGATCTTGTTCTAAAGCCTTTAAGCGAACAACTCGCTCACCCTCATATGTAAGAATTACATCCCCTTCAAGTACAATGATCACCCTGTCATAATCAGGCAAAAATGTAAACTTAGACTCTTCCTGGGCGACTGTAGCTGAACTTAAGCGCCACAAAAAATCTCTGTTTCCATATTCAGCTTCAGGTGGAAAAATAGCAAATTCCTTGGTTGAACCGCCACTCCAGGATTTTGACTGAAAGCTTTCATTTTTGTAAATAGTATAATCCATGTTAATGTTCCTTATCTATATCGTTAAAACCTGCACCTGCACCCCATACTGCTTCTACAGAAAGTACTGTAACAAATGCTTTAGGGTCTAACTCTGCAATTTTTCTACGAGCCACTACACTTTCTCTTGGAGAACATAAAAGGCTTAGTTTGCATTGCTCCTGCTTTGTGTATTCTCCTACAATCGTTGAGCTGGAAACACCTCTGTCCATCTCCTTCATAATATATTCTGAAATTTCTTCAGACTTACAAGTAATAATGTCAAGCTGAACTATCTTATCCTCAAAACCATATATAACAATGTCTACCATTCTAGTCATAATCACTTGGGTTACCAAGGCATAAAGAGCGATATTTCTTCCAAATATAAGGGCAGAAGTAGTGATAATGACACCATCTATCACTAATAAAATTTTACTTACACTTACTTGTGGGAAGAATTTTCTCTGTATAATTCTGGCAATAGCATCTGTTCCACTAAATGAATATCCTCTCCAAAACACTACTCCGACACAGATTCCTGTAAACACACCACAAAATATGGCTGCCAAAATCAAATCCTTTTCCTCCAGTAGCTGTATATTCATTTTTTCAAATATAAATAAAATCGCCGGATACATGATTGTAAGAAACAAAATCTTACGAAATTCCTTAAATCCTAAGAAAATAGCTACACTTATTAAAATCAAAATAGATCCGCCATAATATAGTATTGAAAAGTCAATATTCACATATCTTTGTACCATAACTACAATGCCTGTGATACCTCCACTAGTCAGTCCATTAGGAATAAGTACTCCCACTGTAGAAAATGCACCTACACAACATGCTGGCACGAGAAACAAAATATCTATTGCCACTCTTTTTATCTTTTGTTTAGTGGTATCCTTAATCGTCATTTCCCCCTCCTAAATCAACTAATGTAAAAGTGCTGTTTCCAAATACATCCACAGTTCTCACTGATAAGCATTCATCCCCTTTGACGATGTTTTCACATTCAACAATAACCTGATGATCCTGTTTTGTAAAAAACATTTGAGGAGTATGTATATTACCATCATATGAAAAATCCACACTCCAATATTCAATTAACTTTAAAGGATCTTTTTTTACCAGTGCTTTAATTTTTTCTTTTTCTTTACCTACTAATGGAATGTCCCTACTCTTTATATTATAATCCTTTAACCGAATAGTAATCAATTTCTTTTCTGTAAATTCTATAGGTTTTGCTGTGACCTCTAGGTTTACTTCCCCTTTTCCCTTTTTTCCTATGGTTTTGCCCTCTTGAAGTAAGGTGAATGTACTCTTTTTCCCTGACATTCTCTTTAGGCCGTTTACTGTAGCAATCCCACCGATGTCACAAGAAATCCATCGCCGACCTTCTTTTTCACAAACTGATGCTAAGGTGGCTGAACCTCCAAAAAAATCTGCACATATGTCCCCTGGGGCTGAACAACTATCTACTATCCGTCGAAGGAGCGCCTCTGGCTTTTGGGTAGCATAACCAGTTCGTTCCGATGAAGTCCTGCCTACCATATCAATAGGCCAAACATCTTTCATGTTGACCATGGTGTACCAACCTAAATCATCTTTATATTCTTTCACACCTTTAAATCTATATGGCTTAAATCCTCTGTTGTAAGACTTCTCTTTCTGAGGCGAAAAATAATAGTCTTTTGTCTTACTATAAAAAAGTAGGGTATCATGTTTCTTAGAAAAACTACGTTTCCCTGTACCGCCAGATTTATAGTTCCAAACCACTTCATTAACAAATCTTTTTTCTCCAAAGATTTCATCCATGAGAATTTTCACATAATGTACCACATGCCAGTCTAAATGCACCCAAAAGCATCCGGTATCTGACAATAAATCCTTCATCAGATAAAACCGTACACAAATAGTTTTCAAATATTCTTCAATACCATTCTGCCAAGAATCCTTATAGGCTAGTGGCTTTATCAGTGGAATATCCTTTACTTTATCTGAATTAAATTTAATTGCAGCTTCGTAGTTTGCCTTGGAATAAAAAGGAGGATCCATATAAATTAGCTGAATTTTCCCTTCCATATTCTTCTGATTGCAAAGGTAATTAATAAAGTCTAAATTGTCTCCATGAGCTAGCAAATTCCCGACAGTAGCCCCTTTATGAATAACTTTCTCCACAGGAAAAAAAGATTTTTCTCCTAGGGACAATTTTTTTATCCGTTCATATTCAATTCGACTTTCCTCTAAAATACAAGGAAGTGCAAATACTAAGTTCATCTATTATTTCCTTTACTTCAGTAAAACATTGATAAGTTCTGGCCGTTTGCCCTTCCTCAGTGCTTTTTCTACGAGTTTTCGGTTTTCACTCTTATGGAAATGTATCAATGCTCGTTGCATCTTTTTTTCTTCCATATCCTTTGCAACATATACAGGTTCTCTAGTGAAGGGATCCATTTCTGTGTAATACATACAGGTGGACAGTGTCCCTGGGGTAGGGTAAAAGTCCTGAACTTGGTCTGGAACAAACCCTGTTTCCCTTAGGAACAATGCCAATTCTATAGCATCCTCCAATTTGCTTCCAGGGTGAGATGAAATAAGGTATGGAATCAAATATTGCTTTTTTCCAATCTTTTCATTAATCTTCTTATATTTTTCACTAAATTCCACAAAGACTTCTTTGGCTGGTTTTCTCATCATTGCAAGGACTCTAGGGGAAATATGTTCTGGAGCAACTTTCAAAGTTCCACTTACGTGATGCTGGCAAAGCTCCCATATAAATTTATCGTCCTTATCAGCCATCAGGTAGTCAAACCTTATTCCTGAGCGAATAAATACTTTTTTCACATTTTCCAGCTGCCTAAGTTCTCTTAATATATCCAGGTATTCGCTATGATCTATGTCCATCTGGCTGCATGGTTTTGGATATAGACAATCTTTGTCCCTACACACCCCTTGTTTTAATTGCTTCTTACAGGCAGACTGTCTAAAATTAGCTGTAGGACCTCCCACATCGTGGATATACCCTTTAAAGTCCTTTCGCTGAATCAAGGTCTTTGCTTCCTTTACTAAGGATTCCTTGCTCCTGCTGCGTACCTGCCTGCCTTGATGATAAGTCAGTGCACAAAAACTACAGCCTCCAAAACAGCCTCTGCTGCTCACTAAGCTAAATTTCACTTCGTTAATGGCCGGAACCCCTCCTGCCTCTTTATAGCAAGGGTGATATTCCCCTTCATATGGCAACTCATAAACGTAATCCAGTTCATCTTGCTCCAAAGGAAGTTGGGGTGGATTTTGTACCACAAAAGTATGTTCGTCATATTTTTCTACTAAAGTTTTGGCAGAAAGTCCATCATTATTTCTGTATTGAATTGCAAAGCTATCACTGTAGGCGTTCTTGTCTTCTTTAATTTGTACAAATTCAGGTAAAAATATAATCTCATCATCAGGATAGACTTCACCTTGTCTAACACAAGTTCCTTTAATCCAACATATATCCTTAGCTTGAAGGCCCGAGTCTAAAGCTTCTGCAATCTCAATGATTGACTTTTCTCCCATGCCATAGATTAAAATATCTGCTTTTGCATCTAGCAAAATGGATCGTCGAACCTTGTCTTCCCAATAATCATAATGGCCAAGTCGTCTTAAACTGGCTTCAATGCCCCCAATAATCACTGCCGTATCTTTATATGCTTCCCTTACTTTATTTGCGTATACAATTACACTTCTGTCTGGTCTATGCCCACTTTCTCCACCAGGAGAGTAGTTATCTCCTCTTCGTCTGTGCTTAAATACAGAAAAATGATTAACCATGGAATCTACATTTCCACTGTTAATTAAAAATCCCAGGCGTGGTTTTCCAAAACGAGTAAAATCTTCTATGGACTTCCAGTTGGGTTGAGCCAATATAGCTACCTTATAGCCGTTTCTCTCAAGTATCCTGCTGATTATAGCTGTACCAAAAGACGGATGATCTACATAGGCATCTCCGGTAATAAGAACAAAGTCTACTTGCTCCCATCCTCTTTGGTTCATCTCTTGTTTATTAATCGGTAAAAACAATCTTCTCCCCCCTGGCTCAGGTTTCACCCCTAACCCAAACAGTCCGCTCATAGGCGGACTGTCCATTCATTTTTCAGATTAAACTTTTTTTGTGTACTTTAGATATATCCAATATCCGTTGGTCTTTAATTTTCCCCAACCTTTACTTACTTTAGTTATCTCATAGGTTCCTTTTTTCGCAAAACCTTTCGGAGTGTACTTTGTCCCAGGACCAGTTCTCATGTTTAGTCCTGTTACATCTATTTTTACCTTATATTTTTTAGCCTGGGTAAGTTTGGTTGTGTATGACAATTTTATCCACTTACCATTTTTTAATTGACCCCATCCATCTTTTGTCTCCACGATAACATAAGTACCTCTTTTAAGCATACCCTTGCTACTATACTTAGTACCTGGACCTGAACGAAGGTTTAACTCCGAAACATTTACTTTTACTTTGTATTCCTTGGCTCTAGTAATATTAATTGAATATATTCTAGATTTTCCACTTTCTGATTTTACCGCAATTTTCTTAGTATTTGTACCTACTCCAAGGCTGACTTTCCCTGTTCCAGAAATCTTCGCTTTACTGTGATCCTTAGTTCCACTGATAGTCACAGCTGAAACATTACTAGCCACCGACATTGAATAGCTATACTTCTTCTCGTCAAATTTCGGTGACAAAGAATACCCTTTCACACTTAAGGCTTTCAAATAGTTGTTGTCACTCTTTTTAACAACTGGCTTACTGTCTGATAAAATTTTAGCATAGTCCTTACTAATCCAATATCCATTGGATTTCAATTTATACCAATTGCCCTTAGACAAAGTGATACTATGAGTGCCTGGCTTCACATGTCCCTTAACTGTGTATGACATACCTGGGCCAGTACGCATATTCAAATCACTTCTAGAAACTTTTACTTTTTTCTCCTTATATTTTTTAAGTGTGATTTTATAAGTACGACAAGTTTTGTTTTGTGCCTTTACTTTAATGCTTTTCGTTGTAGAATTGCCTTTTAAAGTTGCTTTGCCAGTGCCAGAGATACTAGCTTTTGAACTTTCTCCTGTAGCCTTTATAGTTGCCTTCTTAGCATTGCTTGGCACTGTAGCTTTGTATTCATACTTGCTTCTATTAAATGAAGGTGAAAGTGAACATCCACTAACACTTATTGACCTCAAATAATTGTTTCCACTCTTAGATGCAGCAATGCTTTCAGTGAAGTCTAAAGAAACCCACAAACCGTTGGTTTTAAGTTTTCCCCATTCTCCGTCTTTAGTCTGTGCACAGACAGTGTAACTACCCGGTTTTGCATACCCTCTACTGGCATATCCTGAACCTGGACCTGTACGCATATTCAGCTCTGTTTTCTTGATTTTAATTTCACGCTCTTTGTTTATAATATCTTGATCAGAGGATCCTTTACTAGTCACGTATATGTAGCCTTGTGGCCTTTCATATCTATTCCAACCTGGTCCATAGTGGAAAAAGAAGTCGTTAGTAGACCTAGGTCCATAACTTTTAGTTTGCCACCCAGATTCTGAAACATAAGGCATCCCATTTACAATTTTTTCAACCACAGCAACGTGGGTCCTATAAACAACAATAGCACCAACCTTTGGGGTCGAGCCATAAGGATAGCATTTGTTACGTTTGTTCGCATTATACCATTCCCCTGCATTTCCTCTTATATTTGTATTAATAGGCTTGCCTACAATTTCACTTGCTCTGCCATATGCCCACCATGTACAGTTTCCCCATACATAGCCTGACTGACCTCCACCCATGATACCTTTGTATCTAATAAAGTCAGGTGCTAATCTACCTTGAGCCCACAACCTGTTCATATCTGAATAGTAATACTTAGCGTTTTTATCCCCTAATTTAGGCATGCTTGATCTAACCTTAAATGTTGATGCAGCACTAACTTCGGCCGGATTGGTACCCAAGGAAACTAATACTCCACCCGCCATAAATATAATTAAAATAAATGCAATTAATTTATTCTTCACAGGAACCTCCTCTTTAAAATGTTTTTTTTCGTCTAATCTTTAAGTATTGTAACATTTTTTGCTATTTTCTGTCAAATCCCTTTCGCATTTTGTCAAAAAACACTAAAATCGCACTACATTCAGTACGATTTTTGTGTTTTTTGATTAAATAAGTCTTAGTCTAGTAGCTCTTTTCTAGAAAGGTTGATTCTGTTTTGGTTGTCAATCTCTGTAACCTTTACCTTAACTATATCTCCAACATTCATAACATCTTCAACTTTTTCTACTCTTTCCTTAGCCATCTTTGAGATGTGAAGTAAGCCTTCTTTGCCTGGAAGAATTTCAATGAATGCACCAAAGTTCATAAGTCTAGTTACTTTACCATCATAAATCTCCCCAGCTTCTACTTCCTTGATCAAAAGTTCTATGTGTTTAACACCTGCCTGTGCACTTTCCATATCTGGAGCTGCAATATATACAAGTCCTGTGTCATCAATATCAATTTTCACGCCAGTTTCCTCAACGATTTTGTTAATAGTTTTGCCTCCTGGACCAATGATGATTCTAATCTTGTCTGGATCAACTTGCATGGAAATAATTCTAGGGGCAAATGCTGACATTTCTTTTCTAGGTTCTGGAAGTTCTGCAAGCATCTCTTCCATAATATGCATTCTGCCTTCATTAGCCTGAGCCAATGCATCCTGTAATACTTTCTTAGAAAGACCGTGAACCTTTATGTCCATCTGAATAGCCGTAATACCCTTAGCAGTTCCTGCCACCTTAAAGTCCATGTCTCCTAGGAAGTCTTCCATTCCTTGGATATCGGATAAAATTGCCATTTTGCTAGTACCATCAGCTTCTACTCTTTCAATCAATCCCATTGCAATTCCTGATACAGGAGCCTTTATTGGAACGCCTGCGTCCATAAGGGATAGACAGCTTCCGCAAACAGACGCCTGGGAAGTTGAACCATTAGATGAAAGGACTTCAGATACTACTCTCATTGCATATGGGAATTCTTCAACACTAGGTAGTACTGGCATTAAAGCTCTTTCTGCAAGAGCACCGTGTCCGATTTCTCTTCTGCCTGGACCTCTCATTGGTCTTGTTTCCCCTACTGAATATGATGGGAAGTTGTAGTGATGCATGTAACGTTTGTCTGTCTGTTCGGTAATGCCATCGATTCTTTGTCCTTCACCTACAGGTGCAAGTGTTGTCACTGAAAGCACCTGAGTCTGACCTCTCTTAAACAAGCCTGTCCCATGTGTTCTTGGAAGAACATTAGTGTCGCACCAGATAGGTCTAACTTCAGTTGTTTTTCTATTATCTGGTCTAATTCCTTCGTCTAAGATTAGACTTCTTACTTGCTCTTTTGTAATGGCATATAGTACATTTCCAATATCTTTTCCATTTTCAGGATAGATTTCCGCAAAATGCTCTTTTGTTGCTACTTCTACTGCATCCATATTTTCCAGTCTTTCCATCTTGTCATAAGTCTGGATTGCAGTTCTCATTTTTTCTTCTGCATAAGCTCTTACTGCAGTTTCAATTTCTTCAGGAATTTTGTATAATGCAATATCTTTTTTAGGTTTGCCTACTTCACTTACGATTTCTTCAATAAATTCTACAATTTTCTTGATCTCTTCGTGAGCAAACATGATTCCGTTTAAAACAACTTCTTCTGATACTTCATTAGCTCCTGCTTCTACCATCATGATAGCTTCTTTTGTTCCTGATACTACTAAGTGTAAATCACTTGCGTCTCTTTGTTCTAGTGTTGGGTTAACAATGTATTCTCCGTCGATCATACCTACAAGGACTGAGCCTGTTGGACCATCCCAAGGAATATCAGATATGGAAAGTGCTACTGATGAACCAATCATTGCCGCAATCTCTGAAGGTGCGTCAAGATCCATAGACATTACTGTAGCAACTACTTGTACATCATTAAAAAATCCCTTTGGAAAAAGGGGTCTTAAAGGTCTATCCATAAGCCTTGAGTTAAGAATCGCCTTTTCACTTGGTCTTGCTTCTCTCTTTATGAATCCTCCTGGAATCTTTCCTGCTGCATACATTTTTTCTTCATAGTCGCAACTTAACGGAAAGAAATCTATATCTGGTCTTGGCTGCTTGGAAATTGTGGCAACTACGTTAACTACTGTGTCGCCATACTTAACCATAACCTGTCCATTAGCCATCTCGCATACTTTGCCAATTTCAAGTTCTAACAATTTGCCACCTAATGCGGTCTTAAATGTTCTGTAATCTGTAAATTTCATAATATAAACAACTGCCTCCTGTTTATCTCTCTTGTTTCCTCATATAACAATATGTCATATGTATAATAAAAGCGGAGCTTTATTGCCCCGCTTATATATCGTAAATGTTATTTTCTTAATCCTAAACGTGCAATTAAAGCTCTGTATCTTTCTACATCCTTTTCCTTTAGGTAATTAAGAAGGTTTCTTCTCTGACCTACCATCTTTAGAAGTCCTCTTCTTGAGTGATGGTCTTTTTGGTGTACTTGCAAATGTCCGTTCAAGTCATTAATCCTGAAAGTTAGGATAGCAACTTGCACTTCTGGGGAACCTGTGTCTCCCTCTTTTGTCTGGTATTCTTTCATAATTTCTGCTTTTTTAATCTGATCAATCATTTTGTTTCTCCTTTTTTCTATACGCTTTTGGCTGAGTCTCCGTTGGAGTTTCGAAAAACTAAGCAAAAAGTAATTTAAT
This sequence comes from Anaerovoracaceae bacterium, assembly GCA_036657395.1. Classification (GTDB taxonomy): domain Bacteria; phylum Bacillota; class Clostridia; order Peptostreptococcales; family Anaerovoracaceae; genus JAVXGM01. The sequence goes on from JAVXGM010000007.1 coordinate 49,585, forward strand.
TAACGATTCATGATAACATAAATCCCATGTATTTAGCAAGTTTTTTCCCCTTCTTTTAATCAAAATCTTATTTGTGGATTTTTTGAGGCAGATTCTTGCATTTCCAAGGCAACTAGTATTTCAAGTGCTGTAATAGCTATTTTATACTCCTAACTTGTAATATTTTCTCAGATAAATCTGTCGCATAAGTGCACACTCCCATGGCTTAATAGGATTTCCCCCTACTGCCTCTGATGCAAAATATGCCTTACAATTTTTTTCCACCAACATTGAAATTGCTTCTGTTTCTTTTCCGGTTCTTCCAATGCAAAGTGCACCTTTTCCTCTTACTAAAACAGTCTTTCCTTTTTTAATGGCATCATGAATTTCCTCTTTATTATTTTTAATACATTTTGCCTTTGTTCCTACGATTTGAGAAAAATCATCTAAGAAGGGTCTCAAGCTGATTCCTTTTTTACTAAAGGTTCTCACTGGCATAGATGTATTCCACAATATATTTTCATCTGAGCTATCAGGCGATGGTTGCCCCTCTTGTTCCTCTGTAAATATGCGGCTCAATTTTGCCAGGTAATTTCCACATGCTTCTTCTAAAGTTCTAGAAACGGCAAATGCCTCCTCATAATCCCTGCCATAACAAACAGCTCCGTGATGCTTTAAAATAACCGCCTTATTAGGAAGAAGTGACACTGCTCCTGCTGTATGTTTACAGAGTTTTTTTGTTCCTGGAAGACCATAATCTGCGCAGATTATTTCCCGCCCTAGTCCTGGATAATCCTTGTCTAGGGTAATAGAGTCAAGCCCCATGGCTGAAATGGCCGAAGCATTATTCTGATGAGTATGAATCACAAAATTCACGTCATTGCGCAATCTATAAATTTCACGATGAATTCGTTTCTCTGAGGAAGGTTTAACTTTCCCCTCATAGGTAAGATCCTTCGATTTTACTTGAATCACCTCATCGTCAACCAGGGTAAGATAATTTTTCCCGCTAGCTGTGATGAGAAAGGATTCCAAGTCAATGCGACAGCTGACATTTCCCCATGTTCTGGAAATCAGCTCAGTTTCAGAAAGTTCCTTCCCTGCCCTAATAACTTGTTGTTTTCCTTCTTTGATATCCATTATTTCAACTCCTGTTTTCTCTTTTGCCTCCAATTTTTCAATTAAATCCCATAAAAAAAGACTTTGTACATCAATTGAATTCCAAAGTCTCTCACTGTTCGCTTTTTTTATTTTATCATTTCAAGAAAAATTAGGCACCCTAATGCCTTTATATAATACTTCTGTGGTGAGATCTTGCTGTTATACAGTCCTCTTTGATCTGTTTTGACAAATCTTTCACACTGTCAAATTTTCGTTCATCTCTAGTCTTTTCAAGGAATTCAACTTGGATCTTTTTACCGTAGAGTTCTTTATCAAAGTTAAATATATGAGTTTCCACATTCTTGTGATAAGTGCCAACCGTGGGTTTAACGCCTACGTTAGTTACGCTAGGATATCTAACTCCATTATATGTGCAATAAGTTACATATACTCCATTTGGAGGCGTAACCATAGTTTCATCTATCATAATATTAGACGTTGGAAACCCAATAGTTCTACCTAGCTTGTTTCCTACTACTACTTCACCGCCAATTGAATAAAGTCTACCCATATATTTCATACATTGGTCTACTTTTCCCTCCTCAATAAGGGTACGGATAAATGTGCTGCTTACTAAGTGATTATCAATCCTGAAAGGTTCTAAGACGTGTATGCCAAACTCTTGCTTCAACCCCTTTTCCATGAGGAGCTCCACATTTCCAGAGGCTTTATAGCCAAAGTGATAATTAAAGCCACAATAAACTTGTCTCATATTAAATTTAGCTACAAGCAAATCATCAATAAATGCAGCAGGTTCCATGTTAAGAATACTTTCATCAAAAGGAATGTTAAACAAATAATCAATGCCAAGGCGGCTAATAATTTTTATTTTTTGTTCCTCATAGAGTATATTCTTCACAGTTACACCCTTGGTCATAAGATTTTTAGGGTGATTTGAAAAGGTAAACACCGCACTTTTGTACCCAGCTACTTTTCCACTTCCCACTGTGCAAGAAATAATTGCTTGATGACCTTTATGCACCCCATCGAAATTTCCAAGGGCTATTACTGTAGGGTCAATATTTTTAATCTCATCTAACGAATTAAAAGTTTTCATTTTCTATCCTCTGTAAAATACTTTATCTGCTATTAGTCGATTACGACCCTCGTCGTAAAATGCCACTCCAAGAAAAACTTTTTGTTCATTATAAATATTATAAGCTTTTCTATATTCATCCCTTATGGTAATATGGCTTTCCATTGTCTTATACACTGGCTGACTAACTATGGTTGCGTCCTCTAGGCGAATATGACCTCCGTTACAAAAGTATGCTGCCCGATCCTGGTTGAAAACAATCTTTCCAAAGTTAACTAAAGGCTTATCAGTATCTGTTAAAAGACTTGGGATTTGATCCTTTTCCATCTTCTTAAGATCTTCCATGTCTATGGCATTTTCTATACTGAAAATCCCACTTTTTACACGAGTCAAGCGACTCATAGTAGCGCCGCAACCCAAAGATTCTCCTACATCTTGACATATAGTTCTTATATAAGTGCCCTTAGAACAGGTTACTGTATAGGTAATACGGCCTTCCTCAAGGCAAATCTTATTAACTAAAAGTTCCTTTATATATATTTCCCGAGACTTAACCGTTACTTCTTTTCCCTCTCTTGCATATTCATAAAGCCTTTTTCCATCTATTTTAACTGCAGAATATTTTGGTGGAATCTGACTAATGGTTCCGTGGAATGGAGCAAATGCTCGTCTCACATCATCTTCAGTAATATGCTCTATTGGGGATGTATTGAGGATTTGACCCCAAATATCCTGGGTGTCTGTTTCAAGCCCCAGCTTCATCTCACATTCATAGGTTTTAAAATCAAGATCCATATATTCCATAATTCTGGTAGTCGTACCAAGACAAATAGGCAATACACCTGTAGCCATAGGGTCAAGTGTCCCTGTATGGCCAATTCTTTTCATTCCTATTATTCCTCGCATTACTGCAACGCAATCGTGAGAGGTCCATTTCTCCGGTTTATTTAAATTGATAATGCCCTGAGTAATCAGGGTATTTTCTTTAGTCATTAGTTTTCTCCAGGCTTATTGATATTTCATTTTTTACCAGTGCTTTCGCATTATCCATTGTCATATGAAGGGTAAAGCCTGCTGCTTTAACATGGCCGCCCCCCTTGTATTTTGCTGAAATATCAGCTACATTTCCACTTGTTTTTGCTCGTAAGCTAACTTTAATCTCTCCAGGATTCTTTTCTTTTAGAAATGCCGAAATCTCTACACCCTTAATGTCTCGAAGAGTTTCTACTATTCCCTCTGTCTCTTGTCCTGTCGCACCTACTTCTGTAAGCATTTCTTTAGTAACATAGGCCATAGCACAGTTACCCTCGTTGAGAATCTCCATAGTGCTCATTACTCTATTAGTAATTTGCAATTTTTCCAAACTTGTATTTTGATATAGGCAGACAGCAACCTTATTGTGGTCAATCCCGCAGTCATAAAGTTCTGCTACAATCAAATGAGTCTGTTTAGTTGCATTTGAATATTGAAAATTACCTGTATCTGTGCAGATTCCGGCGAAGAGAGCTTCTCCCATTTCCTTGTCAATTTCAAGGCACATTTCCTTTAAGATATCAAAAATAATTTCTGCTGTTGCAGCGGCATTACTATCAATATAGTTGTAATCTGCAAATGGTACAGACGTGGTGTGATGATCCACGCAAATAGTAGTCTTCCCTTGAGCGAATTTTTCAGCCCGCTTAGGGAATCTACCTGTGTCTCCACAATCCACACACATACACACATCCGGCCGTAGAACCTTATCCTGATCATCCGTACAATATCCATTTTCTAAGAACTTGATTTGGTCAGAAATTCCATCTTCAATAAGAATCCAAGCTTCTTTTCCTGCACTGCGAAGTCCCTTACAAATTGCTACAGCTGATCCAAAAGCATCTCCATCCATCTGAATATGAGGTAATAGTAATACGGATTTTGCCGCTAAAAGCTGCTTTCCTATTTCGCTTAATGAGCTACAAGTTTTTTCCATTATTTTTCCTCTGCGTCATTGTCATCATCTACAGATATTTGATCAATAATTTCATCAATATGTCTACCGTATTCCATAGACTTGTCAATCTTAAAAATCAAATCAGGAGTATGGCGTAGTTTTACTTGTCGTCCAATTTCCCTTTTTATCAGTCCTTTGGCACTTCTAAGTGCTGTTATAACATCCTCTTCCTGTTCGTTATTTTGATTTTTTGGATCCAAACCTAAAACTGTAATGAAAATTGTAGCGTAACTGCCGTCAGAGGTAACCTCTACAGCAGAAACACTCACCATTCCAGAAAGTAATCTAGGATCCTTTAAATCTCTGAGCAACATTTCGCTGAGAATTTTTCTAATTTCTTCGCCTAAACGACCCTGTCTGTGTCCTTTTCCCATTTTTATGCTCCTAATCTCGTTCTATTTCTTCCATGTGGAAACATTCAATAATATCTCCCTCTTTGATATCGTTATAATTTTCAATTCCTATACCACATTCAAATCCATGGGCAACTTCTTTAGCGTCATCTTTAAATCGCTTCAGTGAAGAAATTTTTCCTTCGTGTATAACAATACCGTCACGAACTAATCTAACACTTGCATTACGCAAAATTTTTCCATCTGTTACATAAGCACCACCGATGATTCCAATTCCTGGCACCTTGAAAGTTTCTCGCACTTCCACTGTTCCCAAAACAACTTCCTTAAATTCAGGATCCAACATACCCTTCATAGCGTTTTCAATATCATCAATAATATCATAGATTACTCTATAAGTTCTGATCTGAATACCATCTCTGTCTGCCATAGCAGCTACTGCCGTGCTAGGTCTTACATTAAATCCGATAATGATTGATTCAGAAGTTCTAGCTAACATGATGTCTGATTCTGTAACTGCGCCAACTCCCGTATGAATAACCTTAACCGTTACATTTTCTTTGGTTAATTTTTCAAGTGAGGCTGTTACTGCTCCTACGGAGCCTTGTACGTCACCCTTAATAATCAGATTAAGCTCTTTTTTCTCGCCTTCTTCAATTTGACCAAATAATTCTTCTAAAGTAGTACTTGAGTTTCTCAAAAGAACTTCTTCTCTTTTTTTATTTTGACGGTGTTCTGCAATATCTCTTGCAGCTTTATCTTCTTTTACTGCGTTAAATTCATCTCCTGCATGAGGAACATCAGTAAGTCCTAGAATCTCTACAGCTGTAGCAGGTCCCGCCTGTCTGATTTTTTCCCCTTTATGGTTAGTCATCAATCTAATTTTCCCGGAAGATGTTCCTGCAACAATACTCATCCCTGCTTTTAGTGTACCGTTAAGCACAAGTAAGCTAGCAACAGGTCCCTTAGCTTTGTCTAGCCTTGCTTCTAGTACTGTTCCTAGAGCAAGTCTGCTTGGATTTGCTCTCAATTCTAATACTTCTGCCTGAAGTAAAATCATTTCAAGCAAGCTGACAATACCTTCACCGGTTTTCGCTGAAACAGGTACGCAGATTACATCTCCACCCCAATCTTCAACCAAAATTTCATGATCTGCTAAATCTTTTTTAACTGTATCCGGGTTTGCACCTGGCTTATCCATTTTATTCATTGCTACGATAATCGGAACCCCGGCAGCCTTCGCATGACTGATTGATTCTATAGTCTGTGGCTTTACGCTATCATCTGCTGCAACAACAAGAATAGCAATATCTGTTGTATGGGCTCCTCTAGCTCTCATTGCTGTAAACGCTTCATGTCCTGGCGTATCCAAGAATACAATCTTCTGCCCTTTAATTTCAACTTCGGATGCACCGATATGCTGGGTAATTCCACCAGACTCAGATGCTGTTACATTAGTTTTTCTAATAGCGTCAAGAAGTGAAGTCTTACCATGGTCAACGTGCCCCATTACCGTAATAATCGGTGGTCTTGACTTGAGCTCAGCTTCTTTATCTTCAAAAGTCTCAAGACCTTCTTCTACTTCCTCTTCTTCAACGTTTCCTATAATAATATTAACGCCAAGCTCTTCACCTAGTAGTAGTACAACATCTTCATCCATGTTCTGATTTACGTTGGATATAATACCCATTTTCATCAGAGTCATAATAATCTTTGATACAGATACTTGAATCTGCTCTGATAGGCCTGCAACTGTAATTGGTACATTGACCACTTTTGTGCCCACTGGCAATTCTTCCACTTCCACAACTGGCTCAATAACAACCTTTGGTTTGCTATTATGTCTCTTTGGACGCTTTTGTTTTTCCAAAGAACGAACTGGTTGTGCCTTGCTGCGGCTATCTGTCTTTGAATATCTATCTTTATCTTTAGACTTGTTCTTAGGTCTATTCTGTTGCTTCTTGTTTACAGGTTTATCAATACCCGTTGGTGCACTTGGGCCTGAAGTACTGCCACTTCTTTGAGGTCTTGCTCCTGCTGAAGGACCATCTCTTCTTGGAGGTCTGCTGCTGTCTCTACTTGAGTCTCTGCTTCCATTTCTATCCTGAGGCCGATCACTTTTATTTCTATCTTGTGGTCTGTCACTTCTACTTCTATCGTCTCGCTGATTTCTGTCTTTAGCAGCTGCTGCTCTTCTCTCATCTGCTATTTTTTTGTCTGCTGCTCTCTTTTCTGCTGCTTTTTTCTCTGCTGCTGCTTTTTCTTCTGGTGTTGGAGCTTTAGATACAATTTTAAATTCCTGTCTTGGAACATATTGTCTAGTTGGCCTGGTCTGTTTCTTATCAGTCTTTCCAGCTTCCTTTTCTTTAGCTTTTTGTCCTTCAACCTTCTTTGCCTTGGCAATCTCTTCTGAGTCTTTTGCCATAGGTTTTCCTACAGGTGGCTTTACTCTGTTGCTCATGTCTTTTGGAACTACAGGTTTTCCTACAGGTGGCTTTTGTGTAATCACCTTTTCTTCCGGTTTGCTTTGGGCAGTCTTTACCCCTTTACTTTGAGCTGCAGGCTTAATGTTTGCAGCCTTCACCGTAACTCTGGGCTCGTCTTCTAACTTAGCCTCTTTTTCAGCCTTTTTAGGTGCTACTTTAACAATCTTTGTTTCTGAGCCTTTTTTGCCTTTAAGCAATGTATTCCTCACTGCCTTAGCATCAATATCCGTTAAAGCACTCATATGAGTTTTCGCTTCAATGCCCATAGACTGTACTTTTTGCAAAACATCTTTGCTACTCATCTCTAGCTCTTTGGCCAATTCGTGTATCTTCATATTTGAACCTCCTTCTCCATTCACTTACTCTGGTCGATTTCTTTTAATATAACCTGTGCAAAGTTTAGATCCGTAATTCCAAATATGGACCTGCCTTCAGTGCCTACCGCTTGAGATATGTCATCACTACTTCCATATCTACGATAAGTCACTCTCTGCTTCTCTGCTTCTTTTATTATTTTTTTCTCTGTATTTTCCGAAATGTCTTCCGTTATGATTAAAAGCTTTATTTTTCCTTTATTCATTGTAAATACGCAAGTATTGTACCCGGTTACTAGATTGCCAGATTTTTTAGCAAACCCTAGGTAACTATATAGTTTTTGTTTCATATTTTTCCAATGCCTCAAACAACTCTTCTAACTGATCTTTGGAAATATCCATCTGAAGACTTCTGTTAAGCCCCCTTTTTTTCTTTGCCATTTCCAAACACTCTTTGTTAGGACAAAGGTATACTCCTCTGCCTTTTGCTTTTCCTGTCAGATCTAGTTTTACAAGACCCTCATAGCTGGAAATGCGTATCAAGTCTTTCTTAGGCTTTGATTCCATACATCCTGCACATCTTCTCATAGGTACTTTTCTTGCTTTCACCTAACTTCTCCTATTCCTTTATCTCTTCTGCCATTTCTTCCGCTTCTGGAATCGTTTCTTCCACTTCTGAATTCAATTCATCTGCCTGTAGTTCATCCATTTCAACTTCTGTCTGGACTTCTTCATCTTCATACTCTACAATGTCATCGCTTTGAAAGAATTGAGTGTGGCTTTTAATATCTATTTTCCATCCGCAAAGTTTAGCGGCCAATCTTACGTTTTGGCCTTCCTTACCGATAGCTAAAGAAAGTTGATAATCAGGAACAATTACTGTCGCCGTCTTTTCTTCTTCATCAGCAATTACTTTTTCTACCTTTGCCGGGCTTAATACATTGCTAAGCAAAACTTCTGGTTCATCGCTCCAAGTGATGATATCAATCTTTTCACCAAAGAGTTCATCCACTATGTTTTGTACACGGCTTCCTCTGCTCCCTACGCAAGCACCTACTGGATCCACATTTTCGTCTTCTGTGAATACTGCAATCTTTGTTCTGGATCCTGCTTCTCTAGAAATACTTTTAATTGTTACAATATTATCTTCTATTTCTGGCACTTCCAGTTCAAACAACTGCTTTACAAGTCCTGGGTGAGAACGTGAAAGAAATACTTGTGGTCCCTTCGTCGTCTTTTTAACATCCATTACGTATACTTTTATTCTGTCATTTACTTGATAATTTTCCCCAGGTACTCGCTCTGTGGCTGCTAGTATTCCCTCAGCTCTACCCATGTTGACAAAAACTGTTTCATTGCTAATTCTCTGAATTACCCCTGTAACAATCTCCCCTTGTCTGTTGATAAAGTCATCAAAAACCATTCCTCTTTCAGTTTCTCGAATCCTTTGAACTACTACTTGCTTTGCAGTTTGCGCCGCAATACGTCCAAAATCTCTTGGTGTAACTTGATATTCCACCACATCCCCTACCACATATCTAGAGTCTATTTCAAGAGCATCCTCAAGAGAGATTTGCTCAAGCGCATCCTCTACTTCTTCCACTACGTTTTTTCCCATAAATACATCGATGTCTCCATCTTCTTTGTCAATATTTACTCTTATATTCTGAGATGTTCCATAGTTTTTCTTGTATGCAGACACCAAGGCTGACTCAATAGCCTCAACCAAGACTTCCTTTGCAATGCCTTTTTCTTTTTCAAGTGCACCAATGGCCTCAATAAATTCTCTATTCATTTTGTTCTCTATTCCTCCTTGCTAAAATACTACTGTTAGCTTCGTCTTTGCAACTTGCTCCAAGGGGAGCTCCCATTCCTTCGACTCTGTCTTCACAATAATCTTTCCATCAATCAATCCTTGCAAAACCCCTTGGATAGTTTTCTCTCCATCTATGGGTTTATACAATTTCACCTCAACCTCTTTCCCGGTAAACCGGTCATAATGGGCGGGTTTCAATAAAGCCCTATCCATTCCCGGTGAAGAAACTTCCAGGTAATAGTTTTGTTCAATTGGATCCGTTTCATCTAAGCGCTCATTTAAGTAGCGACTAACTTTCTCACAGTCATCTGTGCTAATATACTCCGTCTCTGCCCCGCAAGCTTTATCGATGTACACCCGTAAAAACCAGTCTTTTCCTTCTTTGAGGAACTCTGTATTATACAGTTCATACTGATTCTCTTCTAGAAACCCTTCTAGCTCCTGGACAATAATATCTGTTATTTTTTCCTTTGCCATTTATTCTCCTATAGATCCTGCTGTAATCCACACTATCACTCAAAAACACGGGAAAATCAGCAGACAAGTAATCGGCACAAAAGGAAAGAGTGGGAACTGCCCACTCTTACTTCATACCGTCTAAATTTTCTATACAACCATGATACCACGTATCCCCTGTAATTGCAAGGGAAAATATGTTTTATGGCTTCTGTGGGTTGAATATAAAGGTAAATTCCACATCATATTAAAACAAACATAACTGATCTGTCTCTGGCAATCCATCAAGTACGCCTTGCTCTCTCAGTTCTTCAATGGCCGTCTTGTTCACTTTACCCCTCTGCCTTATATCATCCACCGTTTCATAAGGCTTGTTTTTATACTCCAAAACAAATTGCTTTGCAGCCCCTTCTCCAAGGCCTGGTATAGTCACAAAAGGCAAGACTACCTTTCCATCCTTAGTGGTGAATCTGGTTTCATGGGAAATCCCCAAGGTCGCCGGGATAAATTCATATCCTCTAGCATACATTTCATAGGCTACTTCCATGACCGTAACTTCTTCATCATCTTTCTTAGTTGCATTCTTTTCCTTAGCCTTAATCATTGCCATTTTCTCCAGAATTGCCTCTGATCCTTTTAATATAGTCTTGGCATCAAAATTATCCACTTTTGTTGTTAAGTACACCGCATAGAATTCCACCGGGTAATAAACCTTGTAATATGCAATTCGGTACGACATCATTACGTAAGCTACCGCATGGGCTCTTGGAAACATATACTGTATCTTCTTGCAGGATTCTATGTACCACTGCGGAACATCTTTTGACTTCATAAGCTCTTCTTGTTCTGGAGTAAGTCCCTTACCTTTTCGAACCTTCTCCATAATGGTAAATGCATCTTTGTTAGGTAAACCCTTTTGCCTTAAGTAATTCATAATATCATCTCTTGTGGAAATAGCATCTTTAGTAGTCGCCGTTCCTGAAGTTATCAATTCTTGAGCATTGTTTATCCATACGTCTGTACCGTGAGAAAATCCAGAAATCTTAACCAGGTCAGCAAATTGCTTGGGCTGCATATCATCTAGCATCTGTCTTGTGAATTTAGTACCAAATTCAGGTATTCCGTAACTACCGTGGATAAATTTATAGTCTGGGTCTTTAATGTCCAGTCCGCTAGTACCAATGAAAATACTATTTACCCGCTCATCCTTAAGTGGCACTTTCAGAGGGTCAACCCCTGTCATGTCCTGAAGATGTTTAATCATAGAGGGCACATCATGTCCTAATATATCTAGTTTAAGTAAGTTTTGATCGATGGAATGATAGTCAAAATGAGTAGTAATAATATCCGACTTTGTATCGTTTGCTGGATGCTGTACAGGACAAAATTCGTAAATCTCATGGCCCCTAGGAACTATAATAATTCCTCCTGGGTGCTGTCCGGAAGTCCGCCTTACGCCACAACAACACTGAGCTAGTCTGCCTGCTTCAAATTTGTTAACAGGCCACTCCCGCTCATCGTAATACTTCATAACATATCCGTATGCGGTTTTATCCTTGATAGTACCAATAGTTCCTGCTTTATATACATTTTCCGGACCAAATATCTCCTCAACATACTTGTGAGCAACTGCCTGATATTCTCCTGCAAAGTTCAAATCTATATCCGGTTCTTTGTCAGCTTCAAATCCTAAAAAGGTTTCAAACGGAATAGTAAACCCTTCTTGGTTATATTTAGTTCCACACTTAGGGCACATCTTCTCTGGCATATCCACGCCACAGCTGTATTCCTCCATGTCTCCCCACTCTAGCTCTTTACAATTTGGGCATATATAATGAGGGGCTAAAGGGTTTACTTCTGTAATTCCAGACATGGTCGCCGCAAAAGATGATCCTACCGACCCTCTAGAGCCAACTAAATATCCGTCTTCCATGGATTTTGTCACTAACATTTCTGCTGATCTATACATTACCGCATATCCATTGTCTAAAATTGAATTAAGCTCTTTATCTAGGCGGGCTCTAATAGGTTCTGGAAGCGGGTTTCCGTAAAGATTTTGAGCTCGTTGCTCACAAATCTCCCTCAAATATTCCTTAGAACCATCAATCGTGGGGGGGAATTTTCCTTCAGGAACCGGCATCATTTTATCTATGGAATCTGCAATAGTATTAGGGTTGTCTATGACAATCTTTTCTGCTGTTTCTTTGCCTAAATATGCGAATTCTTCTAGCATTTCCTCTGTGGTCCTAAAGTACAACCCTTTGTCCCCTTCAATATCCTTATATCCTTGGCCTGCCATAAGTATCTGCCTATAAACCGCCTCTTCACTGTGAAAATAATGGGCATCACATGTGGCTACTACTAGTTTACCACATTTTTTACCTAACTCTATAATGTTCCTGTTATGTTCCTCTAAGTCTCTTTTACCTGCAACAATTTCCTTATTAATTAAAAACTGGTTGTTAACCAAAGGCTGAACCTCAAGATAATCGTAAAATCCAGCTAATTTTTTCATTTCCTCATCTGTTTTCTTGTTTAATATGCCTTGGTATATTTCTCCAGCAACACAGGCTGAACCAATTATCAGCCCCTCTCTAAGATCACTTAGAATTGACTTTGGTATTCTAGGCTTCTTGTAGAAATATTTAAGGTGAGAATATGAAATTAACTTGTATAAATTTTTAAGCCCCACCCTATTTTTGGCTAAAATAATAACATGATAAGGTGTTTTCTGTTTTTTGTAATCTATACTGCCGTCATCATTTTGACAACCTTCATCATCAATAAGATAACCTTCTACTCCATAGAGAATTTTAATATTTTTCCCTGCATGGGATGCATCAGGAAAGCTTTGCACTACACCGTGATCTGTGATTGCAACTGCCGAATGTCCCCAGGATTCTGCGGTTTTTACCATGGTTTTAACGTCAGTAAGTCCATCCATGGCGCTCATCTTAGTATGGGCATGAAGTTCTACTCTTTTCCTTGGCGCATTGTCTTCTCTATTATGCATTTCGCCCTTTTCAATCTGTTGCCCCTTGATTACAAAGGTATTGTCGTAAACATCAAATTCGGATTTTCCTTTAACCTTAATTGCATCTCCCACCTTTAAGTGATTATTAATGTCATCACGTTTTGCCTCTGTCACAAACATTTTTATGCAAGCAGATGTCTTTCTGTCCGTAATAAGTATGGTCATAAGAACGCTGCCTGTTTTTAATGTTCGCTCTGTTATGTTAAATATAATTCCTTCAACGACTATCTTCTCTCTTTGAGCCTGAGTCTCAGATAAGGGACTAATCTCTCCTACTATAGTTCCACCCATGATTCTATTTCCTACTACCGGGCTTTCCTTAGTGGTTTTTTTGCCCCAAGGAGCCGAACTGCTACCGCTGTATTGTGTCTTCTTTGCCGTCTTTGGCTTAGCCTCATAGCTTCTAGAAATATTTGTTGATTCTATGGCGGCCTGCTTTTCTTCGGCCTCTTTTTTCCCTTGGGCTTCCTTGTAAAGCTCCTGGTGGTTTTCAAAATTCACTTTTAAAGTTATTCCAAAGTTATTCCAAAGTAAGGATTCAAATTTAGGTGCAACTTCTTTGTTAAGAAGTTTAGTGGACAATTCTCCTAAAGCATAAATGGTTAATGACTCGTCATCATGTAGTAGAAATTTATCTGTAAAAATAGTCTTTGTAATCGATGCATAACTGCCGTTTACTATATGTATCATATGTTCAATAAATAATGTAATTATCTCTTTTGTTGTAAGTATCATATCTTCATATTTACACTGGATTTTCACCCCACCTAGACCTTTAATGTCATTTTTAATAATGGCTTCTATTTTTAATTGGTCAGAAAATGGTATAACAAAATTGAGCCGGAGATCCACGGTTAACTCATTGGTTTCCTTGGATATTACGGCTCGCTCTATCTGATACACATATTCTGTTTTAGGGTGTTTTCCTATCTTCCCCCAGGTAATACTCTCTTCAATTATAGTTTTCATTTACCATCCAATTCTATCATTTTTAATATTTCTCGGGAAATTTCTTCCTCTTTTACAGTTTTTATTATTTGTCCCTTGGCAAAAATCACACCTTTGCCTTTTCCACAGGCCACGCCTAAATCTGCATCCTTCCCTTCCCCAGGTCCATTTACTTCACAGCCCATAACTGCTACTTTCATTCCTTTAAGGCCTTTTTGCCTACGGACTTTTTCAATGGAACCAAGACGGCTTTCAATGTCTAGTACAATGGATTCTAGATCCACTTTTGTTCTTGCACAAGTAGGGCAAGATACAAGATTGATAGACTCCCTTCGAATTCCTAGGGCTGCCAACAATTCTTTTCCGAAGATAATTTCTTCTACAGGATCTGCGGTTAATGATACTCTCATAGTATCGCCAATTCCCTCAAGGAGAAGCGCACCAATTCCTGCTGCTGATTTAGTCTTTCCTCTTGTAACAGTCCCCGCCTCTGTAACCCCCACATGTATAGGATGATTACTTGCCTTTGCCACAAGCTTATATGCATCGTAATTAATTCTGACATCAGAAGATTTAAGAGAAATTACAATATTTCCAAAGTCTAAATCCTCTAGAAGTTTTACATTCCGTAAGGCACTCTCTGCAAGACCCTCTGCCGTAATACCGCCAAATCTTTCCAAAATATCCTTTTCCAATGAACCAGAATTGACTCCTACTCTAATGGGAATTTGCCTTTCTTTTGCTGCTTTAACAATCTGCTTAACCCCATCTACAGAACCAATATTGCCTGGGTTAATTCGAATTTTATCAACTCCAGCCTCTATGGATGCCAAGGCTAAACGATAGTCAAAGTGAATATCAGCAACTAAAGGCATAGTAGCCTTTTTCTTGATTTCTGCCAATGCTGTTGCTGCCTGAATATCCGGAATTGCCAGACGCAAAATCTCACAGCCTGCATCTTTTAGCCTACTCATCTGCTCCACTACTAAGGCTACGTTTTTTGTATCCACATTAGTCATGGACTGTATGGATATAGGTGCGCCACCCCCAATAGTAATATTTCCACAGTGTACCACATTTGTCATAATATTAACCTCTAATTAAATATAGGAAGGATGAATCTAGTAATATCGTTCCACGTTACGTAGAGCATCAGTCCAAAGAGAAGTAAAATTCCTGCAAAATGAACTTTTCCTTCCATCTCATCAGTAACTGCTTTTCCTGTAATTTTACGAATTGCAACGAATACTAATCTTCCTCCGTCCAATGCTGGCAGTGGAAGCATATTTACAATTGCTAGGTTTAAGCTTATAAGCGCACTTAAATAAAACAGATATATTATGCCTTCTTTAGCCGTATCATTTACTGCATAAACAATTCCCACCGGGCCTGTTAATTCTTTTACGCCAACCTGTCCTGTAAAAAGCTGTTTTATTGTAGTTCCCATCATCACTGTCATATTCCAAGTGTTTTGTGTTCCTGCTTTGACTGCAGCAAATGGATTATGGGTTACTTCTGGCACCACACCAATAACTGCCCTGCCATCTTCAGCTTTAGTCTTTCCTGTAGTAAGATTGACAGTTTTTCCATCCCTATCCACTTCAACAGGAATCTCTTTTCCCCCTTTAGCCAATATCTCTGACAAGTCTTTCCATTTATTTATCTTCTTCCCATCCATAGATATTAACGTATCTCCTGCTTTAATTCCTGCTTCATATGCAGGAGTGGCATCTGTAACAGAGCTGATGGTGGTTGTAGGTATTCCCACATAAAGAGCAATTGCTGACAATACGACAATGGTTAAAATCAAGTTCATTCCCGATCCTGCAACTAATATGAGGGCACGTTTCCATGCCGGTTTATTCCCAAAAGCTCTCGGGTTTTCCGATTCTTCGTCCTCCCCTTCCATTGCACAAAACCCTCCAATAGGAACGGCTCTAAGTGAATATTGGGTTTCTCCTTTTTTTCTTTTAAAAAGCACTGGACCCATTCCAAGTGCAAATTCATTTACCCTTACACCGCAAGCCTTTGCAACCCAAAAATGTCCAAATTCATGTATTAGGATTAGTATACAAAACATTATTATTGCATATATAATGGTCATCTCTAATTAACTCCTTCCGGCACTTACAAGGGACATCGTGTCCTCTCTTGCTTGCCTGTCTGCTAATAATATACCTTCTAAGTCTAAAGTATATTGCGGCTTATGTTTGTCCAATACCTTTTCTAGGTATTCTTGTATCTGAATAAACTTGATCTTATCTTCTAGGAAAAGTTGTACTAACACCTCATTGGCACCATTTAGAACCACTGGGTATGTTCCTCCTTGAGAAGAAGCCTGGTAGGCCATCTTAATTGTCTTAAAAGTTTCTGGATCTGCTCTAGAAAAAGTAAGGTTTGCACCCTCTTTAAATAAATCCAATGGTGTCAGTTGATTTTGTACCCTATGAGGATATCCAAAGGCATAGCTAATTGGAACCCTCATGTCTGGCTGTCCTAGCTGGCCAATAACCGACCCGTCATAGTATTCTACAGCTGAATGAAGGATACTTTGAGGGTGCACTACAATCTGAATCTTGTCCAAATCCAAATCAAAGAGCCACTTAGCCTCAATAACCTCCAAACCCTTATTCATCATTGATGCAGAGTCTATTGTAATCTTGCTCCCCATGGTCCACTTTGGATGTTTTAATGCCTGGGCCAATGTTACTTTCTCCAATTGTGCCAAGGAATATCCTCTAAAAGGTCCACCTGAGGCCGTGAGTAAAATTTTTCTCACCTCTTTAGATTTATTTCCCTGAAGGCACTGAAATATAGCACAGTGTTCGCTGTCTACAGGTAGTAGCTTCACCTTGTTTTCTGCCACTGCATCCATTACCAACTGGCCTCCTGCAACTAGGGTTTCCTTGTTTGCAAGGGCAATATCTTTGCCATTTAAAATCCCGTGATACGTAGGTACTAGCCCCATGATTCCCATAAGAGAATTCAGTATCATATCACAATCTCCACATGCAGCGGCAATAAGGCCCTCTGCACCGACTAAAATTTCAGTTTTAGGGTGTTTTAGTGCCATTATTTTTCTATCTTCTTCTCTGCTGACAACAGCTACTTCTGGCCTAAATTCATCTATTTGCTGTGAAAGTAAATCAATCTGCCTCCCACAAGAAAGTCCAGTAACTGAAAACAAATCTCTGTTTTCCCTAATAATCTCTAAGGCCTGTGCCCCTATGGAGCCTGTACTGCCCAAAATTGTAATTTTTTTCATGTATTCTCTCTCTTACATTATGATTAATACAATATAGTAATACACTATAGGTCCTGTAAAAAGGACGCTGTCAAATCTGTCTAAAATACCACCATGTCCAGGAATAAGGTTTCCATAGTCTTTGATCCCCATCTTTCGTTTGAAAATAGATGCGGTTAAGTCGCCAAATTGTGAAACTATACCACCTAAAATACCTATGATCAAACAATGAATGAGTATCTGATTAGCAAAGAAATATCCGAATACTCCGCTGAGTATAACACTACCTAAAATCCCTCCAATAGAACCTTCTATAGTCTTTTTAGGGCTAATCTTAGGACAAAGTTTGTGCTTGCCAATTAAAACTCCAGTAAAATAAGCCATGATATCTGTGCCAAAGGCCGTTATCACCACTAACCATACTAGAATCCCATATTCCGTCTGTTCTACCAGTGTTACATGGAAGGAAAAGAACACAACATAGAAAATTCCTGTAATTGTGGCCAGTGCATCTTCCAAATTTCGCTTCTCAATTTTAAATAGATAAAGCAGACTTAAAAGAACTGACCCAAAGAACCAAAGCATATACCATTCATATTCTTCAAAAAAAATGTTAACTGTGTATAGGCAAAACGTAGAAAAATAGGCAATAATATATGATGGCCTAATCTTCATAGCCCTAAATCCATCATAAAATTCTTTTACGCCCATTAATCCAATGAGAAAACAGGCCATTATCAAGACATTGCCACCAAAATATAAAACCGCCAGCAATGGCACCATAATCAGTCCTGAAAGCACTCTAGTCTTCATTTTTCATCTCCTCTTCCGCCAAACCGTCTGTCACGGCTTTGGAATTCTTCAATTGCTTTTTCATAGTCTTTTTCTGTAAAATCCGGCCACATTACCTTGCTAAAAACCAGTTCGCTATATGCACTTTGCCAAAGCAAGTAATTTGAAAGACGCATTTCTCCACTAGTTCTTATTACTACTTCTGGATCAGGAACATTTGCCCTATCTGGCCCTGTGAATAGATACTCAGAAATCATCATCTCTGTAATTTCTTCAGGAAGTATATGCCCAGCCTTTACTTCCTGGCCAATCTTGCACACAGCTTCTCTGATTTCGCCTCTCCCACCATAATTAAGGGCTATATTAAATTGGAGACCGGTATTGTTTTTTGTAGACTCCAAAGTTTCTTCCAAACTTTTTACGGCATCTGGTGGCAACTGAGAATAGTCGCCTAGCACCTGTACTTTCACGTTATTCGCAACTAAATTTTTTAACTCTCGATTTACGTAAATAACCAATAATTTAAAAATCCCTGTAACTTCTAGAGCGGATCTCTTCCAATTCTCTGTGGAAAAGGCATATACAGTCAGGTACCTGACTCCAAGCTTGTCTGAATAATCCACGATTCTTTTCATGGTCTTCATTCCTGCATTATGTCCTGCAACTCTAGGTAAGTTTCTGATTTTAGCCCACCTACCGTTTCCATCCATAATGATGGCCACATGCTGTGGTATTCGATTCATATCTACCATAAAATATCCTCTGTAATTTGACAAGGGATGTGGCTTATTCAGCCACATCCGCTTTTTTGTTTATACTTCTAAAATTTCTTTTTCTTTTTCAGCAACAAGTTTATCAACATCTTTTATCGCATTGTCGATGGACTTTTGCACATCTTCTCTGCCACCTTTCAAATCGTCCTCTGTAAGGTCCCCACCTTTTTCTTCTTTTTTAAGTTCGTCATTGGCATCTCTTCTTAAGTTTCTTACAGCTATTTTTGATTCCTCACCAATTTTCTTGATGGTTTTGGTCAGCTCTTTTCTTCGTTCTTCAGTAACCTGAGGTATGGTAAGTCTAATAATCTTACCATCGTTTGCTGGAGTGATTCCAATATCAGCAATACTCATTCCTTTTTCAATATCAGGAATTGACTTTGGGTCAAATGGTGCAATCATCAATGTCCTTGGATCAGGCACTGAAATGTTCGCAAGATTTTTTAGAGGTGTTGGTGTTCCATAATAATCCACCATAACCTTATCTACTAAAGCCGCATTAGCTCTTCCTGCTCTTACAGTATTCAGCTCGTCTTTTAACACCGATAAACTTTTCGCAATTTTCATTTCTAAAATTTCTTGTACATTAACTATCATTTTGCTCCTCCTTAATTCTTATACAATAATCGTGCCTATTTTTTCGCCACAAACGGCTTTCATTACATTTCCTTCTTCTGCTAAACCAAATACATGAATGTCAATTTTATTATCCATACATAAGGATGCAGCTGTAGAATCCATAACCCCAAGTCCTTTTTCAAGTATCTCTTTGTGGGTCAGTTTATCATACTTAACTGCATCTGGATCAACTTCAGGATCTGCAGAGTAAACTGCATCCACTTTCTTTGCTAATAGAATAACTTCTGCATCGATTTCGGCTGCACGTAAGGCTGCTGTGGTATCTGTTGAAAAGAAAGGATTTCCTGTTCCTGCACCAAAAATCACTACCTTGCCGTGCTCCAAGTGGCTTATTGCTTTTCTTCGCACGTAAGGCTCTGCTACTTCTCTCATTTCAATTGCTGTTTGAACTCTAGTTGGTAGTCCTTCTGCTTCAAAAGCGTCTTGAAGGGCCATCCCATTCATTACTGTTGCCAACATGCCCATATAGTCTGCTGTGGCTCTGTCCATGCTTTTGCTCGTCCTGCCTCTCCAGAAGTTGCCACCACCTACGACTACGGCAATTTCTACACCCATCGCATGGACTTCTTTCACTTGAAGGGCTACTTTCTTTAACATTTCTTCGTTAAGCCCGAATTTATCTGTCCCTGCAAGGGCCTCACCGCTAATTTTCAAAATGATTCTTTTGTACTTAGCTTTCATATGACTCTCCTTATTTTACATTATAAAAAGCACTATATACTAGTGCCTTTTAATTATAACATAAATATGTTGTTACTTCATCAATTTTATCTTAACAAGAGCTGGATGGAAAAAGTTTATAAATTGGCTAAAAACTCTTTCACTTCTTCTGGCGAATCGCATATACACTCTCCTTCAGTAATATAATCAATAGCCATTTTCCAGGCAAAATAAGAGTATTCGCAAATCTCTAATTCTTTTAATGCTGCTATTACATCCCTATCATTAAACTTGCCACATAAATCAGAAACATACTTTTTACCCGACTTAATTCTTAACTCTTCAATCAATTCTTTTGCCATAATTAAACTCCCCTTAATGCTAAATAATTGTCATCATATATGATAATACAAATAGTTGCATTAAATGTCAAGGGATTTCAAGAAAAAAGTTACAATGTAAAGTTGGATTTTTCAACAGTCTTAGAAGTTCACATCTTCTCTAATTCCAAATTCTTTTAAAGTGTTTGGAATTCCTAAATAGTTGTTCATTTCTACGATTTTATCGCATAGCCATTCAACAGCCTCTTTTTTGTTTCCTGCAATGCCCACATATGCTTCTATAGCATGGGTAAGGGCATCCATACCTGTGTGTGCAACTAGTTGCTTAGGCATGGTCTCTGCCAATGCTGGATCAATTATTGCGATATCTGGAGTAATATTAAAGTCAGCTAAAGGATCCGGCTCAACCCCATCAAATATTTCTGTTTCTATGCCTGATTCTTTTAGATAGGAAATCGCCTTGTCTACAAATCCAAACCTTTTTATTGAGCCACCGCCCAATACTAACATGGCTTTCTTTCCTTGGATTGTTTTTAACTTTGATTTCGTTTTCTCAATAGGATTGTTATAATATTAACACACTTTTTCTATTTTTCACGTGTTTTTTTCTTCACAGAACAATATTTTTGTACTATAAAAACACTTCTGGTTCGGCTCTTCTGGAAAAACCTAATTCCAACTCTTCTTTATGGTACAAGTACCCTTTATCATCGTAGTATTTTGCCTGTTTTGGACATTTTTTTATACAAGCGCCACATTTGATGCAGATACCAATAAATTTACTTACATCTTCTAGATCAATAGATCCCATTGGACAAACTTTAGCACAAAGTTTACAGTCCACACAATCTTTATTTGTCTTTGGCTTTACTTTACGAATATCCACCGGATTGCCTTTTCTATCTCTAGGCTGGTAATATCCACGAATTGGATCCTCACCTTTTATCTTAACTGGTTTAGAAGAAAAATCTTCTTTTAATATCTTTTCCCCAATCTGATCTGCAAAAGCTTTCCCAATCTTAAAATCTTTAACATCAGGTCTGCCTTTTGCCAAAATCTTAGAAAAGGAATGTTCACCGATAAATGCTCCTGCACCAATGGTATGAAACCCTTGAGTCTCTAAAATTTTCCCAAGCTCAATTAGACCATCATCGTAATTCCTATTACCGTAAAGAACAACGGGTACTGCTAGTGCACCACCGCCTTCCAAAGTGCTTAAATACTTAAGAAGTATATTGGGCACTCTTCCTGCGTACACCGGAACACCAAAAATAACTAAATCATTTTTAGAAAAAATCTGAACCTGCTGCCTTTTCTCAGGCAGGGTAAAATCTATTGTCTCCACGCTGGTCTTTAAGATTTCTTCTAGGCGATTGGCTATAGTGCTTACCATAGCCTTGGTTGTTCCAGTTGGACTGAAATATGCTTCATAGATATTCATTTTGCTTCCATCCTTATATGATAAGCTTTGTAAAGGAGTTTTACTTCACTTACAAAGCTTATTTCTTGAAATAACGAATTTATTATTGAATGTCCTAATGCTACAATATACTTATAGGCATTATAGGTAAAATTAACGTTTCAGCAAATTGTGTTACATCTGTCTTTTATAAAATACGTCTGGTCACTTCTCAGCAAGTTGTTATCTATTAATCTGAGCTAATTTTGTCTTTAGCTCAGTTTCCATTTTTGTCAATGCTTGTTCTGCAGCTTCACGACTCTGACGTCCTTCTTCCTGGATTTTCATCACTTCGTCAATTGTTGAAATCAGCAATCCATTGGTATTTTCCAATGTTTCCACGTCTACAACGCCACGTTCCATTTGCTTTGCTGTTTCTATTGTTGCTGTCTTTAGCTTCTGTGCATTTTGGGTAAGCAACTCGTTGGTCATATCTGTCACTGCCTTTTGAGCCTTAGCTGCATTGTTAGAATGTTCAATCCCAAGGGCAATTACCATCTGGCTTTTCCATAGAGGAACAGTATTAACAAGCATGGATTGTATTTTTTCCGACATTAACACATCATTATTTTGTATAAGTCTAATCTGAGGCGCAGTCTGTAAAGAGATGGTTCTTGTCAATTCAAGGTCATAAACCTTCTTTTCAAACCTGGCAATTAATGCTGCATAATCATTAGCATCATTCACATCTTCATCTAGCTTTGAAATTTCCGCTTTTCTCATCATTTCAGGAAGTTCCACATTCTTCGCATTATTTAATTTTTGCTTTCCGGCAACGATATACATAGTAAGTTCTTTAAAATAGTTTTTATTAACCTCATACATCTGATCTAACATTGCAGAATCTTTCATCAGTTGAACTTGATGGTTCTCTAAATTCTTACAAATATTTTCAATGTTTACTTCTGCCTTATCATATTTTGCCTTCATAAGTGCCATCTTGTTTGCCTTTTTTTTGAAAAACCCTAAAAATCCCTTTTCCTCTTCTTCTGCATCAAAGCCCTTCAACTCTCCAACAACACTAGTCAAGGTATCACTTACCTCTCCAAAGTCTTTGGTACGAACATTTTCCAAGGCTTGTTCTGAGAAATCAGCTATTTTCTTCTGTGTTCCTCCTGCATACTGTAAGATTTCCTGACTATCTTTTAAGTTGATTTTCCCTGCAAAGACTTCAACCTGTTCTTTTTCAGCATCCGTAAGAGGATACTTTTTATATTCTTCTTCCACAGTCATAGTAATCGCCTGAGTTTCTTCTTGTTCCGGCTCTAAAACTGGTGCTTTTCCTAAATCGAAATCATTATTAAAATCACTCATTTATTTCACCTCCATTAATATCCTTCCCTGCAAGTCCTTCTTGAGCAAACAATGTCTTTAATACTGCAATATCACTGGATACATCCATTGCTACTTCTTCGTACATACTATCATAAAGTTTGGTGTAAGCCTCATTAATTACATCTAGAGTTTGGGCAATTTCACCTTTTGCTTTTTGCATATTTTCTCCTGGAACAGTCTCTTGATCTAGCTTTTTATACGCATTGACCAACTTTTCGGTAGTAGGCATATAGTAGCTCATAAATCTTCTAAGCTGGCCTATCTGGTCTGGGTTTTCCCTAACATAGCTAAAAATCTTTTCAATAACGTCTTCCATCTTGTAAAGCTTATTAGAAATTTCATGGTCCTCAATAGCTTCGTTAGCATCTCTAATGGTAGTTATATATGCCTCGCCCTCAGAAATAATCTGTTTTAATTCATCTGAAGTATGAACCGGCTGACTCTCTGCCCTTGCCTTAGCTTTAGCCTCAGCCTGAGCCTGAGCTTCTTTTGCACTGTCTTTAGCTAGCACATATTGATGATACGCTTGGTCTGTTGACATAAAGCATGTCTGTTGATCGTCAATATGTCCATGAGGAAACAATCCTTTTTGGATCATCTTCTCTAGGTCTTTACAAATATACTTTGTAGTTTTTCCAAGTTTTTTAGCCAGATCTTTGATAGCGCAAAATTCTGCCCCTTTCAATAAATCAACATACTTGTTAAATCTATTGAGTAATCCATATTTCTTAGTTCCAATGATACCTAACACTAGCGCCCCAATAAATAGTGGGACTAACCCTGCGCCTATTGCGCCAACAATACCCGAGGCTACATTTCCAACGTAGCTAACAGTTACGCTAAGGAGGGTCATTACAATGATCCCCACCCCTAGTACTCCGGCCAAGCCATACCCTATAATCATAAAGACAATACTAGAAATCTTCCCTGGCAACTTCTTTTTTGATTGAACTGAAGTATTTGCCGTGGCACCACCTTTATACAAATTAAAATCTTCAAAGCCTTTTGTATTGGCTTGATTACTTCCTGTATTTTGTTGATCCTGATAAAGCTTGCCGTCCCATTTTTCATTACTGCCAGATCCGCTAAAGGCTCCGTCAATTTCTCGTTTAATATCTTCACTTAACCGATCGAAGTTCATTGAATTTATCGAATCATTGACTCGTCTTCCAATATTTCCTCCAAGATCCGTAAATCCCTTTAAATCCATAGTGCCCCCTCATTTATAAGTTAAATTTTTTCTACTTTAATCCCTGTTTTATGACCATTAAGGTCAAGTTCATCAAGCCCCTCATCTTCTTTTAATTCTACAGCTAGTGTCTCTCCCATAATGTAATCTTTATGCTTTGAAATTGCTTCGCCCACTTCTTTATCTGCGCAAACATAAATTTTTATTTTGTCCATCATCTCAAAGTCATTTTGCTTTCTCAGCTGCTGTACTTTGGAAACAAGTTCTCTAGCCAAACCTTCGTCTGCAAGGTCAGCTGTTATCGTAGTATCTAAAATAGTGAATACATTATCTTCCATGGCTACTGCAAATCCATCTTTGGCATTGATTTTCACCTCAACCATATCTTGTGTAACCTGAAATTCTTCTCCATCAAGCAATAGTGTGGCTTTTTCATTTTTTTCAAGAGCTGAAACAAATATTGCTGGATCCGCTTTTGCAAGAGCACCTCCAAAAGCTTTAATCTTTCCACCTAGAATAGGACCTGCCACTTTAAAGTTTGGCTTCATACTGTAGTTCATATATTCCGAAAGATCCTTAGCAAAAACTACCTGCTTAATGTTTAATTCTTCCATGATAAGAGGGGTAAGGTCACTGATCAACTCCTCATATTTTCCATCCACTAAAATTTCATTTAGAGGCTGTCTTACCTTGATTCTTTCCTTTTCTCTAGTCCCACGGCCAAGGCCTACAAGATCTCTAACTAGATCCATCCTCTCCTCTACCCTAGCATCTAAAAGTTCTTCGTTTGCCTGAGGGAAATAATCTGTGTGAACTGATTCTTTTCCTGTTAGATTAACATAAATCTCATCTGCAATAAATGGTGCAAATGGTGCAATCAACTTGGATACACCTACTAAAATTTCATATGTTGTAGCATAAACTGCCTGTTTATCTTCTGTAAGAGTTTCTCCCCAAAATCGTCTTCTTGCTCTTCTAATATACCAATTTGATAAATCTTCTATTACAAACTCCTGAATCTTGCGCACAGATTTCATGTGGTCATATCGATCCATTTCTTCTGTAACTTCTTTAATCAATTTATTATATTTTGAAAGAATCCAATGATCTAGTTCTGGTCTATTCTCGTAAGGAACATTTATCTGCTGTGGATCGATGTTATCCTGGTTGGAATAAAGTACAAAGAAATTATAAACGTTCTTCAGTGTACCAAAGAACTTGCTTACGATTTCAATGAGTCCCTCTTCATCAAACTTTGTCGGTGACCAAGCAGGTGACACGTGAAGTAGGTACCATCTAGTAGCATCCGCACCGTACTTGTCAAAGAGCTGCAATGGGTCTACAGTGTTCCCCTTACTCTTGCTCATCTTCTTACCTTCCTTGTCCAAAATCAAATCATTAACTAAGACATTTTTGTAAGGAGCCTTTCCTGTAATAAATGTGGAAATTGCCATAAGAGAATAGAACCATCCTCTAGTTTGGTCAATTCCCTCACAAATAAAGTCTGCTGGAAACATTTCCGCTTCAAATTTTTCCTTATTTTCAAACGGGTAATGTTGCTGAGCAAATGGCATAGATCCACTGTCAAACCAACAATCCATTACTTCTGGAATCCTAGTCATAGTGCCACCACATTTGGAGCAAGTCAAATGAACATCATCCACATATGGTCTATGAAGCTCAATGTCTGAAGTAATATTTTCCTGGGCTTTTTCTATAAGTTCTTCCCTACTTCCTATACATTCTAAGTGGCCACATTCACATCGCCAAATTGGAATCGGTGTTCCCCAGTATCTGTTTCTGGAAATCGCCCAATCATTTACATTTTCAAGCCAATTGCCAAAGCGTTTTTCTCCTACAAAATCAGGAAACCAGTTTACACTATTGTTGTTAGCTACTAGCTCATCTTTAAGCTTAGTCATTTCAATGTACCAGCTTGGCTTTGCATAATATATTAGAGGTGTACCGCATCTCCAACAATGTGGATAATTATGGGCTAGCTTTTCTTTACTATAAATCTTATTTTCACCTGCAAGCCATTTTATAATATCGATTTCTAGACTCTCTTCCATAACAAATCTGCCTGCCCAAGGAGTCTTAGTATACTTACCTTCTTCATCTACAGGGTTAACTACAGGAAGGTTGTATCTACGGCCTGTCTGATAGTCGTCTTCACCAAAGGCTGGTGCAGTATGAACGATTCCTGTACCATCTTCAATGGTAACATAGTCTGCACAAGTAACAAAGAATGCCTTTTTATCTACCTCAACAAAAGGCATAAGCTGTTCGTATTCTAGATATTCCAGATCCTTACCCTTCATTTCATCTAAAACTTCATACTTTTCTGCCCCTAAAACTTTATCCGCTAAAACCTTTGCTATATAAAACACGTTTCCCTCTTGGTCGCCTGCAGTCATTTTCACCTTAAGATAATCTACCTTAGGGCCTACTGTCAATGATACATTGGAGGCTAGAGTCCATGGAGTAGTAGTCCATGCAAGAAAATATTCATCTGCATCTACTCTCTTAAACTTAGCCGTGATTGTGTTTACCTTTACTTCCTTATATCCTTGTGCTACTTCATGGGATGCAAGTCCAGTACCACATCTTGGACAATATGGAAGGATCTTATGTCCTTCATAAATAAAGTCTTTCCTAAAAAATTCCTTTACAATCCACCATCCAGATTCAATAAAGTTATTATCCAAAGTAATATACGGGTTATCTAAATCAATGATATACCCCATTCTTTTGGTCATCTCTCTCCAAAGGCCTTCATATGTGAAAACGGATTCTTTACATTTTTCATTAAATGCCTTGATTCCATACTCTTCAATATCCTGCTTGCCTGACATTCCAAGCTGTTTTTCTACTTCTATTTCCACGGGAAGTCCATGGGTGTCCCAACCAGCTTTTCGCTTTACTTCAAAGCCTTTCATTGTTTTATATCTACAAACAGAATCCTTTAGTGCTCTAGCAATTACATGATGTATTCCTGGCTTGCCATTTGCTGTTGGGGGTCCCTCATAAAAGATAAAGGCTGGTTGGCCTTCTCTTGTGGTCACACATTTGTGTAACAGATCCTCTTTTTCCCAATTGTCAGCTTGCTCTATCTGTAACTTCGCAATTGGTTTCTCTGATAAGTTTTTAAACATAATTTTTCCTTCCTATTAAAAAATCCCTAAGACGCAATTAATAAATTGCGAATTAGGGACGATTGTATCAACCGCGGTACCACCCTAGTTGCAGTTTCCTGCCGCTTCATTGGTAAAAGGCTCCAAAGTGATTTTCGCAAACTGTCTCACCGACGATTTCTCACCATTAATCGTCTCTCTGTAAGGATTTTACACAGGGCTACTGTCTTCATCAAACACCTTTTTTTATTTTATACATGACCTGTAGTTATGTCAATGATTATCTTTAAATCCCTTGCCTACTTTTATGTAAATTAAGCAAAGGACAATGGATAGACAGCTGGATAGTGGAAGCGCCATACCCATTTCAAGCAGGGTAGTATCTGGCTGTTTACTGAGAAAATATGATAATGGGACTCGAATGCAAAATGTTGCTAACAAGCTGTGTATAAGTGAAAATAGGGAATACCCACATCCTGCAAAAAAACCGTTCATGCAAAATACAAGTGCAACTAGTATACAATCAATACTGTATGTACGTAAATATAGCGCCCCCATTTCTATTACTTGTGAATCCTTACTAAATAATCCAGTCAAAGTTTCTGGTGCAAATTGGCAATAGATGCAAATCACTGTGCCACATATAAGGGATAGGACTACTCCATTCCACAGGCTGCTCTTCCCTCGATCCATCCTCTTGGCTCCTACATTTTGAGCCACCATTACAGAAACCGCTGATGCAAAGGCTGTTGGCACTAACATAGCAAATATAATAATCTTCTCCACGATTCCTACAGAGGCAGAAGCTGTCAGCCCCATAGTATTAATTATCCCTGTAATAATTAGAAAAGATATATTTACCAATCCATCTTGAACTGCAATAGGGCTTCCTATCTTTAGTATTCGAAGGCTTTGACCTGCTTTGAAGCCAATCCACGCCCTGTAAAAAGGCACCGGAAACCCTTTTTTACTAAGATAAACTATTGCAATAATAAGGCTAATTCCTTGTGCTGCTACTGTTGCAATGGCAGCTCCCGCTGCTCCCATATGAAACCCTCCTACAAGTAAAAGGTCCCCTAAAATATTCACAACACACGCTATTCCAATAAACATCACTGGAGTCTTAGAATCGCCAAAGCCTCTTAGAATTCCACTAACTCCGTTATATCCTACGATAAATGGTATCCCAAAAGCACATATCCTCAGGTAGCTCTTGGTGTACTCTACAGCTTCCACCGGGGTCTGCAATATCTTTATAATTCCCGTTGTTAAAACAAGCATAATTCCCGTAAGAACTATAGCAATGACAATAAACAATGCAATAACATTTCCTACAGCCTGCCCTGCTCTTCCTTTTTTTCTAGCCCCTATATACTGAGCTATTACCACAGTACCGCCAGTACTTACACCTAAGATGATTCCTGTTACAGTCTGCATTACTTGTCCACCGATGGCTACTGCTGAAACTCCTGCAGAATCAGCAAATTGACCTACTACTAAAAGATCCACAGCTCCATACAATGCCTGCATTATAGTTGCAAGCAAAAACGAACCTACAAATGCTAGCAAGGTTGGTCTTATTTTACCTTCGACTAGTGTGTGGTTCTGCTTCATATCTTGATCACGTCATCCATAGTGTATACACCCACTCCGTGTGCCATCATGTACGCTGCTGCATCACAAGCTCCTCTTGCATAACATTCCCAGTTATAGGCATGATGAGATATTTCCATAATTTCTCCCATACATCCAAATATAACCTTATGGCTGCTAGGCGTGTCTCCTGCCCGAACAGAATGAAATGTTATATCCTCCATGGATTTATCTGAAGTTTCCACTATTTCTTCTGCTAGTTCTTTAGCCGTGCCGCTTGGTGCATCTACTTTATTTTGATTATGCATCTCTATAATTTCTATCTTACATTTATCTCCAAGTGCTGCTGCTGCTTCTCCCAGAAGCTTTCTCATAATAGTCATGGGAAAGGATGTGTTAGCAGCTTTCATCATTGGAATCTGTTTTCCTGAGGCAAGAATAATCTCCTCCTCCTCTTTGGAAAAACCTGTAGTCCCACAAATAAGCCCCTTTTTATGGGCGACACAGCTTTTAACTACTCCCATGGAAAGTTCAATTGTAGAAAAGTCGATAACCATATCACACTGATCTATTATTTCTTCCAAATCATCATATACCAAAGCTCCTGTCTCTACTCCAAGACCAGCTACTATGCCGATATCTTTGCCAATATAGTCTCTATTTTTAGGGCCTAAAGCTCCTACCACCTGCATATCGTCTCTTTTCATTGCAGCTTTAATAATCAGTCCATCCATATGCCCTTTAGGCGCCGTAACAATAAGCTTAATCATTTTATTTTCCTTTCTTGTATTTTTCTAGTTTAATTGCATCTTCAATCTCCAAGTCTTTTTCTCCGGCCAAAGACTCTAGGTGATGAGTGAATTCATGAAATAGTGTTTCTCGCAATTTGTCTTTCATCTCAGCTGGCTCTAAATATCCGTATAAGCGCTGAAATGATCCAAAATAAATATAAATAAGCCGTCCCATAGTGCCACCTCTTTGATACTCCCCTAAAATATAAAGGTCATCACCTATAGCATGAGGACTAAGTTTCTCCTGAGGAAGTAATAGAATTCCCCCATTAAGCTCTTTATAAATTCCCTTGGGCAGTTCTTCTGCAATTTGGTCTAACATGGCTTGCGCTTGTTCAATATCTACCATTATATGCCCCCTTTTTCTTTATATAATACAGTATATCTTTTTTTCTTCACCTAATCAATACACCATTTCATTGACAGAAACACTTTATAGATTTAAAATATATATAAATATATCTCATTTTCCATAATGGATAAAGGAGGAATTGGCATGCCACTAGTAATTTTAGGCGTTCTGATGATTGCCATCGTGATTATATACATGAAGGTGTCAAAACCAGAAGGCGATACAAAAGGGAAAAAGGTTACCTCAAAGAAAATAGATAACGATACAGATGATACTTCACCTGAAAGCTTAATCTATCTACCTAAAGATTTAGAGAAAGAAAAGAAAAAACGCCACGTAAAAACTGGCAAATAAAAAACGTATTTAAAAACGCTTACTTTAAAAAGTAAGCGTTTCATTTTCCCTCTAACCCATTGCAATCTCTAAAAAATCAAGAACTTCTCTCAGGCGTTCCCTACCCTTTGGCAAAAATCTTACAAAAGGTTTGACTCCCCCATGAATGAAAATTCTTCGCTGATATTTTCCGGAAAGTTGAGCTAATGCCTTAGCCTTCAAGGTATTCTCTGGAGCAAAGTTAAAGATAATCTTATTTCCCTCTTGATGAATTCTAGTAATGCACAATTTTTCTGCCAAAGCTCTAATTCTAGAAACAGTAATCAGATTATTAGTGTCTCTTGGAATGTCCCCAAACCTATCTATAAGTTCATCTACAAGTTCCTCTTCATCTGCCTGTGTAGAAATAGCAGCAATTTTTTTATACATTTGTAACTTTATGACTTCATCTGGAATATATCTATCTGGAATTAATGCAGTAATATTAAGCTCAATAGAAGCCTCTTCTCTGTCCGGGTTGACGATTTCTCCTCCTAATGCTCTCACCGCATCATCTACAAGCTTACAGTAAAGCTCATATCCTATGCTCATCATGTGACCATGTTGCTCTGTTCCAAGCAGGTTCCCCGCCCCACGGATTTCCAAGTCACGCATAGCCACTTTAAATCCAGCGCCAAACTCAGTAAATTCCTTAATAGCACGAAGACGTTTTTCCGCAATCTCTGACAGGCTCTTATCCTTTTTAAACATAAGATAAGCATATGCCATTTTGTTGGAACGCCCAACTCTACCTCTAAGTTGATACAGCTGTGAAAGACCAAATCTATCTGCGTCTATGATAATAATCGTGTTTACATTGGAAATATCAATTCCTGACTCAATGATTGTGGTTGAAACTAAAACATTGGTTTCTCCGTCAATAAATCCCATGATTATATTTTCCAGGTGATGTTCGTTCATCTGTCCATGGCCTATGGCTACTTTTGCCTCTGGTACCAAAGATTCAATCTTTCCTGCAATCTTGTTAATACCCTTCACCCTATTAAATACTACAAACACCTGCCCCCCTCTATCAAGCTCCTTGGATATTGCTTCCTGAATAAGCATATCCTCCTGCTCCATAACGTAGGTTTGCACTGGGTATCGCTCTTCTGGCGGCTCTTCTATTAAGCTCATGTCTTTAACGCCCACAAGGGACATATGAAGGGTTCTAGGAATAGGTGTAGCTGACAACGTAAGAACATCCACATTCTTTTTGATCTGTTTGATTACTTCTTTGTGCTGAACTCCAAAACGCTGTTCCTCATCGATGACCAAAAGGCCTAAATCCTTAAATTTAATATCCTTAGATAAAATTCGATGGGTACCTACAACTACATCTATGCTCCCCTTTCTCATTCCATCAATTACTTTCTTCTGTTGAGCCTCACTACGAAATCGTGACAACATTTCCACTTTAAATGGAAACTTTTCAAATCGTTCTTTTAAAGTATAGTAATGTTGATTGGCAAGAATAGTGGTTGGAACTAAAAGGGCAACCTGTTTTCCATCGGCAGCACACTTAAACATGGCTCTAGCGGCAACTTCCGTCTTTCCGAAGCCTACATCACCACAGAGAAGTCTATCCATGGCAATATCTTTCTCCATGTCTTTTTTTATTTCTTCAACGGATCTAAGCTGATCATCTGTCTCTGTATATGGGAATCCATCTTCAAATTCCCCTTGCCAAGGTGTGTCTTCTGAAAAAGAATGTCCTTTTTCTATCTGCCTTGCCGCCGAAACCTCCATAAGTTCTTTGGCCATATTTGCAATGGATGCTTTGGCTTTCGCCTTAGTAGTCTTCCAATCACTTCCTGAAAGTTTATTTAACTTTGGACTTCCTGCATCTGCTCCAACATATTTTTGGATAATATCCATCTGCTCTACTGGAACATAAAGAAAATCTGCCCCTCCATACTTTAACTTTAAGTAATCTTTTTTCACATCTTGTACAGTAAGCTGTTCCATGCCTATGAATTTACCAATTCCGTGGTTTTCATGGACTACGTAGTCCCCTTTTTGCATATCTGCAAAGGACTTAATAGCCTGCCCCATATTTGAACCGGATTTCTTTCTTCTTTTTTTCTTTTGAGGAGTCCCAAAGATATCTCCATCCCAAATGTAGCACTGCTTTTCCTCAGGGAAGTCAATGCCCCCTGTTAAAACTCCTAATTTTACCCATACTCTGCTTTCAAGGCCTGCCCGCTGAAGGAAATCCTTCATATTTGCCACTCGCTCTTCATTAGCACATACAAGGGTTATTTTATAATTGTTTTTTAAGTATGATTTAATCTCCGATTCTAGTAAATCCATTTTCCCATTAAATGATAGGGTTGGCCTGCTGACTACATTTCGAATTTCCGTCAAAGACTCTACACCTTTAATCCTCTTTTGAAAAGGAGTAAACAAGTATACAGTTTCCATATTGTACATTGAAAGATAATCATTTTTATTGGAGAAGTTTTTCAAATCCGTTGGTACCGCCTGACCTCGTTCCAAAAGAATTTTGAAATCTTCTGCTGTTTCCTTATCCCTTACTTCTAAGTTTTCGTAAACCCTTCCTGGATCATCCACCATAATCAGTGGATCTTTCATGTAATCCCAAATGTACTCTGTTTCCTCATAAAAATAGTAGAGATAATTTTCAAGATGCTGCAAGTTCATTGCGTTTTCTGCAAACTCCACCAACTGATCTCTTCTCTCCTTTAGGTTCTCCCCTCGTTTAAGTTCTTCTTCTGTAGCTCCCTCTTTTGTAAACTTTTTAATCTGTCCACTGTAGCCCTGTTTTATTTTCCCCACTGCACGCTGGAATATTAAATCATCTTTTAGAATCTGCTCTGCCTGATAAATTGAAATGGATTTTAAATTTTCTATAGATCTTTGTGTATCTGGGTCAAAACTTCTAATTGAATCTATTTCTGTATCAAAGAGTTCTACTCTGTATGGCACATTCCCGTCTGCTGTGAATATGTCAAGAATAGATCCCCTCAAGCTAAACTGACCCTTGCCATCTACAAGGGGCTCTCGCTCATACCCAATCAGGGTGAGTTTTTCTTTTACTTCCTCTAAATTTATTTCCTCACCTCGAGTGAGAGTTATGGAACTTTCCTGAAATGTCTTGCAAGGAGGAAGCTTCTTTATTGCTCCTGTAGCCGGTGCTACAACAACGCAATCTTCTCCCGTTGCAACTGCTTTTAAGATCTTAAGTCGCTGTAAAAGTAAATCGTGGTTTTTCGCTTCGTACCTTAAAAAACCTTCTTCTTCTGGAGGCAAAACATAGATATTTTTGTCCATAAAAAAAGAAAGGTCCACCGCAAGGCGTTTGGCTCTAATGAAAGAAGATACCACTACCAAGCTTTGACCCTTTTTTTCTTCTCTATTAATTTGTGCCATTATAGGTGCAACACGACTTTCTGATGCTCCTGTAATGTTAATCATTCCTTTAGCTGTCATTTTCCCCTTCTCCTGCAGGTTTTGATTTTATATTGTATGCATTCATAGCTTTTTCTATGCCATCTTTGATTATACTCTCTGCTGCCAAAACACCGTTAGTAACAACATCCTCCAAAAGAGTCTTCTCCCCTTTAGTGAATCCACCAATAACATAGTTGGCCAAATCCATATTTCCCGATGAGCCAATCCCTATTCTAATCCTTGGGAACCTATCTGACTTCAAATCATAAATCACAGATTTCATCCCATTGTGAGTGCCAGCACTTCCCTTTTTCCTAATTCTAAGCACCCCTGCATCTAGGTCAATATCGTCGTAGATTACAATTAGGTTTTCCACGTCCACTTTGTAATATTCCATGACTTCTCTCACTGAATTTCCACTAAGGTTCATGTAAGTCTGGGGTTTTACCAACAAAACCTTTTGGCCGGAGATACGTCCCTCTCCGACCAAAGCTTTGTGTTTTATTTTAGTTATGTTAATGTTATTCTTTTCAGCTAATTGATCCACTGCGATAAACCCTATGTTATGTCTAGTGTTTTCATATTTTTTCCCTGGATTTCCTAGCCCTACGATAATGTACATATTTTATTGCCTCTTTTTTTAGTCGAACAAGCGACTAATTGAATCATTAGTAAACACTCTAGTCATAGCTTCTGCAAATAGTGGAGCAACAGATAGCATTTTCATCTTAGAAATTCTACGATTCTCCGGAATAGGAACCGTGTTCAGAAGTACTAATTCTTCAATTGCAGAATCTTCTAATCTTTGTATAGCAGGTCCTGATAAGATAGGATGAGTAGCACAAGCGCTAACGCTGACTGCACCAAGCTCCTTTAATGCATTAGCTGCATTAGTAATTGTTCCTGCTGTATCAATCATATCATCTACCAAGATGCAATTTTTGCCTTCAATGTCCCCGATAATATTCATGATTTCACTCTTGTTTGGTTCTGGTCTTCTCTTATCTACAATAGCAATAGGTGCATGTAGCGGCTCAGCCATATTTCTTGCCCTAGTGACACTCCCGTGATCAGGTGATACAACAACCACATTGTCCATAGCCTTTTCTTTAAAATATTTAACTAAAATTGGCATGCCGATTAAGTGGTCTACAGGAATGTTAAAATATCCTTGAATCTGGGCTGCATGAAGATCCATGGTCAACACTCTGTCTGCTCCTGCTGCAACTAAAATGTCTGCAACAAGTTTTGCTGTAATAGGATCTCTTGCCTTTGCTTTTCTGTCTTGCCTTGCATATCCATAGTATGGCATTACGGCATTTATTCTTCCAGCAGAAGCTCTCTTCATCGCATCAATCATAATCAACATCTCCATTAAATTATCATTTACTGGATCTTGTGTAGATTGAACAATATAAACGTCAATTCCTCTTACTGTTTCCCAAAGGTTAACAGAGATTTCTCCATCGCTAAACTTTGTTACTGTAGCCTTACCTAAAGGCTTACCCATAATTGATGCGATTTCCTCGGCTAATTCCAAGTGGGAATTGCCTGTAAAAACTTTGTAATCTGAAAATGCTCCATTCTTCATCTTTACCACTTACCTCATCTTTCTTCTGTTTTTGCAACTACTTATTTTTCTTTCTATTTAAAATCCCTCTTTTTTCTACCCAACCTTCTAAAAGTTTCCCCTTAGATCTTGCCACATAAAGGGCTCCTCCAGGTACATTTCTTGTAACAGTACTTCCTGCGGCAATATATGCCTTTTCTTCTATGACTACAGGAGAAACCAGGTTTGTGTTACACCCTATGAATGCTCCATCCTTTACTGTAGTTCTATATTTATTGCTGCCATCATAGTTTACAAATACTACACCACAGCCTAAATTTATATTTTTTCCTAAATCTGCATCTCCTACATATGTCAAATGAGCAGCTTTTGAGCCATCCCCCATAGTCGAGTTTTTAATTTCTACAAAGTCTCCAACTTTACAGCCATTTCCAACCTCACTATCAGGTCTGATATATGCAAATGGCCCAACAGAAGTTTTATCTCCAACTTTACTCTTCATGATTACTGAGTTTTCAATAATAGTAGCTTCTCCAATGACAGAGTCAACAATCTTACTGTTTTGTCCTATGGTGGAATCCTTGCCAATAGTAACATTTCCCTCTAGGATAACACAAGGGCCAATAGTTGTCCCACGTCCTATCTTTACAGTTTCATCAATGTAGGCTGTTCGCAAATCAACAAAGTTCACTCCATTTTCCATATGGCCTATGTTAATCTCTAATCGATGTTTTTCTAAAGCTTCATATTCCTGCAAATCCATGTTTATCTCCTTAAAACTTTCTATCTTTTTCCAAAATCATTTCTCCAACCTTGTAGATATCTCCTGCACCCATAGTAATAATCAAATCCCCTGGTTCCGCATTGTTGTAGACGAAGTTTGCAATTTCTTCAAAGTCCCTAAAGTAATAAATTTCTTTTGTGGGATCTAATTCTTTCACTTTGCTAACCAAACTCTTTGAGCTTATTTTATAAATATTCTTTTCTCTAGCTGCATATATTTCCCCAAGGACTACTTTGTCTGCATCTCCAAATGACTCTGCAAACTCATCAAAAAGTGCCATTGTTCTTGTATATGTGTGAGGCTGAAATAGGCACCACAGGTTGTTGTGCTTCATATTTTTAACTGCAGATAATGTTGCCTTAATCTCTGTAGGATGATGGGCATAATCGTCAATAATCTTCTTTTCATCACTAGTAACCCCAAGAATATCAAATCTTCTTTGAGTTCCTGTGAATTTTTCTAAGGTATCAACGATAATTTCTATATTTATGCCTAAAATATGACAACAAGCAATAGCTGCCAAGGCGTTGAGTATATTAT
This sequence comes from Anaerovoracaceae bacterium, assembly GCA_036657395.1. Classification (GTDB taxonomy): domain Bacteria; phylum Bacillota; class Clostridia; order Peptostreptococcales; family Anaerovoracaceae; genus JAVXGM01. The sequence goes on from JAVXGM010000007.1 coordinate 86,140, forward strand.
GCTCCCCTGGAATAATCAGCTGAATAGAACAAAGGGGCTCTTCCTTATGCATCACCTGAAATTTTGGCATGCCTTCATTATCAAACTTAATATCGCCTACGTAATAATCGCAGCTTTCGCTAAACCCGTAAGTGATTACATTTTTTCTACCCTTTATGACGTTTTTTACAAAAGGATTGGCATCATATGCAATGATAGTTCCATCTGAAGGCACAAGCCCGGCAAATTTATCAAATGAACTGACAATATGATCAATATCTTTGAAATAATCTAAGTGGTCTGAATCAATATTAAGGATAATCTCAATATTAGGTTTTAGCTGTAAAAAGCTATCCATATATTCACAAGCTTCCGTAAGGAAAAACTCATTGGTCCCCACTCTAACATTTCCACCAATTTCTGGCAAGTTACCACCAACCAAAAGGGTTGGATCTGTCTTAGCATTGTCTAAAATTAAGGCAACCATGGAGGTGGTTGTAGTCTTTCCATGTGTTCCTGAAATAGCGATGCTCTTTTTATATTCTTCCATCAATGCGCCTAGTATTTCTGCTCTTGTAGCAGTTGGTATGCCTAACTCATGGGCATGTACTAGTTCTGGATTGTCATTTCCTATAGCAGCAGAATAAACAACTAAATCTACTCCTTGTACGTTTTTAGCTCTGTGAGCTAAAAATATATTTGCACCCTCATTAATCAATCGCTCCGTCATATCACTTTCTCGCATATCCGATCCAGAAACCTGATATCCCCTGGAAAGTAGAATCTGTGCAATAGCTGAAAGTCCGATTCCACCAATACCTATGCAATGAATTTTCTTGCAATCAGACAAGTTAATCATACGTATCCCTCCCTATTTATAATCAATGTGATTATACCATAAGTATAGGAAAAAATACGAGATATTTGACAAAAAAACAAAAAGCGAATATTATCTGTGTAAAGAAGACTTATTGTTCGTATTGTTAGGAGGATAGTCCAGTGAAAAGAGTTCAACGAATAGGGGCAATCGTGCAAATTTTATCTGATTCCCCCAACAAAATTTTTAGCCTAGCTTATTTCTGCAAGGCCTTTTCTGCTGCAAAGTCTAGCATCAGTGAAGACATTAGCTCAGCCAAAGAAATTGTCACCTGTACAGGTCTAGGTTATATTGAAACCCTACCTGGCGCTTCTGGGGGAGTAAGATACATTTCTTATATTTCCAAGGAAATGGGAACTAGCTTCCAAAAAAAATTGTGTCAACTTCTAAAAGAAGAAAACCGGGTTCTTGGTGGAGGTTTTTTATATACCTCTGATATTATGTTCAACCCTGTAACTGTCAAGGAAATGGCCCAAATTTTTGCACGAAAGTTCAAAGATTGCGGCGCCGATTATGTTGCAACTATAGAAACTAAGGGAATACCTTTAGCATTGATGACTGCCCAACTTTTAAACCTTCCTTCTGTAGTCATTCGCCGAGAAACTAAAATTTCGGAAGGGCCTACTGTAAGTATCAATTACTTTTCCGGTGGTTATGATCGAGTTCAAAAGATGTCCATTTCAAAACGTGCAGCGGCTACAGGATCAAGTGCACTAATCGTAGATGACTTTATGCGAGCTGGCGGAAGTATTAAAGGGATTCGTGAGATTCTCTCTGAGTTTGATACGAAAATCGCAGGCATAGGTGTGGCCATTGCCAGCATATACCCAGAGGAAAAGAAAATTTCCGACTATACCCCCCTTGTCTATCTAGGCGCCGTAGGAGAAGATGACAAGAGTGTGGAAGTTTTTCCGAATAGTCAGATTTTTTAAAAACCGGCTTGTTAAACTACTTATTCTAGTGTATAATTTATTGATAAACATAGCATAATTAACAGGATTTTTTAGGCATGAAAGGATAGGTATCATAATGAATATAACAGATGTCAGAATACGCAAAGTAAGTGACGAAGGTAAAATGAAAGCAGTTGTTTCAATTACATTTGACGATGAGTTTGTAGTCCATGATATTAAAATTATCGAGGGGCAAAACGGATTATTTATCGCAATGCCTAGCAGGAAAATGGGAGAAGGCGATTTTAGAGATATTGCACATCCACTTGTATCTGAAACACGAAACAAAATCAAAGATGCTATCTTTGTTGAATATGAAAAGATTTTAGCTGAAATGAAAATTAAAGCAGAAGCAGAAGCAGAAGCCGCAGAAGCGTTAGACCCTGTAGCAGAAGTTGCACCGACAATTGAATCTGAAGAAGAATAACCAATAAAATTAAAAGAAGGTAGTCTTAATTATTGAGATTACCTTCTTTTTGTTTGAGTAAATTTTAAACTGTTTCTACACGAATCAAGTTTGTATTTCCTACTTTCTTAAATGGCAAACCTGCCGAAATAACAATTATATCATTTTTCTTAACCACATTAAGCTCCTTTGCGCCTCCCACCGCCTGTGCAAAGAGAGCATCCCACTCATCCTCAAATTCAGTAGTCACCGGGTATACTCCCCAAGCGAGTGCCAATTGATGGTAAACTTTCTTTTTGGGAGTGGCTGCGACAATAGGCTGTTTGGGTCTGAATTTTGACATTTTTTCTGCTGTATGCCCTGACTGGGTAATTGCAATAATTGCTTTTGCTTTTAAATCATGGGCTGTAGTGCATGCCGCATGTCCAATAGCATCAGCCTTATCCTTGGAATCCATTTCATAGTCTAAAATCTTATACACATTTACATCGAAAGCGTCTTTCTCTGCCTGAGTTACAATTTTAGCCATTACTTTCACTGTTTCAACAGGATATTTTCCCATAGCACTCTCACCCGAGAGCATCACCGCAGAAGTCCCATCAAATACAGCGTTGGCAACATCTGTAATCTCTGCCCTCGTAGGCGTTAAACTGTTTACCATAGACTCCAACATTTGAGTTGCCGTAATTACAAGTTTTCCTGCCTGGCAACACTCTTTAATAAACTTTTTTTGGATGCCAGGAAGTTTAGCAAAATTAACTTCTACTCCCATATCACCTCTTGCAACCATAATCCCATCAGAGCATTGAAGAATACTTTTAAAGTTATCAATACCTTCCAGATTTTCAATTTTAGAAATAATCTTAATTTTTTCTCCACCTTGACTATCCAGAAAATTGCGAAGGTCAAGTACATCTTCTTTGCTGCGTACAAATGACGCCGCTACATAATCCACGTCATGCTTTACGCCAAATTTCAAATCTTCTTTATCTGCCTCACTTAAATACGGCAGATCTAAATGGGTCTTTGGTACATTAACTCCCTTTCGGTTGCTAATTTTCCCTCCATTTTTCACTTTGCAAACTACATCAGATCCTTCTATTCTAACTACCTTCATAGACACTCTACCGTCATCAATTAAAATGGATGTTCCAATGTCTACCTGCTTGTACATGTTTTTATATGTCATAGCTGCCTGGTTTTCATCTCCTAAAATGTCTTTAACCCTGAGAGTAAATTCTTGTCCATCTTTTAAAACAACTCTCTCCTTAGCGAAATCTCCTAATCTGATTTCTGGCCCTTTAGTATCTAAAAGCACAGCTGCTGAACATCCCATCTTGTCTCTCACCTTACGGAATTTATTAATGGTTTTTTCATGATCTTCATGATTGCCATGGGAAAAATTCAACCTAGCTACATTCATTCCTGCCAAAAGCATCTTTTCCATAGTTTCTTCTTTACTGCTAGCAGGACCTAAGGTGCATATAATTTTAGTTTTCTTCATCTATGACTATCTCCTTTTTATCTTACTATATTGATTGTTTTATTTCATGCTCTGGCTTAAAACATAGGAACCATATTAAAGTGAAACAACTTTGCAACCCAGTTACTTGGAAATGATACTACTTTTGTATTCATTAGTTTGGCGATAGCATTGTAGAACCTGCCTGAACTAGCAATATCCTCCTCCACACGTTTTATCTGGTTTTGAATATCTAAAAAGTTGCTATTTACTTTTATCTCAGGATAATTTTCCCTAATGCTAAATAATTCATTTAATACTTCTGACAAAATGTTTTCATTTTCCATTCTATCTCCAGTGTCTATAGCTTCTTTTATCGTAGCTCTAACCTTCCTGATTTCTTCTAAGATATCTTCTCCTACGCCCTCCTGTTTTTGAGCCGCCTTTAATAGCTTGGGAATCAGATCAAGTCTCTTTTTCAAAAATATATCCATAGTTGCGTAACATTCTTCCACGCTGTTTCTCAAGGTACGAAATCCCTTATATGACATAACTAGCCAAACTCCGATAATTGCTACAATAATAACCAATCCAATAATGTATTCCATTCTGTTGCTCCTATTTATTTCTCTTGAATCTACTAATTTTTTATTTTACTCCTGCGGATTTCAACAAATCTGCAGCCTCTTCTTCTGTTAGCCTCATAGTTTCACATAGTTTTCTTACTTCACCCTCATGAGGAATAAAGTCCTTTTGAATGCAAATTTTAGTAAAATCATCACGTTTCATACCAGTCTTACTAAACGTTATCTCTCCACTGGCAATCTTTTTATCATAAAGGCGGAAAAAAACCTTTCCAAAGTTATCTTTCATAATTGCTCCTTTCTCTTGTTTAAATGAATTATATTATAACAGATTTTCACCTTAGATATACTTTTTTCATATAAAAAACCTCCAACCATGTAAAGGTTTCACCCAATTAATAGGGTTTGAATTTTTGTAAATATCACTAAATTTACCCAAGGTAGTGATATACTCTTCTTGGATATAGTAAAAAAAGGGGTAGTAATATGAAAATTACAATTATTCATGGACAAAGCCACAAAGGATCAACTTACCATATAGCCAAACTCTTGGCCGAAAAGCTTAACGGGGAAACAAAGGAGTTTTTCTTGCCCAATGAGTTTGATAATTTCTGCTTAGGCTGTACAAATTGCTTTATTAAAGATTCTTTGCAGTGTCCTCATTATGATAAACTAAAACCAATTACTGATTCAATAGATGAGGCTGATCTTTTGATTCTTGCAAGCCCTGTATATGTCTATCATGTGACGGCTTCTATGAAGGCGTTACTTGACCATTATGGTTATAGGTGGATGGTTCACCGACCAAATGAAGGTATGTTTAAAAAACAAGCAGTTTGTATTTCTACTGCTGCAGGCGCAGGAATGAAATCAACAAATAAAGATATGGCAGATAGTCTGTTTTTTTGGGGAACTGGAAAAATTTATAAATATGGTGTTCCAGTTCGGGCAGTATCTTTTGACAAGGTAAGTGTAAAAATTAAAGCTAAGATTGAAAAACAAACTACTGCTTTGGCAAAGAAAATTAAATCCAAATATCATAGAGTTAGACCCGGTATTAAAACTAAACTATTCTTTAATGTTATAAGAATAGCACAAAAGAGTGGCTGGAATAAAGTTGACAGCGCTTATTGGAAAGAAAAAGGCTGGACTGAGAAAAAAAGGCCTTGGAAACAGTAAAACAATCTACAGCCCCCCACTAACCGTAAAAGTTAGTGGGGGGCTGTAGATTGTAATATAAACTGAATGCTTAAGCAAAGAACCCCATGCCTTCCATAGCTTCAACAAACTTTTTCACATAAGTCTTAGATGTAGATGGCCAATGGTAATTTAGCCTATAAAGCACTTGCATAGTATATTCATTTGACTTTCCAATTGGAACTGTTTTCTTTCCATGTCCCATATTTTGATAAGCAATCATACTTGACAACACTGCAGCCTTTTCTGGATCCTTCTGCGCCGCTTCAAGGGCTTTTGCATAAGCTGACTCTTCCGCCAGTTCTATCTGTATCCCACACATCTTCATGGCGTTGATAATATCACCCATAAAAATGCTGTGATTATTATAAGGATGAAATACACAGCAGGATTCAGGAGTTTTTGACAGGGCTAAAATAGCCTTGGACGTACTGTCGATTGGCGCCATTTCTGCCGCCCCTCCCATCATTGAATAAGGGAATTTTCCAATTAACTGATAAGATTTTAGTCGTCCAACAAAACTGTTAGTCGCAAAATTCATCTGGAATTCTCCGTCTGTATCACGAGCTGATAAGTTTCCTACACGCATAATCTTACCTTTAAGGCCCTCTGAAATCCCTTGTAATATTGTACGTTCTGCCAAGAATTTACTATGACCATATTTTGTGTCTAATCCTTGTCCAAAGTATAGCATTTTTTCTGTCATCACTGTATCTGAGGGTGGTATCTCACCTATACTAAACCCTGAAACACTAGTAGTTGATATATGGATAATTCGGCTTCCTGTGGCCTTACAATATTGGATGGCATTTACCACGCCACCAACATTAACATCCTCAATATCTGTGCCTTTAGAAAAATGTTTTACATTAGCAGCACAATTAATGACCGTCTGTATATCTTCTTCATGCAATCCTTCAAATACTTTTTTATTGGTTACATCTCCTTCAACTAAAATGATACGACTGCCTATCATATCCTCATATGTATTCTCAAAATAGTAAAACAACAATGATTTTATTCGATCTTCAAGTGAGTCGTAGTTTCCTTTTCGAATAATACAATAGACTATTCCCTCTTCTGTTTCTAGGAATTCTTTAAGAATATGAATCCCCAAGAATCCGGTAGCCCCGGTAAGAATAATGTTCTCTAATGGTATTGGTTCCTCCGCCAAGAATGAATCTAGAGTGTTTTTCTCTAGAACTTTTGATATTTCACCGTAATCATAAACGGACAAATCTTCAAAGTCTGATTTCAATCCTTCCTTTGGTCCTAACATTGCTGCAAGTTTCTCTGGTGTTGCATTGGTAAATACATCTCCATAAGTAATGTCAAAACCTGCTTCTGTAGCCTCAATAATAACTCTTGTAACTGTTAATGATGTACCTCCCAGTTCAAAGAAATCGTCCTTTGTTCCCACCTTATCTAGGCTGAGAACCTCTTTAAATATGTTACAAAATGCCACTTCCGTTTCACTGGTTGGCGCAACATACTCTCCTACTTCTACAAGTTTAGCTTCTGGCAATGATTTTCTATCAATTTTACCATTTGGAGTCATAGGCATTTGGTCTAGTTGGCAATAACCAGTTGGCACCATATATTTTGTAAGTTTTTCTTTAATACTATCCTTAAGATCGCTCACTTCTACTGGTGTATCTGCCGTATAGTAAGCACAAAGATGCTCAACTTTATTTATTTCTCTAATAAGGGTCACTGCATTCTTAATTCCCGGGTATTGACTGATGCAAGTTTCAATTTCCTCAAGTTCTATTCTAAGGCCCCTCAGCTTAACCTGGTTGTCAGTACGCCCTAGGATAACCACATCCCCATCTTTAGTCCACCGAGCATAGTCACCTGATCTATAAACTCTTTCACCAAAGGCCGTCATAAACATCTTCTCTGTCATTTCCGGCAAGTTGTGATAGCCTCTAGAAACTCCCACTCCACCAATATATAGCTCTCCCATCACTCCTGGCGGCAATAAATTCCCATCATTGTCTCCAATATATTCTGTGTAGTTTAGTAGTGGTGGACCGATTGTAATATCATTTTCTTTTGTAAGCTCTTTTGCATTACTAGAAACTGTAATTTCCGTCGGACCATAAGTGTTGAAAATCCTAGCCTTGGTGACCTTTTTCAATTTTTCCAACAGCTGCATGGTGTACTGTTCTCCACCTGACATGACAACCTTGCATTCTCCCAGCGCTTCACAAAACTCTGTTGAATCCATGTATTGCAACATTCTAGACGGTGTTGCGTTGAAAACATCCCCCTTGGTAGACTTCATCAATCTAGCCAAGCGAACGGGATGATTAGCACATTCTTCATCTGCCAAAACTAAAGTAAGTCCATTACATAGTGCCACAGCTGTCTCCTTTAAAGACATATCAAATGAAACTGTAGTTACAGATACCATGACACTTCCTTCGCTGGCACAAGCATGAACATGTGAATTTGCCGGGTGATCAACCAAGTAATTTGCAATGCCCCGATGCTCCAGCATTACACCTTTTGGTTTTCCTGTAGAGCCAGATGTATAAATCATATATGCCAAATCATTTCCCTTTACAGTAATCTGTGGGTGATTTGTATTCTCATGATCTAAAAGTTCTTCAACGGAAATCCCATTCTCAAAATCATGTACTCTCTCCTTGGTAGTAATAATTAAGACTGCTGAGCTGTCTCTAGTAATCTGGTGTATCCTCTCCTCTGGATAGTCAGGGTCACAAGGAATGTAAGCCCCTCCCGCTTTCATAACACCATACATTGCCATAATAAGGGATCCAGTCCTTGGAAGAAGGATGGCTACCGCCTCACCGCTTTTCAAGCCTCTTTCTACAAGAGCATTGGCTATTTTGTTCATTTTCAAATCCAGTTCTTTGTATGTGTAGCTTCCTTCTGTGGCAACTAATGCTGTTTTTTCTCCATGAAGCTTGACATGTTTTTCAAAAGCACCGTGAAACAGGACTTCTTCTTGGTCTAAAATGGCACTTTCTTTAAATTCTTCAAGCTGCTTGTGTTGCTTCTTTGTAATAAGGCTAATTTTATTGAGTTTTCCATTGGGATTTTCCATCATTTTCTCAACGCAAACACCAATCGACTCGCCTAATTGGTTCATCAGTTCCTGGCTATATATTTCATCGTTATACTGAAGGCAGATTGCAGGAGTTTCATTTCTATCCTCAATATGGATAGCTATTTTAAACTTAGGTCTATCGCTTTCCAAATTTTCAGCTACTACTTCCTTGCCAAAGCACTCTACCTTCTCGAGTACACCTAGTTGACAGGCATACATAATCTGTGGAGAAAATCCATAATCAGAAGCAATTTGAGTAAATGGATATATTTCGTGGTACACCACATCTACCATTAAATTTTTTGCTTCTCCTATAAACTCTATTACTGTCTTTTCCCCTTCAATGCTTCCTCTAAGTGGAAGGGTATTTACAAACATTCCCAAGGCATTCTGCACTTTAAGATCCGACCTACCGTTGCTAATAGTGGAAATATAAACTTCTTTTGAGCTTGTAAATCTAGCTAATGTATAAAATACTCCTGCCAAGAATAAGTGAGCAGGGGTTACACTGTTTGCCTTGCAAAACTGGTCAATTTTCTTCTCGTCGCATGGCACTATGCACTCAGCTTTTTTGCCATTTTCTTCTATGCCAGATAAATCACCAGTTATTTCACTGGCACTTTGGAAATTTTGGAGCATTTCCCCAAAAAATTTCTCTGCCTGTACGTATGATTCTCCCCTTGTAGCTGATTCCAAATCAGAAGCATGGTCATAGTGACTATAGCTTTCTGCTTCTGGCAAAACGTCCTGACATGCATTAGCAACCTGGTGTAAAAATAAGTCTAATGAACCTCCATCAAAAATAATATGATGGAAATCTGCGAATAAGTATGTCTCTGTTTTGGTTTCAACCACATTCAACCTGTATAGCCGTTGATTTTCAAGTACAAAAGGCTTCACAAAATCCGCCTTAAAAGCTTCTAGCTGGTTAGAAGCTATTGAAAGAAGTCCAACTTCTGGTTCTTCTTCAAAAGGTACTTGTACCAACTGTCCCTCTTTATATTCTAAGCGTGTATTTATATATGGATGAGCCTTTAGAGTGTCTTTGACAGCCTCCCTTAGCTTCTGTCCGGTGACTTCTTTTGGGAAACTGAAAACCGCCGGTATGTTGTACGTGATTCCTTCTGGGCTCTTTATATCATCATAAAATACGCCCATCTGTGCCTGTGTTAATGGATAATAATCAGCCATTTCTTCTGGTTTTTTATCTTCAGTGGAATCCGCCATGCTATTTCCTTCTCGCAGATGTGCATAAATCTCATCCTCAATGGATAAAATGCTGCACTGTTTCATTATCTGCTTCACTTGAATAGTCATTCCGTATTCTTTTTCAATAGCCGTTGCCAGCTTAATTGCAGACAGGGAAGTAATTCCTGCATTGATCAACTCTGTGTTCACAGCAAATTCCTCATGGCCTACTATGGATTTGACTAGCTCTTTTAATTCTTTTTCAAGTAATGTGAGCGGCCTTGCCTTATCTCTATTGTCACCTTGTGACTGGCTCTTTGGGTCTGGCAACGCCTTGCGATTTACTTTCATATTTTGGTTTAAAGGAATAGCCTCTATCTGCATGGTAACTGCCGGCACCATATATGGCGGTTTTTCCTCCCTAATAAATGCCTCCAGTTTGTCGATATCAATTGTTTCATCAGATACAATATAGGCTGCAATGGCCTTTCCCCCAGCTATAGCATCAAAAGATGTTACGGTTGCATCTTTAATTCCTGGATATTCACGAATAATACTCTCTACTTCTGTAATTTCAACTCTAAACCCTCTAATTTTCACTTGCCCGTCTCGTCTACCAATAAATTGAACGTTTCCATCATTAATATATCTTACTATATCACCAGTATGGTAAATTCGCTGGAATCCTTCCTTCTTAGAAAATGGATTTGCCTCATATACCTTCTGGGTCTGCTCTGTCCTGTTTAGATATCCTCTACTTACTTGGTGCCCCGCAATACAAAGTTCTCCTAAAGCTCCAACAGGAACTCTCCTCTTATAATTGTCCAAAATGTATAGTTCCATATTATCCATAGCACGACCAATAGGCACATTATTGTATACTTTAGTTTTGTCTACTTTAAATGCAGTAGTCAAAACAGTTGCCTCTGTAGGTCCATACAAGTTGTAAAAATCATATTTGCTACTAGACTGAACTGGCACGAGAGTTTCCCCTCCCGTAGATAAATATTTTAAACTATGATTCTCAATATCCGAAACAAACTGCCTACCCACTTGTGTAGTCATAAATGCGTGGGTCACTTTTTCCTTTTCAAAATACTCATTAAGCATTGGCAATTCCAATCGAAGTTCTTCTGGTATGATACAAACAGTAGCCCCACTAGTAAGAGCCGGGTACATATCCATCATATTGGCATCAAAGCCAAAGCTAGCATATGCTGCCACTACACTATCTTCTTCCAAATGATAAAACCCTCTATACCAATTGCAAAATGCCACAATATTATTTTGAGTAATCATACACCCTTTTGGAGTGCCTGTAGTTCCAGATGTGTATAATAAAATGAACAAATCATCAGGAGAAGGATCTGTCATTCCAGTTTTTTCTGCTGACGGAAGGTCTGGAATTTCCTTTGTCATCAGGATTTCACCCTTATACTCGGGCACCAAATGAAGCAAGCTTTCATCCACTATGAGAAGCTTTGTTTCTGCATCTTTCATCATAAATCCCAAGCGATCCATTGGATAAGTAGGATCTAACGGCTGATATGCAGCCCCTGCTTTCATAGCTCCAAGAGAAGCTATAGGCATATACTCACACCGGGGAATTAAAATTGATACAACTTGTTCCCTGCCAATGTTTTTACTATGTATGTATGCACCTATTTTCTCTGAGATTTGGTCTACTTCTCTGTATGAATAACGCTTTTGCTTATATACAACTGCTGTTTTGTCTGGGGTTTTTTTCACTTGCTGGCGGAACAAATCTACCAGAGTCTTACTCTTGTCATATGGTGTCACATTCCCATAAAAAGATTCTAATCTTTGAATTTCATCTTCAGATATTAAAGCCACATCTTTTAGATAATCCTGGCTTAAAAATCCCTTTACTATCTTTATAAGCATATTACTAAATGACCTTAATGTCTCTTTATCGTATATGTCACTTCTGTATTCAAAAAACATATCATAACTTCCATTTTTTTTGAAGATATGGAGAGCCACATTTGCCAAGCTACAACCAGTTTCCAATCCTTGTAGCGGAATTTCACATCCATCTAGATTCATAGCATTTAATGTCTGTGCTTGGTATACAAACATTAAGTCTGAAGTCACTCCATATTGATTTGCAAGCTCACCAAAAGAGCAACAATCATGATCCATAGTCTTAAAGAAATTATCCTGCATATCATTTAAAAACTCTGAAATGGATTTTTCTTCATCAAATGCAACATAAATAGGCAATGTTCTCACCAACATTCCCATGGTGTTACTCATTCTTGGGTCATGCCTTCCATTGTTTACCGCAGAAAACATGGATTCCGTCTGACCTGTATACTTTCCCAGTGCATATGCAAATGCACCTAAGAAAAATGTATTTTCAGTAATTCCACTTCTTCGAGTAAATTCTTCAAGCTCCGCTCCAGCTAATTCCCCTTTCAGATTGCAATATAACCTTTCTGATGGGCGCACACTCTGATCGGGGTCTTCTACTTTATCAAATACAGGATTTGAATCCACCTCATTACCTGCCAGATAGTTTTCAAAATAGTCTTGCGCCTGATGGTAAATTTCCGTTTCTTTCAAGTCCAATTCATAATTGGAAAGGTTAAATTGAGTGATAGCTTCCTCTTTTGGTAACTGTCCACCATATATTCTGCCCACTTGCTCAAAGAAATTAGCCACAGAGGCACCGTCTGAGATAATATGATGGAAATCTGCAAACAGATAAATTGAATCTTGTCCTTCATATAATTCGACCCGAAATAGTGGACCTTTTCCCAAATCAATAGGTTTTACAAATTCAGACTTTATTTTCCCTACTTCTTCTCTTGATATGCTTCTAAAAGGTATCTGATAATCCACACTGCCATTTGGAACCATTCCATATTGGCCATCTTTTTCTTTAATGGCAATTTTAAGTATGGGATAATGGTCAATCGCTTTTATCAATGCTTTCTTTAACTTTATAACGTCTATAGATCGTGGAATCTCAAAACCAAATGGTATATTATACATTACACTATCTGGGCTTTGAATACATTCAAGAAATACGCCTAGCTGACTGTCTGTCAAAGGATAAAAATCTTTCTTATCCTTACAATTCTTATACAAATCCTGTTCTTCTTCTCCACACAAAGATGCAATGCTCTTTGGGGTCTTTCCCTTGAAAATCTGGGCAGAAGTAAGGGGCAACTCCTTGCAATAGTCCAAAAGTCTTACCACCTTTATAGAATCTCCTCCCATGGAGAAAAAATCATCATTACAACCAATTTTCTCTATATTTAAAATCTCTTTAAATCCACCACAAAGAATCTTTTCCGTTTCTGTCTTTGGAGCTTCGTATTCCCTTTTAAAAGAGGATGCATCTGGAGCTTTCAAGGCTAAACGATCTAATTTTCCATTTTGATTTACTGGAAAAGAATCCACTCTCACAAAAAATTGAGGCATCATGTAGTCTGCTAGCTTTTTTTTCAGCTCTTTTTTAATCATTTCTGACGGATTCTCATTAAAGCTTCCATTTTCTAGCTGGTAGTAACTACACATATATGTCTGTCCATATTGATTTTCAAATCCTTTTACAACTGCCTCTTTCACATATGACAATTCTCTAATAATGGTTTCTATCTCTTGTGTTTCTACTCTCTGTCCATTAATCTTTACCATCCAGTCTTTTCGATTAACATAGACTAGATTACCGTCTTTTCTCATCATGCCCATATCTCCACTGTGATATAGGATCTTATCATCTTCCCCTGTGGCATATGGATTATATGTAAAGGTTTCTGCCGTCTTTTCCGGCATGTTAAGATACCCTTCAGCTAAGGAGCCTGACACACATATTTCCCCTACTTCTTCTGAATCAGCTAGGCTGCCATCTTCCCTCTGGACATATACGTGCACATCCTCAAATGGTTTACCAATTGGGGTATTATCATACTCTTTATCCACCTTAAAATATGTTGTAGCCGGTGTAGTTTCACTGGCACCATAAATATTGAAAAGCTCATATCCATAACCCTTCACCCCTGTTACTCTTTCACTTCCACAAGTTACCTTTTTAAGGGAATCACTTTTGTTTTTAAATAGTTTTATCATTTGTGGGACAATTAGAGTTGAAGTTATTCTATGCTGAGCAATATAATCTTCAATTCGGTGAATATCCTTTCGCCCTTCTTCACTATTAATGTGAATCGTTCCTCCAACAAATAAAATGGCAAAGACCTCCACCAAAATAGCAATAAAATTAAAGGGAAGATTAGACAATTGGACATCATCTTGTTTAATGCCTATACCTTTTCCAAAACGTCTAGCCCCACTCAAAAAACTAAAATGATTATGTACGATACCCTTTGGCTTACCTGTAGAGCCTGATGTATATACTCCAATAGCCCTGTCTTCCCCTTGAATATCAGGCCAAGATAATCCACTTGTTTTTTCAGGAATACTTTCTAAAAACTCTTCATCGATGATTACCTTAGCTTGGCATTGATCCACAATAAATGATATCCTTTCTTCAGGGTATCCTGTAGAAAGAGGCAGAAAAACACCACCCACTTTTAAAATGCCTAAAGCTGCTCCAATATATTCCATTTTTCTGGGCAATATAACTGGGACAAAGTCTCCTTTTTTAACATTTTGTTCAAGTAGTAAGGCTCCTATCCGATTACTCAACACATCTAACCCTCTATAGGATGTCTCTCTAGAACCTTCAAAATCTACAATTGCTATCTTCTCCGGCATTTTCTCTATATGTTCTGTTAGTTGGTCTAAAAATAGTTTCATTAAGCCCTCCTATCTATTTTCACAAAGCAATAATCATTGTTTTGTAGCTGTCATTCCCATGGTAAGAATGTTTTTTTTATCTTTATATTCATAGTGGATATAGTCCATTACTTCTTTAACAAGATGTATGCCCAATCCGCCTATTTCTCGCTCCTTTGCAGTTTCAGTAATATCAGGCGATTGTATCTTCGTCATGTCAAAGGGAATACCCTCATCAATAAATCGAATAATAAACAAATCCCCCTCCAAACCACACTCTATCTCCACACTGTCTATGCTTTCACTTCCTGTACTTTCTTCGTAGGCATAGCTTGCTATATTTACAAAGACCTCTTCCACTGCTAGCTCTAGCATAATCGAATTTTCTTCGGCAAAGGTACCTTTAGCTTCAGCTACAACAAACTCCAGAACCTGGTATAAGGTTCCTATCTTTGCTGGTAATACAATTTTTTTCATAGCTCTATTCCTCTTTTATTGTAAGAACTTTATCAAATCCGCTCATTTTCATCACATTAGCAACTGCTGCAGTTGGATTCTTCACCTCCATTGATGCTTCCTTCTGGTCTGCTGTTTTCTGGCACAAAAGCAAAGCTCTAAGTCCTGCACTTGAAATATATTGAAGTTTCTCTAGGGCAATCACCAATTTTTTAAATTCAAGATCTTTTACTGTGTTTGCTAGCTCTGGAGCAGTTACTGTATCTAGCCTACCCTCCAAAGCAATAATTGTTTCTCCATCTTTTTTCACTATCTTCATAATCATTTGTCTCCTTTCAAATTAATATTTATTATTGTAAACTTGATTTAATTTACTATATCTATCTTATTTTAACTGCCAACATTGTAATGTCATCAGACTGCTTGGCATCCTTTGTAAACTCGCCTAATTCTGATTCTAGTTGTTTGATTAATTCTTCACAGCTACACTTCTTTTTCATAGATTCATTAACACTTTGAAACAATCTTTTATCCGTAAAAAACTTATGATCCTTGTTCTCCGCTTCGTTGACCCCATCTGTATATATAAACAGTGTAAAATCATCTCCAATTTGCATAGTAGTCAGTTTATACTCTACATCTTCCATTGGGCCTAGTACAAAATCAGCATAATCATCTAGCCAACAAACCTTTCCATTGTTAAGACAAATTGGAGGATTGTGACCGGCATTTCCATAAGAGATGGTCTTGTTTTTTCTATCTATAATTCCAGCAAAAGCTGTTACAAACATCATGGCTTTATTTGACCTTGATAGTGTATTATTTACCAGCGTGAGCATTTCATCAGCTGGTAAATTGCAGTTTGCTTCAATTAGTATCTTGGCCTGGACCATGAACATTGCCGCAGAAATATCTTTTCCGGAAACATCAGCAATACATATAAATATCCTATCCTCATCTAGCTGTGAAAAATGATAAAAATCCCCTCCAACTTCTCTGGCTGGCTTAATATATGGTACAAGATCAAAGCCTGTTCCATGCCAGTCCTCTGGAAGTAGTCCTTGCTGAATATTTCTTGCAACACTTAACTCTACTGCCATTCTCTCTTCTTTGGCAGTCCGCTGCCTAATGTCTTCAATAAAATCCCTAATATTATCTGTCATTACGTTAACAGATTCTCCTAGATCATCCAATTCGTTACCAGCTCTTAATATGGTAAGCTTGTCATTATCAATCTTATCTCCAGCTAAAAACTGCCTGGCATACTCTGTTACACCTTCTACTGGTTTTATTACCCTCCGTTCAATGGTAGTTAAAAGCAAATGAAGTACCAAGATAAGGCTGGTCCCCGCAACAGCAACACCAATTATTATCCGATTCCAAAGTAATGAATCAGTTCCTAAACCTGCAGTAAAATACCGAAAATCAACTGATAAAATTCGATAACATACTATGGTAAACACAACTAAAAATGCGCATAAAATCAATAGGAAAATAGTAACAAACTGAGATTTCATTCCAATTACCGGAATGTATTTTTCTTCTACCTTTTCCCCTTTAGGACCCCTATCTATTGGAAGGCAAGCCAATATCACTGAACAAATAAGAATAGCTGCGCATAATGAATTAATCATTGTGCTATCCTGCAGCTTAAGGTTAAAGGTCAGAGAAGTCACAATAATAGAAGAAATTACAATTACACCAGCTAAAATATAGTCTATAGTGAATCGCCTTCTTTGATATTTTTTAGCATATGCTTTTTGTGGAATACGTGGCTTAATGCCAAAAACCGTTAAGCATATTTGAAAAATCAATATACCACCTAACAATGAAAGATCGTAATATTCTAAAGATACCGGCAGAAAAAATGTGCCAAAAGAAAAGCCTTGAAGAAGTTGCCCGCCTGCCGCAATAGTTCCCACAGATGCACAGCTTGTAATCACAGAAATACTCACAAACTTCACAATAGAATTTGATGTTTCTAGATACTTTGGAGTATGATTATCAAAGAAAAATAAAGTATGCCATAGTTTGTATGGTAGCCAACCCATTAAAAAGTTGCCTAAAAAGCCAAAAATACAGTAAATATCTAGCCCTGAATAAATATCCCCTACCAAGTTGCCTAGTGCACATGAAAGTGCTCCGGGAAATCCAAATAGCATGCCTGCTGCCATGGGCATTAAGCTAGTAAATCGAATCTGGGAATAACCATCATCGAAAGTAAGCCCTGCCAAAGGCAAGGTTAGAACAAAGTAAAGCGCTCCAATTAATAAATATACTCCAAAAATTTTTCCTGCTAATTGTTCTTTCATTTCATAGTTCACCATTGTATAATTGTTAATAACTGAAAGTAGGGATATATAAATGAAACTATTATATTGTAATATTCTTGATCTTCCTGTAAACATTGACCCTCTTAGGAAAACTCTCCCAAATACTCGTCAAATAAAAATGGATAAGTATATTCAAAAAGACGATCAATTACGCTGCCTAGGCGCTGGACTTCTCTTGTCATACGGCCTAGGCGAAAAGTATGAAAACTACCTTTCATACAATTCCTATGGCAAGCCTATATTAGACATGGCAAGCAAAAAACATCACTTTAATTTATCTCATTCCGGAAACTATGTAGTACTAGCCATAAATAGTCAACCCATTGGTGTTGATGTCCAAAAACATGAGGACGGTGACTACATTGCCATGTCTAAAATCAGTTTTCATACTGCCGAACAAAAATACCTATCTTCTTGTGAAAACCTGCAAGAAGCCTTTTACACCTTCTGGACATTAAAGGAAAGTTATATGAAAGCAGTAGGCATGGGCTTTTCCTTGCCGCCAACTTCTTTTATTATAGATCTTACCAACAAAGGCCCCAAACTTCGTGTACCAAACAAATATTCATTAACTCTAGTTCCCTTTCATCCAAAGTATACTTTAGCTGTGTGCACAAAGGGTGATCTCCCAGAAATAAATGCTGAACTCGTTGAATTTATATACTAAATTATATCTTATTAAGCCAATCGGTTCAAGGTACAATTACTTGCTTACACGTCAGTTTGCATAAAAAAACACAAAGGTTTTCAAAACGTAGACAACAAAAGCGGCCATTAAGTGAAAACACAAAAAATGCAAATAATAAAAAAAAATAATCAAGATAAATTTTATCTTGATTATTTTTGTGGATTTCTCCACAACTTGGAGGCGACAC
>JAVXGM010000008.1:0-100416 GCA_036657395.1 Anaerovoracaceae bacterium
CTCAGAATATGCTGATATGATCAACGAGAAGAAGCTTCTTGAAGACATTAAATAATCACTGCAAGACATATTAATAAATAAGGTCGGTGGGAGAGAACAAAATAACTTTTCTCCTGCCGAACTTTTTATAATTGAAAGGAAACACAAGATGTCAAAGAAGAAATCCAAGATATCCATTATGGGCTTAGTAACAATGATATGTGTCACTGTTGCAGGTGGAGGATATGGAATAGAAGACTTAGTAGGAACGGCTGGGCCGGGAATAACCATGATGGTATTCATACTGATTCCATTTGTTTGGTCACTTCCTTTTGGACTTGTTTCAGCAGAACTATCTTCGGCTTATCCAGAGGATGGCGGAATGTATACCTGGGCTAAAGAAGTTTTGGGAGAAAAGGCCGGCTTTGTAAGCGGATGGTGCTATACAATCGCAGGCTTTGTTGAACCTGCACTATTTGCAGCACTTAGTGCAAATTATATAAAACAATTACTTCCATTTGAAGTTTCACATCTTCAATACTGGAGTATTTGCGCAATTTTAATACTGGCTTTTACAGTAGTTAATTTCTTTGGAATAAAAATTATCAGTAACATGGCAACTGTTGTAACATTTGTTTGTGTAATACCATTTCTTGTACTGATTGTTTTATCCTTTATGAATATTCAATTCAACCCTATAACACCGATGAAACCGGAGGATATGTCATTCTTCCAAGCGGCAGGTCAGGGATTATTGCTTGGTATTTGGTTTAATACCGGTTATGAAACGATTTCTACTATGTCTGGAGAAATTGAAGATGGTGAAAGAAGGGTACCAAAAGCAATTTTGATTGCAGTGCCTATTATCTCAATTATGTACTTATTGTTTGTTATGCCTGCACTGTCAGCTGTAGGAAACTGGGCAGACTGGTCATCAGAAGGACCTTTGTCCTTCGTTGAAATTGGACAAGTTTTGGGAGGTGCTCCTTTAAAATGGGCCTTTGTCGCCTCAGGAACCTTGGCAAGTATGATGATTCTTTGCGAATACATGACAGCTTATTCCAGGGTAATGGCTTCAATGAGCGAAAAAGGACAGTTTTTCAAATGTTTTTCAATAGAGCATAAAAAATACAAGACACCGTATATGGGTATTATTATTATCGGAGTTGTTAGTATAATCATTTGTTCTTCAGGAAGCTTCATAGAATTTGTTGGCGTCGCTTCGATTTTGTATTCTGTTCCGGTAATTCTCATGTTTATTGCGGCAATCAAGCTGCGACTTCGAAAGCCGGATTTAAAACTTGCATACAAAGTTCCACTAAAAAATCGAACTTTTATTGCCTTTATTATGGTTCCAATCATTCTATATGGTGCCAGCGTATTTGCTGACAACTGGATCGTGGGACTTGGCCTTGCAGCCACATCAATTCCAGCATACTGGTTCTTCAAATTCAAATACAAGGGTGGTAATTACTGGAAAGAAAAGCATGAAGGTAAAAATATAGCAGCTTAATTATCAATTAAATTTAAAAAATGACCAAATATCGCTTCTGACAATTACAATATAGCAAACAGCCGAGGTAGAATAGACTACCTCGGCTGTTTGTATTTGCTTTTGTTTGTGATAAAATGGTCAGATGAGATCGAAATACACTAAGGAAGGAAGACTGAAAATGGACGTACTTATTGCATTTGTCATATTTGTTATAGTCATGGGTTGTTGTTTGATTTTTAACGGGCCCATGTTGGCGGCTCTAGTAGTAGGATTTATATGCTTTTATATTGTAGGGCTTCATAAGGGATTTGCTTTTTCTCAGTTGGGTAAAATGTCCTTAAAAGGCGCCTGTGACTCCTTGGTGGTAATCGAAGTTCTTATTTTGATCGGCATGATTACTGCCTTGTGGAGATCTGCTGGCACTATTACATTTTTTGTATACTATGGGATTCAAATCATTACGCCCTCTATGTTTATACTTATTACATTTATCTTGGCTTGTGTGCTTTCATATGCTCTTGGGACTTCATTTGGGGTGGCAGGAACTGTTGGAGTGATTTTCATGGCTCTTGCAAGGAGCGGCGGAGTCAGTGAAATAGTTACAGCCGGCGCAGTTATGTCTGGCGTATACTTTGGAGATCGAGGTTCACCGGCATCTTCAAGTGCCAATTTAGTAGCGGCAATAACCCACACAAAGCTTTACGACAACGTAAAAATAATGATGAAAACAGGACTCATACCTTTGATTGTTTCAGGAGGTATATATTTTGTTTTATCTTTGCAAAACCCTATAACACACGTTGACCAAACTATTTTATCCAGCCTTGATAGGGAATTTACAATTAATGTTTGGCTTATTCTTCCGGCAGCATTTATGATAATATTGCCACTTTTTAAGGTGAACGTGATGATAGCCATGGGAGCCAGCATTGTCAGTGGCTTTGCAATTACCATGGGAGTTCAAGGAGCAACCTTACTTCAGAGTACTAAATGGGTAATATTTGGATTTGTGGCATCAAATCCTGACCTTAAAGAAATCCTAGGGGGTGGCGGAGTGGTTTCTATGCTAGAAGTTTGCGGCATAGTCCTCCTATCCTGTTCTTATTCAGGTATTTTCAGCGGTACGGATATGCTAGGAAACATACAGGAAATTTTAGAGAAATTAATAGGGAAAATTGGAAAATTCGGTGTTATGATTATCACTGGCCTTGCAACTACAGGAATATTTTGCAACCAGACTATTGCATCCATAATATGCAGGGACCTTATGGGAGCTCCTTATGAAAAACTAGGGGCAGGCAAAACCGAACTGGCGGTAGACATAGAGAACTCAGTAATCGTATTATCAGGGCTTGTTCCTTGGACAATTGCATGTACGGTGCCTTTAAGCATGCTTGGGGTGGGTTACGGAGCCTTACCCTATTCCGTATTTTTGTACATGATGCCAATATGCTATATATTCACAAAGAAATTGTGGTTCAAAGAGAATCATAAAGATGAGAGAAACTAGACTTTTGCAGACAATAATAGTATAATTAAGTGTTATATTGTAGCAAAAAACATTAAGATTAGGCCATGAAAAAAAGGAGACCAAGAAGAATGAATTTAATTATTACTGCCGGTGGTACTAGTGAGAGAATAGACGATGTAAGATCTATAACCAACACTTCCACAGGGAGACTGGGAAAAGCCATTGGAGAAATGTTTCTCAAGGAGTACCCTAATGAAATCGACAAAATATATTATTTACATGGACTTCGTGCTGAACCATTACAGGGGGAAAAGGTGACACCAATTCCCATAGAAGGGGTGGCCGACTTGAAAAGAGCTATGGGAGACCTTCTTTCAAAGAAATCCATCGATGGTGTGGTTCATGCTATGGCGGTAAGTGATTATATGGTCAAAGAAGTAACCACCATGAAGGCTATTAAGTCAGGTGATAACGGAAAGCTTGTAGGCAACAAAATCAGCTCAAATGTTGAGGATTTGGTGGTGGTGTTAAAACAATCCCCTAAGGTAATTAGCATCATTAAGGAATTGTCCCCAAAAACGGTTTTAGTTGGATTTAAACTTCTTAGCCATGTGCCTCATCAGGAATTGATCCAGATAGGCCAGGGGCTGTTGAAAAAGAATGGTTGCACATACGTACTTGCCAATGACTTATCAGAAATGGGTAAAGACTATCATAGAGGCTACTTGATTCATGAGGATGGAACTTATGACACTATGGAAAATAACGGCGAAATTGGGCAGATGATTGCTAGGCGAGTAGGGGAATCAATTAAGAAACAAAGGAGAATTATATGAATATCTTACTTGGGATAACAGGCAGCATTGCTGCATATAAAGGGGCGGATATTACAAATAAGCTTACAAAGGCAGGATATAATGTAGATGTGATACTTACCCAAGGGGGAAGCAAGTTTATCACCCCACTGACCTTGCAAACCTTAAGTAAAAACAAGGTATACATGGACATGTTTGAGGAAATTACACCTACTGAAGTGAAGCACATTGCACTTGCAAAAAAAGCAGATCTTATGCTTATTGCTCCAGCAACTGGAAATATTATTGGCAAGCTTGCAGGAGGAATCGCTGATGATTTTCTTTCTACTGTGGCTATGGCTACTTTCAATCAGGCCCCAATATTTATTGCCCCAGCTATGAATACTAACATGTACGAAAATCCTGTGGTTAAGGAGAATATGGAAAAGTTGGAGGATCTGGGATACCATTTCATTTATCCAAAATCCGACATGTTAGCTTGTGGCGATTTAGGCAAGGGTGCCTTGGCCGACGTGGAAGAAATTTGTAAGGTGGTAACGGAATCGTTGAAATAGTTGTTTTTTTTTGTTACAATTAGCAGATATTATTTAAAAGGAGATTTACATGATACATTATCAAAGCACAAGAGGTAGTAAAAATATACGAACATCGGCCCAGGCTATTATTCAGGGTATAGCTGAGGATAAAGGCTTATATGTTCCACATACTATCCCGGTTCTACCATTTGCCATTTCCGATATGGTGGGTAAGCCTTATCAAGAAGTGGCTTACAGAATTATTAAGGCATTTTTTGAGGACTATACTGAGGAAGAATTGAAGCAATGTATTGAAGGTGCGTATGATTCTAAATTTGAAGAGGAAGAAATTGTTCCTGTTGTTAAGGGCGGGGATGCGTATTTTTTAGAACTTTACCATGGCAAAACTGCTGCATTTAAAGATATGGCCTTATCTATCCTACCTTATTTGCTAACTACGGCTATGAAAAAGGAGAAAGAAGATAAGAAAATCTGCATTCTTACAGCAACATCTGGAGATACGGGAAAGGCTGCATTGGAAGGCTTTGCAGATGTTCCAGGCACCGAGATTGCTGTATTTTATCCAAACCAGGGGGTTAGTCAGGTTCAAGAACGCCAAATGGTTACCCAAGAAGGTAAAAACACTCACGTATTTGCAATCAAAGGAAATTTTGATGATGCACAAACTGGAGTAAAACAAATTTTCAGTGATGATGAATATGCAGAGAAGCTGGCAAAAATGAACTGCAAACTGTCTTCTGCGAATTCCATTAATATCGGTCGACTTATTCCTCAGGTAGCTTATTATGTCTACGGCTACATTAAGCTTGTAGAAAGAGGAGTAATAAGAGATGGAGATAAAATCAACGTGGTTGTGCCTACAGGAAATTTCGGAAACATTTTAGCGGCATACTATGCAGGACAAATGGGTATTCCAGTAAAGAAATTTATATGTGCATCTAACGAAAACAAGGTCCTTACGGATTTCATTAATACGGGAACATATAATATTAATAGGGAATTTCATTTAACAAATTCGCCGTCAATGGATATTTTGATTTCAAGTAATCTAGAGCGACTTTTGTATCACTTAAATGGCAATGATGGTGAAGATATTAAAAATATGATGGAGAGCCTTGAAAAAGATAAAAAGTATACTGTAAGTCCTAAGATTAACTATGCTCTTGACCGATTCTACGGCGGCTCAGCTAGTGTTGTGCGAACTAACGAAGCAATTGGTTTAATGTACTCTCGCAACAAGTATCTCATGGACACACACACAGCAGTAGGTTATAGAGTGTATCAAGATTACGTGGCATACACAGGGGACAAAACCCCTACGCTGATTGCTTCCACTGCAAGTGCGTACAAATTTGCAGACAGTGCAGCAAAAGCAATTGGCCTAAAAGAGGAATCTGACGGTTTCCGATATGTTGATGCGCTTAACAAGAAGACTGAAGTGAGAATTCCCGCAGGCCTAAAGAACCTTGAGAATAAAGAAATTAAGCATAAAGGAGTTCTGGAAATTTCTCAGATGAAAGATGCAGTAGTAGATTGCTTAAAATAGAAAATGTAAAGATTATGTTAAATATGACCAACAAACGCCTTTTTTCAAGGCGTTTGTTTTATAATGGAGAAAAGGAGGTGAAAAAGTGACAAGAACAGTAATGGAAAAGCAGAAACGAATTGCTTTGATTGCCCATGATAATTTAAAAGATGAACTAGTAAAATGGTGCATAAGAAACAAAGAAGATTTGCGAAAACATTTTCTCTGCGGAACAGGCACCACATCAAAGTTGATTGCGGGTGCCACGGGACTTCCAATTAAAGGATATAAAAGCGGTCCTCTAGGCGGAGATCAACAAATAGGTGCAAGAATTGCTGAAGGGGAAATAGACGTAATGATTTTCTTCTGGGATCCATTAGAAGCCCAACCCCACGACCCAGACATTAAAGCACTATTACGTATCGCAGTAGTATATGACATTCCAGTAGCAAACAACAGCGCCACAGCCGATTTCATAATGACATCAAAGTATATGGCTAATGAATATACACATCGTCTACTTTCGTTTCAAGAATCCGTAGAAAATACCACAAAAGAAATTATATAAAAAAGGACTTTGACACTTGCCAAGTCCTTTTTTATATGGTAAATTGATAAGTACGTCAGAAAAGACGAAATAACCGTGGAGGATTGACCGAGTGGCTAAGGAGCCCGCCTGGAAAGCGGGTAAGGTGTTAAAGCCCCGTGGGTTCGAGTCCCATGTCCTCCGCCAGTAAAACCCTGTGGTTACAATGATTACAGGGTTTTATATTGCCCAATGACGCAAATGGTATTTATATTAGATGAAAAAGAATAGGATAGCATTTCATAAGACAGGTGGTGATTCCAATAAAAAGTCGGCATTTAGAAGTTTTAATTTATTTGCTCAAATACAAGAAAACAACATACAAACAGCTTGCCCACCACTTCGAGGTCAGTGTAAAAACAATAGAGCGTGACATCGATCACCTATCCTCTATGGGGATTCCGGTATACTGTACCAGAGGGGTCGGCGGCGGGGTGCAGATAGATGAAAGCTATAAATTCAGCACAAGCTTTTTTACAGATTCAGATATTCATCAAATTATTTTCGCCCTAACGATTGCAGACAGCCTTTCAACAGTGCCAAAGAAGAACAGCATTATCAATAAATTGTGCCTAATAGCTCCTGAATTGAGCGTATTGTTTGAAAATGATGCACAGCAGTATTTCAGTATCGACCTGATTTCCGAGAAGGTGAGTACAGATGACCCTATTTATAAAAAAATCAACCACTGTCTTGATGATGAGTTTTACGCCATAATCAACGGAACTCTCACCGTTGCACCAATTGGATATGTGTTGAAGCCGGATGGACTATACTTGTTTTGCTTTTCCACGGTGTATGAGTTGATGAAATGCAGCAGTATTCAGGCAATTGAACCTACCCAGCTTGAAT
Source organism: Anaerovoracaceae bacterium (assembly GCA_036657395.1). GTDB lineage: Bacteria > Bacillota > Clostridia > Peptostreptococcales > Anaerovoracaceae > JAVXGM01. The sequence continues at coordinate 7,260 of JAVXGM010000008.1, forward strand.
TTGAACGTGAATTTATCTCCTATGAAGAATATAAAAAAAACAGCAGGTAAACATGACATTATGTGTCGTTATTACCTGCTATAATTCTTTTAGGAGGTAATTACATGATAAAAAATATTTACGAACAAAAATCACTTACCAAACTTATTTTTATCTTTGGTGTTCCATCTATTCTATCGTTGATGATTGAAATGTTGACAGGGATCGTGGACACAGCATTTGCTGGAAATTTGCCTGGGGTCGGTGACAGTGCATTGTCTGCAATGGCATTAATTTCTCCGGTACTGGCAATATTTATAGCATTACAAACCTTATTTGCCATGTCAACTGGCATTTTAATTGCAAGATATTTAAATGATACACAGCGCCTAAATGAAAGTTATCGTACCGGCGTTATTATGAGTGTAGTCACGTCAACTGGAATATCTCTGTTGTGCTTTTTCACTTTGCCCCAAATATTAACAGCTTTAGGTGCTGATGGGGAAATCCTTGTGATGGCAAACCAGTATTTGCAAATTCAACTTTTGAACAATATTTTCAGTAGTATCGGATATACCTTGAGCTGTTGTATCCGTGCATTTGGTTTCCCAAAGGCAGAAGTAAAGATTATTACAGCGGCTGTTTTAGTTGATATTATTTTCAATTTTATTTTTGCCTTTCTTTTTAAAATGGGCTTGGCCGGGCTTGCGTGGGGAACACTCGTCAGTGAAGTGGTGTGCGCCCTCTGCTGTGTCATATTTTTAGTCAGAAAAAAGCTCTGGCTGTGCAAGACGCCGCTAACGGTTCGTGGCTTTTTCTTCTCCGCATATGAGCTATTCAAACTGGGAATTGCACAAACGGCAATTCAGGTGCTTGGAGGCTGCACCGGTTTTGTTGTCAATTCAAGGCTGTTAACGCTTGGCTCCATGTCTCACCTTGCCGCATTTAGTGTTGTCCAGCGTATTTATAGCTTTGCTTTAATGCCAGTTGTCGGACTGACGCAAGGAGTACAAAACATTATTTCATACTTTGGTGGAAATGGTGAGCACAAAAAAATAGCAAGTGTTTCAAAACAGACTATGCTTTTATGTGGTACATATAGTGTGATTGCCTTGCTGCTGATGATTATTTTTGGGCAAAATATTGCCGCTATTTTTGGAGGTAGTTATGAAATACTTGCAGTGGCAAAGAGGATTTTGCTTGTTGTTTTTATCGGCTTTCCATTTATAGGGGTTCTATATACCCATATGATGATCCTGCAAGTGACTGAGCATGAATTTGCATCGGTGCTGCTGATTTTATCAAGGCAGGTTTTCTTTCTAATTCCCCTAGTGTATCTTCTTCCATCGCTGGTTACATTAAGTGGTATGCCTATCTCGCCAATTGCGGCATTATTTTTTAGTATGCCAATTGCAGATTTGCTTTCTGTCATATTTGCAATCCTAGTAAAAAGAAAGGTTTGCGTGTAAATAAAATGATCACATCTACTTGATGGTGGCTTGCTTTGTATATATTCGTTTATGAATATTTTATTTATAAATGAATATGGTAGATAAGCGGCGAATTTATATAGAAAGGCACTATTTATTCACTCATGAATAAATAGTGCCTTTGAGATTTGCAAAGAGTTTATGGAAAGCCAGTTATTCCAACGTTTTACCTTTTGGCATAAAAATTGCGTAGTAATTATAGTAAGTTAACATTTACAAACTATGGAGGTAAAAAATATGAAATATGAAGTACAAGACCATTTACATTATGCTGGGATTCCTAGTTGGAATCATGCTCCTGTTACTCAGGACGTGGAGGACGCAGATATTGTGGTTATGGGCGTTCCTTTTGACAGTGGGGTTACATTTAGACCAGGAGCACGTTTTGCACCTAGAACAGTTAGAGAGCAAAGTCTGATTGCTTGTTGCTTTAAGTACCCATGGGATTATAAACTGTCAGATCAGGCAAAGATTGTAGACTACGGTGATGTTGGCTACTGGGTAGGAGCAAAGGCTACAGAGTTTATGGTAGAGGATTCATATAAGCACGCTAAGAAAATATTAGATGCTGGATGTCGACTGATGACTATCGGTGGAGATCACACTATTCCATATGGTCCGGTACGTGCAGCAAGTGAAAAGTTCGGAAAGTTAGCACTTATACATTTCGATTCACATCAGGATAGTACTCGTAGCGAAGAAAACGAAGATGGAAGCAGAAACTTATCACATGCAAACTTTGCATACGACTTACAGGAAGAGGGATGTATTGATCCTAAACATTCGGCGCAGGTATATATCCGAACGGAAATGACAGAATGTGGATACAATGTATTTCATTCCATGGATGCAATCAGTATGGCACCTGAGGATTTAGCTAGCAAAATCAAAGAAGTCGTAGGGGATATGCCAGTGTATTTGACATTCGATATTGATGCCTTGGATCCTGCAGCGGCTCCAGGAACTGGAACTCCTGTCATTGGGGGACCATCATCTGATCACGTGAGAAAGGTACTTCTTAATCTTAAAGGGATTAATGTAGTAGCGGCAGACATGGTAGAAGTGTTGCCGGATAAAGATCCAAGTAACATTACCTCTATTGCAGGTGCAACAATAACACAGGACATCATGTACTTAATGAATGAAAGTAAAAAATAGACCTTATTTGAAAAGCTAGAAATATAAGGATTGCAGGAGATCAGCGGAGAAAGCGGATCTCCTGTTTTAGTATATAAGCTGTGTCAAATTCCCAAAATCCTTTCCTATGCTAAAACCATTTTTATAAATGGGAAAATCATTGCAGTGGTTGGAAGGTATTATAATTTGGATAATATCTATTATGAGCCAGTTAACAAAAGGACAAATTAGTAAGTTGTGAATAAAAAGGAAAACATAGTTTGAAACCATGTAAATAATAGGGTATAGTCCCATTTCAACAGGTATTGTCAAGACAGCTAAACAATTAGGGTGAGTGATTATACAACAAGTTAATGATTGAAAAAATTCTGAATATATTATACAATTAAGAAGACATAATTAATATTTTATTAAATTATTTTGGTAATAAGAAAAGGAGGAAATGACATGAGTGAGAAGGGAAGACCTGTTGCTATTGATATGGGTGATCATGGATTAAAAAAGCATGATATTAAGGTTTCCACAGTAGTCTTTATGATTTTTTGTCTGGTTGCTGCCGGTTGCTACGGGATCGAAGAAATGATTCCGGAGTGTGGCCCAGGACTAACAATCGTTATGCTATGTGTATTACCGTTCGTGTGGGGACTACCATTTGGGCTTGTAGCCTCAGAGCTAGGGTCAGTAAGACCTCAAGAAGGTGGCTATTACAAATGGGTTCAGGAAGCCTTTGGTGAATTTTGGGGGTTCCAGGCAGGATGGTGGAGAACCATCTCAATCTATATTGATAACACATTATACGTTATACTTGCAGGTGGGTATGCTGCATCAGCATGGGGTTTATCTCCTATAGCTGAGTTTGGCGTTAAACTTCTTATGATATTAATATTTACATTTATTAATATTAGAGGTGTAAAAGATGTTGGCGTTGTAAGTATGATCTTATCCTTATTAGTAATTTTAGCATTTACAATGGTAGCTATTTGCGGATTCCTTAACTGGGGTGGCGGCACAGATATTAGCTTCCAAATGACAGCAGAGCCAGCAGAAGGCATTTCAGATTGGTTCTTCTACATAGCTGGAGGAATTTCAATTGGTATGTGGATGTATTCTGGGTATGAATCTATGTCAACAATTGCTGGAGAGGTTTTAAATCCGCAAGTAATTCCTAAGGGAACACTTATTACGATTCCACTTATCATGGCAGTGTACATTATTCCTACGGTTGCTGGTCTAGGATCTTTAGGAGACTGGACGAATTGGGGAACTGATGCAGGGTCAGTAGGTTATGCAGAAGTTGTTACCCATTTCTGGGGGCCGGCTCTAGGCGGTATATTCGTCGTTGTGGCCATACTGGCGCAATGTTCCATTTATAACACGTATATTGCATCCGGCTCGAGAGGATTTTTCTCTCTGGCTGATGACAATTTATCACCAAAATTTTTAGTTAAATGTGATAAAAAGCATGGAGTTCCATATGTTGCAGTACTTTCAGTTTCTGTTGCAAATATTATACTTTGTATGCTTCCATTTGGCGTAATCATCGTAATTGATGTATGCTTATTAGTAGCATCATACATATTGGTTTACTTATCAGCTATGGTTTTGAGAAAGAGAATTCCAAAGGAAGAATACAAATTCAAAATTCCTGGAGGTTATAAATTCCTTTGTCTATTATGTATCGTTCCAATATGTGTTGCAATCTTCGCATTCTTCATTAACGGTTCAGACTACTTTATAGGTGGAATGATCGGATTGCTCAGCGGACCTGTTTTATACTTCATATGGAGGAAAAAATATGGTGGCCTCAGCGCAAAGGATCCTGTAAGATATCCAAAGAACAAAAAAACCGGTTTGGCTAGTGGAGACACTAAGAAAATGGCATTTTTATTCTTATTAATGACAATCATGAATGGGATCGCATGTGTATTCATGCCTTGGTATGAAGCTTGGGGAACTGATGATGGATGGGAGTCGGCAGACTACTTTGATGGTATGTTTGCAAACAGCGATGTTACCTCCATTGTAGGTACGATTCAAACCATACTTTACATTATCACGGCAGTTACGGCAGTGCTTACTATTGTCTGCTTCATCATTTCTAAAAAGGTAGAAACAGAGAAGGTTTCTAAGGAAGCGGAACCATTGGAAGAAGCAAAATAAACAAATGAACATTAAAAGAAGGATTGCAGATGCACCTACAGAAAATTGTGCGCCTGCATCCTTCTTTTTTATGCATAAAGTAAATTAGGATGACAATCACATACATTGACAACAGTCAGGTAAGGAGACTATAATTAAAGTAATTATAGTTAATAAATATAGTGAACAATAAAGGAGATATGGAAAAATGGATGAAAAAGCAATGAGTCTAGAGTATATAGGCGGATTTATAAAAAGAGCAAAAAAGGCGCAGGAACAATTTGAAAAAATGACTCAAGAGCAGGTAGACTTAGCAGCCAAGACAGTGGGAAAAATCGTATATGACAATGCAGAATTCCTAGCAGAAATCGCAGTAGAAGAAACAGGAATGGGCAATGTTCCTGATAAGATTGCAAAGAATAAACAAAAATCTAAGATCATCTGGAACAATTTAAAAGGCAAAAAATCCCGAGGTATTTTAGATACAGATGACAAAACAGGCATTACAAGAGTTGCAAAACCAGTAGGAGTTGTAGCAGCGATAACTCCTTGCACAAATCCAATTGTAACCCCAATGAGCAATGCTATGTTTGCACTTAAATGTGGAAATGCAATTATTATAACGCCCCATCACAAGGCAATCAAATGCAGCACAAAAACTGTAGATATGATTAACCAGGAGTTAAATAAGCTAGGGTTCCCACAAAACCTAATCCAGATTCTTGATCAACATTCTAGAGAAAACACAAGAAACCTTATTTCATCAGCGGATGTAGTAGTTGCAACTGGTGGAGCAGGAATGGTAGGGGCAGCTTACAGCTCAGGCAGGCCAGCACTTGGAGTAGGGGCAGGAAATGTTCAGTGCATCATAGACCAAGGAGTTGACTATAAAGCAGCTGTACCAAAAATCATAGCAGGAAGAACCTTTGACTATGGAATCATCTGTTCAGGTGAACAATCAGTGATATGCCCTGAAAAGGATTTTGATATAATTATGGATGAGTTCCAGGCAAATGGTGGATACATTGTAAGAGAGCCTAAGGAAATAGAGAAAATCAGAAGAGCATTATTTGAAGATGGTAAGCCAAATCGCCATTCTGTAGGTCAATCACCAGAGAAAATCGCAGAGCTAGCAGGAATTAAGCTTCCAAAAGGAACAAAGATTATTGTTGTAGCAGCAGAAGGCACAGGTGATAAGGATCTTTTAGGTAAAGAAAAAATGGCACCAGTAATTTCAGCGTATAAATATAAGGAATTTGAAGATGGCGTTGAAATAGCAAGAGCGAACCTAGAGGCAGAAGGAAAAGGACATAGTGTTTCTATTCATTCGGATTTGGAAGACCATATCAAGTACGTTGGTAAGGAACTTTGCGTATCTAGATTTGTAGTTAACCAAATCTGTGCAAGCAGTGCGGGGGGTAGCTTCTGGAACGGCCTTGCACCAACTAACACCCTTGGTTGTGGAACATGGGGACACAATAGCATATCAGAAAATTTGGATTACAAACATTTGATGAATGTATCTAGAATAGCCAGATACATGCCAGACAATTATGTTCCTTCAGACGAAGAACTTTGGAGCTAAAAAAACCGTCTTCATGAACCGACCCCCAAAAGTTAGACCAAAAATCTAAGGATTGGGAGGTCGGTTTTTTCTTTATTTTTGTAAAATATATTGACAAAATTTTAAGCAAGTGATATTGTTTCGATATCATAAAGATATAACAAAAATAGGAGGAAAAAGAGATGAGCAAGCAATTTGAAAAAATGGAAATTAAAGAGAAGGTGCTTACCCCAATTAGCGGTATGCTAGTTCTCATATTACTTATTGTTGGTGTATTAGCAGCAACAGCAGCGATGGTGTACGGGGGAGTAGTAGGCATGAACCTTTATATTATCCTAGGAGCGGTTTTGTTTGTATTTTGTTGCCTGTTGTTTTCAGGCCTTAAGATTATCAATCCAAATGAAGCCTTGGTTCTCACCTTGTTTGGTAAATATTATGGCACCATTAAAAGTCATGGGTTCTTCTTTCTAAATCCATTTGTTACAGGAAGAAATCCAGTGGCAGAAGGTCATGGGGCAGCAGAGGGGACATTAAAAGAAATCAACCAAAACGGAAAGAAGTCCACAAGTAAGGACAAGAAGCAAAGCCAAAGCAAGAAGGTTTCTACAAAGGTGATTACCTTTAATAATGGGACGCAAAAAGTAAATGATGCTATGGGTAACCCTATTATTATCGGGGCTATCGTTGTATGGAGAGTAGATAATCCAACTAAAGCAGTCTTCAATGTAGACGACTATTTCCAGTACTTATCCATCCAGTGCGACTCTACGATTAGAAGCATATCTAGACTTTACCCTTACGATATTATGCAAGACGATGATACAGAAGAGAAAACTCTGAGAGGAAGTAGCCAGGAGATCGCAGAAAGTATGACAATAAAGCTACAAGAAGGAGTGGAGAAGGCAGGTATTGAAGTACTAGAGGTTAGAATTACACATCTTTCATATGCAGAGGAAATTGCAGCGGCAATGCTTCAAAGGCAACAAGCAGCGGCAATTGTTGCAGCAAGACAGACAATCGTCAGCGGAGCAGTGGGCATGGTTAAATCTGCCATAAATCAATTAAGCGAAGAAGATGTGCTGAATTTAGATGAAGAAAGAAAAGCTGCCATGGTGAGTAACCTACTGGTAATATTATGCGGAAACAAAGAGGCTCAGCCTATAGTCAACAGTGGAACTATCTATTAATAAAGGGGAGTTATGAAAGAAGATATAGAGCTGAAAGAAGTTCAACTAGAAAAAAAATTAAAAAAATTAGAAAAAATGGAAGTCGAGATCAAAGCCAGAGAGAAAAAGTTGCAAGAATCAGAAAAAAAGAAGAAACAAATCCTTCTACGAATTGCTCCCTCTCTTTGGACTGATATTGCACGCTGGGCAGAAGACGATTTTCGTTCAATAAATGGGCAAATTGAGTATCTTCTCGCAGAATGTGTGAAAAAACGAAATAAATAGGAGTCAGCTGCTATTTAGTAAACAAGCTTTTAAGCCGAGTCCAGAAAGTATCTTTTGTAGATGATTTTTCTGGCTGGGCTTTTTTCTCTATTTTAGCTATCTTTTCTGTCTCCATGACAAACTGTACTGAAGCTACATGTTTGTTTTCTGCGGACAAAAATGAGACGGGTTTAAAATCACCATTTCCAGTAAATTCCTTTAAAGCTTTATCTATTTGATCTGGAATTTTTGATACCTCTTTATCAAGAGTATTTGTGCCTTTTGCCAACTTTTCAGCCCCAGCTGACAGCTGATTGACACCTTTTGAAAGATTGTTAATACCTGAATTCAAAGAAGCATAATTTTGTGCTATATCGTCTACGCCACCAGTATATGAAGCAAGGCCACTGTGGAATTCGCTGTAATTATCAGTTAGGGCGGTTATGCCAGCCTGAAGCTGAGTTACAGCTTCAGTTAAACTAGGCAAGGCAGATTCAACGCCGGTAAAGGCAGTAGCCACCTGGTTGTAAGTTCCCTTTGCTGTTTGGGCTGCCTGATAGTTTGCCACTAAAGCCTGAACCGTAGGATCTCCAGGATTTGCCGCCATGAGGGCACCAATATCGGCTTCCGACAGTGATGGATTTGGGATATTGTCAATTGCTTTCTTCAAAGCCTTATTCCCCTGAGAAAATCCTTGGGATAGTTTATCAATATCTCCACTGTCAAAAGAGGTGAGAGATTTCTCCATTTTCTTTAAACCATCTAACATTTCTAAAGAGCCACTCTTAAGGTTAGAGGAGTTACTACTAAGTTGACTTAGACCTTCCCTGTAGGAAGCCGAACCGTTAGCCAGCTTGTCAGCCCCAAAGCTTAACTTGCCAGAACCAGCACTTAGCTCATTGGTGCCTTTAGAAAGTTGTGAAACTGCTCCCGACAATGAAGAAAGGCCTTTGGTCATTTTATCAAGCTGCTTCATATCCATATTTGATGTAAAAGGAACACCAGACAAAGTAATGGGAACCAAATGAAGGTTGGTCACCTGGCCGCTTACCTTTAAAACCTCTTCTTTTCCAGGCATTGTAGTAAATGTAATAATCTTGTTAGCACCGCCATTGGAAGAAGTACCACCGTTAGATTTTATGTTTTTCCAAGTTCCGGTATCTAAGGTTACATCCGTCTGAACAAGGTAATTTTTAAAGAAGGTAGGGTTTACATTCATATTTTTGTTTATACTAATAGCAATCTGAAGATGACCAGTTGCACCAGGAAGATCAGATATTTTTATTAATTTACCATTTAGCTTATATGAAATATTAATGTTCCATGGAGATAGAGGTTGGCTTAAATTTCCCTGATAATAAAACCGTCCCTTGTCCGCAGTGGTGGTTACCGTATCTTTATCATAGGAGAGCTTGTTGGTATTTGTAAGGTTTTCCACACTAGTAAATAAGCCATGGTCTTTTACTGTTCCCTTCTTGGAAACGTTTAATATATTTACAGCATAACCACTGGTTGGAACACCAGCACTGCTAAGATCAATGTAAATAACCTCTTCTTTTGATTTGATCTTTCCCTCACCAGAAGTGGTGGCCGCCACCCCTGTAATGGTAGTCGAGAAAATCAAAGCGGATATAAGTGTGATTGAAATCAACAGGTGCATAATTTTTCTGTTCATTTTTTTACCTCCTGAAAAAAATTGGGACGAATTGTGGTTTTTCGTATAAGCGGATCAAGTGAAATAAGTAGCATTGGGAGCACGCATGCCACCATAGTAAGGGAAAGGAGCGTTCCTCTGCCAAGGAGTACTCCAAGCTGGGCTATAATCGTGTTGGTTGAGGTTAATGCCAGACAAAATCCAGCAGCAGATAAAATTGTGGCTGAGGTTAACAGGGAAATAAAGTTTGTATCTAAAGTTTTTTTCATAGCTGGCACCTTATTTAATTTTTGACGGTTAGTTTTATAGCTATCCGTGAGCAAAATGGCGTAGTCAATAGTTGCCCCTAGCTGGACCGTGTTTATGACCAAAAATCCAATATAACAAAGGGAACTCCCTTCAAAATATGGTACAGACAAGTTAATCCAAATAGCCGTTTCAATGACAAAGAGGAGTATGACAGGTATGGTAAGCGACCGGAAAGTCAAAAGCAAGACTAAGGCAATTGCAAGTATAGCAATTAAATTAACTTTTTTTGTATCTTTATTTACTACAAGTTTCATATCGTAAAGATTGGTGCTTTGACCGCAAGTATAGGAATCATCATAAAACTTAGGAATGGTTTCACGTATATTCTCCACCACAGCAAAAGCTTCATCTCCTTCCTCATTTGTATCAGCATTTACAATGATTCGGGCATAGTGCTTAGAGTAAAACTGAGAGGTGTATGCCTTGTCAACATAGCCCATAGGAATAGTGGATCCTATGGTTTTGCTATATGAAACTACGCTAGTTACATTATTAAGACTTTCTAATTCATTAGAAAGGGCAAGCTCTTTTGAGGGAGAGCCCCTAGGAACCAGCACGACGACGGCTGTGGATTGACCAAAGGTTTCGTTGATTTTAATGGAGTCTTGTCCTACCCGAACACTAGGATCGGGGGTGCCAAGCCCATATAGGAAACTGGTTTGACTTTGTGCCATAAAGCAAGGAACTACTAGAAGTACTGCTACAATAAATAAAGGAACTCGAACCTTCAAAAGTAGTTTTCCAACACCGTGAAGGGGCGGAATAATACGTCTGTGACCAGTTTTTTCTATTAATTTATAGCAGCAAAGTGTTAAGGCTGGAAGGAAAATCATGACAGCAAGGTAGCTTAAGATAATTCCCTTAGCCAGATTGATTCCTAAATCAGGACCGATTCGAAATTTCATAAATACTAGAGCTAAAAACCCAAAGAGGGTGGTTGCCGCACTAGCGGCAATAGCTGAAAAAGACTGCCTCATGGCCATACACATGGCTTTTTTAATGTCAGTTTGTATCTTCTTACAGTCGGCAAAACGGTGCAACAAGAATATGGCGTAATCAAGAGATACAGCCAGTTGTAATATTGGGCTAATGGTTAAGGTTATATCTGAAATTCCCCCTAGGAAAATATTGGTTCCAAGGTTAATAAGGACGGAGACCCCAATTGTTACAAGAAACAGCAAAGGCTCTATCCAGGAGGTTGTAGTCAAAATAAGAATAATCAAAATAAGCGGGATTAGGATCATAAAAGCACCACTGGATTCAGATTTAGTCATTTCTTTAGCATAGGCAGAGTTGATTGCCTCTCCAGAAGCACTGTTGTATTCCCCAATAAGAGCGTATATATCATTGGTGGCATCTTGCTCTGCCCCTTTTTCTATGGTGACTGAAAAAAGTGCAGAATTATCTTTGTAATATTGTTCTACCATCTTAGGATCAGTAGTTTCTAGAGGCGTTTTTAAATCTGTAACATCATCAAGCCACATAACAGTTAAGACACCTTGTATTTTTTCCAGTTTTGTTTTATATTCTTTCGCCTGAGCAATTGTAACATTTGAGATCATCACCCTTGCATTTGGAACTTCTTCTTTAAATTCTTCGTCCATGACTTTTAGGGCTATAGTTGATTCAGCAGTTTCAGGCAAATAGTCTATAGTGTTTCGGTTAACGTCCACTTGAGAAATCAGAAGGCTGCACACAGCAGCCAACGCTAGAAAAATATAGATTACTAGTCTACCATGGTTAGTTATTTTTTCGGGGAAGGATTTCATAAAAGCCTCCTAATTATAGGACAATTAGTCAATTTGTTTATACCCTTTTCAGTATAATGAAATCTGGGCCAAATTACAATAGACAAAAGTTTGAGAATGTATCTGCGGAATTAATCTAAAGGGCAAAGACTATTTAGTCTTTGCCCTTTCTTTTCGAATTAACCAACGAAATTGGTTTTCTGTAATATTCAGTTTTTTTGCTGACTGAGCAACAGTTAAAATCCCATCTTTCCAAAGATCATAATAATGGTAAAAACCATCAGGTAAAGGATTGGATGCCCGTCCCATATGCACTCCACGAGCTTTAGCAGCAGCAATTCCTTCAGCTTGGCGTTGATGAATATTTTCCCGCTCAGCTTGTGCCACGTAACTTAGTAGCTGAAGTACAATATCTGAAATTAATGTGCCAATTAAATCCTTGTTAGTTCTCGTATCAAGTATGGGCATATCCAAAATAACAATATCAGCCCCCTTTGTTTTCACCAAATAACTCCACTCTTTTTGTATTTCCACGTAGTCACGGCCTAGCCTATCGATGCTCTTTACCACAAGAACATCTCCACGTCTCAGTTTTCGTCGAAGCTTTTGGTATTCCGGCCTATTAAAGTTTTTACCAGACAATTTGTCTGCATAAATATTTTTTGCAACTATGCCCCATTTTTCAAGTTGAATTTCCTGACGCTGATGATTTTGGTCTGCACTAGATACTCGCATATAACCATAAAAAGTTTGCTTACCCATAAATTCCTCCTCATCTTATTATTCCCATAAAAAGATGTTTTTAGGCAAGGAATTCTTTGGAATTGTAAAAAGGTATACCTTTTTACATATACTTTTTTTGTGTTTTAACATGAAAAATAGAGGGATTTTTATTGATAAAGATATTTTAAGATGGTATAATTTAACGTACTTATTTATGCTTATATTTATATGCATAAAGGTATACCTTTTTACAAAAAAATCCCTATATTTATAAAAGAGAGATAATAAGTTGACGAAAACTGGAAAAATCATGTGGAACAACAGGAGAAACGAATATGAAAGAGAACTTATTAGAAAGTTTAGCTGAAAGTCTGGATTGTGATTATATTTCTAACTTGCGATATGTAACTGACTTTTCGTTATGGGAAAATATACTAAGCAAAATAGAAGTGGGGCAATACCCGCTAACCGAATGGACAGAGGTGATTCGCTACATAAGTGAAAACGATGATAAGGAGATTTCAGACGAGATTTCCGCAAGAAAAGAATTGGAAAAAATATTAAAAGATAAGCGTAAATAATATATCATAAAAAACACAAAAAAATTGAGGGCGTAAATAATGGGTGCTTCTTCAATTTTTTTTATTTTTTTCAGTGTATATCCCAGACCAAGGATATTAATATTGCGACAATTTGGGGCATTACCTCTAGTTGTATTGTGGAAGAATTTGTTATAAAATAAAAACACCCGTATTACCTAAGCTAATAATGGGCAATATTGGATAAGATCCATAAAAAAAAGAAAGGTAACATAAAGAATGAAAACAGTTGATTTAGTAATACCTTGTTACAACGAAAGTGAAATGATAGATATGTTTTTTCAGAGGACACAAAAGGTGATTTCTCAAATTAACGGCTATCAGTTTACCTTTATTTTTGTGGATGATGGAAGTAATGATGACACCCTTATTAAAATAAAAGAACTGGGAGAAAACCAGAAAAACATTAGATATATATCTTTTTCCAGAAACTTTGGAAAAGAAGCAGCCATGTATGCAGGCATCAAGGCCTCAACAGGAGAACGATTAGCAATTATGGATGCAGATTTACAGCATCCGCCAGAACTCCTTGGAGAAATGCTAAAAGCCATAGATAAAGAGGGATACGATTCCTGTGGAGCTAGGAGAGTTAACAGAAAAGGAGAACCGAAAATTCGTAGCGGATTTGCCCGTCTTTTTTACAAACTGATGAATAGATTTAGTGACGTGGATATTATAGACGGTGCAGTAGACTTTCGCATGATGACAAGGCAGATGGTTAACGCCATTCTTGATATGCCAGAAGTGAAAAGATTCTCAAAGGGAATTTTTTCTTGGGTAGGATTTTCCACCAAATGGGTAGAATTTGCTAACGAAAAACGAGTAGCGGGTGAAAGCAATTGGTCTTTTTGGTCTCTGCTCAGATACGCAATGGATGGACTTTTGGATTTTGCAACATTCCCATTGAAATTCTTTGCAGGAATGGGTGGAGTCGCCGCCACCGCCGCCTTTGTCTATCTTGTTATTGAAATCATAAAGACCCTTGCCTTTGGAAAAGACGTGCCAGGATACGCATCCTTGATTTCAGTTATTTTGTTCATTGGTGGATTAATTATTATGACTCTAAGCCTTATGGGGGAATATTTGGCTAGAATGTATATGGAAGTCAAACGGCGACCTATTTACATTGAAAAAGAAAGTAACATGGAGAAAGAAGTCTATGAAAAATAAGGAGAAAATTCGAGAGCTTTCTTCATATTTAATAGTAGGAATACTTACTACAATAGTAAATGTGGGTGTTTTTTGGATTTTCAATCGTGCTCTTTGTGGCAAAATATTTTACTCATTTCATGGGGAGAGTATGGATGTTGGATATCTGATAGCTAACACCATAGCATGGGGGGTAGCTGTTTTATTTGCCTTTTTGGCAAACAAGCATTGTGTGTTTAAAAGCAAAACTACTGGCAAAAAAGGGGTCATGAAAGAATTTGGGCTTTTTATTGCTGCAAGGATGGTGTCTTTTGTTTTTGAACAAGGCTGGCTAATTCTCACAATTTCAGTTATGAACATGAACGATCTATTAAGTAAGATTACAGCTTGCCTAGTTGTTGTGGCAGCAAATTATATATTAAGTAAAAAAATCATATTTAAAAAGGGCAGGAGAGAGTAGTAGATGATTACATTACAAGAAGGAAAAGGATTTTTTAGTCGGAACAAATACATATTATTGTCGTTTTTTTTACCCATTATCATATTGACTTATGCTTTTTCAATAGCTGGCATTTACCCATTTGGGGAAAACCAAATTGCAGTCATTGATATGTGGCATCAATACTTCCCATTTCTAGTAGAACTTCAGGAAAAGCTTCAGACTGGAGATAGCCTGTTTTACACATGGAACGGTGGACTGGGGACAAACTTTATTACATTGATTGCATATTATGCTGCCAGCCCACTGAATCTTCTTACCCTATTGTTCCCCCAAGAGTATTTAATGGAGGCAATGACCCTGATTGTTGTACTAAAGGCTGGATTTGCAGGAGCTTTCATGTGCGTGTATCTTCGTGGAATGTTTAATAAGCAAACTATGGCAACTGTAGCCTTTGCTACACTATATGGGCTTTGTGCTTATGTTTTAGGGTACTATTGGTGCCTGATGTGGCTAGACGTAGTAGCCTTGCTTCCCCTTTGCATTCTAGGCCTAAACAAATTCATCGACAATGGAAAATATAAAATGTACGTTATTACATTAGCTATAATTTTAATTACCAATTTTTACATTGGTGCAATGGTATGCATTTTTATTTTGATTTACTTTCCAATACTATACTTTTCAAGGGAAGAGGCGAGAGGTCTTGGCGGCTGTGGAATACTTATAGCCAAGGCTATAGGGCTTTCATTTCTGGCTATTGCCATTTCGGCTATAGTCTTAGTTCCAACTTATATGGGAATGCAAAACACTTATTATATGGACTCACAGCCTCCAGATGCTACAATTTTTTACAATTCCATCCTAGATGTTTTGACCAATACACTTCCAGGTGTTCCAATAACATTTAGAGAAGGGTTGCCTAATATCTATTGCGGGCTTATCTGTGTAATGCTTCTTGTATTTTATCTTGGGTGCAAAAAGATATCTCTCAGGAAAAAAGTGTTAAACGTTGGCCTCCTTGGATTTCTTGTCCTTAGTTTCAACTGGAATAAATTAGATTTTATATGGCACGGATTTCATTTTCCAAATCAGATTCCATACAGGTATTCATTTATATTTTCTTTTATTATGGTTATTTTAGCTTATGAGGCGTTCCTCCAAATAAAGGAAATTACTAAATTGCAGCTAGTGGGGATTCTTGCTGGAGGCACTGCATATGTGATCATTGCCCAGAAGCTATACGAGGATACTTTCGATCAAATCTTCCCTTACGTCTGTTTGTTTTTCCTATTCCTATACGGTGCTATCATCGCCTTGTATCGAAAAGGAATTCTAACAGAAAGTATACTTTGCCTGCTCATACTAGTTGCCGTTTCCGGTGAACTGATAAGCCAGGCAGCAGTTGCAGTTACAGATGTGAGTAACACCAATCGAGATGAATACAAGGCGGATGAAAAGGCGCTAAAATCACTAATTAAAGATACCAAGGCTAAAGATCCTGACTTTTATAGAATGGAATTGAGCACAGAATATACTTTGAACTCTCCATCTCTTTACACTTATCCTGGAGTGTCTCAATTTTCCTCAACAGTGAATGGAAATGTATCTTATCTAATGGAGAAGATTGGACTTGAGGGTAGCCCAGATAAGAATAGATATAATTATGTGTTGACCACTCCAGTTGCAAGTGCAATGCTAAATGTTAAATACATTATGGGGAAGGGCATTCCCATAGAAAAAGAGGACTCTTTAACCTTGGCAGGTGGAAAATACAGTTCTACCATTTATAGGAATAAATATGATCTGTCTGTAGGCTACATGGTGGATAATGAAATATCCAAGTGGAAATACAAGGACACTAACCCATTCAATGTGCTAAACAGCTTTGTAAAAACCTCAACAGGCACAGACAAAGACGTTTTTCACATGATTAACAATGGGACAGCTAAGGGTGAGAACCTTACCATAGGTGGATTTCAGGATGGTCACCTAAGTTGTTCGGGAGCAGAATCTGGAGTATCACCTTGGGTAGGCTTAGAGTACACAGCAACAAAGACAGAGCAAGTATATATATTCCTTGAAGGAGACAGCGTGGAAAGTGTGTCTGCCAGCAGAGAGTCGGGTGAAACCTTGTTTCCCGAAGAGGGGTGCGGATCTGTAATTAGCTTAGGCAAGTGTAAGGCTGGGGAAAAGATATACATAGATGTGACTTTTGAAGAGGAACAGGCCAATGATCTTGTGGCATATGCCTATGGGATGGATACTCCGGCTTGGGATAAGGCATATAAACTACTGGACGATGAAACATTACAGATGACAGATTACGATTCACATAATATAGAAGGGAATATTAAGGTAAAAGAAGATGGGCATTTTGTAACCTCTATTCCTGCGGAAAAAGGGTGGCGTGTAGAAGTAGATGGTCAAAAAATATCCACTCAGACTTTAGGTAAAGCATTCATTGCCTTTCCTCTTGAGGCGGGAAAGCATCAAATAGTCATGAGTTATATGCCCTCAGGGTTTATTGCAGGAATTGTTATTACCCTTTGTGGAATAGGAATCTTCATTGCCCTAATGTTTGTACCAAAGAAAAGAAAGAAACGTGACAAATCATTACAAGACCACCCTCCAGGGAAGCTATAATAGAAAAAGAAGGGTGTTAAAAAAGTATCAGTGAGTTTATCGCAGTGAAGCGAAAACGATCTGATATTTTTTGATTTTAGAGAAAATTAGCAACAAAAATACAATTGTATTAGCCAATACAGCAAACTAATACACAAAAATTCGTAGACAAAGGACAAGATACAAGGTAAAATGTAAAGGAATTCGTTTGAAAATGGGACGGGAAATCTTGTTAAAAAAATAACAAAAAAACGTTTCGTTGGATTTATAACTATGGAGGAAAAAATGGACATCAAAAAATTGTACAAGAAAATTGACGAGATTATTGAAGCCCACAACGAGGACAAGCCTATCGTAGCAATTTTACAAGATATTCAGGAAGAATATCGGTATTTGCCAAGAGAAGCGTTTGACTATTTAGCCGAGAAAATTGATGTAAGCTTGGCTAGGATTTATGGTGTGGCCACATTCTATGAAAACTTTTCACTTGAAGAAAAAGGTAAATACATCATTAAAATCTGTGACGGAACAGCATGTCATGTTAGGAAATCTATTCCAATACTGACTGCACTTAGGAAAAAATTAAACTTAACTAATGAAAAGAAGACTACAGATGATCTACTATATACAGTAGAAACTGTTTCCTGTTTGGGTGCTTGCGGACTTGCACCGGTACTAACAGTAAATGAGAAGGTATATCCAGCAATGACACCAGAAAAAGCGTTAGCTCTTCTGGAAGAACTGAAGTAAGGGGGACATATCAAAATGAAAATCCAAAACAGACAGCAACTGATTAAGCTTAGAGGCAAATGTTTACAGGAAATAGAAGGACAGAAAAAGAAAATTTATGTTTGCGGTGGAACAGGTTGCGTAGCAGGTGGATCCATGGAAATATTCGATAAGCTTAAAGAGCTTATTGAAGCTAAAGGAATAACCTGTGAAGTTAAATTGGAAAAAGAAGACGAACACAATAATAGAGTTGGTCTTAAGAAAAGTGGTTGCCACGGATTTTGTGAAATGGGACCATTGCTAAGAATCGAACCAGCAAAACTTTTATACTTAAAAGTAAACCTTGATGATTGTGAAGAAATCGTGGAAAAATCCATTGTTAATGATGAAATCATCGAAAGGTTAATCTATAAAAAAGATGGGGTGACCTACCCTATTCAGGAAGAAATTCCATTCTACAAGAATCAAAAGAGAGTTGTACTTGAAGACTGTGGACAGATTGATGCAGAATCTATCGAAGAATATATTGCTTATGGTGGATATGCTGCTTTAGAAAAATGCTTATTTGACCAATCACCAGACGAGACAATAAAGGCGATTACCGATGCGGTACTTCGTGGCAGAGGTGGCGGTGGCTTTCCAGCAGGTAGAAAATGGAGCCAGGTAAAATCACAGAAATCTCCAGAAAAATTTGTAGTATGTAACGGTGACGAAGGAGACCCAGGCGCATTCATGGACAGAAGTATCATGGAAGGTGACCCACATAAAATGCTTGAAGGCATGATGATTGCAGGGTATGTTTCAGGCGCACATGAAGGCTATATTTATGTAAGAGCAGAATACCCTCTAGCGGTGCATAGACTTGAAAAGGCAATTGCAGATGCAACTGAAAGAGGATTGCTAGGAGAAAACATATTAGGAACAGACTTTAAATTTGAAATGAAAATCGTTAAGGGAGCTGGCGCTTTCGTTTGCGGTGAAGGTAGTGCACTTACCACCTCCATCGAGGGAGAGCGAGGAATGCCTAGGGTAAAGCCACCAAGAACCGTAGAACATGGACTTTTTGGCAAGCCAACCTTATTAAATAACGTAGAGACTTTTGCAAATGTACCTATCATAATTGCAAATGGTGCTGATTGGTATAAGCAAATGGGACCGGCTAAAAGCCCGGGAACAAAAGCATTTGCCCTTACAGGAAATATTGTTAACACAGGACTTATTGAAGTTCCTATGGGAACGACACTAGGTCACATCATATTTGATGTAGGTGGTGGCATTAGAGATGGTAAAAAGTTTAAAGCCGTTCAGATTGGTGGTCCATCCGGTGGTTGTCTGACTGAAAAACATTTAGACCTTCCATTAGACTTTGACAGTTTGAAAAAGGCTAACGCTATGATAGGATCTGGCGGACTTGTAGTAATGGATGAAGATACTTGCATGGTAGAAGTAGCAAGATTCTTCATGAACTTTACTCAAAACGAATCTTGCGGAAAATGTGTGCCTTGTAGAGAGGGTACTAGAAGAATGCTTGAAATTTTAGAAAAGATTGTAGAAGGTAAAGGCGAGTTAAGCGATATAGATATGTTGGAAGAATTAGCAGATACTGTTACTTCAACTGCACTTTGCGGACTTGGAAAAACAGCAGCCAACCCAGTAATTTCTACATTGAAATATTTCAGAGATGAATACATAGAACATATTGTAGATAAGAAGTGTAGGACGAAAAATTGTCAGGCATTAAAGACTATCTATATTGATAAAGATATGTGTAAAGGTTGTAGCCTTTGCGCAAAAGTTTGTCCAGTAAATGCGATTTCAGGTAAAGTAAAAGAGCCGTTTGAAATCGACCAGAGCAAATGCATAAAATGTAACGCTTGCTTGGAATCATGTAAATTCAAAGCCATTAAGGAGGATTAATCACAATGAATACTATGAACAATAAGAAATTTATGATTATTGATGGCCTTCCCGTGGCCATTGAAGGTGAAAAAAATATTTTAGATTTAATAAGAAAAGCGGGAATTGATTTACCTACTTTATGCTATTACTCTGTACTGTCAACCTACGGTGCGTGTAGAATGTGCGTTGTAGAAGACAAACATGGTAGCATTATAGCATCATGCTCCACGCCGCCACGTTCTGGCATGGAAATCAAGACTAATACGCCAAGATTACAGCAATACAGAAGAATGATTCTGGAATTAATGTTGGCAGACCATTGCAGAGATTGTACAACTTGTGCAAAAAACTTTGACTGCAAGCTACAAGAATTAGCGCAAAGATTCGGGCTGAAAGAAGTTCGTTTTGATCCTTACAGTATTTGGGATAAAGAGGATAGCTCCTCCCTGTCTCTTCTCAGAAACCCTAATAAATGCATCCTTTGTGGAGACTGTGTAAGAATGTGTTCTGAGATTCAAAATGTTGGTGCTATAGATTTCGCATTCAGAGGTTCTAACATGTCAGTGCAACCTGCATTTGATATGCCACTGGCAGATACAAACTGTGTCAACTGTGGACAGTGTGCGGCAGTTTGTCCAACAGGTGCCATTATGGTAAAAGACAATACAAGAGAACTTTGGAAAGATATTTACGATGAAGACACTATCGTCGTTGCACAAATTGCCCCAGCGGTAAGAGTTGCCCTAGGTGATGAATTTGATTTGCCTAAGGGAACAAACGTTATGGGTAAAATCGTTTCCGCACTTCGTAGAATGGGATTTGATGAAGTTTATGATACTGCAACAGGTGCAGACCTTACGGTAATTGAAGAGGCCAACGAACTTGTACAGCGATTAGAAAATGGGGGAGAAATTCCATTATTTACTTCTTGTTGTCCAGCATGGTTTAGCTATGCACAATACAAGCATCCAGAACTTAAAGACAATATTTCCAGCTGTAAATCACCAATGGAAATGTTAGGTTCAGTATTAAAGGCAAGAGCTAAAAAGAATGCAACAGGCAAGAAACCCAAAAAGATGAAAGTAGTAGCGATCATGCCTTGTTCAGCTAAGAAGTTTGAAATTAAACGTGATGAATATAAGATCGACGGAGAAAATATGGTTGATCATTCCATTACAACAATGGAGCTTTCAGACATGATTAGAGCCGCAGGCTTACGCTTTGAAGATCTTCAACCAGAAGCAGTAGATATGCCATTTGGTATAGCAAGTGGTGCAGGAGTCATCTTTGGAGTCACTGGCGGAGTTACTGAAGCGGTTGTTCGTTACATCGTAGGAGATTCATCCAAAGCAACTTTAGCGGAAATTTCATTTACAGGCGTTCGTGGTTACGAAGGACTTAAAGAAATTAAGATTCCATACAAGGATCAGGAACTTAACATTGCTATAGTCAGCGGTCTTAAAAATGCAGAGGACCTTATACAGCGAATTAAAAATGGAGAAGTTCATTATGACTTTGTTGAAGTAATGGCCTGTGAAGGCGGTTGTATTGCAGGAGCAGGACAGCCATTTATAATCGGTAGAGCTAAAGCAGAACGTTCTAGTGGAATGTATGAAAGCGATCGATTATCCAATGTAAAAGTATCCTCAGAAAACCCTGTAGCAGAAGGATTATATGCACAACTCTTAAAGGGTGACAACGCACATCACTTGCTACATTATAAATAAAATCAACCACAGATAAAATCGACCACATATAAAAAGAAACCCCCTTTTGGTGTAATGCCAAGGGGGCTTTTTTTATTTTAGGGACTTAATTTTGCCATATTTGGATTAAATCTTTCATAGTTTTAAGAATATTCTTTAGAGGAATCTGGTTATAGTTAAAAATCAGAGAAATTTCATCTTTTTCCGCTTTGCCAGTGTACAGAGTTGTAGGTGAGATTGATAAGCCTAGGGATTTAGCTTGAAGACACAATTTTTCCGGAGTTTTCCGGCTCTTTACCTTTATCATAATGTTTACCCCAGAAGAAGTATTGATTGTTTGGATAAATCCTTTTCCCAGGCTGTTTAAGGCAGCAACCATAGCTTGCAGCTTCTGAGAATAAAGACTACGCAATTTTTTTATATTGGTTTGATAAAAACCTTCTTCCATGAAAAGAGCCAATGTGAGCTGTTCCATTTTGGAACAAGTCTGAGTATAGTCATTGTTAATAGTTTTAAGAATTTCTGCCATAGGTTTTGGCAAAACCATATAACTGATTTTAATAGAGGAAAACAAGGTGGTGGAAAAAGAACCTAGATAAACTACTTTTTCATTAGTATCAAGGCTTTGTAATGGAGGGATTGGTTTTCCAAAATAACGGAGTTCACTGTCGTAGTCGTCTTCTATGATAATACTGTCGTTTTTAAGAGCCCATCCCAAAAGTTCGTACCGTTTGCCCACGGGCATAACTGCACCGGTAGGCATTTGATTAGAAGGGCTTACATATACGGCAGAAGGAATGTTAGAAGGCAGCTTGTGTATGAAAATACCATCTCTGCCAACCTTTACTGAGGTCATGGCAAAACCCCTATCTCTGAAAATATTATTTACAGGAATGTATCCGGGTTCTTCTACGGAAACATGATTAATGGCCATTTTAGCTAGTATTGTGGCTAAATGGTTAGTGATTTGTTGAGTACCTGCACCCATGACAATTTGATCAGGGGAACATATTACACCACGAGATTGATATAGATACTTGGAAATCTCGTATCGCAGCGCCAATTCTCCTTGGGGATCACTTTCAAAGAAAAGTAGGGGGGAATACTGTGTAAGGACTTTGTTTAAACATTTTTTCCATTTATTAAAATCAAAACAAGCAGGATCGTAAACAAATTCCGGTTCCTGAGTCTTAAGTGTGAAGTCTAGAGGAGAAAATTCTGGATCAAATATTTCTGTCTTGGGCAGTGTGGCAGATTCTGGCTTTAAAACCTTGTTGGCATAGTAGCCAGACTGTGGTTTACTAAAAATGTACCCCTCCACCGACAGTTGACTATAGGCTTGCTCCACTGTAGTCATGCTTAAGTTTAAAGAAGTAGAAAGATTGCGAAGGGAAGGAAGCTTCTCTAAAGGTTGAATTTCACCCGATAATATGGATTTTTTTATGTAACTGTATAGCTGTAAATAGTATGGCTTCTTAGAATTTTCTTCAATATAAGGGATGATGGCTTTCATGTGATGCTCCAATCTGTACCTATAAAAATAATTATATTTGTCTATTTATTTATGTACACTTTTCTAGTAATATAATATATATCAAAACAAAGGGAAAGTAAAGAGAGGTAAAACAATGCAAGTAAGTAATAAGACAACGAAAATAGTAATGACTGCACTAATGATGTGTATGATTATGGTGGCGACAATGTTTATTCGTGTGCCAATTCCTTTTACACAAGGATATGTTCACCTAGGAGATGCCATGATTTTCTTGGCAGTTTTAATAGTAGGTTGGAAATATGGTGCAGTAGCAGCAGCTGTTGGCTGTTCTATGGCTGATATCATTGGTGGGTTTGCCATGTGGGCTCCGTGGACATTTGTAATAAAAGCAATTATGGCCATTGTTATGGGTCTATTCATTCAAGGAACTTTGAAGTTTAAAGAAAAAAACTTTGCAGGTTTTCCTGTTTTAGAGATTCTAGGAATGATTATCGCAGGAATCATTATGGTTGCTGGGTACTACATAGCAGAAGGGCTTATGTACGGTAATTGGATTGTTCCTCTTGCAGGAATCCCATGGAATGCAGGGCAGTTTGCAGCAGGTATGGTTATTGCCTCAATTATTGGGGTGGCACTTAGCAAGACACCTGCTAGAAGATATTTTGCTTATAAATTAAACTAGAAATAACTTTATGAAAAAGAATTGAAGTAAGAAACAAATAAAGCATGCTGTAATAACTTATACAGCATGCTTTATTTGTTTATCCAAAGATGTAGACATTAAAGGATCAAATTCCAAAACAAGAACTAAATCAGCCTTGCATGTAGGATATAGGCGGCAGCAAGAACCTCAGTGCGAAATAACCGTAAAAAATGCTTGTTTAGGAAAATGCTGCCTCCTGAGTGGAGGGCAAGATCTTTAGCGATGCGAACCGTCAGACCCTGGGCAGAAAGGGTTTTTCTAATTTTTGGAATCAGAGCCTGATTTAGAGTTTCAACCGAATACACTTTAAGGGGGTCTACTCCAAAGATTTTAGCCGCCGCTTCAGCTTTTCTCAATGTTTTTTCGGGGAAGGCTCCCTTTTCAAAGGTAAAAGCATCACCATCATAGCGATGGAATGCTTTCATGGTATTTAAATAGCCAAGCTGTATAATCCTGTGGGTGTTGTTTTTATCAAAGATAAGGAAATTTCCCAGATTCCAGTGGCTTTCAATAATAATCAATTTAGAGGCATGTTCTTGTGCCTCTTTTATTGTGTTTTTTCGTACGAATCCAGCGGCGTCAAGGTTCACTCCGACAATATTGTCTGCACCTTTATTCATGGCCATTTCAATTGGCATCACATCAGCATACCCACCATCAATATATTTTTTCCCTTGTATTGTTGTAGGCTGAACTGCAGGAAAACAAGAGGCGCTAGCCAAGATGTAATCCTTCATTTTCCCATGTGGAATATCTTCCTTAAACAGGTAATGAGGCTTCATAGATGGGAATTCTACGGTGACAATGCCAAACTCTATAGGTGACTCTCGTATAAGCTTTTCATCTATGTACTTATCTAATAAATCCTTAAGGCCAGAGCTACCAGCACCTCCCTTGGTTACGATTTCCCTAGCATAGGCTAGAGCCTCTACTGGGGACATACCACCAACTTCAAAATCAAAGCCATTCAATCTCTTTTTAGCAGACTGCTCTTTTGTCCTATCTTCATCCACATCAATATCAAAGACCATGTGGGTTTCAAGTTCTTGCCACAAGGCGACAGACTCATCAAATGTGTTTTGAACAATCATACCACCGTTAATGGCACCAACAGAGGCCCCAGTGACAATATGGATAGGAAAATTCAACTCCCTTAAGGCTTTCCATACACCTATTTCATAACCGCCTCTAGAACCGCCACCACTTAGGACTAGACTGTTTTTAGAATCCTTCACAACATATCCTCTTTTCAAGATAGGAAATAGCTTCTTCTTTAAATTCTAACAATTAATACGAAAGAATACAATGACTTTATCTTTTCCAAAAATAGAGATACTTATCCAGTGGAATTTTCCCATATTGAACAAACGTTCTCTACGTGTTAAAATAGAAACATAAGTTCTAAAAAGTGAGGAGAAAATGCCATGAAATTAATGCTAGACAAATTAAAGATACTGGCAGATAGTGCCAAATATGATGTGTCCTGTTCTACTAGTGGAGTAGGTCGAAAAAATGGTGGGAAGATAGGAAATGCTTCAGCATCGGGGATTTGCCACAGTTGGTCTGCAGATGGTAGGTGTATATCTTTGCTTAAAGTGTTATTTACCAACAAATGCGCTTATAATTGTGAGTATTGCATTAACAAGAGAAGCGCCGATGTACAGCGAGCTTCATTTGAGCCAGATGAACTTGCACAACTAACAATAGAATTTTACAGGAGAAATTATATTGAAGGTTTGTTTCTCAGTTCTGCTGTGGAAGTTTCTCCGGATTATACTGGGGAGAGAATCCTTAGGTGCTTACAAATGCTGCGAAGAGAATTTGGATTTGCAGGATACATTCACGCTAAAATTATTCCGGGGATGGCTGACACATTAGTTCACGCTATTGGACTTGAAGCTGACCGTCTAAGTGTTAATGTTGAAATGCCGTCTAGTGAAAGTTTAAAGCTTCTTGCTCCACAAAAAAAGGCGAAAGAAATTTTCCAGCCTATGAGGCAGATTACTAATACATTAATTGAGCGAAAAGGTCTGAAGGGGCCAGGCACCATGTTTAAGGGAGAAAACCTTAATACAAATTTAAACTACCTTAATCCAACAGAAGAAAACATTTCCCTTGCCCCAGCACAAATAAGAAGTAGTCGCAATTCCACTTTTGCTCCAGCAGGTCAAACTACACAAATGATTATTGGAGCAAGCAAGGAAAGCGACCGACATATTTTGACTACAACAGAAAAACTGTACCATACCTTTAAGATGAAAAGGGTATATTACAGTGCCTATATTCCTGTGGTGAATTCTCCCATATTACCAAATGCTCTTACAGCTCCGCCCCTTGCAAGGGAGCACAGGCTCTATCAAGCAGACTGGCTACTTCGATTTTACGGATTTTCTGCAAATGAACTTTTAGATGAAGCCAATCCTAACTTGGATCCTGACTTAGATCCGAAAATGTCCTGGGCCATACGAAATCTTAATCTATTTCCTATGGAAGTGAATAAGGTGAGTATGGATCAGCTTATTCGTATTCCTGGAGTAGGATCAGTGAGTGCATTGCGAATTATTCGCCAGCGAAAAGTTAAAGCGGTGAAGTATGAAGATTTAAAAAAAATGGGAGTAGCATTAAACAGAGCAAGGCATTTTTTGACTTGCAACAGCAGATACTATGGAGAGAAAAACTTTGAACCTTATGTCATAAAAAACAGTATATTGCAATTAAACGATGGCGTACAAATGTCAATGTTTGGCAGCTTTTCGCCAAGAATATTAGATGGAAGGGAATCAGAGGGAAAGGTGAAATTAAATGGTTGATTATCTGTACGATGGGACATTTGAAGGTTTGCTTACGGCAATATACCATCACTATTATAAGGAAAAGGCATGGGGGATTTACCATAAGGATATATACCAATCCACTATGCTTGGAGGATATGAAGAAGTAGAAACTGATCCTGAAAAAGCTATGGTAGTTTACAGCGCAATAAAAAATAAGATTTCACCCTATGATTTACAAAGAATTTACAAAGTCTATTTGTCTACTGTAGAAAATAAGGAAACAAAAATTTTGAATTATGCTCGATTAGGTTTTAAAAGAGGAGGGATAATAAGTCGCCTCCATGGGGATCCTATAGTTTTTCCTGTTCAAGAGGCAGAAAAAAAAGTGAACAACGAAGTTCACCGTTTGTCAGGCCTGATTCGATTTTCTTTACTTGAAAATCAAGTGCTATATAGTCCTGTAGAGCCAGATCACGACGTTTTGGAATTAATAGCGGAACATTTTTGTGACAGATTTAAAAGTGAGCCATTCATTATACATGATACAAAACGAAGCAAAGCCTTAATAGCCTATGAAAACAAATGGTATATTTCTACATTTACTAAGGAAAACCTTCCAAAGTTAGCTGAAGAGGAAAAAAATTATACTAGTCTATGGAAAGTATATTTTAAAAATATTGCCATAAAAGAGCGGACAAATCCACGGTGCCAAAAGAATATGATGCCAGTTAGATATTGGAAAAATCTTACTGAGTTCCAATTATAGAGGTTTCTTATAAGTTGCATTTTCTAAATCAAGAAGGAATACTTTTTTATCAATTCCTCCACCATAGCCTACAAGTTTGCCATCAGCACCGATGACTCTGTGACAGGGAATAATAATGGAAATAGGGTTTTTATTGTTGGCAAGACCTACTGCTCTGGCTCCTTTAGGGCATCCAATAGCCTGAGCAATGTCCTTGTAGCTACGTGTTTGCCCGTAGGGAATATCACATAGAGCTTTCCAATCCTTCTTTTGGAAGGGAGTTCCTTGGGGATCTAAAGGAATCGTGAATTGCTGTCTATTACCAGCAAAATATTCATTCAATTCACATACCACTTTTTTTATAAGAGGTGAATTTTCCTGTGTAGCTGGGGAATTTTCTTCTTTGTATTCTCCAAGAAAAGTTAATTCTTGTAGTGCAAGTTCATCTGACACAAGTTTTAATTTTCCAACAGGGGAGTCATAATAATAAACGTGTTTCATAGTAGCTCTCCTATATTATTTTATAAGTATTATATCATAAAAATTAGAAAATATAGTTGTACATTTTGTATGAAAAACTGTACAATGAAAGCAGTATTAAAACTTAAAGGAGGCAGTTATGGATCAGAGGGTAAAAGAAATTATAGATAAAAGTAAGAATATCGTATTTTTTGGTGGAGCTGGAGTTTCCACAGAGAGCAATATCCCTGATTTTAGATCAGAAGCAGGTCTTTACAGCGCCAAGATCCAGTATGGACATTCTCCGGAGGCAATGCTGTCTCATACATTTTTTAATGACCGGATGGAAACTTTTTTTGACTACTACAAGAAAAATTTAGTACATAGAAAAGCCCAGCCAAACAAAGCTCATATTGCGTTGGCAAGGCTAGAGGCAGAAGGAAAGCTTACAGGAATTGTTACTCAAAATATAGATGGTCTCCATCAGGTGGCGGGTAGCAAGTTGGTTTATGAGCTTCATGGGTCTATCATGCGAAACTACTGCGTGGATTGCGGCAAGTTTTACGATTTAGACTATATAATGGAAGAAAAAAACTGCCAAGGGCTGATTCCAAAATGTAAAGTCTGTGGGGGTATAGTAAAGCCAGATGTTGTACTATATGAAGAAGCTTTGGACGATAAGACCATCACAGAGGCAGTAGAGGCAATAAGCAAGGCAGATACATTAATTGTAGGAGGGACTTCTCTAGTAGTCTATCCGGCAGCAGGACTTATAGAATATTTCCGTGGTAAGGATCTTTTGCTTATAAACAAGAGTAAGACCCAATATGATAATAGAGCCACTTTGGTGATTAACGATGCTATAGGAAAGGTACTAGGCGATTGAAACAGTCAGTTGACTGAAACTTTATTCTGAATCTTGCGTCTTTAATTTTATGTAAAAAGGGAATTTTAAAAAGGAAATTTTGTGGTATAATAATTGCAATACGATTTTTGGAGCAGGGGAGAACAGAGGGGATTATATGAACATTCTTGTGGCAAATGATGATGGAATAAAAGCAACTGGGTTGAGCCGATTAGTAGAGTCTTTGTCAGAGGTAGCAGAGGTTTACGTATGTGCCCCACATACCCAAAGGAGCGCTACAGGGCATGGGATTACAATAGGAAAACCTATTGGCATAAAAGAAGTGAAATTCCCAAAGGCGAAACTGGCATTTGAAATAACAGGACTGCCGGCAGATTGCGTAAAAGTAGGCTTAAAAGTATTAGAAGATAGAAAAGTTAAAATAGATATGGTATTTTCAGGAATAAACCATGGTGGAAATTTAGGGACAGATACCCTGTATTCAGGAACTGTGTCAGCAGCATTGGAAGGTTCAATTTGTGGACTTCCATCAGTAGCGGTGTCGGTTAATGACCATAATGCTACACATTTTGATACAGCTTGTCGTTTAGCCGTTGAAGTTTGTCAAAATGGCAGCAGCTTCCTATCACCTGATGTAGTTTTAAATATTAACACTCCAGATCTGCCAGAGGAGGAGATTAGGGGTCTTAAAATTACTAGACTTGGGCGGCGAGAATACAAAGATTTCTTTAAGCCTAAGGTTAATCAAGCTGGGGAGAGAGAATATTGGTATCAAGGTGAACCTGTAGTTTATGAAGGACTTCCTCATGACATCGATGTGATTTCAATGCAGGATGGGTACGCCAGTATAACACCACTGCATCATAATATGACAGCCAATGAAGAATTGGACAAATTAGAAGAGTGGAGGGTAAATAAATGAGTACAATCAAAAAAGAAGATGCGATTTTTATAGCAATCGACTTTCAGGAAAGATTACTTCCTGCTATGAACAACTGTAAAGAGCTAGAAGCTACAATGGTTAAAATGGCAGAAGGAATGAAAGTCTTAAATATACCGACAATTGTGACGCAGCAATATACAAAGGGGCTAGGCTCCACAACACAGCCCATAGCAGAAGCTTTAGGGAGATTTGAACCTATTGATAAAACTACATTTAGTGCTTTAGGTCAAGAGGCTTTTATCAATGAGCTAAAAGCCAGCGGGAAAAAGACTACAATTATCACAGGTATTGAAACCCATATATGCGTTCAGCAAACAGCAATAGATTTACTAGAAAAAGGATATAATGTATATGTGGTCAAGGATTGCGTTGCCTCTAGAAAAGATAGTGACAACTTATGCAGTCAAGAACGGATGGCTAGAGCCGGTGCAGTCATCACAACCTATGAATCAGTATTGTATGAATTATTAGGTGGAGCTAAGGCAGAAGGTTTTAAAGCTATTTCTGCTATTGTGAAATAAATATGTTCATGTTTGATAACCAAATTACTATAGAACATCGAAAGCTTTTAGAAGAGTATTTATACGGCTATGAATACAAGACTTCAGGATTATCATTTTCTGCACTATATATGTGGAGAGATATTAATAAATTTAGCTGGGAGATTATCGGTGATTATATGTGCGTGGCTGGAATTAGCCACTTAGAATTAGAACAAGGGGTAATAGAACCCTTTTTATTCCCACCACTTACTAGAACCGGGGAATACGACCCAGAGAAGTTAAGACAGACTATTCTTAAAGCCAAAGAGATTTTTGAAGCTAAGGGTCATGAACTAACTATAAGACTTCTGCCATTTCACATGATAGAGTATGTCAAGGCGGCCTTCCCAAAGGAAATCACATTTGTGGATGACAGACCAAACTATGATTACGTGTACCAAACCCAAGATTTAATTTGTCTTAAGGGACGGAATTACCATGGGAAGAAAAATCACTTAAATTATTTTCATAATAATTTTGAATATGAATATGTGCAACTGACTTCTGATATGGCAGATGATGCAATGAGATTTATTGATGCCTTCAATCAACGAAAAGAGGTACCGGATCATGAAATGCAGCTTTTGAAAATGGAAGAAGAAGCCATGCGTGATGTATTTAATAACTTAGAAAATGTAGGATACTTGGCGGGAGCCATTACTATAGATGGAAAAATCCAGGCTTTAAGCGTTGGCGGATACCTGAGCAAGAATACGGTTACCGTTCATGTAGAGAAGGCTAATACCCAATTTAGAGGCTTATATCAAGCCATAAACAATGAGTTTTGCAAACATGTGGCCTCAACGGTAAAGTATATCAACAGGGAAGAGGATATGGGTATTCCAAATCTGCGAAAAGCAAAACTTTCATATAAGCCGGTCAAGCTAGTTGAGAAGTATATTGGCCAATTTAAATAGACATTTAATCAACTTGAAAAAAGTTGTTAAATTATTAACAGATTTTCATAAAAGACCTTGACCTTTTGATTTAGTATGGTAGTATGGTTGAAAACGAGGAATTCTTATATGGGAATCTGTAAAAGTTATTTTGCACAAAAAATGTGCAGTGAGTTTAAGGAGGATATGAAACATGAGAGATGTTGTAATCGTAAGTGCAGCAAGAACACCAATTGGTAGCTTCGGCGGAGCATTGAAGAACGTTCCAGCAAAAGTATTAGGTGCTATCGCAGTAAAAGAAGCAATCAAAAGAGCGGGAATCAAAGCAGAAGATATAGATGAAGTGCTTATGGGTAATGTATTGCAAGGTGGTCTAGGGCAGAATATTGCTAGACAGATTTCAGTCGAAGCGGGAATTCCAATAGAAGTTCCTTCAATGACAATAAACAAAGTTTGTGGTTCAGGACTAAGAGTAGTAGGCTTAGCCGCACAGATCATCAAAGCAGGTGATGCAGACATCATCGTGGCTGGTGGCGCAGAAAATATGTCTATGGCAGCTTATGCTGTTCCTTCAGCTAGATGGGGAGCAAGAATGGGTAATGCACCTATGATTGACATGATGGTTAACGATGGTCTAACTGACGCATTTAATGGCATACATATGGGAATTACAGCAGAAAACGTAGCAGAGCAATGGGGTCTTAAGAGAGAAGAACTAGACAAGTTTTCAGCATGGTCACAGCAGAAGGCAATTGCAGCAATTAAAGCAGGCAGATTCAAAGAAGAAATCGTACCTGTAGAAATCCCACAGAGAAAGAAAGATCCTATCATTTTTGATACAGACGAATTTCCAAGAGACGGCGTTACAGCTGAAGGTCTTGCAAAATTAAAACCTGCATTTAAAAAAGATGGTATGGTTACAGCTGCTAACGCATCAGGAATCAACGATTCAGGCGCAGCAGTAATTGTAATGTCAAAGGAGAAGGCAGATGAGTTAGGTATCAAACCTCTTTGCACAATCAAATCATATGCATCAGCAGGAGTTGATCCAAAGATTATGGGTATTGGCCCTATCCCTTCAACTAAGAAGGCGCTAGAAAAAGCAGGATTGGAAGTAAAAGATCTTGATCTAATCGAAGCAAATGAAGCATTTGCAGCACAAGCATTAGCAGTAGGCAAAGATCTTGGATTTAATAATGATATCTTAAACGTAAATGGTGGAGCTATCGCTCTTGGTCATCCAATCGGTGCATCCGGATGTAGAATCCTGATTACATTGATCCACGAAATGGCAAAGAGAGATGCAAAAACTGGTCTTGCAACACTTTGTATCGGTGGTGGACAGGGAACAGCACTAGTAGTTGAAAGATAAGCTAGTCAAGTAAGATTAACAAAAAAGCGGCCGGGAATACCTGGCCGTTTTTATTAAAATAAGGGGAGCAGTATGGGAAAAGCATCAATGAAAAGTAGAAAAAGACTGGTTTACTTTTTTGTAATTGTGGCAATTGCATTAGTTGTCATGTGTTTTCGTGTTGGCTGGATACAGATTGTTAACGGTGGAGAATACAAACAAAAAGCAATGGCTCAACAGACAAAAACTACCACAGTAGTGTCTAAAAGGGGAACTATTTATGACAGAAATGGACATGTTCTAGCTATGAGCGCCGATACATATGCCATCTGGGCAAGACCAACGACCATCCCAAAAAAAGAATTAGATAAAACTGCGGGAACCTTATCTAAAATACTAAGCCTTGATAAGGACGACCTAAAAAAACAACTATCGCAAGAACGTTCCTTGATCAAAATTGATAAAGGACTAGAATATAAAATAGCACAAAAAATCAAAGAGGAAAAACTGATAGGAATTGAGATTACTTCAGATGTTACAAGGTACTATCCAGCATCCACCCTTGCATCTCAACTCCTTGGAAATGTTTCCGAGGACAATGAAGGCTTGGCAGGTTTAGAACTTCAGTATAACGACGTGCTGAAAGGATCAGAAGGAAAAGAAGTCAGCACCACAGACAGAAATGGAAACATTCTTTCTTACGGACAGAACGATTATAATGCGGCTAAAGATGGGTGTAGCATTGTATCAACTATAGATTCTGTTGTGCAAAACCGAGTAGAAAGAATCATTAATAAGGGGAAAAAGTCAACCAGTGCTAAGAAGGTTACTTGTATGATTATGGATCCTGAGACGGGAAACATACTAGCATCTGCATCTACGGAAAACTATAATCCAAACAACCCTAGGGTACCTTTAGATGACGCAGAAGCAAATAATCTGAAAAACATGAACAGTCAAGAACAGTTTGAATACTTAAACAAAATGTGGAGAAATCCTTTGGTTAGTGATACTTATCCACCAGGTTCCACCTTCAAATTACTTACTTTATGTGCCGCACTTGAGGAAGGTAAATCATCATTGGGAGATCATTTCTTTGATTCGGGAACTTATCAGGTATCCGGCCAAACATTGAAATGTTGGAGCTTCAGAAATCCTCATGGGGATGAAACGTTGAAGCAGGCAGTAAGTAATTCATGTAACCCCGTATTCATTCAGCTAGGACAGCGGTTGGGGGTAAGTAAATTTTATAAATACTTAAATGGATTTGGTATTACAGGAACCACTGGGGTGGATTATCCAGGAGAAGCCTCTGCAATCATAAGAAAAGAAAAAGGAATAAACCCTATCGACTTTGCGACAATGACTTATGGGCAGGGAATCGCAGTTACACCAATTCAGGTTTTGACAATAGCCAGCACTATTGGAAATGAAGGTGTATTAATGCAACCTAAATTAGTGCAAGAAATTAAAACAGAAAAAGGAAAGACAGTAAAAACTATTGAAGATAAAAAAGTTAGGCAGGTTGTTTCTAAAGACACTGCCCATGAAGCTAAGGAAGCTATGAGATATACCGTTGAAGAGGGCGGGGGCAAAGCTGCCAAGGTGGCTGGTTACAAAACCGGTGGTAAGACTGGTACTGCGCAAAATGAGATGACAATTGGAAAGGGGCAAGATACATACTATGCATCATTTGTAGGATTAGCCCCAATTGACGATCCTAAGGTTGCATTAATTGTCATTGTAGATGATCCTAAGGGTAGGACACACGGTAGTGAGGCCGCAGCTCCAATTGCCAAGGAGATTAACGAATTCCTATTACCTTATATAGGAGCTAAGCCTACGGAAAGTAAATAAATAAACAAAGACAAAGAGAACGTCTTAGGGATTTAAAAGCCTTAAGGCGTTTTATATTTGCGATAAAATACAATCTTAATGGAATCTTAATGGGAAAGCTATTTCTCCTAATACTCTCTTAAAACCCTTGGTGATAGACTGTATCCACAGAGGAGGAAATAATCATGGCAGGAACAATTATACAATACATTCTTTACCTTGGGGTGCTAGTCATCTTAGCAATTCCACTAGGTGCATACATAGGAAAGGTGATGAATGGGGAGAAGACATGGGCAACAAAGGTTTTTGCTCCATGTGAAAAAATCATTTATAAAATAATGAGAGTTAAACAGGACGAGGAAATGACTTGGAAAAGATATGCAGTCAGCGTTCTGATTTTTTCAGGAATAAGTCTTATAGTACTGTTTGTTATACAGTTACTTCAAGGGGTGCTCTTTGGGAATCCACAGCATTTGCCGGGAGTACCTTGGGCATTATCCTTTAATACGGCGGCAAGTTTTATAACAAACACAAACTGGCAGGCCTACAGCGGAGAAAGTACATTAAGCTACTTTACACAATCCATTGGTCTTACGGTTCAAAACTTCTTGTCTGCGGCCACGGGCATTGCAGTTTTATTCGCACTAATTCGTGGGTTTATTAGAGTTAAAAGCAAAGGTTTGGGCAGCTTTTGGGTTGATATGACAAGAATTGTACTTTATGTGTTGATTCCGTTAAATATAGTCTTGTCACTTTGTCTTGTAGGCGGTGGCGTTGTACAAAATCTAAAACCGGCAGAAGCCGTATCCCTTGTCGAACCTATCCCAGTTTCACAAGAGGGAGAAATTATTGAAAATGCCAATATAGACCTTAAAAGCAAGACTGTGACCGTAGATGGACAGCTTGCTGTGGGTGCACAAGTTGTAACAAAGCAAATAGTTCCTACAGGACCTGGAGCAAGTCAGATTGCCATTAAGCAGTCGGGAACCAATGGTGGTGGATTTTACGGGGTAAATGCGGCACATCCACTTGAAAATCCAAGTGCATTTACTAATATGCTTGAGATGATTTCAATATTACTTATCCCGGCAGCACTTTGCTTTACTTTTGGCCGGAATATAAAGAATAAAAAACAAGGAAGAGCAATATTTATGGCAATGTTTATTTGTCTTGTCATTGCACTTTCGACTATAGCAGTTAATGAACAGATTGCAACGCCACAGCTTGCACAGGGTGGGCAGGTGAATATTACAGCTGTAGACCAAGCAGGAGGCAATATGGAGGGCAAAGAAGCCAGATTCGGTATTGCCACTTCATCAACCTGGGCGGCATTTACAACTGCTGCATCTAACGGAGCTGTAAACTCTATGCATGACAGCTACACTCCCCTTGGAGGAATGGTTACGCTGGTACTCATGCAGGTGGGGGAAGTAATCTTTGGAGGCACAGGCTGTGGACTTTACAGTATGCTTGCCTTTGCCATACTAACAGTATTTATTGCAGGACTTATGGTTGGGCGTACCCCTGAATTTTTAGGTAAGAAGATTGAACCATATGATATGAAATGGGCGGTAACTGTGTGCCTTGCGACGCCAGTTGCTATCCTTGTGGGAAGCGGTATTGCGGCTGCAGTGCCAAGTGTGGCAGATAGCTTAAGCAACACTGGCGCCCATGGGTTTTCCCAGCTTTTGTATACATTCACTTCTGCAGGAGGAAACAATGGATCAGCATTTGCAGGGTTTAATGGAAATACAGTTTTCCTAAATATTGCAATAGGGCTTGTAATGCTGTTTGCACGATTCATCCCTGTTATAGGAACACTTGCAATTGCAGGTAGCCTTGCAGGAAAGAAGAAAATTGCAGCAACAGCAGGTACACTGCCTACCACAAACGGACTATTTATATTCCTATTGATTTTCGTAGTAATTTTAATAGGAGCACTTAGTTTCTTCCCAGCATTGGCACTAGGGCCAATTGCCGAGTTCTTTGAACAAATGAGATAAGGAGGGTTAATGTATGAAAGTAAAAGAAAAGAATGCTTTTGCTGACAAAAAAATGTTGGCTAGGGCTATAAAAGATTCATTTATAAAGTTGAATCCTAAAACACAGGCAAAAAATCCTGTAATGCTTTTGGTCTACATTTCGGCCATTCTTATAAGCATTTTATGGTTAGTGTCCCTGTTTGGATTCAAGGATGCTAGTTCGGGATATACCCTGGCAATTGGAATAATTCTTTGGTTCACTGTTCTCTTTGCAAATTTTGCAGAGGCAATTGCAGAGGGTCGAGGAAAAGCCCAGGCAGATTCCCTAAGGGCAGCAAAGAAAGACGTTATTGCACAACAGATTCCATCTATTGAAAAAAGAGAAAAGGTAACAGCTATATCTTCAGCCCTATTAAAAAGGGGGGATCTGGTAATTGTAAAAGCAGGAGAACAGATTCCTGCTGATGGAGAAGTTGTTGATGGGGCAGCGTCTGTAGATGAGAGTGCTATTACTGGTGAATCTGCACCTGTAATCCGTGAAAGCGGTGGAGACAGAAGTGCAGTAACAGGAGGAACTACAGTTTTATCTGACTGGATTATCATAAAGGTTACAAGTGAAGTAGGCAAAAGCTTCCTTGATAAAATGATCGCTATGGTTGAAGGCGCTAAGAGAAAGAAAACACCCAATGAAATTGCATTGCAAATATTTCTTGTGGCTTTGTCCATTATTTTTATTCTAGTTACCATGTGTTTGTACACTTATTCGGCATTTTCTGCAAACCTAGCAGGAATTCCAAACCCTACATCAGTGACTACTTTAATTGCCCTGCTTGTGTGCCTTGCACCAACAACTATTGGTGCTCTGCTTTCAGCAATTGGCATTGCTGGCATGAGTAGGCTTAATAGGGCAAATGTTTTGGCAATGAGTGGCAGAGCTATTGAAGCGGCAGGAGATGTTGACATTCTCATGCTGGATAAAACCGGAACGATAACTTTGGGAAATCGTCAGGCATATGCTTTTATACCTGTTGATAATACATCCCCAGAGGAACTTGCAGATGCAGCCCAACTTTCTTCCCTTGCAGACGAAACACCTGAAGGGCGAAGCGTTGTGGTTTTAGCAAAAGAACAATTCAATATTCGTGAAAGGATACTTTCAGATAAAGGAATGACATTCATCCCATTTACAGCGAAAACTCGAATGAGTGGAGTTGATTTTGATGGGGAAGAAATTCGCAAAGGAGCTGCAGAATCCGTTAAAGAATATGTGGTTAAAGCCGGCGGGACATACAGCAAAGAATGTGTTGATGAAGTCGCTAAAATATCAAAGCAGGGGGGGACACCTCTTGTTGTAACGAAAAACCATAAAGTTTTGGGAGTTATTCACCTAAAAGATATTATTAAGCAAGGTGTGCAAGAAAAATTTGCAGATCTTAGAAAAATGGGAATTAAGACTATCATGATTACGGGAGACAATCCACTGACTGCAGCAGCAATTGCGGCAGAAGCAGGTGTGGACGATTTCCTTGCAGAGGCAACACCTGAAGGTAAACTGGAGCTAATAAGAGATTTCCAGATAAAAGGACACCTTGTAGCTATGACTGGTGACGGGACAAACGATGCTCCAGCATTGGCACAAGCAGACGTGGCAGTGGCCATGAATACAGGAACACAGGCTGCCAAAGAGGCAGGGAATATGGTAGACCTTGATTCCTCACCTACAAAGCTTATCGACATTGTACGAATAGGTAAACAGCTTTTAATGACAAGAGGCAGCTTGACCACTTTTTCCATTGCAAATGACCTTGCTAAATACTTTGCAATTATTCCAGCCTTGTTCATGGGACTTTACCCAGGACTTGCAACTTTGAATATAATGGGGTTAACATCCCCACAGAGCGGAGTGCTTTCGGCGATTATATACAATGCCTTAATCATTATTGCCCTTATACCACTTGCGTTGAAAGGTGTTAAATATAGGGAAGTATCCGCAGGAAAATTGCTGAAAAGGAATCTGCTAGTTTACGGTGTTGGTGGGCTTATAGCTCCATTTATATGCATCAAACTGATTGACTTGTTACTTGTAGCATTTAACTTGGCGTAAGGAATATAACTTATTTTTAGACTGGAGGAATAAAAAATGAAATCGATAAAATCAGGTTTGCTCCGTGGAGGATTGTTGCTTTTAATATTTACCGTGATTTGCGGAGTTTTATATACAGGAATAATAACTGGCTTGGCCCAGTTGTTATTTCCAAAGCAAGCAAACGGCAGCATTATAGAAGTAGATGGACAAAAATACGGGTCTGAGTTGTTAGGTCAACAGTACAAAGATAAAAATCACATGTGGGGCCGAATTATGAATGTGGATGTTTCCACATATAAGGATGACAACGGCGAGATATTAATGTATGCAGCACCGTCTAATCTTAGCCCAGCAAGTGACGAATACGAAGAACTTGTGACAGATAGAGTGGCAATGATAAGGGATGCAAATCCTACCATGAAAGAAGACGCAATTCCAGTTGATCTTGTTACCAGCTCTGGTAGCGGACTTGACCCTCATATTTCTTTGGCAGCAGCAGAATACCAGGTTGCTAGAGTTGCAGACGAGAACAACCTGGGAGAAGACAAAGTCAGGGATGTAGTTAAAAAATGTACCGGAGGGAAATTTCTAGGAGTATTTGGGGAAAACACGGTAAACGTACTGGAAGTGAATCTTATGCTAGACGGAGTACTATAAAAAAATCTTTATACAATCTTAATGCCCTTGACATTACAATAATGCAATGTTAAGGGCATTTGTAGTATAATAAAAGAAAAATAATAGCTATGGAGGCATAAACAATGGATGATTCAAGAGCTAATCCTGAAGAAATACTAAAGACGATTAAAAGTGAAGAACAAGGACAGGGTAGAGGACGTTTAAAGATATTCTATGGCTATGCAGCAGGGGTAGGTAAAACCTATGCCATGTTAAGTGATGCCCATGAGGCAAAAAAGTTAGGCGTAGATGTTGTTATAGGATACGTGGAGCCCCACACAAGACCAGAAACTATGGCACTTGTAGAAGGCTTAGAGCAGCTTCCAAACAAGATAATAAACTATAATGGAATAAAACTGAAAGAATTTGACCTAGATATGGCAATAAGGAGAAATCCAGAGATTATTTTAGTTGATGAACTTGCCCATACCAATAGCTCAGCATGTCGCCACCAAAA
Organism: Anaerovoracaceae bacterium; assembly: GCA_036657395.1. Taxonomy (GTDB): domain Bacteria; phylum Bacillota; class Clostridia; order Peptostreptococcales; family Anaerovoracaceae; genus JAVXGM01. Next base: position 46,391 of record JAVXGM010000008.1, read on the forward strand.
GAGATATCAAGATATTGAAGAACTACTTAAGGCGGGAATTGATGTTTATACAACTGTAAATGTACAGCATATTGAAAGTTTAAACGATATGGTCGCAGCAATTACTGGAGTGGCCGTTCGTGAGAGGATTCCTGATCACGTATTTGATAATGCAGATAAAGTCAAGCTTGTAGACATAGAGCCAGAGGAACTTATCGAAAGACTCAAAACAGGGAAAATCTATAAGGAGACACAAGTCAAAAGAGCCATTGGCAACTTTTTTGAGGCGAGAAATCTTGTAGCACTTAGGGAAATCGCCCTTAGAAGGTGTGCAGATAGAGCAAATAAAACTTCTGAAAAAGCAAGACGCACAGCTAATAGCAATTATTATACAGATGAACATATTTTAGTATGTATTTCAGATTCACCATCTAATGCCAAGTTGATTCGTGCAGGGGCAAGGATGGCAACCGCATATAAGGGTAATTTTACTGCGCTATATGTGGAATCCTCAAGCTCTGAGGACATGGATGAAGAAGATAAAAAGATACTTAACCAAAATACACATTTAGCAGAACAGCTAGGGGCCACAGTGGAGACTGTTTACGGAGATGACACCTTTCTGCGAATCGCTGAATTTGCTCGTATTTCAGGAGTTTCAAAGATTGTACTTGGAAGAAATAACGTTACAAAAAAATATTTTTGGAAGAAATCATCTCTTATTGAACAATTGACTACTGTTGCGCCAACTTTGGATATTTATGTAATTACCCATGAGGAAGAAGAAAAATACAATGGAAGAAAAGGAAAGAAAAAAAGCTTAAAAATTCAATGGTCGGATATGGTGAAATCTGTTCTTGTGCTGGCTGCGGCAACTTTTGTAGGCGTAGTATTTCATGAGTTAGGACTTTCTGAGTCAAATATTATCACTATCTACATATTAGGAGTATTGATTACAGCCATTATCACCACCCAGAGGGGGTATAGCTTGATCTTTTCCATTGTAAGCGTATTAACATTTAACTTTTTTTTCACAGTGCCTACGTTCACATTTAATGCTTATGGGGCGGGATATCCTGTTACCTTTGCAGTGATGTTCATTTCTGCATTTATGACTAGTGCCCTTACAGTGAAAATCAAGCGAAATGCAAAGCAAGCTGCAGCTATTGCCTATAGGACTAAAATCTTATTTGAAACTAACCAGTTGCTTCAAAAGGGTAAAGAGAAAAATGAAATTGTTTCGGTGACCGCTAAACAATTAGTTAAACTTCTTGGAAAGGATATTACCTTTTATCTTGCAGAAGAAGGAGTGCTATTAGATCCAGCAGTATTTACTGTAAATCCAGGAGATCCAATAGAGCCTTACACGGTGGACAAGGAAATGGCTGTTGCAGCGTGGGTTTGTAAAAATAATAAACACGCAGGAGCAACTACGAATACTTTAGGTAATGCTAAGTGCCTTTATCTTGCAATAAGGGTAAATAATACAGTATATGGGGTTGTAGGTATCGCACTTAAAAGAGAGCCTCTTAAGTCTTTTGAGAACAGCGTTCTGCTTTCAATTTTAGGAGAATGTGCTCTAGCTTTGGAAAATGATAAAGCTATTATGGAAAGAGAGAAGACCGCAATACTTGCAAAGAATGAACAACTTAGGGCGAATCTTTTAAGATCCATATCCCATGATTTAAGAACTCCACTTACATCAATATCAGGAAATGCAGGGATTTTGCTAGCAAGTGATGATGTTATGGGCAGGGAGAAAAAGAGAGAACTTTACACTAATATTTACGACGATTCCTTGTGGCTCATCAATCTTGTGGAAAATTTGCTTTCAGTTACAAAAATTGAAGATGGAACGATGCAGCTACATATGAACGCAGAACTTATAGAAGAAGTGATTACAGAGGCGTTGCGCCATGTTAATCCAAAGAAGGTGGAACATAAGATTACAGTTAAACAATCCGAGGACTTTATCCTTGCCCGAATGGATGCAAGGCTGATTGTTCAAGTAGTCATAAATATTGTAGACAATGGGATAAAATATACACAACCAGGATCGGAAATTACTATTGATACAAAGAAAAGGGATGGGAAGGTTATTGTGGAAATATCAGATAATGGGGCTGGCATTTCAAATAGTGCAAAGAAAAAAGTATTTGATATGTTCTATACACAGCGGGAAAAAATAGCTGATAGCAGAAGGAGCTTTGGCCTAGGACTAGCCCTTTGTAAATCAATTATTACAGCACATGGTGGGGAAATTTCAGTTTTAGATAACAGTCCAAAGGGAGCCATGTTCCGCTTTACCCTACCCGCAGAGGAGGTAGTGTTACATGAATAAATCAATGGTTCTAATTGTGGAAGATGATGGAGCAGTAAGAAACTTAATTGCAACTACCCTTGAGATTCATGATTACAAATTTCATACGGCATCTACAGGGGAGCAAGCCCTACGAGAGGCGACTTCATATAATCCTGATGTAATTTTACTTGACTTAGGGTTGCCCGATATTGATGGGGTGGATCTTATTAAAAAAATTCGTTCCTGGTCAAAAATGCCTATTATTGTTATAAGTGCCAGAAGTGAAGATGAGGATAAAATCCATGCCTTAGATGCAGGCGCTGATGATTATTTAACTAAGCCTTTTTCTGTTGAGGAGCTCCTGGCCAGACTTAGAGTAACCTTTAGAAGATTGAATTATTTCCAAAATAAAGAGGGGACGGACAATGGGATATTCACCAATGGAGAATTAAAAATAGACTATGCGGCAGGTTGTGTTTATATGGTGGAAAAAGAACTTCATGTCACGCCTATTGAATATAAACTTTTATGTTTACTTGCCAAAAATATAGGAAAGGTTTTAACCCACGCATATATTACTCGTGAAATCTGGGGAAGCGCATGGGATAACGACGTGGCTTCACTTAGAGTATTTATGGCAACCCTGCGAAAGAAGATAGAAAAGAGGGGCGATTCCACTCAATATATTCAAACTCATGTTGGGGTGGGGTATAGAATGCTCAGAGTGTAAGATAGCTTAATATCTTCTTAAGAAAGTCGTTATTTTTTCAACAAGAAAGCAACACATTAGGAAGCTATAATAAGTTTATAAATTGAACGGGGGTAAGATTTATGACACAAAAAACAATAGCTATGGCTGCGGCCTTTACAATGTTCCTTTCATTAGGTGTGGTGGGGATCGCAGGTGAAAGCATACATCAAACAAAAATATATCAAAACCAAACGGTTCAACAACAACAAATAGCTCCTACTTTGGAGACGGTGAGCAAATTAATGCTTGTCGAACCTTCTCTAAAAAATGATAAATAAAGCAACGGGAAAGAGGATGGCCTTTACAGGCAGTCCTCTTTTTCGTTGGAAATCACCTGTTTTTGCCTTCTTTACTTGCATGAGACTATATAGTTGGGATATAATAAATGGATAGAATTTTCGAGGAGGAGTAAGTAAATGGCAAATATTGAAAAAAAACAGGTAGAAACAGAAGAAATGGCTTCTAATTTCATTCATAATATAATTGATCAGGACTTGAAAAATCAAAAGTATGGAGATAAAGTTCAAACAAGATTCCCACCAGAACCAAATGGATATCTTCACATTGGACATGCAAAAGCTATATGTATAAGCTTTTCCACAGCAGAAAAGTATAATGGCAAGTGTAATCTTCGTTATGATGATACTAATCCAGGCAAAGAAGATGTGGAATACGTATCAGCAATAGAAGAAGATGTAAAATGGCTTGGTTTTAATTGGGATAACCGTTTATGGGCTTCAGACTACTTCGATCAAATGTATGATTTTGCAGTAAAGCTGATTAAAGATGGTAATGCCTATGTTTGCGATCTTAATGCAGACCAGATGAGACAATATAGAGGGACACTAACAGAGCCAGGAAAGGAAAGCCCATATCGGAATAGAACCGTAGAAGAAAATTTAACTCTCTTTGCACAAATGAAAGCAGGAAAATTTTCTGATGGAGAAAAGGTATTACGAGGGAAGATAGATATGACCTCTCCAAATATGAATATGCGTGATCCAGTAATCTATAGAATTGCCAGAGCGACCCATCACAATACAGGAGACAAATGGTGCATTTATCCAATGTATGATTATGCTCATCCTATTGAAGATGCAATAGAGGGAATTACTCATTCACTTTGCACTTTAGAATTTGAAGATCATAGACCCCTTTATGACTGGGTACTTCAGGCATTAGATTGGAAAGCACCGCCTCAACAAATTGAGTTTGCCAGATTAAATTTGACCAATACAGTAATGAGCAAGAGACTGCTTAAAACTTTAGTTGACGAGGGCAATGTAGATGGCTGGGATGACCCGAGAATGCCAACGATTGCAGGACTTAGGAGGCGAGGCTACACAGCAGCAGCAGTTCGTGATTTTTGTGAGAGAATAGGAGTCTCCAAGGCAAACAGCATGGTAGATATTGCATTACTTGAGCACTGTGCTAGAGAAGATCTAAAGGCAAAAGTAGCAAATAGAAATGTAGTAGAAGATCCAATTAAGATAATAATAACCAACTATTCTGAAGACGAATCGGAAGAAGTTGAGATTGAAAACAATAGAGAAGTACCAGAGATGGGAAATCGTTTTGTACCTTTTAGCAGAGAACTTTACGTTGATGGGGCAGACTTTATGGAAGAACCAGTAAAGAAGTATTTTAGGTTGTTCCCAGGAAACGAAGTTAGGTTTAAGGGTGCCTATTTTATAAGGTGCAATGAAGTAATTAAGAATGAAGACGGTACTATCAAGGAATTACTTTGTACTTATGATCCTGAAACTAAAAGTGGCAGCGGATTTGAAGGGCGTAAAGTTAAGGGCACTATTCACTGGGTAGATGCAAAAACTGCAGTAGAGATCCAAATCAGAAATTATGACCATCTTATGATTGAAGATGAGAATGGAGAAAATCAGATAAACCCTGAATCATTGAAAACTATCACCGGTTATGCTGAACCAGCTATTGGTGATGCTAAGCCAGGGGAACGGTTCCAATTCTTCAGACATGGATATTATATTGCTGATGAAAAGTTGACAAAAGATAACAAAAAAGTATTCAATAAAATTGTAGGTCTAAAAAGCTCATGGAAAAAATAGAGGTAAAAGATGGATTATTATAAAGAGTCATTGAAAATGCATGAAGAAAATAAAGGGAAAATGGCAACAGTAAGCAAGGTAAAGATAAAGACTAAAGATGATTTGTCTACAGCTTATACTCCTGGCGTGGCAGAACCTTGTCGTCAAATTCACAAGAATCCAGCGGACGTATATAAATATACTAATAAGAGCAATACAGTTGCAGTAATCAGTGATGGCTCTGCAGTTTTAGGCCTTGGCAATATTGGAGGGATGGCATCCATTCCCGTAATGGATGGGAAAGCTCTTTTATTTAAAGAGTTTGCAGGTATTGATGCGATTCCTATTTGCCTAGAAACCCAAGACGTGGATGAGATTGTTAATATTGGAAAGAATATTGCAACCACTTTCGGAGGAATCAATCTAGAGGATATTGCAGCGCCACGTTGCTTTGAAATAGAGGAAAAGCTACAGAGTTTAGTGGATATTCCTGTATTTCATGATGACCAACATGGAACTGCTGTAGTAGTTTGCGCAGCTGCTATTAATGGACTGAAAGTAGTGGGGAAAAATCTGAAAGAAATAAAGGTAGTTGTTAATGGTGCAGGTTCGGCGGGAACAGCTATTGCTAAGATGCTTTTATCCATAGGCGCAGGAGAAATAATCGTCTGTGATAAGGAAGGGGCTTTGTGCAGAACTGATGAGACATTGCCACCGGCAATGATGGATCTTGCAAAGCTTACTAATCAAAGATTAAAAACAGGCTTATTAAAAGAGGTAATTGTAGGTGCGGATTTATTTGTTGGTGTGTCTGGTCCTAAGGTTTTGTCTGGAGAAATGATAGGTTCTATGGGTAAGGATCCAGTCATATTTCCTATGGCAAATCCAGAACCTGAGATTTTTCCTGAAGAAGCAAAGGCGGCAGGCGCAAAAGTGGTAGGCACAGGTAGATCAGACTACTCGAATCAAATTAACAACGTTTTAGCTTTTCCGGGAATTTTTAAGGGAGCTCTCGGGGCAGGTGCAAAGCGAATTACGGAAGAGATGAAGGTTGCAGCGGCATTTGCCCTTGCAGGGATCGTCAAAGACGAAGAGTTAAACGAAGAATATATTATCCCTAGCGCATTCTATCCAGGAGCGGCAGACATAGTAGCTGAAGCTGTAGCAAAGGCATGGAAGGAATAAATATGATAAAGGTAAAGAAGAGGTTAATTTTCAATTTAGTAATCGTTATGATTCTGTTGGCGATGGCAATGGCTGTCCCAGTAAGCGGTGCAGAAGAACAGGCGACTATTAAAGGGGAAACTATACCAACTTCTATTTCCTATGGTGATAGCTTTACTGTAAAGGGGAAAATCACCTCTACGATAAAACTAAATTATGTTAGGGCAGGTGTGGTAGATAGTAAGAATTCATGGGTGCCAGGAAGCAACGCTAAAGTTGATCCGAAGGCTAAAAACTATGATCTGGCCAAAATAGACAGCAAAATTAAATTTGGGAATGTTAAGCCAGGCAACTATACTTATAAAATTCGTATTAGAGACACGAGCGGTACTGTGAAAAATTTAGTCAGCCGGCCATTTAAGGTGACTTTTGCGTCAGGCTCTAAAATAACCTCAATCGACAATGTTTCTAGGAGTGCGTTGAGTATTAACTGGAAAAAGTTAGGCGGAGCTGAAGGGTATAAGCTATATAAGGTAGATACCACGACAGGTAAGGCGACTCTTGAAAAAAACATAAAAGACGGAAATGTGACTGGCTATCAGGACACAGGTTTAAATTACAATGAATCATACTCATACAAAGTCCGCAGTTATCAAACTGCCAGTGGAACCACTTATTATGGGAAGTATTCCCCGGAGAGAGTTAAGAAAGTTATTAATCCACCGCCTACCATTAAAAAAATAACTCGAAGGCAAAATAATATAACAGTAACTTGGAAGAATGTAGAGGGATCAGTAAAATATAAGCTTTATCGTGCAATAGCAAAGGCTCCGGAAAAGGCAGGCCCATACAAGGAAATTGCAAAGACAAGCAAGACAGAGTTTGTAGATGAAAATGTGGATCCTGAAGAGACTTATTATTACAAGACTAGATCATATGAAACTCCTAGCACAGGGACTGTTTATGGGACATATTCAGGTATGAAATACTCTGTGGCTACTAAAATTACAGGCCAAGGGGTGGTTGACTTTGCTTGTCAGTTTGTAGGAAACCCTTATGTTTATGGTGGAACAAGTCTTACTAATGGGGCTGATTGTTCTGGATTTATCCAGACTGTATACAAACAATTTGGGATTACTCTGCCTCGGTCATCAGGTGAAATGGGGAAAGTAGGAGTTCCTGTAATCTACAATCCTGTGACATATCAAGGTCTACAACCAGGTGATATTATGGCTTATCCTGGTCACGTATCTATTTTCATAGGAGACGGACAGATTGTTCATGCAAGTACACCAGCGATGGGAATAAAAATAAGTTCGGCTAGTTATAGGAAGCCTACATCAGTTAGGCGAGTAATCCCGGAAATACCAGTTGCAAAAGTAAAATAAATCATTTAACAGACATACTGGCCGCCAACTTTTCGCAAAAGTTAGAAGAGAGGGTGGTCAGATTTTTCTCTCCATCTATTAAGGCTTTTTCCAAGACATTTGCACAATCGGATAAAGCCACAAGGCCTAACATGGCAGATAATCCTTTCACCGAGTGGATGAAGCGTTCCGCTTCAACTAACTGACCACTTTGAATAAGTAAGTTAAAACGATCCCCGGCATCAGCATAATTAGTCTGGAATTTACACAAATGCTTCTCGTAAAGGGCGGTGCTGCCACTTAAGTTTGAGATAGCAAAAGTTTTGTCAGAAATAGGCAATGTCGGCTCTGCTCCAACGCAACTAGGCTGAAAAGAGCCATTGAAGTACGGAAACAGGGCGGCGTATAGTTGGGTATGCTTAAAGGGCTTGAAAATAAAGCCATCAAATAAGTGCTTGTATTTTTCCTGATCTGCAGAATCCATGCTACTTGCGGTTAGAGCGATAATAGGAAGCTTGACTCCCATGTGACGTAGGTTTTCTGAAGTCTGATATCCATTCATTTCAGGCATATGTATGTCCATGAGAATCGCCTTGTACTTAGATAGACCACTTTGCTTATACATTTTGATTGCTTCCAGACCGTTTTTTGCATGATCACAGAAGATGTTTACCTGAGCCAGGAGATCCTCAACAACCTCATAATTAAGCAAGGTATCCTCTACGACTAGAACTTTTTCTCCGTTGCCATGTAAAGTCCCTTCAGCCACTGCATCCTGAGCAGTAGGCTCGATTGCCTTATAGGATTTTGGTGTAGTTATGGTAAAGAAAAAAGTGGATCCCATCCCATTTTGGCTTTCTACCCACATAGAACCACCCATTTTTTCTACTAAATTTTTGCAGATAGGCAGCCCTAGGCCAGTTCCTTGATGAAGCTTGGTTAAATGATTCTCTAATTGTTTAAACTCAGTGAAAAGGCTGGAGATGTCGGAATAATCAATTCCAATACCTGTATCCTCGACGGAGAATTTAAGCGTCATGGATTCGCTTAGTTCTTGAGTCACAACAACAGAAAGCTTTACGTAGCCTATTTCTGTGAATTTCAGTGCATTATTAATTAGATTTACTAATACCTGTTCAAGGCGGAGCCTGTCCAAATGTAGACAAAGGTTAGGCGGAAAGTTGTAGTCTTCCTCAAACTTTATATCCTGTTTCTGAGTAAGAGGGTAGAATATTTTTCTAATGTCAACAAGGAGGTCAGCTAGCATAAACTGGCTAGGGAATAAAGCTAATGACCCGTTTTTAATCTTAGAAAAGATTAAAATATCGTTAATTAGACTTAACAAAAATTCAGAAGAAACGTTAATTTTGCTGATTAATTCCTCTTGTTTGGCAGTCAATTCTGTACCTGACAGGATATGGTTTAATCCAATAATAGCATTTAAAGGCGTTTTTAATTCGTGAGAAACATTGGCAAATAGGGCCTCTTTTGAATCAGCATGAAACTGTATTTCTTTTAATTGGTCTTGTAATTGTTGATCGGTGTTTACTATGTCTGTATGATCATCAGAAGTAACAATACATTTATAGTCACCATGTTCATCCTTTACGGAAAAAATGTTATAATGTATACATCGATCTTCATAGCAAATGGTTTGGCAATACTGATTTGGTTCAGTCGTTTGGGTAAGAATATTGTATGTAGAAATAAATTGGCATAGATCCGGTGGTAAGGCATTCCAAAAAGAACGGCCAGCCAGAGGCATATTTCCAAGACCTAGCATATCTGCGTAGGCGTGATTGGCGAATTCTAAAACCTTTGCATCATTGATAATAGCAATGCCTGTTGAGGTGTTTAGTAAAATGCCCTGATACAAACTTTTAAAATAAGCAGTGGAGGTGGATTGCAGTTGATATTTGTGTAAAGTTGTGGCAGATAGTGTGATGAGGGATAGTTCTAATAAGACTAAGAGTGCCGCTGACATTTTTACCGTTTCTAGCCTTAATACCCTTGTACTGAAAATGCAGAGGAAAATTACATTTACGATGAATGCAAGGGAGAGGCAAGAGGTTATAATTAACGTTTCTTTTTTCATATGTATCTCCTATCTAAATAAATACGATTTTCTTAATTTTATCCCTTAAAACCCTAAAAATCTACAACGATTTTGCGACATTTTGTGCAATATCTGAACATTTACGTGTAGGAATTTGTCGAAGTTTATACAATTACTTAGAAAGGTAAAAAATGGTGACGTAAATTATGTCATATCTTGTAGAAATATTAATAGAAATCATTGCAGGAATCATTGCAGGAATCATTGCTGGCAACGGTGCAGTGTATGTTTTTAACCAAATTCCTCTAAATTGGCTTACCAAGGAAGAGGTTAATAACCAAGGCGAATTAAAAGCTGAAGATGGTCAGCGGGTGAAAAGCTATCCATGGAAATGGGTCTTTACAATGTTTTTTATCGGGGGAGGAATAAAGCTTTTTACCGAGGACTGGATATATGGTCTAGCAGCATTTGCCGCCTCCTGGGCACTTCTTGAAATCGGACTAGCAGATAAAAAATATAACACCCTTCCAAATCCATTTATTATACTATTAGCAATTTGTGCCTTTGGATTTATTCCATATCAGAAAAATCCTTTAGATTGCCTATATGGAGCACTGTTAGGTGGAGGGGCAATGGCCATAGTCGTTATCATTGAAAAAGCGGCGGGAAAAGGTAAATATATAAAGTGGAGTCATGCAAAGCTTTTTACCGTTATGGGCTTTTGCTTTGGGCTTTACGGTACGGGTATAGCTTTAACTCTAACCATATCAATCACTTTAGGCGTTTTCCTTGTAGGAGTTATAAGGAAAAAGCTGATTAAAGACCAACCTAAGCCCTTTGGTACATTTATTGGGGCTGCAGGGATAATTTATCTGGTAATTATCTGGCCCCTGTTGTAAAAAAGCAGAATTCATATATAATAGGAAGAATAGATTAAATTAGTTAGAAAGAGGATAATAAATGATTACAAGCAAACAACGAAGCTTTTTAAAGAAACTGGCTCATGACCTTGAGCCTACTGTATTTTTAGGTAAAGGCGGATTAACAGAAAATATAAAAGCAGAACTGGAAAGAGGTTTTGAAAACAGAGAATTGGTCAAAGTAAAATTACAGGAGGGTTGCGACCTTTCTCCTAAGGATGTGGCCAATGAATTGGCTGAAGAGCTAGGGGCAGAATTTGTACAGGCTATAGGAAAAAAGTTTACCCTTTATCGCCAGTCCAAAGATAGTAAGCAAATAGAACTACCAAGAAAATAACTAGGTGACAAGATGGAAAGAAATTTTTTGCTCACCGTAGCTTACGATGGAACACCTTTTGCCGGATGGCAGCTACAACCTGATGTGCCTACGGTACAAGGAACTCTAGAAGAAGCATTAGAAGCAGTTTGCAATACGAAGATACGGGTTAATGGGACAAGCAGAACAGATGCAGGTGTACACGCCTATGGACAACGAGTCGGATTTTCAGGGGACTTTGGTATACCCACAGACAAGCTGGCCCTGGCTGTAAACCATGTGTTAGCAGGCATGGCCAAGGGAAAAAGTCCGGTAGGGTCAATTGTTATTACTAAAGTTGAGGAAAAACCTATAGGGTTTCGCCTTCGAGCTGATTCCAAGGGAAAAAAATATATTTATAAAATAAAAAATACTGACGATGTAGACTTGTTTCAGCGAAACTATTGTTACTACATAAAAAAACCTTTAGATGTGGAAGCTATGAAAGAGGCTGCTAAGTTTATTGTAGGTGTTCATGATTTTAAATGCTTTCAGGCGGCAGGTGGAGCAAAGAGAGCAACCACAATAAGAAATATTTATGATTTAAAAATAGACGTTTCTGGTGAGAATATTACCTTGCAGATAGATGGTAATGGTTTTCTTTACAACATGGTGAGAATCATTACAGGGACCTTAGTGGATGTGGGACGGGGACGATTTGTACCAAAAGATGTAGAAAAAATTATTCTTGATGGAGATAGACAGAAGGCTGGACACACAGCCCCTCCACAAGGACTATATTTGGCAGAAGTATATTATTGATAAGATATAAAAGGGGGATTAAGGATGGATGACAGACCAAACTGGGACGAGTATTTCATGGAGATGGCTCAGCTGACAACTAAAAGATCTACTTGTTTACGAAGACAAGTAGGGGCTGTGATTGTCAATGATAGGCATATTATTTCCACCGGGTATAACGGTGCGCCAAGAGGTCTTGATCACTGTGGAGATCGAGAAGGCGGTTGCTTGCGAGAGCAATTAAATATTCCGTCAGGAGAAAAACATGAACTTTGTCGAGCACTTCATGCAGAACAAAATGCAATAATACAGGCGGCCACTTTGGGACAAAGTATAGAAGGCTCTACCATTTATATTACACATCAACCCTGCGTAATTTGCGCAAAGATGATTATTAATGCAGGAGTACGCAGAATAGTAGTAAAAGAAGGGTATCCGGACCAACTATCGGTAGATATTTTGGCAGAAGCAGGCCTGAAAATTGTAATGTTAGGAGAATAAAAGGTGGAAATAAATTACGTGTCACTTTGTGCTTCCTTTGCTGTTGCCTTTGTACTGGCTTTGGCATTTACACCCTTGGCAATATGGCTAGCACCTAAAATAGGTGCTATGGATATACCAAAAGATGATCGGAGAGTACACACAAAATCCATGCCACGATTTGGAGGCATGGCCATATTTATAGGTGTTATGGTTTCTGTTATATTCTTTGTTGTGCCTGAAAAAAACACTACAGGAATTGTTATTGCCGGCACATTAATCTATGCCTTAGGGGTTGTAGATGACTTAAAAGGCTTAGGACCTAAAGTTAAATTCATAGGTCAGGGCATCTGTGCAATAATTGTATACCTTTTTGATATTAGAGTAGCCTTTATTGGAAACCTTATTGGTGATGGAAATTTAATCTTTGGAGATGTTGTCAGTTTTATTGTTACGGTTATATGGATTGTGGGAATTAGCAATTCTGTTAACTTAATCGATGGGTTGGATGGCCTTGCAGCAGGAATTTCTGCTATTGCGTCTTTATGCATCGCTTTTGTTGCCTATAACAATGGACAATATCTAGTTACCTATGCCATGCTAGCTGTTGCTGGTGGCGCATTAGGATTCTTGCCATTTAATTTTCATCCAGCTAAGATATTTATGGGAGACAGTGGATCCTTATTCTTGGGATTTTGTTTGGCTACATTTTCTTTGATTGGTCCCACTAAGGGGGCTACTGTTGTTGCAGTTGCAATTCCGGCATTAGTACTAGGTCTACCTATCTTTGATACTCTGTTTGCTATGCTTAGACGAACAATTAGAGGACAATCAATAGTTACGGCAGACAAAGAACATTTACACCATAGAATAATGCGAGCAGGCTTTGGTCAGAGAAGATCAGTGATGCTTATGTACTGTATAAGTGGAATAATGGGCGTTGTGGCTGTGGAGTTCAGCAGAAGTCTACTAGTAGATGCCATAGGACTTTTAGCTGTGGCTATTATGTTGCTTTATGTTCTGCTTTCAGATACCAGTACTAAAAAGGTTGAAATAAATGCGGTGAACATTGCTAAGGAAGAAAGCAAGGAGAAAAAGAAGCGGCATGAGTAAGGAAAAACAGGCTTTTACTTTAAATAATAAGGAAGTCTATAAAAAACTTTTAACAGTAGCACTTCCAATTGCAGTACAAAGCTTGGTTGGGACCTCTCTAACTTTAGTGGACAATCTAATGGTAGGCAGCCTTGGGGAATCAGAGTTAAATGCAGTAGGCATTTCTGTACAGGTGTACTTCATTCACTGGATGGTAATGTTTGGATTTACGAGCGGAGTATCTACATTTATAGCCCAACTATTTGGGACTAAAGACTTTGCTAATATTAAGAAAGCGACAGGCTTTGCTATGACTATTACAGTCAGCATAAGTCTCTTGTTTTTTGTTGCAGCAATGATCTTCCCACATGAAATTTTGCGCATATTCACAAGATTCCCTGAAATTATTGACATGGGCGTAGGGTATGTGCGTATGGGAGCGGCGACGTTTCTCTTTGTGGCTATAACAGTGCCACTTACAGCAGCCCTTCGTGCTACGCAGCAAACCCATATACCACTGTTCATTAGTGTCTTTGCATTCCTAACTAATACGATTTTAAATTACATATTCATCTTCGGCAATTTTGGAGCACCTAAAATGGGTATAGTAGGAGCAGCTCTAGCAACTCTTATAGCACGATTCCTTGAAATGTCACTAATGATTTATGTAGTATTCGTAAGAAAGAATATTGTGGGAGGAAAGATAAAAGAGTTTTTTTCCTACAAGAAGGATTTTGCAATGGGTATTGTGAAAAATGCAATTCCCACTACAATAAATGAAACTCTTTGGGGGATTGGAACAGCTCTTTATGTGGCGGCCTTTGCCAGAGTGGGAATAACCGAAGGTGCAGCAATACAGGCATGCAACACTATTAATAATTTATTTATTATGGCCGCATTTAGCCTGGGGGATGCTACATTGATTTTAGTAGGACAAAAATTAGGTGAAGGAAAATTGGATTATGCTTTTGCCTTGGCAAAGAAATTTGTGAAATGTAGCTTAGTAATCGGCATAGTCTTTGGTATAGGACTTATTATTTGTGGCAAGCCTATCTTATCTCTATTCGAGTTTACTCCAAGGGGAGCAGATTTGGCATTTTCAGTCCTAATTGTCTATGGCAGCACAATGTGGATGGCCTTGTACAATGCGACTAATATAACTGGAGTTTTACGATGTGGAGGGGATACAGTTTTTGCCATGCTTACAGAAACTCTTGCGGTATGGTGTATCGGCATCCCATTAGCTTTCATTACAGCCTTAGGATTACACTGGCCTATTTATTTTGCAGTACTTGCAGTAAAGATGGAAGATGTGGTCAAAGGAATTATATTAACTAGACGATTTTTTTCTAAGAAATGGGCTAAAAATGTGATTAAACATCTGTCCTGACATCGTTAAAAAAATGCCAATAAAGCCGTAAGCAAACTAGTTATAAAACCAAGGAAGAACCATGCAAGTTGGTCTAAAAATGGCAATGTTTTTTTCTGCTTTTCCAAACAAACCTTTACTTTCCAATGAAAAGGTTTATAATGTACCTAATAGCAAAGAAGTGATAAAAATCAAGAAAATCAAGACGAAATTCTTCGCATTCTTGTTTCTTGAAAGGAAAAAGAGAAGTGTTTAAATAATGAATGACTTAAAACTATTCAAAGCTGAAATCATAAAATATGCGACAATTGTTGGAATAGTTATTGGCTTGGCATCAGTGCTATTTTTAGGCATGAATCTTAAATTCCTCATTGGATTGTCAGCAGGTACGGTCATTAGCATAGTCAACTTTGGTATCATAACATTTACTGGCCGCAAAGTCTCAGAAAACAAAGAAAAAGCCCCTGCTATATTTGGATACTTTATTCGTATGCCCATATATGCCGTAGCGTTTTTTCTTTCCGTTCGTTACGCATTAATTTGTGGTGTGGGATGCGCAATAGGTTTCATAACCATACAATTGGGAATAATATACATGTATGGTATTAAATCCAGGTTTCCTGGAGCCAGGAAAAATCCTCTCAACGAATCGGATGAACCACGAGAGTGGAGAGATCCAAAGGAGTGGGAAGATGAAGAGGACAGCTGGCACACAGATAAAAAAAGTAAAGGAGGGTGAATTATGGAATTAGGACCACGAGTCATAATGAATATCGGCGGAATTAACATTACAGAGACTGTTTTCTTTGGATGGATTGTTAGCGTTGCTATCATTATATTTGCCATCTTTGCAACTAGAAAGATGGAGCGAGTGCCAAAGGGTGCCCAGGCTGTAGGCGAGCTAATTGTTAGCTTTGTATATAATTTAGTTGAAGATGCAATGGGCAAAAAAAGTGAAGGCTTTGCACCTTATATGGGAACCCTGATTTTATTTTTAGGACTTGGGAGTTGCCTAGGGATGTTAGGACTTAGACCTATTACTGCAGACTTAAACTGTACTGTGCCATTGGCACTGATTAGCTTTGTAATGATTCATTATAATGCAATAAGGGCAAGAACTGCTATAGGGTATATTAAGCATATGTCTGAACCTTATGTGTTTATACTTCCTATGAATTTACTTAGCGAAGTTATATTCCCTGTTACACTTGCTTGTCGAATTTTTGGTAACATTACAGCAGGTGTAATACTTATGACCTTGCTCTTAGATGGACTGAAATCACTGACAGTAATGCTAGGTGCATCTATACCATTTTTACAAATTGCAATACCATTACCATTTAATGTATTTTTTGACCTGTTTGAACCAGGGCTTCAAGCATATATCTTTGTAATGTTAACCATGGTCTACACTGCTAACGGAAGAAACACGCAGGAAGGTCATTAAAATAAAGAATAATTTTTAAGGAGGATATGAATTATGTCACAAATAACACCAGAAGCTTTTATCATGGGTTTATCTGCAATAGGTGCAGGGTTAGCTATGATTGCAATGGCAGGAGTAGGAATCGGGATTGGGTTTGCCGCAGGAAAGACTGTGGAGGGAACTGCTAGGCAGCCTGAAGCACAAGGGTCATTATTGAAATTAATGTTAGTAGGCGTAGCACTTACGGAAACAGCCGGAATTTTTGCCCTTATTGTTGCAATTATTCTATTGTTCGCTAATCCGTTTATGTAATTATGTTTATCATAAAGATAGAGCAATTTAGAGTACAAAGAAAGGAGGAGATGCCATGGAGGTTTATACAGGACTGATTGAATTCGGTTGGACATCAGTTATGATCGTAATCAACCTTGTTATTTTATATTTAATCTTAAAGCGTTTCTTCTTTAAGAAAATTCGAAAATTTATGCTAGATAGACAAGATGCAGTAAAAGATGCTTTTGATGCAGCAGAAGCAATCAATAATAAAGCAGACCTTAAAATGAATGACTATAATAAGAAGATTGCTGACGTAAAGCAGGAGAGCCGGGAAATTATTAAAAACGCTAAAATAAAGGCAGAGTCTCAGGCCAAAGAAATCATAGACGAGGCAACACAAAATGCTGCAACTATGATGGTAGCGGCAGAAAAACAGATAAAGAGAGAAAAGGAAAAAACCATATCCGAGATGAAAGGGCAGGTGGCTGCACTTGCACTTCTTGCGGCGGAAAAAATTGTAGAAAGAGAAATTGCAATTGTTGGCCAAGATCAGATAGTGGAAGAAATTATTGAAGAGGCAGGTACATCTAAATGGCAGAGTTAACCATTGATTTGACTTATGGCAATGCTTTATATCAAGCTGCTACAGAGACAAATAAAAGGGATATTATCTTAGACGAAGGCTGTCAGGTTCTTGGCATATTAGAACAAGAGCTTGATTTATTCAGTCTTATTAATAATCCGGTTATTTCCGCAAAAGATAAGAAAGAAATCCTGAAAAATATTTTTCAAGGGAGAATTTGCCTTGAGCTTTTAAACCTGCTCTATGTGTTAGTAGATAAAGGCAGAACTAGACATTTCCCTAAGATTATTAACGTCTATAAAGACATGTTAAATCATGAGGAAGGCTGTGCTTATGGAACCATATATTCTGTTCAACCACTGAAAGAAGATCAGTTGAAGAAATTTGAAGAGAAAGTAAGCAAGTTGTTACAGAATAAGGTGAAACTAGAGAATAACATTGATCCCAAGCTTATAGGTGGCGTTAAGATTTTAGTGGATGGTCGTATCATTGACGCATCAATTAGAAAAAGATTTGATGCCTTGGGAAGCAAGATAATCAACGGATAGAGAGGAGATGGCTAAATGAATATAAAGCCAGAAGAAATAAGCGCTGTCATAAAAGAACAAATAAAAAATTATGAGAATCAAATGGATGTTTCTAATTTTGGAACGGTCATTCAAGTTGGTGATGGTATCGCTAGAGTGTATGGGCTTGATGAATGTATGGCTGGAGAACTTTTAGAATTTCCTGGAGATACTTTTGGAATGGCACTTAACCTAGAAGAAGATAACGTCGGTGCCGTAGTTCTCGGCTCTGATAGAGAAATTAAAGAAGGGGATATAGTCAAACCCACAGGTAGAGTTGTGGAGGTTCCAGTAGGGCCGGAAATGATAGGCCGTGTTGTAAACGCATTAGGTCAACCCCTTGATGGAAAAGGGTCCATAAAGGCAGCCCAGCACAGACCTATAGAATACCCGGCGCCAGGAGTATTACAAAGACATTCAGTAAATCAACCTTTACAGACGGGAATCAAAGCAATAGATTCAATGATACCTATCGGAAAGGGTCAAAGAGAGTTGATTATCGGTGACAGGCAAACAGGGAAAACGGCCATAGCTATTGATACTATTCTAAATCAAAAAGAAGAAGATGTAATCTGTATTTACGTAGCCATTGGTCAAAAGCAGTCAACTGTAGCTCAGTTAGTCCAAACACTAGAAAATAAAGGGGCCATGGAATATACCGTTGTTGTTGCAGCGACAGCATCAGAGGTTGCACCCCTTCAATACATTTCACCTTACGCAGGGTGCGCTATTGGCGAATACTTTATGTATGAAGGAAAACATGTACTTATTGTTTATGATGATTTGTCCAAGCATGCAGTTGCTTATCGTGCAATGTCACTATTGCTACGAAGACCGCCAGGTCGAGAAGCTTATCCGGGAGATGTCTTTTATCTTCACAGCAGACTTCTCGAACGTGCAGCTAAGCTTTCAGATAAACTGGGTGGCGGCTCTATTACGGCATTGCCTATTATTGAAACCCAGGCAGGAGATGTATCTGCATATATACCTACAAATGTAATTTCCATTACTGATGGACAGATATTCCTGGAATCAGAATTATTTTTTTCTGGGCAAAGACCAGCTGTAAATGCCGGCATTTCAGTATCTCGTGTAGGCGGTAATGCACAGATTAAGGCCATGAAAAAAGTTTCAAGTAAGATTAAATTAGAATTAGCCCAGTATAGAGAATTGGCTAACTTTTCTCAATTCGGTTCCGACGTGGATCAGGATACAAAAAACAGGCTAGAGCACGGTGAAATCCTTATGGAGGTTTTGAAACAGCCACAATATCAGCCTATCTGCATAGAAAACCAAGTGGTGATTATTTACGCAGCGATTAATGGTTATATGGCAGATCTTGAGGTAGCTCAGGTAAAACCATTTGAAAAAGCCTTATTTGAATATATGGATACACATTGTAGAGAAGTAAAAAAATCCATTAAAGAAAAAGGCGAGATTGATGAAGAGACAGAAGGAAAATTAAAAGAGGCCATTACAGCTTGTAAAGCCTTATTTACTACATTGGTTTAAATTTATAGACTGAACAAATTTTGAAGAGAAGGGGGTGAGATAATGGCGACAAGCAGTATGCAAGATATAAAGCGGAGAATAAAAAGTGTTAATAGTACAGAGCATATCACCAATGCAATGAAATTAGTTTCTGCAGGCAAACTTAGAAAAGCCAAAGTCACCTTTCAAAAGACAAATGAAAACTTTCACTATATTACCCATTCTATTGCAGAAATTTTCAATAATAGCAGTGAGATTCCAAAGCATTTTCTTGAGGGAAATAGGGAAATTAAAACCACTTGTTATATTATTGTGACAAGCTGTAAAGGACTGTGTGGAGGCTTTAATACCAATATTATTAAGGAAGCTGAAAAAGAAATCTTAGAGGATTGGGAAAAGCCAGTAATCATAGCCATTGGCACCAAAGGCAAAGAGTATTTTGAGAAGCGAGGTTACGACATTTATAGCGAATATCTAGCTCCACCAGAGAATATTTCTTTCCTAGAGACAAAAGAGATGAGTAGGCCAATTATCGACATGTACAATTCAGGTGAGATAGATGAAGTGGTATTGATTTATACTGCATTTATCAGCAGCATGGAGCAGGAAGTGAAGAATGTCACCTTGCTACCATTCAAAATTGACAAGGATCCTGAAATTATGAAAATAGATAAAATTGTAGAATATGAGCCATCAGTAGAACAAGTTTTTAACTACTTGGTTCCTAAATACGTGGAGATGATGATTTATGCTGCATTGGTAGAATCTGCCACCTGTGAGCATGCAGCTAGGCGTGTGGCAATGGAAAGTGCCACAGATAATGCTAGGGATATGCTTGATAAATTATCACTGTACTATAACAGAGCAAGACAATCTGCAATTACTGACGAAATTATTGAAATCGTAGCTGGATCAGAAGTGCAGAAATGATGAGGAGGAAAATATGGGCAAAGGAATAATACATCAGATTATTGGGCCTGTAATCGATATAAAATTTAGTCCGGAGGAAATGCCAGAACTGCTAAACGCCATTAACATTGACTTTAAAGGTAAAGTCATCGTTACAGAAGTGGCCCAACATATTGGAGATGACGTAGTCCGGTGTGTAGCTTTATCATCTACAGATGGCTTGAAAAGAGGCATGGAGGCTATAGATACAAATGGACCTATTCGTGTTCCTGTAGGTGAAAAGGTCTTAGGTAGAATGTTTAATGTTATTGGCGAGACCATTGACGAGAAAGGTCCTGTGGGGACAGACCTTAGAGCAGATATACATCGTCAGGCGCCTACCTTTGAAGAACAGGATACTACAGCTCAAATATTTGAAACAGGCATTAAAGTAATTGATTTAATCGCACCATACACAAGAGGTGGTAAGGTTGGGTTATTCGGTGGTGCTGGAGTAGGCAAAACCGTACTTATTCAAGAACTGATTAATAATATTGCCAAAGAGCATGGGGGTATATCTGTTTTTGCAGGTGTAGGGGAACGTACAAGAGAAGGCAATGACCTTTATTATGAAATGATTGAATCTGGAGTTATTAAGAAAACCGCTATGGTCTTTGGCCAAATGAATGAACCCCCAGGGGCTAGAATGAGAGTTGCTCTATCGGGTCTTACCATGGCTGAATATTTCAGAGATCAAGCAGGTCAGGATGTACTTCTTTTCATTGATAACATATTTAGATTTACCCAAGCAGGCTCCGAAGTATCCGCACTTCTTGGGCGTGTTCCTTCGGCAGTAGGATATCAGCCTACATTGGCCACAGAGATGGGTGCGCTTCAGGAAAGGATAACTTCTACAAAGAAGGGATCAATCACGTCTGTACAGGCGATTTACGTCCCTGCTGACGACCTGACAGATCCAGCACCGGCTACAACATTTGCCCATTTAGATGCAACCACTGTACTTTCCCGTGCAATTACAGAACTGGGCATTTATCCGGCAGTTGATCCACTAGAATCTACATCCAGAATCATGGATCCTTTGATTTTAGGTGATGAGCATTACAACACAGCCAGAGGAGTGCAAGAAGTATTACAAAGATATAAAGATTTGCAAGACATCATTGCCATTTTAGGTATGGATGAATTGGCTGATTCTGATAAATTGGTAGTATCAAGAGCCAGAAAAATACAAAGGTTTTTGTCACAGCCTTTCAGCGTAGCTGAGCAATTTACTGGCAGCCCAGGAAAATACTTACCACTAAAGGAAACTGTAAGAGGCTTCAAAGAGATACTCGATGGAACCCACGATCAGATTCCTGAATCTATGTTCTTGTTTGCAGGTGGCATAGAAGAGGTTATGGAAAGGTTTGAGAAGGAAAATGGGTAATTTGGTCAAATTAGAAATCATTACCCCATCAAGAGTTTTTTATCGTGGCAAGGTCAACTTAGTCATTGTCACCACACTTGAAGGGGATGAAGGATTTATGGCAGGCCATCTATGGGCATGTAAACTCCTTGATATTAGTGAACTTTGGATACAAGAAGAGGGCAAGAGTAATCAAGAGTTTAAAGTTGCAGCAATAGCTGGAGGTTTTATTGATGTAAAGGATAGCATTATTATTTATACAGATGCTGCCGAATGGTCACAGGACATTGATATGGAACGTGTCCTAAGCGAAAAAGCAAGAGCCGAAGATTGGCTTACCACAGATACTAAGCATGATCCAAATGAGATTGCCCAGGCGAAGATTGCAATTAACAAGGCTCTCACTAGAATGAATGTGGCAGAAGGTGGAGCAAGGAGAAAGAGATAGTGATGGATACAAGAACAGCATTAATTGGCATTGTGGTTGAAGATGGACAAGGAGTTGACCAATTGAACGCTTTGCTACACCAATACAAAAAATATATTATCGGTCGAATGGGAGTTCCCCACCCTTCAAAGGAAATTTCAATTATTAGTGTGGCCATCGATGCACCCTTGGATATTACCAGTGCCTTATCAGGGAAATTAGGAGCATTAAAAGGAGTAAACACAAAGACTATATATGCAAAAGCATAGTTGATTATTTTTTTTATGAGAGTTAGTTTATTGAAAATGATATTCCTATAAAAAAGATTGTTTAAACCATAAACCAAAAGAGCTGAACCACATAAATGTTCATGTGATCCAGCTCTTTTTTAGTATTCTCTTAATTTAATCTTCGTAATTTCCTCTTTTGTGATAGTGGGTGTGAAGAAGTTCATGTGACTTCTTTCCACCAGCCATTCCAAGGAATTCCTTGTACAGCTTTTTAACTGTTGGATTGTTGTGAGACTTACGAATATAAGTATTTCTATCTTCTTTGTATAAGCCCTTTGCACGTTCTTCTCTGATATCTATCCAGTTTCGTACATCGGATAATTGTAGAGGCTGACCTCCACCGTTAATGCAGCCACCAGGGCAAGCCATGATCTCAATAAAGTGGAATTCTTCTCCAGCTTTAATGGCATCCATAAGCTTTCTTGCATTGCCAAGGCCGTGGGCAACAGCAGCTCTTACCTTTAAATCGGCGATTTCAATTGTAGCAATCTTGATTCCCTCAAGACCTCTGACTTCTTCATATTCAAAGTTATCAGCAGAAGAATCGTTAAGAATATCAGCAACAGTTCTAAGGGCAGCCTCCATAACACCTCCTGTAGTGCCAAAGATTACTCCCGCACCAGATGCGCCACCAAAAGGACTATCAAAATCACTATCCCCAAGATCAGGGAAATCAATACCAACGTCGTAGATCATCTTACTAAGCTCTCGAGTAGTTATTACAACATCAACATCCTTAAGTCCATTTTCCTTCATTTCTGGACGGTTAGATTCAAACTTCTTTGCAGTACAAGGCATAACTGATACCACGAAAATTTTATCAGGATCAATGCCTGATTTTTGCGCATAGAATGTCTTTAATATTGCACCAAACATTTGGTGAGGTGATTTACAGCTAGACAAGTTGTCAAGCATATCTGGGTAATTGTGTTCACAGAATTTAATCCAACCCGGAGAGCAAGATGTGATAAGTGGTAATACACCGCCGCCTCTTACTCTGTCAATTAGTTCAGCACCTTCTTCCATGATCGTAAGGTCGGCGCCAGTATCTGTATCAAATACCTTGTTAAATCCAAGCATTCTAAGGGCAGTGACCATTTTTCCTGTAACAACTGACCCAATAGGCATTTCAAAGTCTTCGCCAAGGGCAACTCTTACTGCAGGTGCAGTTTGCACAATAACATATTTATCAGGATCGTTAAGGGCGTCCCATACTTCCTGAGTATTATCTTTTTCATGGAGAGCGCCAACGGGGCACACATTAATGCACTGACCGCAATTTACACAAGGTGTATCTTTTAACGCCTTATTAAATGGAGCAGCAATTTCTGTTTCAAAGCCTCTATTAATAGTATCTATAACAGAAACAGTCTGAACGTTCTTACACACACTGACACATCTTCTGCATAATATGCATTTATTAGGATCACGAACAATAGATTGACCTACATCAAGAGGCATCTTTTTTTGTTCGCCTTCAAAACGCACAGTATCAACAGACAATTTGTTGGCCAGAGTCTGTAGTTCACAGTCCATCCAACTTCGTGTACATGTTTGACACATGGAGTTATGATTGGAAAGAATCAGTTCTAAGTTGACCTTTCTAGCCTCCATAACCTTTGGTGTATGGGTAAATACCTCCATACCTTCGCTTACAGGGTGTACGCAGGATGCCTGCAAGGCTTTACCACCTTTTACCTCTACGATACACATTCTGCAACAGCCCAATTCACTTACATCCTTTAAGAAACATAAGGTGGGGATAGTGATGTTAATTTCCTTTGCCGCTTCAAGAATCGTATAATTCTCAGGAACGTAAAGTTTTATTCCGTCTATGGTTATATGTACTTTATTCATCTTTCTACTCTCCCTTCTTACGCATTCTTCAGTATTGATTTAAATGGACATTTTTCCATGCAGACTCCACATTTTATGCACTTATTCTGATCAATTTCAAATGGTGTGTCCTTGTCACCAGATATACAGTTGGTTGGGCAGCCTCTCTTACAGATGCTACAACGTTTACAAGTGTCTGTATCAATTTTGTATTTAACCATGGATTTACACACACCAGCAGGACACTTTTTGTCTACTACGTGAGCCATATATTCATCTCTAAAATACTTAATCGTAGAAAGTACAGGGTTTGGCGCCGTTTGGCCAAGTCCACAAAGTGCAGAAGCTTTAATGTTTCTAGCAAGAATTTGTAGCTTATCCAAATCCTCCACGACCCCTTTACCTTCAGTTATCCTGGTGAGGATTTCAAGCATACGTTTTGTTCCGATTCGACATGGAGGACATTTCCCGCAAGACTCATCCACAGTAAATTCAAGGAAGAATCTAGCTAAGTCAACCATACAAGTATCTTCGTCCATAACTATTAGACCGCCTGAGCCCATCATGGAGCCTAGTGCAATTAGAGAATCGTAGTCAATAGGCGTATCAAGCTCTGAGGTTGGAATACATCCACCGGATGGACCGCCAGTCTGAGCGGCTTTAAAGGCCTTTCCATTAGGAATGCCGCCACCAATATCGTAGACAATCTCTCTTAGGGTAGTGCCCATAGGGATTTCCACAAGACCAGTATTATTGATTTTTCCACCTACAGCAAATACCTTTGTTCCCTTTGATTTTTCAGTACCAATATTTGAAAACCACTTAGAACCCTTAAGTAGGATTATAGGAATGTTTGCATAAGTTTCTACGTTGTTTAAAATAGTTGGCTGTCCAAAAAGCCCTTTTACTGCCGGGAATGGTGGTCGAGGTCTAGGTTCTCCTCGCTTACCTTCCACAGAAGTCATAAGCGCAGTTTCTTCGCCACAGACAAAAGCACCTGCTCCAAGTCTGATTTCTAAATTAAAATCAAATCCTTTTCCAAAGATATCTTTACCTAAAAGACCGTATTCCTGTGCTTGACGGATAGCAATATCTAAACGGGCAACAGCGATAGGATATTCCGCTCTTACATACACATAACCCTGGTCAGCACCGATGGCATAACCGGCAATAGTCATGGCTTCAATTAATGAATGAGGATCCCCTTCAAGAACCGACCTGTCCATGAAAGCACCCGGATCTCCTTCGTCAGCATTACAGCAAACATACTTCTGTGCAACTTGCTGGTTAGCTGCAAATCCCCATTTCATACCTGTAGGGAATCCACCACCACCTCGGCCACGAAGCTGAGATGCTTTGATTTCATCGATTACATCCTCAGGAGCCATTTCAGTCACGGCTTTTTCTAAAGCAAGGTAGCCATCTCTAGCGATGTATTCATCAATACATTCAGGGTTAATTGCACCACAGTTTCTAAGAGCAACACGCATTTGCTTTGAGAAGAAATCCACACTATCAAGTGCATTGGTAAAGTCTTTCTGGCTTTGATCTCCAGCGGTTAGTCTTTTTACAGGCTTTCCATTTTGGATGTGGCTTTCAAAGATTTCACCCACATCCTCTAAAGTTACTTGAACGTACATAATGTGATCAGGATACATCATAATAATAGGTCCTTCAGCACAAAGTCCAAAGCATCCTGTCTTTACAATTTTCACCTCGTCCACCAGTTTGTTTACACGGACTAAATCTTCAAGTTTATCAATAATTTTCATTGAGTTAGAAGAGGTACACCCAGTACCGCCACAAACAAGGACATGAATTCTCCCGCCTTCTTTTGTAGGCTCGGCATCCTTATCTAGTCTAATCATTAAATCAGCGTATTTTGCCTCTCTAATGGCTTTTATTTGTTCTATACTTTTAATCATATCTGTCTACCCCCCCCTTATAGCTTATCGTATTCATCAAGGATACCGTCTACATCATCAGCAATCAACTTGCCGTAAACTTCATCATTGATGGTTACTACAGGAGCAAGACCACAAGCACCGATACAGCGGCATGCATCCAGAGAAAATTTTCCGTCATCTGAGCATTCTCCAACATCGATGGATAATCTGGTTCTAAACTTATCAAGAATTTCACTTGAGCCTTTTACATAACAGGCGGTTCCCATACACACGTTGATTTTGTATTTACCCTTAGGGTTAATAGAAAACTGAGTATAAAAACTAACTACGCCATAGACCTCGGCAAGAGGAATATCTAACTGCTTTGAAATTTCTAGTTGAACTTCCAAGGGAAGGTAGCCGTAAACTTCTTGGGCTTCATGAAGCACAGGGATCAACGCACCACGGGTATCCTTGTACTTGTTTACGATTTTCTGAAGCTTTTTTGCCTTTTCTTTTGCTTCTGCACATTCCATGCACATTTCGCTCATAAAGTAACTCCTTTCATAAAAAAACGGGTTAAAGATGTAAAAATTACTGCTATATATACATCGTACTTTGTAGAAACCGTAACATGTTAAGATGGGCCTTGTCAACGAAAAAGAAGGGGTCACAAAAAAAACAGCAAAATTGTCAGAAAATGCTGTTTTTTTCATATGATTAAAGAGAAAAAAAGAATTAATTTGCTGAATTTTTTGAAAATTGCCTATTGTCACCCAAAGAGTTAAAAGAGTTAAATGAAAATTTCCCCTTTCACTAAAATGCAAGCGTTACCGCCAATTTGGATTTTTAACAAATCATCGCTTTTTCTAAGGTGGCTAAAAATTTCAGAGGGACGACCCATTGCCTCACCTTGAATAAATTTACATTCATTGTTAGTTGAAATCAATCCATGAGAGAAAAGGTAATATGTTAAAGCACCATTAGCTGTTCCGGTTGCAGCCTCCTCATCAATATGGTAAAGGGGAGCAAAGTTTCTACAATATAAAGTTTCATATAAATAAACCCCCTACGTTAAAAATAATAAATGCGACGATCCAAGCCACTACTGTCTGGAAAAGTACAACGACCAATGCATATTTCCATCCGCCCATTTCTCTGCGTATGGTGGCTAATGTGGCCACGCAAGGCATGTAAAGTAAGCAGAATACAAGAAAACAAAACCCAGTTAGTGGTGTGAACATATGGGTAAGCATGACGCTTAGGGATGCTCCTTGTGTAGCTCCTGTAAGAACGGCCATAGTACTAACTACCGCTTCCTTTGCGGAAAGGCCGGTGATGATAGCAGTAGCTGCACGCCAGTCCCCAAATCCTAGAGGGGCAAAGATAGGAGCTGCCATTTTACCAAGATGGGCAAGAATGCTATTTTCGCTGTTGGAAACCAAGTTAAAGTCTGTATCAAAACTTTGAAGAAACCAAATTACGATAGTTGCAATAAAGATTACAGTAAATGCTTTTTTTATAAAGCTTCGAACATTTTCCCACATACGCAAAGCTACACCTTTTATTGCAGGAATACGGTAAGAGGGTAAAACTAGCACAAATGGCACTGGGTCACCTTTAAAAATGGTTCCTTTAAATAAAAGGGCGCAGAGAATGGCAACCACAATCCCAGTCACATAAAGGCAAACCATAATTAGCGCTTTGTGTCCAGTAAAAAATGCGGCAGTAAACATTGCATAAATAGGAAGTTTAGCGCTACAGGACATAAAAGGGATAAGAGCCATAGTCAGATGCCTATCACGTTTGCTAGGCAGAGATCTAGTAGCCATAATGGCAGGAACAGAACATCCAAAGCCAACTAGCATAGGTACAATAGAGCGACCAGAAAGGCCTAATTTACCAAGGAGTTTGTCCATAACAAAGGCCACCCGTGGCATATAGCCGCTGTCCTCTAATATGGATAAAAAGAAAAAAAGTACAGCAATAATAGGAAGAAATGAAAGCACACTGCCAACACCTGCACAGATACCATCAATAACCAAGGAATGAAAGGCTGGATTTACACCTGCATCTAGGAGTGCATAGCTAAGCATATCTACAAGTTTATCTATTCCAAGGGATAGCAAGTCGCTGAGAGTGGAGCCAATAGATCCAAATGTAAAATAGAAAATTAGCAGCATAATAGAGACAAAAATCGGAATCGCAAATACCCTGTGGGTAAGAATCTTATCAATTTTTACAGAACGAATATGTTCCTTTGTATTTTCTGTAATTTTTACAATAGTCTTTTCACACAGTTTTTCAATAAATGCATATCGCATATCTGCCATAGCAGCCTCTCGGTCTGTACCAAGATGGTGTTCCATATCCTCTATTAGATGATTAATAATATCAAGTTCAGGATCTCCTAGTTTAAGCACATCTAAAGTTGGTCCATCTCCCTCTACAATCTTAGTGCAGCAAAACCGTAGGGGAAGGTTTGCAGCTTTGGCATAATCTGCAATTAGATGGCCAATAGTATGTATGGCTGTGTGGACATATCCGGAGCAAAAATCGATTTTTTGTGGTTGTGTATTTTTTTCTGCAGCTTCAATAGCGTAATGGATGAGATCGTGAATCCCTCTGTTCTTACTAGCAGAAATGGGAAGAACCGGTATGGTTAAAGCTTCACTTAAAGCTTGTAGATTTATATCCACTTGATTTTTTTCAATTTCGTCCATCATGTTTAGTGCCAAAACCATAGGAATTTCAAGCTCCAAAAGCTGTAGGGTCAAATATAAATTCCGTTCGATGCTAGTTGCGTCGATAATGTTAATAATTACATCAGGCTTTCCGTGAAGGATAATATCTCTGGTTGATACATCATCAATAGAGTAAGCCGAAAGAGAATATGTGCCAGGAAGTTCTATTATGTTTACATTCTCATGTTGTTTTGCCGGACCTTCTTTAGTTTTATGGCTAGGCGTAGAGAATTTACCCGTGTGAAGAATGCCTCCTGTCATCTGATTAAATAAGGTAGTCAGACCACAGTTAGGGTTTCCAATAAGTGCAATGTTTAGATCCATTAGAATACCTCCGCAATTTCAATATTCTTAGCTTCATCAATGCGAAGTGTAAGTTCATACCCACGTAAAAATATTTCTATAGGATCTCCTAGTGGAGCTACCTTTCGCACTAAAACCATGGTCCTAGGCGTAAGGCCTAGATCCAGTAAACGTCGCCGCAAGGCGCCACCGCCACCCACAGATACAATATAACCTTCTTTTCCTGGAAGTAATTTGTCTAAAGTCATTTAAGTAATTATCCTTTGCTTGTAATTTTCAAGGCTTTCGATAAAATTAGCCCATACTAACACTATAATAAATATGAAGGCAAAAGTCAAATAAACATGGCCATTCTGGCAAGGGAGAAGTATTTATGTTATAATTCGGTAAAAATCTAACCCAACCCAAATCAAGGGATTTTATAATTGAAGGAAAGAGAGCAACAATGATAATTACATTAATTGCAGGGCCATTAATTGGCGCATTGGTAGGTTATTGCACAAATTTTATTGCAATAAAAATGATGTTTAGACCTAAAAAACCAGTTATGATAGGAACCCATAGGGTTCCATTTACCCCAGGTCTCATCCCAAAGAGGAAGAATGATTTGGCAAAAGCCATTGGAGATGCCGTTGGACAAGTACTCCTTACTGAAAAAGACTTAGAGGAATCAATTCCTAAAGATCGGCTGAAGCGAGCCATTAGTCAGACATTATGGGAAGAGATTGAACATTTAAAAGAAAAGGAAGAAACCATTAGAGGAACCGTGACCACATATACAGGAGAGGGCACCTATAATAATCTTAAAGCACGTGTAGAAGATCTTTTGACGGAGAAGATTCTAGATGGTCTATCTAGGATGGATATGGAGGAAATCATTATTAGAGAAGGAACAGAGGTTATTCTGGAAAAGGTAAAAGGCACAATGATGGCTATAATGATTAATGAAAAAATGATTAAAAGCCTTGCAGCGCCTATTGGACAGCATATTCAAGAATACATCGAAGATCAGGGGGAAGAGAAGGTTCGCCATATTGTTAAAGAAGAAATTGAAATAATAGAGGATTCTACTGTGAAGAGTATTGCCATAAATATAACTACCTCTAGGGAGGAAATAGATCAATTGGTAGAACGCCTTTATGAAAGGTGGATAGATCGTCACATTGGGAAAATGCTTAAAACTATAGATGTTTCTGGCATAGTTACAGAAAATGTGGAGAAGATGAATGTGGACAATCTTGAAAAGCTGATTTTATCTGTCATGGATAAGGAATTGAAGGCAATTGTCAATTTAGGTGCATTGCTTGGATTTTTTATTGGCGGACTGAATATATTGATTGGTTTTTTTGCTAATATGACCATGTAAATATATATTGTATACTTTTTAAATTCTCTTCTCTTTTCCCAAAAGAAGGCTATAATTAACACATGATAAACAAGGAGGATATAAACTATGAAAGAATTTAAAATTTCTCATTTAGTTAAATCAGAAGATCTGAATCATCACGGAACCCTATTTGCTGGTCGAACGGCAGAATGGCTTGTAGAGGCAGGATTTATTACTGCGGCGGCCACTCATGGTAGACCTCAGGATATACTTTGCGTCAATGTTCATGGATTTACATTTAAAAGGCCAGTGGAAAAAGGAGATATTCTTACTATTTATGGCAGAATTGTTAAAATCGGTGTAACAAGCCTAATGGTTCATGTACGAGCTTGCTGCGAAATTGCAGGTTCCCAAAACGTGGAAGGCTTTATTACTTTTGTATGCGTAGAGCCAGATACAAAGAAAAAGAGACCTCATGGTCTTATTTTTGATGAACCCGAGTCAGAACAAGAAAAAGATCTGAGAGAAAGAGCACTTGATGTAGTGTGAGATATGTAAAAAAAGCTAGATCAAAAATTAGTACCAATTTATGGAAGGTTTGACTACTTTTTCTTGACAATAAAATAATCCTTATGATATGATGAGCCAAGAAAACACAAGAAGTGTTACTGATTTGACCACGAAGGTTAATGTCTGGATGATCCAGGCGTTGATTTTCGTGTTTTTTTATGGATAAATATGGGGATGTAGCAGATGAGCACAGATACAGCAAAATACATAAGCAAAAAAATAGGACAGCTTATTTTAACATTAATTATTTTAACATTAGTTGTATTTTTCGTTTCTAGGATAGCGCCAGGAGACCCTTTAAAGGCATATTATGGAGAAGCAGTAGAGAAAATGTCCGTAGAACAATTAGACCAGGCAAAAGATCGCCTTGGACTAAATGATTCATTGGTAACCCAGTATATTAATTGGGGCAAAGCAGCCATCCATGGTGATTTTGGCATCTCATATAAATATAAGCAACCGGCTACCACAGTCATAGGCAACGTGTACATGAATACAGTCATCCTAACGGCCTTGTCATTTTTGGTAATATTCGTTCTAGGATTGCTATTAGCAATTTTTTGCGTGCGTCGTGAAGGGAAGCTTGTGGATCGAATTATTTGTAAAATTGGTATTGCAGCCAACAGTGTGCCTGAATTCTTTGTGGCGCTGATCTTAATTTTAATATTTTCTATAACCCTTGGAATTTTACCGCAGAGTGGGGCCAAATCCCTAGGAGGCGGAGGGTTTTTCGATGGTTTAATTCATTTAATACTACCAGTAAGTGCAATCGTAATTTCCCATCTTTGGTACTGCGCATATTTGATGCGTAACAAATTGTCAGATGAAGTACGAAAAGAATATATTCTCCTCTGCAAGGTGAAAGGCCTTAGCCAGGGGCAGATTATTTATAGACATTGCCTGAAGAATATTATGCCAGCAGTTGTAAGCATTATGGCCATTTTTCTCCCTCATTTGCTAGGGGGAGCCTATGTGGTAGAAATGGTCTTCTCCTATCCAGGAATAGGAAGTCTAGGCATACAGAGTGCCCAGTATCACGATTACAACATGCTTATGGTGATTTGCCTTATTACAGGTGCTGTGGTTATTGCAGCTAATATGATTGCCCAAGTGATTAACGAAAAATTAGATCCTCGAATGAAGGTGGCAGAAGGGACAGGTGTCAAAAATGAATAAAAGACTGCCCGTAATATCTATAAGCATTCTAGGGGTGATTTTTTTAGGGTGCATATTTGCAGAGCTGATTATGGGTCAAGACCCTATGCATATGAATTTAGAAGCTATTAGTCAGTCCCCATCAGGAGGTCACATTTTTGGGACAGACACATTGGGCAGAGACATATTTGCTGTAATTTGGTACGGGGGGAGAATATCCTTAATCGTAGGAATTTTAGCAACCTTGATTTCCACCTTAATTGCAGTGATATATGGATGTGCTGCTGGGCTTAGCCTAAACCCAGTTGATGATTGCCTTATGAGATTTACAGAGATACTTATGAGTATTCCACAGATTTTGTTAGTGGTTTTTATTCAGGCTATACTAGGAGATGCCAGTGTGGTTTCTATGGCAGTAGTAATTGGAATTACCAGCTGGATGGGGGTAGCTAAAATGGTTAGAGCTGAGGTGAAACAGCTGAGAAATGCAGATTATGTTTTAGCGGCAAGAGCTATGGGAGGAGGTTTCTTCTATATTTTGTGGCATCACTTAATGCCAAACTTTATGTCAGCAATCATGTTTATGGTTGTTACTAATATTGGAGCAGCCATTGCAATGGAAGCAACTCTAAGCTTTTTAGGCGTTGGGTTACCTACAAATATTTTGTCATGGGGAAGTCTAATGTCCCTATCTCAAAGAGCAATGCTAACTGGTAGTTGGTGGCTTCTGATTATTCCGGGAATATTCCTAGTGATTACCTTGATATGTATTACAGATATTGGGGAATATTTTCGAACGATTCGTAGAAGAGATAGATTGATTTAACACCTGCATGAAGCGGGACTTGAAATAGAAAAAGTAGAGAATATAAGTTGTAATTCAGAAAAAACAGGAGAAAAAGATGAAAAAAATACTTACTTTATTATGTGTAGCGATTTTAGTTATGGGAATTTTGTCAAGCTGTGCAGCATCTGGGGAGGAGGGAGATGGAAAAACCCTAGTGTATGGGAGTAATGATTATACAGCCATTAACCCAGCCCTCTATGAACATGGAGAAATCAATTCCTTAATCTTTTTAGGATTAACAACCCATAATGAAAAAAATCAAGTTGCTCCAGGTGCAGCAGAAAAATGGTCTTTTAACAAGAAAACTAACACCTATCGTTTTAACTTGCGTAAAGGAATCACATTCCAGGATGGAGAGCCACTTACAGCAAAAGACGTAAAATTCACCATAGAAACTATTGTGAATCCAGATAATGGCTCCGAGAATGCTTCAAATTTTGAAGATGTGACCAAGGTTACTGTTATAGACGATCAAACCATAGACATTCAGCTAAAGGCGCCAAATGTAGCAATACTTGACTACCTGACCATAGGGATTCTACCTCAGCACATTATTGGTAATGAAGACATTACAAAGTCAGCATTTAATCAAAATCCTATTGGTGCTGGCCCTTACAAACTGGCTGCCTGGGAACAAGGCCAGAGCATTTCCCTTGAGAAGTTTGATGATTTTTGTTTAGGAACCCCTAAGATTGACAATGTAATCTTTAAAATTATAGAAGATTCTGATGCCAAAGCTCTTGCCCTAAAATCAGGAGATGTGGATTTTGCCCAGGTGACACCAAAGGCAATGAGTCAGTTTGAAGGAGAAAATGGCTTCAAGACTTATGTAATGAACACTGCTGATTACCGGGGAATCATGTACAACTTTAACAGCAAACTGTTTAAGGAAAATAAGGAACTTCCAAAGGCTCTAAGCTATGCTATCGACAGGGAGGCAATAGTAAGGAGTGTTCTTTTAGGACATGGAAAAATAGCATATTCACCTCTTCAGGCAGGTCAATACAACAATGAAAATGTAGAAAAATATAAATATAATCCAGGGAAAACCATGAAAGAGCTGGAAAAGGCTGGATGGAAAAAAGATGCAGATGGGATTTATGCCAAGAATGGGCAAAAACTCAAATTTACCATTAATTGTAGTCAAGGAGACCAAGTGAGAGTGGATATGGCTAACATTTGTGCTCAGAACTTTAAATCTGTCGGTGCGAAGGTGGATGTTAAAGTGCCGCCAGAAGTAGACTGGGCTGGGCAGGAGGCATTTCTGATTGGTTGGGGAAGTCCATTTGATCCAGACGACCACACATACAAAGTATTTGGCACAGATAAAGGCGCCAACTATAATGGGTATTCCAACGGTAAGGTAGATAAACTTCTTCAACAGGCTAGAGAAAAAGAAAACCAGAAAGACAGATTACCTTTATATAGGCAGTTTCAAAAAGAGCTAGCAAATGACCCAGCATATACATTCATTTCATATATTAATGCAATCTATGTAGGAAAAGATAATATTACAGGAATTACAGAGGATACACTCTTAGGGCATCACGGCGTAGGGATCTTCTGGAATATTTACGATTGGGATGTTGAATAAATGAAAAACATACTCACCATTAATAATTTAACCGTTGCATTCAAAAACCCTGAAGGACCCCTTATCCCAGTTAAGGGAGTCAGTCTACAGCTAGCTGCTGGTGAGACTTTGGCCTTGGTTGGCGAATCAGGGTGTGGAAAAACGGTACTTTGTAAAAGCATGTTAAAAATCCTTTGCGATAAAGGGTCTATTAATGATGGGGAAATTATTCTAGACGGAAAAGACATAGTGCCTATTGGGGAAAAAGAAATGGAGATTTATAGAGGCGGAGACATTGCCATGATCTTTCAGGATCCAATGACATCCTTAGATCCAACTATGACCGTAGGAAATCAGATTGGAGAGACTATACGCCTTCACCAAGGGGTAAATAGACAAGAGGCTAAAAAACAGGCTATAGAGTTAATGAGGTTGGTAGAAATTTTCCCTTCAGAGGAACGAGCAAATCAAATGCCTCATGAATTTTCTGGAGGAATGCGCCAACGTGTAGCTATAGCTATTGCATTAGCGGGAAAGCCTAAGTTATTGTTAGCTGATGAACCTACCACGGCGCTAGATGGTAAAACTGAAGCTCAAATGATTAGCTTGCTAAAAAGTATTCAGCAGAAAACTCAAGTGAGTATGATTTTTATCACCCATGATCTTAGCTTAGTAGAAGAAATTGCTCACAATGTTGCCATAATGGAAAAGGGGGTCATCGTGGAACAGGGGAAAGTTTCTGCGGTTTTTGGACAGCCAAACCACCCATATACTCAAAAGCTCCTCGGGTTTTTGGACTATAAAAAGGGTAAGGGGCACAATCACAAAGAAAGGGTCAGTCTAGAAAAGGAGGTATCGCTGGTGAAGGTGGAAAACCTAACTAAAGACTATTTATTAGGTAAAAATAAGATAAATCATGCCCTTAGCAACGTTTCTATGGAAATTAGAAAAGGCGAGATCTTAGGTCTTGTAGGACCTTCAGGATGTGGGAAATCCACATTATCAAGGTGCATTATGGACATGGAAAAGCCTACAAATGGAAAAATAACTTTTAATAATCAGAAGAAAAGTAGAAATTGGAAGCAAATGATTTTTCAAGACTCAGACTCTGCCTTTAACAGTAGAATGACTATTGAAGCCATAATTGGAGAGCCACTTAAAATTGCCACAGGTAAAAAAACCTCCAGGGAAAAAATCGGAGCATTGATGAGGGATGTGGAATTAGACCAAGATCTTATGACCCGTCACCCATACAGTCTGTCCGGTGGACAGCGGCAGCGTGTAGCAATCGCTAGAGCTCTTAGCGTTGAACCAGAATTAATCATTGCAGACGAACCAATATCATCACTGGACGTTTCAACTCAAGCACAGATTGTACACTTGTTTAGGCGGCTTCGAGATGAAAAAGATTTAACTATTTTGTTTATCGCTCATGATTTGCCAATGGTAAATCATATAAGTGATAGGATAATAAAGCTAATCTAATTTATACATAAAGAAAAAAGGCTCTGGGCATTTTGCTCAGAGCCTTTTTGATGTTGTGCCTAGATGGCAAAGCATATTATAAACCTATAGGATAAATCCTAAGATAAAAAGTACAATAGCAAGACCAAATCCAGAGAATGCACCAATCTTCCATTTCTTGTACTGTGAGTCCAAGGAAGCCTGCTCAGCAGGTGAAGGAACTGCAGTTTTCATTGCAAGTAATTCTTCGTCTAACGCTTCTTGAGGAATTGGCTTCTTTGGAATTACTACAAAGAATACGATGTATAGAATACAGATTACAGACAGTCCAATATTCCACCAGATTGCATTCCAATCAATAGCCAGGAATGCTAGCCCTGTGTAAACTACAATACTAAATATAGCACCAAATTTTCCAGCAGGCACTTTCCACGGTCTGTTAAGATCAGGTTCTTTTTTATACAACATAAGATATGAGATATAACCGATAATGTAGCAAAGCATTTGAGAGAATGCACACATTGCCGATACAATAACAATAGAATTAGTGGAGATAAATAAGATTCCAATAATACCAACTGCAATTACAGCAGCATTAGGACTTCTAAACTTAGGGTGAAGTCTTGCGAAAATCTTAGGGAAACAACCATCCTGAGCCATGATATACATATATCTTGCAGCTCCTGCAGTGCAAGGCACCATGGAACTGAAGTCTCCACCAAAGGTGATACCTAAGCATAGCAAGATGAATGGAAATCCTACGATTCCAGCTTCCATCATCGCCTGTACAAAAGGTGCGTTAGCAGTTGCAAGTCCAGCCTGTGCTGCAAGTGGAGTAAGGCCAACAAGGAAGAACTGGAATAATGCATTTACTGCAAATACAACAAGTGGAGCAAGTGTTAATGCTCTTGGAAGTGTAATCTGAGGGAACTTAACCTCTCCGCCCATACCTACGCAAGTTTCAAAACCTGCAAAGCACCACCATACCATGACGATACATTTTGCCATGGAGGTAAATGTTGGAGGAATACCAGAAAGCACAGGTGCAAAATTTGCAAAATCAAGATTTTTCATAACCATGATCATCCAAACAAGAGATGCTCCCCAGAAGAAGAACATAAATCCATTTTGCCATCTTCCTGAAAATTTAATTCCCCGATAATTAACTAGGGTAAAGATAATCATAAGTATAGAACCCATAACACGTGGATCAATGACAAATCCCGCCCCTAGGGCTTTAAGCAAATAGCCAAAGTAGCTTGCAAAGGCAAGTGCCTCACCACCGGCAATACCAATTTGTGCAATTGTGTAATGCCAACTACAAAATATAGCTACTGGCCAGTTAATAGCTCTCTTTGCAAAAGAATATGTGCCGCCTGCAAGTGGCAGAGTAGCACCTAATTCTCCATAGATAGCTGAGGGCCAAAGAACTAATAAAAAAGCAATAACTGATGCGATAATAACTGAGCTGCCCATTACGCCGACCTGGGATGAACCTACTGTAAATAATCCAACGCCTATAACAGCACCCGCAGTAATGGTAATACATTCGGACAAGCCTAATTCACGGGCCAGCCCTTTCTTTTGTGGTTCCATATAATTACCTCCTAAATTAAGTAAATGATAAATTGCAATATTATAATGCAGTTTAATGAATAATACAATTGTAAACCAGAGGTATATTGGCAAAATAGCATAAAACAGAACTTGACCAAATTAATTTTGGGTGCTAAGATAAAATTAAAAATATTGACGTTCCGATTTATACCAATGGAGGCGAGATGGCATTTTTTGTTAGTGACAAACAGCACCTAGCTGCTCATGAGGGAAGATCTAAATATACTCCGTTTCGTCCGACCCCTAGCCAATATGAGGAGTTGGAGATGGAAGTTAACTTTGGACATCCTCTGTATACATCTATTTCTGATATATTTGTGTTAAAGTCTAATGGGACAGAACCAGTGGTGTTTCCGGTAATTCCGGACGGGTGTATCTCTTTAGTATCATTTGGCATTAAAGAGTTTTCAGACACAAAATTGTGTGGTCCAATTGATGAAATGAAAAAAATTGTAATGAACCCAGGGGAACAAGTGATGATGATTCGTTTTTTTCCTGGAGCCACATCGGCTCTAGCAAAGATAAGGGCTAATAATTTGACTAATAAAGCCATAGACATAAAAAAGATATTCTCAAATGGAGAACAGATAGTAAGTGCATTAAACAGAGACATTTCTTTTCATGACAAGTCAATGTTGGTGTCTAAGCTTATTAAGGTAGGAATGGCAGGAGATGATGCCAACTATTTGATTAGATATTGCACCGATCAGATATTTCAAAGAAAAGGAAACTTGAGAGTAAAAGAGCTGGCTCAAGAGGCTGGCTTTAGCGAACGATACCTAGGCAAGGTTTTTGAAAAATTTATTGGTATATCTCCAAAGGTTTATTGCGAAATCATAAGAATGCAAGTATCTCTTGGAGAAATATTTGACAAAGAAAAAAACAAAGGGCTTGTGGATGTGGCATTAGAGAGTGGTTTTTTTGACCATGCTCATATGAATAGATTTTATAAGAAATTCCTTCATTGCTCAGCAGGAGTGCTAAGAAAGAAGGGGTTTAACAATTTAGACTATAGTGAAGTCAAACCATATTTGAACACTGAGACTAATTAGAGAAAGGTTGGACAGCTGACATGGCAAAATATTATTTAGGCCTTGACCAGGGGACCACTGGAACAACAGCACTGCTCTTAGATGAGAGTTGGAATGTGGTTTCACGAGGGTACAAGGAACACCAGCAGCATTATCCCAGGCCAGGTTGGGTAGAGCATGACCCTATAGAAATCTGGCAAGGTGTACTAAGCGCCATTGATATGGCCATTAAAATTGCAGGCATTTCTCCAGATGAGATTCGATCCATAGGCATCGATAACCAAGGAGAGACAGTTATGCTATGGAATAAAAATACAGGACTTCCTGTATATAATGCCATTGTGTGGCAGGACAAGAGAACTGCCAGATACGCAGATAGTATGACCCAAGAATACGGGGAACAGATTAGGGAAAAAACAGGTTTAATGATTGATGCTTATTTTAGTGCAACAAAGATAAAATGGATTATTGACAATGTACAGGGAGTTAAAGAGGAGGTCGCTCAAGGAAAACTTCTAGCAGGGACTCTAGATTCTTGGCTCATATGGAAAATGACCCATGGCAGGGTTCATGTTACCGATTCGTCTACAGCATCAAGAACCATGCTTCTTAATA
The DNA here is from genome assembly GCA_036657395.1 of Anaerovoracaceae bacterium. Classification (GTDB taxonomy): domain Bacteria; phylum Bacillota; class Clostridia; order Peptostreptococcales; family Anaerovoracaceae; genus JAVXGM01. The sequence continues at coordinate 85,368 of JAVXGM010000008.1, forward strand.
TACATACAGGGGAATGGGATCAAGATATTCTGGATATATTTGATATAAATAAGAAACTATTGCCAGAAATCCGTAATAGTTCTGGCATTTACGGATACACTGATCCATTGGACTTTTTTGGTACAGCAATTCCGATTTCAGGATCTGTAGTAGACCAACAAGCAGCACTTTTCGGACAGGCTTGTTATACGCCAGGCTCCATTAAATGCACTTATGGAACAGGATGCTTCATGCTGATGAATACAGGAGAAAAACCAGTTTATTCCAAGAATGGTCTTCTTACTACTGTGGCATGGAAATTAGAAGATAAAATGACTTTCGCCTTAGATGGCGGTATATATATTACTGGGGCAGCTACCCAATGGCTGAGAGATGGTCTTAAGATTATCGACGATGCTAAACAGACAGAAAAGATGGCATATGATGCCAAAACTAATGGAGGGGTGTATTTTGTACCGGCCTTTGCTGGACTTGCAGCACCTCATTGGGACTCTTATGCAAGAGGTATGATGATTGGCATAACAGGAGGAACCACTAGAGAACAAGTGGTTAGAGCCACCTTGGAAGCAACCGCCTATCAGGTGAAAGACAACCTAGATGTAATGAATATGGACTCCAGCTTGCCAATTCAAGTAATCCGTGCAGATGGAGGAGCCGTTTCCAATGAATTTCTCATGCAATTTCAGGCGGATATTTTAGGGATTTCAGTAGATGTTCCTGTAATTACAGAGACAACCGCTTTAGGTGCTGCATATATGGCTGCCTTAGGAATTGGAGATTTTGATTCTGTCGGCGATTTAGCTAACAATTGGAAACTTGATAGACGCTATGAGCCAAAGATGAGTATAGATCAAAGAGAAACCCTGCTTTACAACTGGCATAAAGCCGTTCAAAGAGCAAAAAATTGGATAGAGGATTAAACTTCATTTTGAAAGGAGACAAAAAATGAATAAACCCAAATTATTTAGTCCAGGACCTATTATGGTTAAGGACAATGTAAGAGAAGCGCTGATGCATTATGATATCTGTCACAGAGGAGCAGAATTTGAAGAGCTTTTTGCAGATACTACAGCTAAGATTAACAAATTGTTTAAGGCGGATGATTCATATAGATCAGTTATTATCTCAGGATCAGGGACTTCTTCAAATGAAACAGTACTATCTTCTATTTTCAAAGACGGTGAAGCGGTACTCCTTGTTAGAAATGGGGAATTCGGAGAACGTTTGTTGGAAATACTGAATAAATACAAGGTGCCTGTAGTGGATGTAGCCTTCCCATGGGGAGATTATCCTGACGTAGTACAAATTGAACAAGCAATCGTAGAAAATCCTAATATAAAGACAGTTGCCATGGTATGTCACGAGACTTGCACTGGAATGATTAACCCAGTTAAAGAAGTGGGACAGCTATGCAAAACACATAATAAATGGTATTTTGTAGATTCCGTTTCTGCAGCAGCAGGGGAATATATAGATGTTGTAGATTTTAACATTACATTCACCACTTCTGTTGGAGGCAAATGCCTTGGAGCGTTTCCTGGCTCCGCATATGTTTGCGGAAAAATCAGCGCATTTGAAGAGTTGACTCCAGAGATGGGTAAAAATGTGTACCTTAACTTGGCAAAGCACTATAACAAGGCTAAGAGTTGTAACCAGACGCCAAACACGCCAAATGTGAATTTGTTCTGGGCATTAAATAGAGCCCTAACAAATGTCCTTGAAATGGGGCTAGAAAATCAGATTCAAAGATACAAAGAATGTGCAGGCATCCTTAGAAAAGGAATGAAAGATTTAGGAATAAATCTACTTCTTAAAGAAGACAAGATGTCAAACACAGTAACTTCTGCATTTTTGCCTAAGGGAAAGAATCTTGATGCTTTTTTAAAGGCGATGGAAGAAAAAGGTTATGTGGTTTACAGTGGAAAAGGCAAATACCTGGAAATGGGCATGTTCCAAGTAGCCAATATGGGAGAAATATATCCTGGGGATTGTAAAGAATTCCTTGAAGTTTTAGCGGACTGCTTAAAATAAAATGAAATGATTATATGACTAGAATCATACAATTAGAAATTAAATAAAAATAGCCTTCAACACAGAAATATGTAAGTGTTCAAGGCTATTTTTATTTAATGAAGGCTATTGTAAGTAGGCTAAGGTAGCCTACTATAGAGCCACAAAATATGGCTTTCGCTTTGAGAAAGTAGCAAGGTGTTTAAAGCCAATATCCTGAGCCAAAGCGTGTGTTTCTTCAAAATGAGAAAGAAAATGTTTAGGTTCATGGGCGTCAGACCCAATCGTTAAAATTTCTCCTCCTAAATCTTTATATAGCTTAAGGATTTCCAACCGAGGAAGCAGTACGTCACTGCCGTACTTAAAGCTAGATGTGTTAATCTCAATACCTTTTCCATCATAGATGACCAATTTGAGAATTTCCTCAATAATATCCATGTAAGGCCTATAATCATAAGCTTTACCAAGGTATCGATCAATTATAGAAAGGTGGCCAACAACATCATAATCCTTAAATGTCTTTAGACATTTATACACGTAAAGATAAAACTCCTCTAACATTGCAGGAACATTCACCTTTGAAAAATCAAAAGTATAAAGGTCATCCGAGCCAAGACAATGAAATGAGCCTATAATAAAATCATAATCAAAAGCGTAGATTTCTTTCCGTGCTGCATCAAACTGCCCTTCCATGATGCCAATCTCCATACCTTTAACTATTTTTATTTGAGATTTATATTTGTTCTCCATTTCAAGAAGTCTTTCCTGACAGTTTTTAAAATCAAGTCCAAAGGGAAACTCAGGATCTGGGTAGCCAGGGTCATAATGATCCGTAATAGCTAGCTGTGTGATGCCCTTATCTATAGCAGAGAGGACCATAGTTTCCATAGGGATTAGGCAGTCATCAGAAAATGAAGAATGTGTATGATAATCGTACATTTATAAGGTTCCTTTCAAAATTTATATATTAGACATTATAGCATATTTATGATAGGATAGAAACCGTATATTTATGTGTAAAATACAGGGATTAAGACAAATTTTTATATAAAGAAAGGTGGATGGAGATGAGAATAATACTCGATGGCATGGGAGGTGACAACGCACCTCTTGAAACGGTAAAAGGAGCAGTAGAGGCTTCCAAATTGATGGATCATGAAATTTGCATTGTAGGCAGAGAAAATATGATCATGGAAGAACTGGCTAAATACTCCTATGACGAGAATAAAATCAAGATTGTCCATGCTGAACAGGTTATTGAAAATGAAGACAGCCCAGTAAAGGCTGTGAAGCGAAAACCAGAGTCATCTATGGTTAAAGGAATAACTATGGTAAAAGAGGGGCATGGAGATTTATTCGTTTCAGCAGGAAATACAGGAGCCCTTGTCGTAAGTGGAAGAATGATTCTTGGAAGAATTAAAGGAATAGATAGGCCAGCGCTTGCCAGTGTGTATCCAGTACTGGGAAGCAAAGCATGCCTGTTAGTAGATGCCGGAGCAAGTTCAGAGGCCAAGCCCCATAATTTATTAGAATATGGAACAATGGGAAGCATATATGTAGAGAAGGTATTTGGTAGAGACAACCCAAAAGTTGGACTAGTCAATTTGGGAGTAGAACCAAGCAAAGGAACTACCGTAACAAAAGAAGCGTATAAGCAACTTTCCCAGGCACCTATAAATTTCATAGGAAACGTAGAAGCAAGAGAAGTCCCATCTGGCGCGTGCGATGTTATTGTTTGCGATGGATTTGTAGGAAATGTAATTCTAAAGCTTACTGAAGGCTTAGCATGGAATATTTTAAAATTGCTTAAGAAAAAATTCTTGGAAGGAATCAAGGCTAAGGTAGGAGCACTTATGTTAAAAGATAAAATGAAAAGTGTTAAAGCAGAATTCGATTATTCTGAGTATGGCGGAGCACCTATTTTAGGGGTATGTGGACCAATTATTAAAATGCATGGATCCTCCAATGCTAAAGCGGTGAGAAATACCATTCTAAAAGGTATACCTTTTGCAGAGGAAAATGTAGTGGAAATTATAAAAAATTCAATTAGCGAACTAGAGGAGATTATTGCCAGTGAGGAACAGTAGCGAGTTTCAACAAATAATATCATATAAATTTAGGAACATAGACCTTCTGAATTGTGCGTTGACACATAGTTCCCTTGTGAGAGAAAAAGACGAAAGCTGTCTTGCAGATAATGAGAGGCTAGAGTTTTTAGGAGACGCATTTTTAGACGCCATCATTGGGGAAGCTTTATATGTGCGTTTTCCTGAGTCAGAAGAAGGGTTCTTAAGCAAAACAAGAGCTACGATTGTATGTGAGAAGTCCTTGGCCAAAGAAGGTAGGAGCCTGAATATTGGCGACTATCTTAACCTAGGTAGAGGTGAAGAAATTTCAGGAGGGCGAGGGCGAGATTCTATTATTGCTGATGCCATGGAAGCTGTTATTGGAGCTATGTACCTAGATGGAGGATATGAAAAGACAAAAGCCTATGTGCTAGATGTATTCCAAGGAGCGATTAGGGATGCCTTAGAGGGAAAAATTGACATACAGGACTATAAAAGCGAGCTTCAAGAGATGTTACAGGCCAAGGGAGTTTTAGATATATGTTATCGTCTTGAGAATACCACAGGGCCAGATCATGATAAAAGATTTTTTGTAGTGCTGCAGGTTAACGGTAAAGCTGTAGGTCATGGCACTGGTAAAAGCAAGAAAAAGGCTGAACAAAATGCGGCAAAAGATGGAATAGAAAGGGGCCTTGGATGTACTTTAAGCGATTAGAAATGCATGGTTTTAAATCCTTCGCCCAACCAGTATCCATCGAATTTAATAGAGGCATCACCTGTGTCGTTGGCCCAAATGGAAGCGGAAAAAGCAATATAAGCGATGCTATTCGTTGGGTTTTAGGTGAGCAAAGCCCCAAAATGCTTAGAGGCGGCAAGATGGAGGAAGTGATTTTCTCAGGAACAGCAAACAGGAAATCCAGGGGAATGGCAGAGGTTACCTTGATTATTGACAACCAGGATGGCAGACTAAACATAGACTATAATGAAGTTGCCATTACTAGAAGAATGTTTCGCTCTGGGGAAAGTGAATACTCTATTAACAACAATCAGTGCAGACTTAGGGATATTCGGGAACTGATTATGGATACAGGCATTGGCGTTGATGGATACTCTATTATTGGACAAGGAAAAATTTCTGATATAGTTAGCAATAAGACGCAAAGCAGACGGGAGATCTTCGAGGAGGCTGCTGGAATTGTAATGTACAGAACTAAAAAGGCAGAATCTGAAAGAAAGCTAAAATCCACCCGGGACAATCTTGAAAGAGTCAAAGATATTGTTGGAGAAATTGAAGGACGTATTGATGATCTTAGAGACGACAGCATTAAGGCTACAGAATATATAAAGCTACGGGATAGATATAAAGTGCTAGAAATTAATATTACACTTCAGAACATTGAAAACCTAGACCTTAAAAATGAATATATCAAAGACGATATTCTTGAGCTGACTAATGAATTGGACCAGGCGAAGGAAGATAAAATAAATATAGATCGCCAACTAGAAATCAACAAACAAAAGGGAGAAAACCTGGAACGACTTTCAGCGGAAGCGAGAGAAAAACTTATGAACAGCGTTGAAGAAATCAACAGTCTTGTAAACAGAGGTCAGGTAAACAAAGAGAGGCTCATTGCAATTGAAGAAAATACAAAGAGATACGAGAAAGAAATTATAGAGCTAAAAGAAAAATTGGAAAAAGAGGATAGAAACGGTCTGGCTTTAGCAGGAGAAAAAGCACAGCTTTATAAAGAAGTAGAAATCGTGAACCAAGCGCTTCAGGAAAAAATACAAGATCATGCTCATGTGATAGACAAAATCGCCCAGGCTACAGCTAAAGTAGATCAAGGGAAAAATCTTATATTTCAGGAACATAGTAAAATCAGTGGCAAGCAGGCTGAAATCACCAGTTTAGACAATTTACGCTGCACCCTTGAAAATAGAAAGCAACAGATCGTAGATGAAAAGGATATTGGAGAAGATTATAATAAGGATACCCTGGATCAATTAAATAAGAGTAAAATGGAGCAACAGGATTTAGAAGAAGAATTTTCCGACTTGAAAATTCAAGGACAGCAAGCCCACAAAGATCATACAGACAATCGTATTTTGGAACGAGATCTTTCTAAAGATTTAGAGAAACTTCGTATATCTATTGGACAACTTTCCGCTAGGAAAAAGACGATCGAAGAGATGGAAACCAATTATGAAGGATATAATTATGCAGTAAAATACATAATGAAATCTGGCCTTATAGGAATTGAAGGGGTGGTAGCAGAGCTGATTCACGTGCCTTTTGGCTTTGAAACTGCTATTGAAACCGCAATGGGGGCTACCTTGCAAAACATTATATGTACTGATGACACCAGTGCCCAGAAAGCCATCTCCATGTTGAAACAAAACCGAAGCGGAAGGTTAACCTTCCTTCCCTTAAATTCAATTAATACAGGGAGGCGAAATCCAGATGACAGGCTTAAAGAATCCGATGGATTTAGAGGCTTTGCTGTAGATTGCATAGATTTTGATGAAAAGTATACTAGAGTAATGGAATACCTTTTGGGCAGAGTTGTTGTTGTGGATACTATGGGTAACGCCATAAAGATGTCAAAGATGGTTACTGGACTTAGATATGTTACCTTAGAAGGGGAGATTATCAATGCAGGAGGAGCCATTACTGGAGGGCGGTATAGAAATAAAACCGCAAATCTTTTAGAACGAAAAAGAGAAATAAAGACCTTACAGACCCAATTAGAAGAAAAGATGGTGGAAAAGGAAAATACAGTGACCAAGCTGGAAGGCCTGAGAAAAGCCATTGAAGATGGGGCCTGGTCCATAAGTGGACTAGAAGAAGCTTGCCGCCAAAAAGAACTGGAAGTAGTTACCAAGAGAAATGAAATTGCAATGACTGAAAATGCGCTTAGTGACTTTAAAGCCAGCAGTTTGAAATGGCAGGAAGAACTTGCAAATATCCAGATGGAGAGTCAATCCTCAGATGGAATGATAAAAATCTTAGAGGAGGAAATTACAAAAGGAAACAAGCTTATAGAAAAAACAGAAGGCGAGATTGAAGAAAGCCTAGATTTGTGTAAAGAATATAAAAACAGACAGGAAGCAATAAGTGAAGAAATTACAGCATACCGTATTCAAGTAGGAGCCTGCGAAAGCAAGAAAAACAATGTGGACTCCATCGTGGCGAGAATAAATGAAACTATCACTGGATTTACATTAGATTTGGAAAGCAAATCAAAAAGCTTAAGTAAGCTAGTGGCAGAAAAACAAAACCTAGATGGAAATCACGAAGATATAGAAAGCGTAGTAAAAGAAAAAGAAGAAGTAAAGGCGAACCTGGAAGAATATATAGAAGATCTTACAAAGGAAAGAGCAGCAGCAATAGCACATATAAGCGATTTAACCAAGACAAGAGAAACTACAGACGAAAAAATCGGAAGATTGCAAACTCAAAAATATGAACTGGAAATCAAAGAGGCAAAAAATGAAACCCAGCTAGATACGTATAAGGGGAAGCTTTGGGAGGACTTTGAGGTTTCATATATTCAGGCTATAGAATTCAAGAAAAATGACTTTGACCTAAAACCTGCAGTGAAGGAAAATAGACAGATAAAAAGTCGTATGAAAGAACTTGGGGAAGTAAATGTGGGTGCCATCGCTGAATATGAGACTGTTAAGGAAAGATACGAATTTCTTACGGCTCAGCAGACAGACATTCTAGAAGCAATGGGAAGCTTGGAGGCAATTATTAAAGACATGGACAAGACCATTAGAGCCCGATTTAAGGAAAGTTTTGATCAGGTAGTTTTAAACTTTGAAAAGGTATTTAGAGAGCTTTTCAAGGGGGGCGCTGCAGAGCTTAGATTGGATGATGAACAAAACCCTTTAGAATCAGGAATTGAAATCATCGCTCAACCCCCAGGAAAGAAGCTTCAAAACATTAACCTTTTATCAGGTGGTGAAAAGACTATGACCGCCATTGCCCTTATGTTTGCAGTATTAAAGACAAAACCAACTCCATTTTGCATATTAGATGAAGTGGAGGCTGCTTTAGACGATGCAAACATTCAGCGCTTTGCAAACTATTTAAAACAATTTAAAGAAATACAGTTCACATTGGTTACCCATCAGAAAGCTACCATGGAATACGCAGATGTGCTTTACGGCGTTACCATGCCGGAACAGGGAATATCCAAGATTTTGTCCCTCAATTTGGGAGAGGATTTTGTAGAACTAGGAAAAGGAGAATAAACTATGGCATTAGAAAAAAAGAAAGGCTTTTTTGGAAGGTTGTCAGAACGTATTGGCGATGTTATTTTGGCCAGGGCTACAGTAGATGAAGACCTTCTAGATGACTTGGAGGAAATCCTAATCACCTCAGATATTGGTATGGAAACTACCATGAATATCATAAGTCGCCTTAGAGATGACATTAAAAATAAGTTCATAAACAAGCCAGAAAAAGTCAGAGCCCAGCTAAAAGAAATCATCACAGAGCTTGTAGACAAGGGAGACAGACATTCCCTTAGTCAGGACACCCCTTTGGTGATTCTCATGATTGGAATAAACGGAGGAGGAAAGACCACCTCCATAGGCAAAATCGCCTATAAATGTAAAAACCAGGGAAAATCAGTAATCCTCGCAGCAGCAGATACTTTTAGAGCCGCCGCTAGTGAACAACTGGAAATTTGGGGAGACAGAGTAGGAGTAAACGTGGTCAGACATCAGGAGGGTGCAGATCCTTCCGCTGTAATATTTGATGCGATTCAGTCAGCAAAGGCTAAACATATTGATGTCCTCATTTGCGACACGGCAGGCAGGTTACAGACAAAGAAAAACCTTATGGACGAGCTGACTAAAATGAACAAAATTATTGACCGAGAATTCCCAGAGGCGTCAAGGGAAACCTTACTGGTTTTAGATGCCACAACAGGGAAAAATGCAGTATCTCAAGCCAAAGAATTTAATGAAAGTGCAGATGTTTCAGGACTTGTACTTACAAAATTGGATGGAACAGCCAAAGGCGGCATTGTAATTACCATCGCTGATGAGCTTGACATGGCTGTAAAATATATAGGAGTAGGGGAAGGTATGAATGACCTAAAAGAATTTGACCCTATACAATTTGTAGGAGGGATTTTTGATGAGTAAACCCATTGTAGCCGTTGTAGGCAGACCTAACGTAGGTAAATCTACTTTTTTTAATAAAATAGTAGGTAGGCGAATTTCCATTGTGGAAGATACTCCCGGAGTCACAAGAGATAGAATATATGCAGATGTTGAATGGACAGGCACCCACTTTGGAATGATTGACACTGGCGGTATAGAGCCTAATAGCAAGGATATTATTTTATCTCAAATGCGTGAACAGGCTCAGATCGCCATGGACACAGCAGATGTAATTTTATTCCTAGTAGATGGCAAAGAAGGACTGACAGGGCCGGACCGTGAAGTTGGTAATATGCTTATGCGTACAGGCAAACCTGTTATTGTGGCTGTTAACAAGGTGGACACAGCAAACCTGCCAGATGACTTTTATGATTTTTATGAAATGGGGCTTGGTGAGCCAATTGCCATTTCTGCTGCCAATATGCTTAACTTTGGAGATCTTTTGGATAGAATTATCGAAAGTTTTCCTGAAGGCGTGGGCGAATATGATGAGGACAGCGTAAAGGTTGCGGTAATTGGTAAGCCTAACGTGGGCAAATCCTCACTTATAAACGAATTCCTTGGGGAAAAAAGAGTAATCGTTTCCCCAATTGCAGGAACCACAAGAGATTCCATAGACACACCTTTTGAAAAGGACGGGGATAAATATCTCCTTATTGATACAGCGGGAATCCGTAGAAAAAGTAGAGTCAACGAAAACATTGAACGATACAGCGTAATTAGAGCTATTGCAGCCATTGAGAGATGCGACGTCTGCCTTCTTGTTATCGATGCAGAAGAAGGGGTAACAGAGCAGGATAAAAAAATTGCAGGAGTTGCCCATGAAGCAGGTAAGGGGATTGTAGTTGTAGTCAACAAATGGGATCTAATAGAAAAAGAAACAGGAACCATGAAAAAATTCCAGCAGGAAATCGCAAGACAGCTTACATTTATGGCTTATGCTCCATCTGTATTTATTTCCGTACTGGAAAAACAAAGAGTAAACAAAGTTCTAGAAATGGTAAAAACTGTTGCTGAAAACAGAGCCATGCGTATTTCTACAGGTCAGCTAAATAATTTGATTACTGACGCTACTATGATGAAACAGCCACCTTCAGACAAGGGTAAAAGACTTAAGCTTTATTATGTTAGCCAAGTAGGAGTAAATCCTCCTCTATTCTCATTTAAAATCAACTCAAGACCACTTATGCATTTTTCCTATGCAAGGTATCTGGAAAATAAAATTAGAGATGGATTCGGATTTGAAGGCACATCTATTAAGTTTGTATTTAGGGAGAAGGGGGAAAAAGAAGATGTATAATGACACCATTCTAATTGAAATAATTATGGTGGTAGTAGCCTATTTATTAGGAAACATTTCTCCTTCGATTTTGCTTGGAAAAGCAAAAGGCGTTGACGTTAGAAAAGAGGGAAGTGGTAATGCTGGTACCACAAATGCACTTAGAACTATGGGAAAGCAGGCAGCAGTCATTACGCTTCTTATTGACATCCTAAAAGGCACCGGTGCCGTTTTATTAGGCCAATTTATAGGTGGTCCTATGACTGGAATGCTTTGTGTAATAGCCGTATGTTGTGGTCATGTTTGGCCTGTATTTTTCGGATTTAAGGGAGGAAAAGGCGTAGCCACAGCATTTGGTGCGATAATGGGCTTAAATCCAGCGCTAGGTCTTATTGCCCTAGTGATAGTAGCCATTTTTACAGTGATCTCAATGCGAATGTCTGTTGGAGCCATGGCTGGAGCGGCAACATTTCCCATTGTCACACATTTTTTAGAACCTGACTTTGTTTATATAGGAGCAATACTTGCTATTATTATTTTAATAAAACATCGAACAAATATTATTAGATTATTCAAAGGTGAAGAGCCTAAGATCAGCGTGAAGAAATAGAGGAGGTATCAACATGAAAAAAATTGGTGTAATTGGAGCAGGAAGCTGGGGAACAGCCTTAGCTCTTACTTTAAGTGGCAAAGGTCATAAGGTAAAAATATGGGATGTAAATAAGGAACATTTAAAAGGACTAAAGGTAAACAGGGAAAATCAGCCCTACCTTCCTGGCATTAAATTTAATGATAATCTACAGGTAGGCATGACTATAGAGGAAACTTTAAATGATGTAGATTTGATTCTATTTTCTGCACCAGCTCAACATTTTAGAAACGCACTTGAAAATGCCATGGCATATATAAAACCAGAGACAATCATTGTAAACGTAGCTAAGGGAATCGAGCAAAAATCATTGCTGCGTATGTCTCAGATTGCCATGGAAAAATTGCCTAAAGCAAAATACGCAGTACTTTCTGGGCCTTCCCATGCAGAAGAAGTCGGTCGAGCACTTCCCACCACTGTTGCAGTGGCGTCAAAAGATTTAAACCTAGCACAAGAAGTACAAGATATTTTCATGACTGATAGATTTAGAGTATATACTACAAATGACGTTGTAGGCGTGGAGTTTGGCGGTGCACTTAAGAATATTATCGCCTTAGGTGCAGGAATTTCCGACGGTATGGGCTTTGGAGATAATGCCAAAGCTGCACTTATGACTAGAGGACTTGCAGAAATCAGACGCCTAGGCATTGCAATGGGGGCAGAATCCACGACTTTCGCAGGGCTTACAGGAGTAGGCGATTTAATTGTTACGTGTACTAGCATGCACTCAAGGAATAGAAGATGCGGAATCATGATAGGGGAAGGAATGAGCCCACAAGAGGCTACAGCCAAGGTTGGCATGGTAGTAGAGGGTATGTTTACTACAGAAGCAGCATATGGTCTTGCCCAGAAAATGAAAGTTGAAATGCCTATTACAAGCCAAATTTATCAGCTAATTAACGGAAATGGCAGCGCAAAGGATGCAGTGGAAACATTAATGGGGAGAGAAAAGAAACATGAAGAAGGCTAAGACCTATCACATCACCACTTTTGGATGCCAGATGAACGAGCATGATTCAGAGACTATTGGAGGAATGCTGACCCAGCTAGGCTTTGAGCAAAGTGATAGCCATAAGGAAGCAGATGTGGCCATTATCAATACCTGCAGTGTTAGAGAACATGCAGATTTACGATTTTTTGGTACTTTGGGTCAGATGAAAAAGAAAAAACAAGAAAACCCAGAATTTACTGTGTGTGTTTGTGGATGTATGATGCAGCAACAGCATATAGTAGATGAATTAAAGTCAAAATATCCTTGGGTAGATATTGTTTTTGGCACCCATAATTTACATGAATTTCCTAAGCTTCTTACCAGTGTCGTGAATCAAAACCAAAAAATAGTGGAAGTGTGGCCAGAAGAAGGAGACATCATAGAAGGATTACCTGCCAAGAGGCTGTACAAACACAAAGGCTTTGTCAATATTATGTATGGATGTAATAATTTCTGTACATATTGTATCGTACCCTATACAAGAGGCAGGGAGCGGAGCAGAAAGCCAGATGACGTAATTAAAGAAGTGAAAGAATTAGTAATAGATGGGGTAAAAGAAATCACCTTGTTAGGGCAAAATGTAAACTCGTATGTAGGGTCTGACGGAATAGATTTCCCAGATCTGCTTTACAAGTTAAATGAAATAGAAGGCCTAGAGCGACTCAGGTTTATGACTTCTCATCCTAAAGACCTTTCAGACAAATTGATTCAGGCCTATGTGGATTGTGACAAACTTTGCAATTACATACATTTACCAATTCAATCAGGCAGCGATAAAGTGTTAGAAAAAATGAATAGAAAATATACTAGAGAAGACTATATGGCTATTATTGAAAAAATAAGAGAAAAAGTCCCAGAAATTACAGTGACTACAGATTTTATAGTTGGATTCCCAGGAGAAACTGAAGAAGATTTCCAAGAAACCATAGACCTTGCAAATCAAGTAGGATTTGACTCCGCATTTACCTTTCTCTATTCTATTAGAAAGGGAACACCTGCGGAAAAATATGGAGACCATATTGATGAAGAGGTGAAACACAAACGATTTAACCGATTGTTAGAGGCTATAAATGCTAGTTCTGCCATAAAAAATGCAGACTATGAAGGTAAAATAGAAAAAGTGTTGGTAGATAGTCATAGCAAGACTGATAAAACGGCCTTTTCTGGACGAACAGAAGGGTTCAAACCGGTCAACCTGCCGGGAGATGATTCTATGATAGGCAAGATTCTGCCAGTGAAAATAATCAAAGGAAAAACCTTTAGTTTAGATGGCCAAGTAGTAAAATAGAAAAATAATAGAATATTAAAGGAACCTCCCTAATATACTATATTGATTTATAGTAAAAAACACAGGGAGGTTTTTGTTTTGGAAAAGTTAAATATATATGAAAGCATTGCAGAAAGAACCCAAGGTGATATTTATATAGGCGTTGTGGGACCAGTGAGGGTTGGTAAATCTACATTTATCAAACGATTCATGGATCTACTTGTAGTGCCTAATGTAAAAAACATCTATTCAAAAGAGAGGCTTTTAGACGAAATGCCTCAAAGTGGTTCAGGAAAAACAATTACCACCACTGAACCTAAATTTGTTCCCGCAGAAGCAGTAAGTCTTCAGCTTCCCGGAAACATTAACTTCAAGATGCGTCTTGTGGACTGTGTAGGGTACTTAGTTCCAGGGGCTATGGGCGATGTTGAAGACGGAAAAGCTAGGATGGTGAACACTCCTTGGAGTGAGGAAAAAATGCCTTTTGCCCAAGCTGCAGCCCAAGGAACTCATAAAGTTATTAAAGACCATTCTACCCTAGGGATTATGGTCACAACCGACGGGACTACAAGTGATATACCAAGAGAGGCTTATAGGGATGCAGAAGAACAGGTGATCAAAGAGCTTAAAGCGTTAAAAAAACCCTTTGTTGTCTTAGTCAATTCTATTGCGCCAGAGGATTTGCCGGCACAGACCCTGGCCAAGGAACTTTCTCAGCGCCATAAGGTTCCAATCATTCCTGTGGACTGTATGAAGATGACCAAGGCGCAGATAAATGAAGTTTTGGAAAAGGCATTGTATCAATTTCCAGTAAGTGAGATTGCATTCCGGTTACCTGGATTTATTGAAGGTTTAGAACAAGATCATTGGATCAAAGCATCGTTAATTGAAAATATCAAGGCTTGGTCTGCTACATTTGAAAATACAAAGGACATTCAGGAAACTGTAGAAAGTTTAGTGGATGGTAACATTATTAAGTCAGTAAATGTGGAAGGTATGGATTTAGGCACTGGGAATGTGGTGGTGAAGGTCAAACTGGAAGAAGGACTATTTTACAAGGTTATTGGAGAGCTTATGGATGAAGATGTGGAAAATGACTCTGAATTTTTCCGCCTTCTAAGAGAATTTTCTTCTGCAAAGAAGTCATACGACAAACTAAGCTCCGCAATAGAACAAGTAGGGGCTACAGGTTACGGCATTGTTCAGCCAAAGCTGACGGAAATGGTTTTAGAAGAGCCAGAGATTTTCAAGCAAGGAAACAAATATGGCATTCGCCTTACAGCTAAAGCGCCTAGCTTACATATTATAAAGACTGACATAACCACAGAAGTGGCACCAATAGTAGGAACAGAAAAACAAGCAGAAGATCTGGTTAAACATTTGCTTGCTCAATTTGAGACCCAACCAGAAAAAATTTGGGAAACCAACTTGTTTGGCAAAACTTTATATGAAATGGTAACAGAACAGATGGAAAACAAACTGTCCAACGTACCTGATCAGATACGGGTTAAAGTTCAAAAATCATTGCAGAGAATTAGCGATGAAGGAAAAGAATATTTTATCTGCATCATAATTTAATAAATCATACAGAAAAAAGCCGTCTTCTTAAATA
>JAVXGM010000009.1:0-61053 GCA_036657395.1 Anaerovoracaceae bacterium
AAGAAGGAAATCAAAAAGATATTTTAGTAAAAGTTAATCTAAATGGCAACACCTTAAAAAATATCACAAATGGCGGAACTGTTTTAAAAAGTGGAATAGATTATATTATTGAGGAGATTTCTCCTGCAAGAAGTTCTGCTGATTACCCCGAAAGTAGCAGTTTAATTCTCTATATTCAAAAAAGCTACCTTGCAAAGCTTCGGAGCGGAATTCAAACGCTAAAATTTAATTTCAATCCATATGGAGTAGAGGGCGGTTTAGTGATTAATACCCCTCTTGAAATTACCATTAAAGACACAGGGCATGTTCACGATTTTGCCACCGAGTTTACAATAGATAGAAACTCCACCTGCTCAGAAAAGGGCGAAAAGTCAAAGCATTGTAAAGACTTTGCACTTTGCGGTGGTAAAACAGATATAACCGAAGTAGAATTAGCACCACACGCATTTTTTGATGTACATTCTTTTGATGAAAATGAGCATTGGAATATCTGCATAAACTGTACCGGAAAAGTTAATGTTGCAAAGCATACCTGGACAACTTCAAAAAATCAGCCTGGAGGAGAAAGTATTTGGGGAATGAATTACCTTCTATTTGCTGATTTGGTTGCCCCTAGTCATGGTGAAACGCCAACTATACTTGACTATAGATGCACTGGTTGCAAGGCAACGAAAAGTGAAGAATATAAGCTCACCGAAAAAATTCATGATATGACAACAGGCGATAACCTAGTCCATGCAATTGGAACAAAAGAAGGTATCACTTTCGCTTCTGTTGCTCATATAAATGAGTATTTAGGAACAACAATTGACAAGATCCCATTAAAACAAGATGATATAAAGGTAAAAGCAGGCAGTACAATCGTTACCATAGGTAGTGCATATCTGGACACACTTCCTAATGGGAAGCACACCGTATCAATATATTCAACCACAGGCACCGCCACAGCAAACTTCACAGTAGTAGGAAATAAAGAAATAGTACCTCCTGAAAAGCCAATAAATCCAGAAAAGCCAACAACCCCTGTAACCCCAACAACCCCCAAAACCCCAAGTACAGGCGACAATGGTAATATGCCACTATGGATTAGCCTGGTATTTGTTTCAGGCGGTGCATTATTACTGTTTGGAATAAGCAAAAAACGCAGAAAAGTAAATGAAAAATAAAAAAAAGCAATAAACAAAACACAGGCAACATCAAAAGTATGTTGCCTGCGTTATTAGATTTGTCATGTTTTTAAAGAAGCCCAGCAGCAATAGAGAGGGAATCCCAATGAAATCTAAAAAAATATATTCACTGAAAGACCAAAATAGTAAACTTGTAACATTCTTGGCATTTTTGCTTATATGCTTATTGATGGGAACACTGTGTTTTCAGTATTATAAACAACTCCAAAAGACCATTAAAGAAGAAAGCGGTGGATATTTACAAGAAATTTCTCAATTACTTGGGAGTAATACTAGCCGCATTATTGACGAGAATTTTGATGTACTTGACACTGTGGCAGCTGTGATAAAAGGTGCAAAGGCTAAAACTTTTGGAGAGTTTTATCCAATTATAGCGGAGCAACAGAAATCCTGGGGGTTTAAAAATATATTCTTGATTGATCTAAATGGTGTTGCTTATGATATAAACGGAGATACTAAATCTTTAGGTGCAGAAGATTTTTTACAAGATGTTATCGTTAACAAGAAGCCTACCATTTCTCCATCAGTGGCAGAGGGAAAGGACGATAGCATTGTTTTTTCTGTTCCTGTGCAGGGAATTACTGTTGGTGAGGTTGAATTTTGTGCAATAGCAGCAAGCTATGATTTATCTACATTTGACCAAGTATTATCTATGACTGCTTTTGGTGGAGAGGCTTATGCACACGTTGTTCAAAGGGATGGCTCAGTTATAATACGTTCAAGCTCCAAAAATGCCGATCAATCAGGATATAATATTATGAACACTATTAAGACAGCAAGGATGGATGGAGATAACGATTTTGAAACACTAAAAAAAGATATTGCAGCAGGTGAAAATGGGCTTGTATCATATACGCTAAATGGTGAACATAAATACATGGCATATACACCCCTTAAGTTTCAAGACTGGACATTGCTTACCTTTGTACCTGTATCGGTAGTCAATGCTAAGTCGAATATTATGCTAAGTCTCACCTTGTTATTGTGCGGGATTATTACCGTAGGATTTGGCATACTTGTCATATTTCTAACCACTTCTTTTCATAGGCATCAGCGAGCACTTGAAAAAATAGCATATGAAGATGCAGTAACTGGTGGAGGTACTATCCAAAAATTCTACATTGACGCAACACGTTTGCTCAAAAAAACAAGTGTACAAAAACCATATGCAATGATATATATGAATATTCTCAAATTCAAAGTACTAAATGAGCAATTTGGACGAAAAGCCTGTGATGATCTACTTAGAAGTGTAAGTGTAGGTGTCACACAAAATTTGGCTGATGATGAATGTATGGGAAGGCAGTACGCAGATACATTTTGTATACTCGTGCATTATGAAGGAGAAAAACAATTAGCAATGCGTTTAAGCAATTGGCGGGCAAAGGCTATAGACTATATTAAGGAAATAAACACAGCGTGGCTGCCACAAAATGCGGAATTTGGTGTTTATGTCATTGATAATATTGAGTTGCCGCTTTCACATATGATTGACCGTGCAAAGTTATCTCTTTTGGGAACGGCAGGCGTACTAAATGATAAAATGAAATATACTATTTATGATGAAAATATCCGTCGCATTTTATTACGTGAAAAACAACTTGAGGATCGAATGGGAAAAGCACTTCAAGCCCATGAGTTTGAAGTTTATTTACAACCAAAATATAATACACAAAGCGAACATATTGAAGGTGCGGAGGCTCTTGTACGTTGGAATAGCCCAGAAGAAGGATTAATATATCCAGGGGAGTTTATCCCTGTTTTTGAGAAAAATGGATTTGTGGCAAAGATAGATTTGTTCGTATTTGAAGAAGTATGCCGTATAATTGAAAGATCTATAAAAGAGGGCACACCACATGTGAGAATCTCTGTAAACTGTTCAAGAGTCCATCTAAGGGTACCTAACTTTTTGAATGAATATCGTACTGTTGTTGAAAAGTATAAAATACCGAGAAATATGTTAGAACTGGAGTTTACTGAAAGTGGTATGTTTGAAGATGTTGATGCTTTGATAAAGATAATTGATGAAATACATTCCATGGGGTTTGAATGTTCAATGGACGATTTTGGCAGCGGATATTCTTCCCTAAATCTTATCTGCAAAATTCCTGTAGACACACTTAAACTTGACAGGGTTTTCTTTAACGATTCCTTTTCTGATGGACATCGCACTAAGTCTGTAGTTGGTAGTATTATTAGTATGGCAAAGTCGCTAAACATGGAAACAGTAGCAGAGGGCATAGAAGAACGAGAACAAGTAGATATGCTGAAGAAACTTGACTGTGATTATATACAAGGGTATTATTTCGCAAAACCTGTGCCTGTTCAGGTGTTCGAACAACTTTTATTGGAGGATGTATATAAAACACAAAATAAAAACGAGTAATATTTTCAGACATTAAGACAAACTTATTTTTTAACTTAGGTTAAAAGTAGGTTTGTCTTTTTTTATGACTTAAAATCAGATTGTCCACCATAAAGATAAAAATAGTTGACAATACTTTTTCCATGTGATATTTTTTTTATTGTTGGAGGGAAGTAAGATGAAAAACAAAAGAACTGAAAATTTAATTTTGTGTGCACTTTTCACGGCATTGATTATTGTGGGTGCATTTATACGTATACCAATTCCAGTAGTCCCATTTACCCTTCAATTTCTCTTTACCATGCTTGCAGGGCTTCTTCTTGGTGGAAAGCTAGGATTTACCTCGGTTATAGTTTATATTGGCATGGGGCTTTTAGGGTTGCCCATATTCGCAGAAGGTGGCGGATTGGCATATATTTTAAAACCAAGCTTTGGCTACATCATTGGCTTTGCAGTTGCAGCATATGTGACAGGGAGTATTGCAAACAAATCTGTAAGGCCTAGCTATAAACGGCTGCTTATTGGAAATTTTATCGGGCTAGCCATAGTTTATTTGTTCGGTATGGTTTATTACTATTTGATGAGTTACTTTTATCTTGGAACACCAATAGGGCTGTGGCCATTGTTCATATATTGTTTTGTTCTTGCAGTACCTGGAGATATCCTGCTTTGCATATTAGGGGCAATGATCGGCAAAAAAGTAATACCTATTATGAAAAAGGAGGTTGGACGATAATGTTATACATAGAAAAATTAAAAAATAAAATTGAAAATGGGGGCTTGTGTACAAGGAAAGAAGCCTTAACCCTGTATGATCAGCCTTTGGAGGATCTGTGCCAAGCAGCAAATGAGATTCGCAAAAGGTTTTGTTCAAGTGGATTTGATATTTGTACAATAATCAATGGAAAAAGCGGAAACTGCTCTGAGAACTGCAAGTTTTGTTCACAGTCATCACATAATTGTGCAAGTACTCAGGAATATCCTTTGCTGTCAACTGAGAAAATTATAGAAGGAGCAAAAGTAAACCATCAACAAGGTGTGTTACGATATTCCATTGTAACTTCAGGAAAGAGTCTTTCCAACATGGAGATAGATAAGATGTGTGATGCAGTAAAACAAATTCGTGATCAAGTAGGAATTTCTATTTGCATTTCCTTTGGCTTATTAAATGAATCACAGTACAAAAAGCTGAAAGAGGCAGGTGTTACAAGAGTACATAACAATATCGAAACCTCACAGAGTAATTTTCCAAGCATCTGTACTACACATACGTTTGACCATAAGATTAAGGCTATTAAGGCGGCACAATCAGCTGGATTAACTGTATGTAGTGGAGGCATTATGGGTCTTGGCGAAACCAGGGAAGACAGAATTGACATGGCCATCACCTTAAGACACCTTGGAATACAAAGCGTGCCTATTAATGTATTAAACCCTATTCCTGGCACGGTCTTTGAGAAAAAGGAAAAACTGACAAATGATGACGTGAGGCGTATTGTTGCCATCTATCGGTTCATTTTACCCACAGCATCTATTCGTCTTGCAGGTGGCAGAGGTCTTCTTGGGGACAAGGGTGAAGCTTGCTTTTTGTCTGGCGCCAACGCAGCAATTTCCGGAGATATGTTAACTACTGATGGCATCACAGTAAAAACTGATATGAAACTTTTAAAAAAACTTGGATATAAGGAGGAACTTTGCAATGAGTAAAAAAATATTTATAACTGGAACTGGAACTGATGTGGGCAAAACCTTTGTCACAGGACTTATTATGAAAAAACTAAATGACAACGGGAAAAAATGTGCCTACTATAAAGCTGGTATGAGCGGGAATGAGCGAAGGCCGGATGGAAGCCTGGTTCCAGGGGATGGGGTTTGGGTAAAAAACATATCAGGCGTGAAGCAATCCTTGTCAGAAATGTGTCCTTATGTTTATGAAACTGCTGTTTCTCCCCATTTGGCTTCTTCCATTGAGGGGAACCAAATTCATATAGAAGTAGTTCGTCAAGGATTTGAAGATATTTGCCATAAATATGATTATGTCACTATGGAGGGTTCCGGGGGGATCCTTTGTCCACTCCGGTTTGATGAAGTAAAACTTCAGCTTGAGGATGTTATTAAAGATTTGCAGCTTAGTTGTCTTATGATTGCTGATGCAGGACTTGGTACAATCAATGCTGTCGTACTGACAGCAGCCTACATGAGGGCAAAGAACATACCCATCAAAGGAATTATTTTAAATCGCTTTTCCAAGGGAGATATTCTTCATGAAGACAACTTAAAAATGTGTGAAGAGATGACAGGGATAAAAGTGTTAGCCTGTGTTAAGGACGGAGACACGGAGTTAGATATTTCCTTTGACTTACTGGAATCACTTTATGAATAAAATATTGAGAAGGAGGACTACAGATGATTTGGTATCCATATGAACAGATGAAAACAATGAAAGATCCATATAAGATTGTTGATGCCAAGGGTGTTTATCTTTACACAGAGGATCAAAAGCTGATTGATTCAGTTTCTTCGTGGTGGAGTGTGATTCATGGCTACAACCATCCTGAATTAAATAAAGCACTCATATCACAAGTTGAGAAATTTTCTCACGTTATGCTTGGAGGATTGACCCACGAACCGGTACAAAAACTTTCCCAAAAGTTAGAGAGCTGGCTTCCAGGGGATTTGGATTACTGCTTTTTTTCTGACTCAGGAAGTGTTGCCATTGAAGTTGCTTTAAAAATGGCACTGCAATATTTTATGAACCGAGGTGAAACACAACGGACGACAGTACTTGCGTTGGAAAATGCTTACCACGGTGATACCTTTAAAGCTATGGAAGTAGGGGACGATGAAGATTATCATTTTGTGTTCAATGCATATGGGGAAAACAAGAATATCATTCATATTCCCACCCAAATCCAAGCATTAGAAAAGACATTTAATAAGTATCATAGACAGCTAAATAGCTTCATTGTTGAGCCATTACTCCAAGGTGCTGGTGGAATGCTTATGTATGATATTTCATTTTTGAAGCGGGCCAGAGAGCTGTGTGATCAATACAATGTGTTGTTCATATTTGATGAAGTTGCCACCGGTTTTGGGCGTACTGGCAACCGTTTTGTTGCGGATCTGGTTCAACCAGATATCCTAGTTCTTGGAAAGGCCCTGACAGGAGGATACGTCGGCCATGGAGTAACTGTGGCAAACCACAAGGTTTATGATGGATTTTATAGCGATGATTCACAAAAGGCATTAATGCACGGGCCTACATTTATGGGGAACCCACTTGCTTGCAGCGTAGCACTTAAGTCTATTGAAATCTTTCAAAGAGAAGACTATGTGTCCAAAATCCGTAAAATAGAGGAAATTACCAAGGAGGAGATGGAAGGGTTTACCCATCCGCAAATTAAGGATATTCGCATTCTTGGGGCATGTATATGTGTGGAAGTGGATAATCCGTCTATTCTAGAAGGCTACCAGAAATTTGCTTATGAGCAGGGAGTATTTAGCCGTACGTTTTTAAGCTATATGTACGCAATGGTTCCATATGTCATTAAAGATGGGCAGCTTAGAAAAGTTCTTGAAACTATGAAAGCTTGGTTTTGCCGCTAAAGCATATTAATTTCCCATTTTAGCTGATAAATAATTATTAATCAATAAAACATAATATTGAATTTTCAACCCTTTCACGGTATACTTAAGTAGTACTTTATTGTAATTAGTAAAAAGTGCTTAAAATACTATTTAAGGCATTTGGAAGGGCAAAAAAGGATTGCATATGAAGAAAAAATTATTGATCGGTGTGATATCAGTAACAGTAATCGCTTTATTTGTAATTTTATTTTCTATTAACAATTTTCGTGGAAACCTTGAAAAAAGGTATGTCTCAGATATATACAGCAGGCTTTCGGAGCTTTCTGACAATAACGCCAACAGTATCAATTCAAAAATACAAGATCAGTTTGAAATTATGCATACACTAGCCACATATTTGTCCCACAAGGATTTGAAAGGTGAAGAGACCTTATCCATCATGAAAAAGACTGTAAAATCTTATTCATTTCTCCGATGTGCAATTACATTTCCTGACGGCAGCTTTATCACTCATGATAGTAAAAATTCCGGCAACACATCTAAGGATGAGTTTGTAATCAGGGGATTTAAAGGGACTTCAACTGTCACAGGACCTAGAATTGCAGTGGTGGATCCTACCAAAACTGTTATTTTGATTACGGTGCCAATTTATCAAGATGGGAAGATTATTGCCCTATTGACTTGCACTTACGAAACAAAATATCTGGAAAATGTATTCCAAATGACTAGCTTTAGCGGAAAGGGATATTCTTACATCACTGATGTTGATGGCAATGTTATATCAAAGCCAAATAAGGACAACCTTATTTATAATGGTGATAATATAATAAGTTTTTTTGAGAAGCAGCATAAGAATATCTACTACAAAATGAAGAAAGATATTCATGCAATGAAAAGTGGAACCCTTTCATTTACAGTTAATGGGGAGCAGAAATATGTAAGCTATCAACCACTTGGAATCAATGAATGGTATGTATTTTCTATCACATCTGGAGAGGTGATACAGGAGCAGCTAAATAGTATGCTAAATAGTGTCTATTCTCTAGCTTTCATAATCATTTTGACTTTAATGTTACTAATGTTTTTTGCATGGGTATATATAGACCATGTTCAGCAAAAGTCTAAAAAGCAATTGGAGAAGCTTGCCTACTATGACAGCTTGACGGAAATCCCAAATAAAAATCTTTTTGAAAAGGAAGCACGACGTATTCTAAACACGAGACCAGGGGACTATGCTTATATCATCTTAAATGTGAATAAATTTAAGATTGTTAATGACCTTTTTGGTTTTTCACGAGGAGATAAACTGCTACAGCATATTGCAAAAGCCATTAGTAAAGAGACTGGCAAGGGGGAAATTTCTGCTCGCTTTGATGCAGATAATTTTCATATTTTATCTGTTTATTCGGGGAAGGAAGAACTGGAAAAAAGGATGCTTGCAGTTGCTGATAGAATTGATAAATTTCATTTTGACAAGGAAGTTTCACATAAACTATCCGTTGGATTTGGTGTTTATTTAATTGAAGATAAGGAAATATCTATTGGTCAGATGGGAGATAAAGCTAGAATGGCTCTCTCTAAAATAAAGGGAATTCATTCTCATACCACTTATTTTTATAATGATGATATTATCAGCAAGTTCATTGCTGACCAAGAAATTGAAAATACTATGCAAGACGCATTGTTAGATGGTGAAATGAAGCTTTACTTTCAGCCCAAATGCTCTACGAAAACTCACAAGATTCTCAGTGCTGAGGCACTGGTTAGATGGGAGCACCCAGACAAAGGGATCATCATGCCGGACAGCTTTATTCCATTGTTTGAGAAAAACGGATTTATCCTCAAGCTTGATATGTACATGATGGAAATTGTTTGTAAAAAGATAAGAGAATGGCAAGAGAAGGAAATTCGGATTTTCCCGATTTCGGTAAATCAGTCAAGAGCCTGCCTATATCAGTCAGGTTACGTTCAGAAATTAGTGGAGATACTAAACAAATATAATGTTTCTCCGTCCCTAATCGAAGTGGAAATTACCGAGAGGGCATTTTTTGAGGATGAAATGAAATTGATAAAAATAATTGATCAGCTTCACAGCTTTGGATTTAAGGTAGCTATGGATGATTTTGGAGCGGGATATTCATCCCTTAACATGTTGCAGGATGTTTTGGTTGACGTTTTGAAAATTGATAAAAACTTCTTTAGTGAAAGCATTAATTCAAAGCGTGGTAAAACAATTGTAAGAAATGTTGTGTCTATGGCAAATGACCTAAACATTGAAGTTGTAGCAGAAGGAATCGAAACCAAAGAACAGCTTAATTTCCTAAAGGAAATCCATTGTAGCTCTGTCCAAGGATACTATTTTTCAAAGCCAATTTCCGCAAAACTCTTTGAAGACACCTATAGCAATATTGATGAAGAAAATTCGAAACAGTGAGGGAAAGATAAATGATAAATAAAGAAAAACAACACGATAATAGCCATGAACATGGTTGCGGTTGTAGCTGTGGCAGTCATGACCACGATCATGAAGAAAAGTGTCGTGCTAAGAAAAACCAAGGACCTATTACACTAAATAAAGAAGAAGTTGAAATGCTTCTTTTCTTTAAAGAAAACAAATATATACCAATTAGTGAATTTGTAATGGCGGGTAGTGAAAATGACCA
Organism: Anaerovoracaceae bacterium; assembly: GCA_036657395.1. Classification (GTDB taxonomy): domain Bacteria; phylum Bacillota; class Clostridia; order Peptostreptococcales; family Anaerovoracaceae; genus JAVXGM01. The sequence goes on from JAVXGM010000009.1 coordinate 9,804, forward strand.
TATTGCTTTTTCAGCATTGGCACCGGTGTATCTTATGAAGTCAGATGATACTATGGAAGACGTAAAGAAAGTAGGGGCCGTTTTAAAGAGCCTAGAAGAAAAGGACATTATTTCACTTGATTACCATATACCACTTCAGGGATATGACTATTCAATCCATACAGACTCTAAGTTATTTAAATACCTAATCAAGACGATAGAAGACGGAAAGGATAATCCGGACTTTTTATGTGATAAGGCAGAGATTGAGTTAGGTAGTGCAGCATTAACACCACTAGGTGAAAACGCTGCTAAAAGTATAACGGTAGAAGAATAGAAGATTTTATCAAAAATGTTTAAATTTTAAGCACCTGTTTATGAACCGACCCCCAAAAGTTAGATCAAAAATCTAACAATTTGGGGTCACATCATTAATGGGTGTTTTTTTAATTTGTGGTTTTGGAAAAACAATCTATCCTACGTAGAGAACATAATATAGTAATACTATATATAGCCATAAAATAGAGGAAAAGCGGTTATAATCGCAACATTTAGTCAAAAAAAGGGGAGTTATAGTGAAAAATGTAAAAAAGTGTTTAAAATAAGAAGATTTAGTGTATAATAGATGAAGAATTTAAGTATGGGATTATACTGTGATAAGGGGGAAATATTTATGGATCAGATTCAAAAAAGAAGGCTGATAAGAGAAAAGAAACAGAAGCGTACACGTAGGATATTAGCGTCAGTACTAATATTAGTCATTATAATAATAGGGACTATTATTGTGATTACAGCTTGCTCAACTAAAAGCTACGAAACTTCAGATGGATTTCAAGAATATGCACAGAAATATTTTGAAGAAAATGAACGGACTCAAGAAGTAGGAAAGCTTAAGACTGATGTTACATATGGCATACCGTTATCCAACGCTATTGAATATCCGGTTATGAAAAACCAGATTACCAATGCTAAGGTTGTTGACATTGTTAAAACTGTGAAAAATGAATATAGCCAGCAAAATGCAGGAAAAACAAAAGAAGATAAAGTTGCATTACTCGTTGATTATGATACATATAAAACCACCAGAGAAGTAATAGGTATGGCCGTATTTAAAAATCAACAAAAAGAGGATGACCGAAAGATGGAAGATGCTGGATCATCAGTTGATGCATATAACTTCTCAACCAAGACGGGCACCACATTAGTGCCAAACCAGATCTTTGAAGATAATTATCGAAAATTTTGTTCTGAATATATGACAAAATATTTTGATGACAAATATGGGGATAAGCTAGTAGAGGAAGCGGCAAAAGAAACTTTGTCAGATAAAGACACGAATTTCAATAAATTTGTTATGACAGGTAGTGGCGTTAAGTTTTACTTTGACAAAGGAAAAGTTGTTGATCCAGAAGAAGGCGTGGTTGCAGTAGATGTAAGTTATGATGACCTTGATGGTGTTATCAGAGATAAGATTGCTGAGCGTTACTTAGATCCTAAAAAGCCTATGGTGGCTCTTACATATGATGATGGTCCTCATGGACCAACTAGCAATAGAATTTTAGATTGCTTAGAAGCAAATGGGGCAGTTGCCACATTTTATGAATTAGGGCAAAATATTGGATTGTATCCTGAGGTATTAAAACGCCAGGCAAAGTTAGGAATGGAAGTTGGAAGCCACAGTTGGTCTCATCCAAATTTGAATACATTGTCTCCAGGTAAAGTTAAAGAACAGATAGATAAGACAAATGGGGCAATTAAAAAGGCAATTGGTAGAACGGCTACAACATTCAGACCGCCTTATGGAAACAGCAATGCAAACGTAGAAAAATATTCAAAGGCACCTATAGTTCTTTGGTCTGTAGATACATTAGACTGGAAGAGCCGTAATGCTGATAGTGTAGAGGCCGTAGTAAAGGGCGTAAAGAACCTTGACGGAAAAGTGGTGCTTATGCATTCAATCTACGATTCCACAGCGGAGGCCACAGAAAGACTGGTTCCATGGCTGATCCAAGAAGGATATCAGCTTGTAACAGTTGATGAATTAACCCAGTATAAATACAAGGAGACACCAAAGGATGGAAAATTGTATGGATACAATTACTTCTATCTTGATAATAAAAAGTAAATAAACAGACTAAAATAGCCATCTACAGATTGTCTATAGGTGGCTAATATCTTGCTTAAGAAAGTATTAAGAAAGAAAATATATGCAAAAGGTTGACGTGTATTATGGTTAGTGGTACACTTACTATCGATGGTAAGAAAACGCAAATTAGATAGATATTATGAAGGTTGTACAGGGGCTTATTCTTGGGGGAATTATAAGGGATAGGTAACAATCAGATTAGATGGGATAAGGGAATTATGAATTTATTAAATAAAGTGGCAGAGTATGCCCAAAAAAATGGTAAACAGGTTGCAGTTCGCTTAGGAACTAATATGTTAACCTATAGTCAATTAGAAGAATATTCCGGCAAATTAGCATCATGGATTCAGAAAACCTGTGGCAACAATAAAAAGCCAGTAGTAGTTTATGGGCATAAAGATGTTTATATGCTGGTTTGTTTTTTGGCCGCAGTAAAATCTGGACGAGGTTATTGTCCTATAGACATTTCCATCCCAGAAAACAGGGTGAAGGATATTATTAATACTGCAGAGGCTTCAATGATATTCGCATTAGAAGACCTCTCCATAGAGGATGAAAGATTTGTTGATTCAACTCAAATTAAGGAAGCTATCAACCAGACAGATATGGTTATTAGCCAAAAGCACTACATAGACGTTGATGATGTTTTTTACATTATATTCACTTCAGGAAGTACAGGAGCGCCGAAAGGTGTCCAGATTACAGCAGAATGTCTTTATAACTATTTGGATTGGTCTGTAGATTTAGGAACAAACAAAGAGGATAAATTTGGTAAAGGCTTTTTAAACCAAGCACCATTTTCATTTGACTTGTCAGTAATGGACATTTACACGTGTTTTGCAACATGCGGCACTTTAAATTTATTAGCAAAAGATACTCAGATGGATTTCAAACAGCTTTTACCAGCGTTAAAGGAATCACAGGTATCAACCTGGGTTTCAACACCGTCCTTTGCAGATATGTGCATGGCAGATAAGCAGTTTTCCCAGGAATTAATGCCAGAATTAAATACATTCTTATTTTGCGGAGAGACCTTGACTAACAGCACCGCACTAAAACTTATGGATCGCTTTCCTAAGGCATCAATCATAAACACTTACGGCCCGACGGAATCTACCGTTGCCGTTACAGATATAAAAGTTACTAGAGCCATTGCAGAGGACAATCAGCCTATTCCAGTAGGCTCACCAAAGCCTGGGACTATTATTGAAATTCGAAGACCAGATGGAGCCTTAGCCCAAACAGGAGAATCAGGAGAAATTGTTATCTGTGGCAATACAGTAAGCATCGGTTATTTCCACAATAAAGAGCAGACAGAAAAAGCATTTATTCCATATGTTGGCAAGGACAAGTCCTGGAGAGCATATAAGACTGGAGATAAAGGACGTCTTGATGAAGAAGGAAATCTTCACTATGAAGGTCGGATGGATTTACAGATAAAACTTAACGGTTATCGGATAGAATTAGAAGATATTGAGAAAAACCTTATGAAGAATAAAGAGGTTTCTCATGCAGTAGTAATTCCAAAGATAAAAGAGGGTAAAGTCAGAAGTTTGACAGCATTTGTTACAGGTATTAGGGCTGAAGAAAACAATCTTAAGACTTCCAAGAAAATGAAAGGGGAGTTAAAAGAGTTTCTTCCAGCGTACATGATACCAAAGAAGATTGTTTTCATTGACAAGTTACCTATGAATCAAAACGGAAAAGTGGACAGAAAGCGATTAGGTGAATTAGCATAATGAGTTTTTTTGAAGGCATACAATTCTATCTTCTATTGATGGTGTTATTTATACCAGCAATAGTGCTAGGTTTCAAAGGAAAACCATTAAAAGCATATAGAATAATTATTTCCATAGGCGTGGTTGGAATTATATTTTGGCCACATAAATCGGCACTATTATTCCTCCTTTTATTTTACGGTTTTGAACTCCTTATAACACAATTGTACATGAGGATTAGGGAAAAAGAAGGCGATCATCGAAAACCTTGGGTATATCGATGTTTTCTAGTGGCAAGTATATTACCACTGGCCTTATCTAAAATGACTGAACTTTCAGGAGTGTTTTCTCTGTCAGTGTTCCAGTTTATAGGCATATCGTATCTGACCTTTAGAGTGGCTCAAATAGTCATAGAAACTTATGATGGGCTGATCAAGGAGATGAAAATAGCGGATTTTACAGAATTTCTCATGTTGTTTACAACTTTCAGTAGCGGACCTATTGATCGAAGCAGAAGGTTTATAGAAAATAGTAATAGACTATATACTAAAGATGAATATGGAGAGCTTCTAGGTGTAGGTTTACAGAAATTGCTTGTTGGTATCATCTATAAATTCATTTTAGCAACAGCCTTTCATAAAGGTGTAGTATTCTTTGTAGGGGCACAAAGCCTTATGGAATACATCGGATATAGCTATAGTTACGGGTTTTACTTGTTCTTCGACTTTGCAGGGTATAGCGCAATGGCCATTGGAGCTAGCTATATTCTTGGAATCAAAGTGCCAGACAATTTTAATAAACCGTTTATCAGTATAGATATAAAAGATTTTTGGAATAGATGGCATATGACCTTGTCATTTTGGTTTAGAGATTTCCTATTTTCAAGGTTTATGATGTTATCAATCAAGGGGAAATGGTTTTCATCAAGGCTTACAGGAGCATCCATTGGATTTATAGTCAACATGTTTATTATGGGAGTGTGGCACGGCCTTGGCGCATGTTACATTTTATATGGTATATATCACGGTGTGCTCTTGGCTTTAACAGAGGTTTATCAAAAAAAATCCAAATTTTATAAAGCACACAAAAAACAAAAATGGTACCGAATCATTTCTTGGTTCGTTACAATAAATTTAGTTATGTTTGGGTTCTTGCTATTTTCAGGGGAACTGGTTTAAGAAAAGAGGTATAAAATGGAAGATAAAGTATTACAGATATTAGTTGATGTATGTGAAGATGAAGATGTAAAAGAAGATTTAGATGCTAATTTGTTCGAAAATGATTTTTTGGACTCCCTAGCATTTACAGAACTACTTGTTGCTATTGAAGAAGAACTAGGAATTGTGATTTCACCGTCAGAAGTGACCAGAGAAGATGTTGAAACACCAAACAAAATTATTAGTTTAGTAAAATCGAAAGCATAGTCCAGTGAAGAGAGTAGTTGGATTTATTATTGGGTTTATCTTGTTCGCATTGACGGTTACAGGGATTCACTTCTTTGTTTCAGAGCACTTAGTCTTTGATGCAAACTCTTTTGGTGGGTGGATTAATCAGGTTAAATTTTCATCAAACAAAGCAATTATGGAAAATGCTAATGATGATACCCTACTGGTTTTAGGTTCTTCGGAATTCAGACACGGTAGGATGATGTCTTCTCATCCAGTTAATATGTTTAAAGATACCAAATTTAATATGAATATGATTGGCGCAGGATATTATCAATCTTTGTATCATTCCATTCAATTGGCATCCGTTGAAAAAGGGATGAAAAAACGGAAAGTTGCATTGATTTTATCTCCACAATGGTTTAAACCAGAAGGAGTCCTTGCACCTGCATTTGCATCGAGGTTCTCAGATAGTAGTTACTTGGCACTTCTTGAAAATAAAGATATTTCGCCAAAGACCAAGAAATATATAATGAAACGAACCAACCTTCTATTAAAGGAGGATCAGCCTACTTTAGAGAGAGTAAAGAAATATGAAAAAGTAATATTGGAAAAAAACGCTACTTTAGCCGAGCGACAATATGTTCGATTCTATCGTAGATTTCTAGAAGAGAAAGAGCGAATTAGCTTACTAACATATGGAAAAGTATCACGAATAAAAAGGATAGACAATAATAAAGTTAAGTCTACAGAAGAGCCTGATTGGAATTCATATAGTCTATTGGCAGAAGAAGAAGGCAGACGGTCTGCCAAGGGAAATCCTTTCTTCGTAGCACAAAAGGTGTACAAGAAGCAAATTGAGCCTTACATGGAATCCAGAAAGGGTTCTGATAAGAATCATAGCTATGCGGTATCAAAAGAATATAACGATTTAGAGTGTTTCTTGCAGGTATGTAGTGAGACAGACGTGAAGCCTATGCTTGTAATAATGCCAGTAAACGGTTATTGGTACGATTTTACTGGATTCCCTCAAAAGGAACGTGAAGCCTATTACGAAAATGTTCGTGATTTGGCAAGGAAATATGGTGCTCAGGTTGCTGACTTTAGCAAGGATGAGCGTACCCCTTATTTCTTCATAGATAAGGTTCACATGGGTTGGAAAGGATGGTTGAAAACAAATGAAAGTCTTTACAACTTTGCAAAATCTAATTAAGCAATGGTGTAACTGGAGTTGCCTAAAATGGGCGGTAATATTTTTCTGCCTCTTGTTTATTATATACGGGTACTTCATGTTGGCTAACTTGTCAACAGCACCAAAATTTATCTACGCACAATTTTAAAAAAATAATAACAATTAAAAAAGCTGTTTCTTGCCAGGGGATATATCCTTTGACAAGAAACAGCTTTAATTTTATTTTTCAAGTATGTCTTTATGGTGGATTTTCAATTGTCTAAATGATTCATCGCTTATGACGTGTTCCATGCGGCAAGCATCTTCACGAGCAGTTTGTGCGCAGACGCCAAGTCCTATAAGAATTTTAGTTAGTACATGGTGCCGCTCATAAATCCCATTTGCTATGGACAATCCCTTGTCAGTTAAGGTAATATAACCATCCACATCCTTGTTGATATATCCGTTAGCAGCAAGCTGCTTCATTGCAACGCTAACGCTAGGCTTAGAAAAGTTTAATTCATTGACAATATCAATAGAACGAACCTGACCCTTACGTGACTTAATCATCAATATGGATTCTAAATAATTTTCTGCGGATTCTTGTATTTTCAATTTAAAAACCTCCTTGATGGGCAAATAACAATTATAAATATTATATAACTATTTGGTAGCCACCTCAAGGGCAAGTTGCATCATATCCGTAAAGGAATTTTGCCGTTCTTCTTGGGTTGAGCGCTCTCCAGTAACAAAATGGTCGCTAATGGTCATCATAGCAAGTGCATTCACCCTTTTGTAAGCGGCATTCATATATAGAGCAGCAGCTTCCATTTCAACGGCTAAAATACCCATATCAGCCCATTTTTTCCACCACTGACCAAACTCATAAAATACATCGCATGAAACGATGTTACCAGCTTTAAAAGGAATATCCAATTTTTCGCTAGCATCCCTAGCACTTGACAAAAGTTTATAGCTTGCACAAGGAGCATAAGTCCCTGGAAGATCAAAAGCATGAGCGTAATTAGAATCCGTAGAAGCGGCAATGCCAATAACAATATCTTTTATTTTAATATCTTCATGAAAAGAGCCGGCAGTGCCGATTCTAATCAGGTTTTCAACATTATATTCATTAATAAGCTCCCAGGAATAAATCCCCATGGAAGGCATTCCCATGCCAGTGCCCTGAACAGATACTGGTACTCCTTTGTAAGTTCCTGTGTATCCTAACATGCCTCGAATTTCGTTATATTTCTTGGGAGAATTCAAAAAATTTTCTGCAATAAATTTTGCCCGAAGTGGATCTCCAGGAAGAAGAATAGTTTCAGCAATATCTCCTTTATTGGCTGCATTGATGTGTGTGCTCATAATATATGGTTCCTTTCTTGTTTATTTATTAATTATTGTCCGAAAATAGTATATTTATTTCCTGTTTAAGTATAGAATAAGTATATCATACTGATGTGTATATGCAAATTTTGAGATAAAAGGAGATTACTATGACAGATCAACCACAAGGATCCTATCCAGTAAGGCAGATTTATACAATAAAAGAACTTATTAACACAGGTGCAATAGAATATAAGGAAAAACCAGCATTCTTAGTGAAAGAAGAAAAAGGCGGTCCTTATAGGGAAATTACACATAAGAAATTAAAAAATGATGTCGATGCTTTAGGAACTAAACTGATTGACATGGGACTTCAGGGTGAAAAAATAGCAATTATAGGTGAAAACTCATATGAGTGGGCAGTATCATATTTTGCCGTAGTTAATGGGGCAGGCGTTGTTGTACCACTTGACAGGGAGCTTAGCAAAGAAGAAGTTTATCACCTAATGAAAACTGCGGATTGTAAAGCATTAATATATTCTTCCTTATATGAAGACTATGCCAAAGATGCTCCAGCCGACGTAAAGATAAAATTTGAACATTATAGAAATGACTATGTTCCATTTGACACTCTGGATATGGCTCAGATCATAAATGATGGCAGGCGGTTGATTTCTCAAGGGGATAGGCGGTTTTTAGATGCCCAAATAGACCCAGAAGAAGTTAGAATTCTGTTGTTCACATCGGGAACAACAGGAACACCAAAGGCAGTAATGTTATGCCACAGAAACATTATATCCAACGTGTTAGACATAACCAGGATCGTAAAGTTAAAAGAGGACGAGCGTAGCTTATCGATTTTACCTATGCACCATACTTTTGAGTCTACAATTAATTTGATGACCATGCTTTACCAAGGTGGATCAATAGCAATGTTTGAAGGGTTAAAATACGTATCAAAAAATTTGAAAGAAGCACAAGCGACTGTATTGGTTGGTGTACCTCTGATTTTTGAGTCTATTTATAATAAGCTTTGGAAACAAGCAGAGAAGACAAATAAGGCGAGAGCTTTAAGAGCCGCTATGAATATAAATGGGACATTGATAAAGCTGGGAATTGACCAAAGACACCGCCTGTTTAGAATTATATATGATAGCTTTGGGGGTAAACTCAGAACCTTGGTTACGGGAGCTGCGGCCATCGATCCAAAAGTGATCAGAGGATTTCATGATCTAGGTCTTGAAGTTCATCAAGGATATGGTTTAACCGAAACAGCACCTCTTTTGTCAGGATGCCCTGACGGAGAAATGAAATATAGAAAAACAGGATCATCAGGGCCAGTTGTACCCAGTGGAGAATTAAAAATAGACGATGCAAATGATGAAGGAATAGGAGAAATATTATACAAGGGTCCTAATGTTATGCTAGGCTATTACAAAATGCCTGAAGAAACAGCTGCGGTTATGAAAGATGGTTGGTTTTGTACTGGAGACTTAGGGTTTATGGACGAAAGTGGCTGGTTGTATATTACTGGGCGTAAGAAGAATGTGATCGTGACGAAAACAGGAAAAAATATTTACCCAGAAGAGCTTGAGCTCCTTATAAATGATTTTGATTATGTAGAAGAATGTATGGTTTATGGTCTGGAAGGCATGGATGCTGGGGGTGGAACTCAGGTAGCTGTGCAGATTAGAGTCAGTGAAGAATTTGTCAGTAAGCAGCTTGGCAAGGAACATACCAAGAAACAGACTTACGATCTACTAAAAGACTGTCTGTCTCAAATCAACGAAAAACTACCAAACTATAAGCGTATTCGCCATCTAGTTGTTAGAGATACTGATTTTATTAAAACCACTACACACAAAATTAAGCGAATGGAAAATATTTAAGTTTCAATGTTTAACTTAAGGACATCAGTTGAAAAGCTTACCATGCTTCCCATGGGAAGAGTGGACTGAGGATATATATGTCCAGATCGAAAATTATTTAGGGTGGGCTTTTTAAAAGGCCTGATTATCTCATCAATAATATCATGAAATGTAAGTGAACCTTCTGCAATTACTGTATTTTTAGCTACGGTATGAGCGGGAGGTTCTTCGCATTCAGTAAAGGCACCTAAGATAACCCCAGCACAATCACGAAATTTTCCTGCAAGGGCAAGAGCTGTAAATGCTTTATCAAGCCGGTAAGGTCTTTCTCCAACATCCTCCATAAAGAGGATTTTGCCACGAGTATCCACCTCGTAAGGAGAGCCTAAAGTTCCAAGCAGAAGAGAAAGGTTACCGCCAGTAAGGATTCCCTGGGCAGACCCTGGATAAATAATTTCCATTGGTTCATTTGGCGGATTGACAATTGGGCTTATAGGATTTTCGGCAAAGATATTGTCAGTCAAACTAGTAAGTGAATAAGGGTCTAGCCTCATATACCCTGTATTTGGCATTGGCCCATGAAATGTGACGAATCCACAGTGTTTGTTTATAGCTAGATGCAAGGCAGTGATATCGCTATAACCCACGAATACTTTAGGGTTTCTCTTGATTGTATCATAATCAAGAAGAGGGAGCAGGCGTGTTGCACCAAAGCCTCCACGAAGGCAAAATATCCCTTTAATATCTGGATTTGAAAATGCGTTATTTAAATCTTTACTTCGCTGGTCATCCTTTCCAGAAAGATAGCCATGAGACATATTGCAGCAAGGCATGACAACTGGATTTAGTCCGAGAAATTTAATAGAAGCTATGGAAGTTTTAAGGACATCTGAAGGCACAGGGGAAGAGGGGGCAGTGATCGCTACGGTATCTCCCTTTTTCAAATGGGCGGGTCTAGTTAATGGTTTAGATTTAATCATAATCTTTCCTCCAAATTATATTATATTTATCTACTACATTATACTTCCCTTTTGGGAAAACTTGCCAGTTAATTTGAAAAAAATTAGAGAGTTACTACCTTGACATAGAGTTGAACAAAACATATAATTTCATTTGGACGTGCCTATAGTAGGCGACAAAAGGAGGAAGAAAAATGGAGATAAACACAAAAGAAACCACACATATTTATGACGAATATATTGATGTAGAAGAAAACGAGCAGGGACAACTATTATCCATCGACTTTAAAAATTGTGATAATTTTAACTTTGCTTTTGATATTGTAGACAAGCTAGGTGAAACTAAGCCAGATAAGTTGGCAATGCTCCACGTTGCTAAGAATAAAAGAAAACGTGAACTTACATTTGGAGATATGAGCAAATACTCTTCAAAGGCAGCTGCATATTTTCAGTCCATGGGAATAAAAAAAGGGGACAGGGTAATGTTAGTGTTAAAGCGCCATTACCAATTTTGGTTTGCAATTTTAGGATTGCATAAATTAGGGGCAGTAGCCATTCCAGCCACTAACCTATTAAAACAGCATGACTTTGAATATAGATTTAAAGCAGCTGGAATTAAGGCCATTGTTTGCACTGCAGATGATAACGTATCATATCAGGTGGAACTAGCTTTAGAGAATGAGCCAATGGATATTATAAAGATTATTGTAAGAGGAAAGCGTCCTGGATGGGACTCTTTTGACGCAGGAATTCAGCAGTTTGACCATCCATTTGTACCGGAGAAGGGTGAGGCATCAGGAGGAGAGGATCCGTCTATCATGTTCTTTACCTCAGGCACTACTGGGTATCCGAAAATTGCTACTCATAGTTATAAGTATGCCCTAGGTCACTTTGTTACGGCAAAGTACTGGCATTGTGTGGATCCAGAGGGGCTTCACTTTACCATTTCAGACACAGGCTGGGGTAAAGCATTGTGGGGTAAGCTTTATGGACAGTGGCTTTGCGAATCAGCAATCTTCACATATGATTTTGATAGTTTTGATGCAGGGGAGATTATGTATATGATTGCAGAGCATAAAGTTACTAGTTTATGTGCTCCTCCAACAATCTATAGAATGATGATCAAAAAAGATTTTTCTAAGTTTGATTTTAGTAACTTGGTACATGCCACTACAGCAGGAGAGGCATTAAATGCAGAAGTATTTAACCAGTTTAAAAAGGTCACTGGTCTAACCCTTAGAGAAGGATTCGGACAGACAGAAATGACATTAGCCTTAGGCACATTAAAAGGCATGAAAGCAAAGGCAGGATCAATGGGAACACCTACTCCACAGTACGATATAGACTTACTTAATGATCAAGGAGAGTCTGCAAAACCTGGAGAAGTTGGGGAAATTGTAGTTCGTACAGATAAAAGAATGCCTATAGGAATATTTCAAGGGTATTACCAAGAAGGAGAAAAGACTCGTCAAGTATGGCATGGTGGGATCTATCATACGGGAGATACTGCTACTAGAGATGAAGATGGATACTATTGGTATGTAGGTCGTGATGATGATGTAATCAAATCCGCAGGATATAGAATAGGACCTTTTGAAATTGAAAGCGTTCTTATGGAAATCCCATATGTTATGGAATGTGGAGTAACTTCTGTACCAGGGAGAATACGTGGTCAGATAATTAAGGCGTGTATAGTTCTTGTTGATGATGTGGAAGGAACAGACGATTTGAAAAAAGAAATTCAGCGGTATGCAAGGCACAAGATGTCATCTTACAAATATCCTAGACTAATTGAATTTTGGGATGAATTACCTAAAACCATCAGTGGCAAGATTCAACACAATAAACTGTAAAATAATCCAAAAAGCTTTTTTCCATGATGGGAGAAAAGCTTTTTCTTTTTGCTTCATTAGTGTATAATGTCTTAGGAAATACAATTTCATATGAAAACCAATTTATGATCAAAGCCTATATCCATGTGAGTGGGACTTAAAGATGATATCACGTCCAAATAGGGAGGTGGTTTTATGAGAATTGGATTTATTGGTGCAGGTAAAGCTGGAAACAGTTTGGCCCGCCACTTCGCAAGACACAATATTGACCTTAGCGGATTTTACAGTAAAACCGACGAACATGCAATACAGGCAGCTGATTATACAAAATCAGCTGCTTTTTTTACAATAAAACAAATAGTAGAGAAAAGCGATATTATTTTTATTACAACTCCAGATGGCAAGATCAGTAAAATATGGGAAGAAATCAGGGACATGGAATTATCAGAAAAAACCATAGTTCATTGTAGTGGTTCTCTTTCATCTCAGGTGTTTACTGGCGGTCAAAGGATTTGTTCAGCTCACCCAATGATGGCTATATCAAAGAAAGACACAGATTTAACCCAGGGAGTTTTCACCCTAGAAGGTGAGCCCCAAGCAGTAGATGAAGTTGGAAAAATATTAAAAAAGTGTGGGAATCAGGTAGAAGTGATTTCCAAGGAGTCAAAGACAAAGTATCACTGTGCAGCTAGCATAGCAAGCAACCTGATGATAGCTTTAAGCCAGATGTCAATTAGATCCATGGAGGAGTGTGGGTTTTCACAGGAAACATCCATAAAGATGCTGGGTCCTTTGATGAAGGCCAACATGGACAACCTGATTAATCTAGGCCCAGCAAAGGCATTAACAGGGCCTGTAGAGCGGAGCGATATTCAGACAGTACAAAAGCACCTAGATGTGCTTTCGGAAGGAGACCGGGAAATTTACCGGCTTTTATCAATTAAATTGGTTGATGTGGCTAAAGAGAAAAACATTGACCGAGACTATTCATTATTAAAAAATATTTTGGAGGAAGAAAGAAAATGAAGAATACAGTTGTGACATTTAAGGAAGCAAAGGAAAAAGGCATCAAACAGACAATGTTGACAGCCTACGATTATTCTTTTGCTAAACTAATGGATGAGGCAGGAGTAAACTCAATTCTTGTAGGAGATTCTGTAGGTATGGTGTGCCTAGGATATGAGAATACTTTATCAGTGACCATGGAAGATATGATCCATCACACAAAAGCAGTAGTAAAAGGTGCAAAAAATGCACTAGTCGTTGCAGATATGCCTTTTATGTCATATCAAACTTCAGTTTATGATGCAGTATGCAATGCAGGCAGATTAATTAAAGAAGGTGGGGCACAGGCGGTTAAGCTTGAAGGAGGGGGAGCAGTAAAAGAACAGATAGAAGCTATCGTAGCTGCATCTATTCCTGTAGTTGCCCATATTGGACTAACTCCTCAGTCAGTGAATGTATTTGGTGGGCATAAGGTTCAAGGAAAGAATGGCGATGCTGCCCAAAGAATTCTAGATGAAGCAAGAATCGTAGAAGCTGCAGGAGCCTTTGCAGTCGTACTTGAGTGTGTTCCAGCAGACTTGGCCAAGAAAATCACTGAGACCATTTCTATTCCAACAATTGGAATAGGTGCAGGTCCAGGATGTGATGGACAGGTTTTAGTGTATCAGGATATGTTAGGACTCTTCAGCGATTTTACCCCAAAGTTTGTAAAGAAGTTTGCTAATGGGGGAGAGATCATTACAGCTGGATTTAAAAATTACATTAAAGAGGTAGAAGAAGGAACCTTTCCTTCTGCAGAGCATGGATTTAAAATAGAAGATGAAGTAATAGAAAAACTATATTAGAGGGTAAAGATGATTACAGCGGAGACAATAAAAGATATTACTAGCCAGATAGAAGTGTGGCATAGCCAAGGACTTTCCGTAGGGCTTGTGCCTACCATGGGATTTCTTCACGAAGGCCATGAAAGTTTAATAAAACGTTCTGTAGCAGAGAATGATAAAACCATAGTGAGTGATTTTGTAAACCCTATGCAATTTGGCAAAAATGAAGATCTAGAAACCTATCCAAAGGATTTAAAAAAGGATCAAGAGATTTGCAAAAGAGCTGGTGCTGACTTGATTTTCCACCCACTTGCGGAGGAAATGTATCCAAAGGATTTTTATTCTTATCTGGATATGACTACAGTATCAGAAGGTCTTTGTGGAAGCCGCAGGCCTGACCATTTTCGTGGTGTGTGCACGGTGGTAGCCAAGCTTTTTAACATCGTTAGGCCAAAAAATGCATATTTCGGACAAAAGGATGCGCAGCAATTGGCTGTAATTCAAAGGATGGTAAAGGATTTCAACTTTCCAGTAAATGTAGTTGGTTGTCATACAGTAAGGGAAGCAGACGGCCTAGCCAAAAGCTCAAGAAATACATATCTAACCAAGGAAGAGCGAAAGGCAGCAGGAGTCATATATCAAGGCATAAAAAGGGCAGAGGATGCAATAAAGCAGGGTGAGAGATCAGCCCAAAAGGTTAAGGATCTAATCATTGCTACGTTTAATGAAGAGCCAATGATAAAGATTGAATATGTGGAGATAACCGATTGGGAAGTTCTAAAACCAGTAGATGAATTGGTGCGCCCTGTATTAGTGGCAGTAGCAGTTCGACTGGGGAAAACCAGATTAATCGACAATTACATTTGGGAATAGAGGAGAAAATTATGGAAAAAACCATTGTCATCATTGACGGGAATAGCCTTATTAATCGTGCCTATTACGCAATGCAAAGACCAATGATTACTAAAGATGGCATATACACTCAAGGGGTATACGGTTTTCTTAACATGTTTGAAAAAATCAAACGAGATTATGAGCCAGGATATATTGTAGTTACTTTTGACAAGAAGGCACCGACTTTCAGACATTTGGAATACAAGGAGTATAAGGCAGGGAGAAAAAAGATGCCTCCTGAGCTTGCCATGCAAATGCCTCTTATTAAAGAGGTTCTGGATGCCATGAATGTAAAGAGAGTAGAGATGGAAGGCTTTGAGGCTGATGATTTAATAGGCACTATTGCAAGAGCCGGTGAAGAGGCAGGATTTGAGCCTTTAATCATTACAGGGGACAAGGATGAATTGCAGCTTGCCACAAAGATAACTAAGGTACTCATTACTAAGAAGGGTATATCTTCTTTTGACCTTTATGATGAAGATGCAATGATTGAAAAATATGGTTTTACGCCGACACAATTTATTGATTACAAAGGGCTTATGGGAGATCAATCTGACAATATTCCTGGGATTCCAGGAGTAGGTGAGAAAACAGCTATGCAGCTTATGCTTGAATATGGCAGCGTGGAAAACCTAATTGCAAATGTGGACAAAATTTCCAAAGTAAAGCTTAAAGAAAAAATCGAAGAACATGCCCAGCTCGCCTTAATGAGTAAGCGACTTGCTACGATTAACACCCACGTGCCATTTGACATAGACTTTGATGAATACAAAAGTGAAGAGGCGAACTTTGACCAATTAATTGATGTATATACTAAGCTGGAATTCAACAGTTTTCTTAGGAAGCTTGATAAGGGTGATGCACCTGTCTCTGCTCAGGTGAAGGAAATGGACGTGGATTTTGACCAGGTGGAAAAGCAGATAATTGGAAATGTGGATCAGCTTAAATCCATGGAATTGCCAGATGAAGTGGTTATAAAGGTTCTCGGTGACAATAATCATGTGAATAAACCAGCCATTGACGGAATTTGCATTATGTCAACAAAGGTATTTTACTATATTTCTTGTGAAGAAGAAGGTATGTTAAAACAAATTGTTGCAATCCTTAATGAAAAGGCGCCTAAACTTATCGGTCACCAACTTAAGGAAGATCTATATATGCTTATGATGAGTGGCTTAGAGAAAATAAACATTGGTTTTGACATTGCAATAGGCCAGTATGTACTAGAATCTAATCGAAGTAATTATGATTTAAAAACCTTAGCTTTTGAATATTTTCATAAAGAAATTCCCAGTGAAAAGGAGTTTTTATCAGCCAATAGCCAAATGGATCTATTTGGTAATTCCTCAGAAAGTTACAGTGAATATGGGAAGCAGGTTTGTGTTGTAATTGCAAATTTAAAAAACGCTTTAGAAAAGAAAATCATAGAGGAAGACTTGGAGCAGATTATGTATCAAGTGGAACTTCCCCTTATTGAAGTCATGGCATCTATGGAGGTTATCGGCGTTGCAGTAGACAAAAATGAACTTGAAAACCAAGGAAAAGATTTGACCAGTCAAATAGATATTTTGACCCAAAAAATCCATGAGCTTGCAGGGGAGGAATTCAATATAAATTCCCCTAAGCAATTAGGGCCAATCCTCTTTGAAAAATTAGGGCTTACGCCAGGAAAGAAGACGAAAACTGGATATTCCACCAGCGCAGCCACCTTGGAAAAAATACAGGATGAAAATATGATTGTTCCCTTGATTTTGGAGTATCGTACTTTGACCAAGCTTAATGGAACATATATTGAAGGGATGATTCCACTGATTAACGATGATAATAGAATCCATGCCCACTTCAACCAGACGGTAACTACAACTGGGCGAATCAGCTGCACTGAGCCAAACCTACAAAATATACCTATTCGCCAGGAATTTGGACGGAAAGTGCGAAAGGCCTTTGCTACTAGAGACCAGGGCAGCATTTTAATCGGAGCAGACTATTCCCAGATTGAGCTTAGGGTTCTTGCCCACATGGCAGATGACCAGTTGCTCATTGACGCATTTAACAGAGGTGAGGATATTCACAAGCTGACAGCATCTAACGTGCTTTCCATTCCAGAAGATGAAATAACTATTGAACAAAGGAGCCGAGCAAAAGCTGTTAACTTTGGTGTAATTTATGGGATGAGTGCCTTTGGCCTTGCCACGGAACTTCACATTGGAAGAAAAGAGGCGGATGACTATATTAAGGCATACTTTGCTAAACACGTAGCTGTGAAACAGTTCATGGATCATCAGGTGGCTCTTTGCAAGGCAAAGGGCTATGTGACTACCATCATGGGGAGAAAACGGTACATTAGCGAAATTAACGCCTCTGGCTTCATGGTCAGACAGATGGGAGAACGCTTAGCAATGAATACACCTATTCAAGGAAGCGCTGCAGACATTATTAAAATTGCTATGGTTAAAGTATATAACCAGTTAAAGAGGGATAATCTAGAATCCCGGCTGATTCTTCAAGTTCATGATGAACTTATTATTGAAACTGTGAAAGGGGAGGAAGCTGCTGTGGAGAAGCTGCTTATTGATAATATGGAAAATGCTGTAGAGCTTAAAGCTCAATTGATTGCCGACTTAAACAGTGGCACTACTTGGTATGGGCTTAAGTAAGATGAAGGTAATTGGATTGACAGGTGGGATAGGCACGGGAAAGTCGGTGGCTTCTTCCTATCTAGAGAAAAAAGGATATAAAGTTATTGATGCCGACAAAGTGGCAAGAGAAGTTGTTAAAGATGGGTCTCCATTACTTAAGGTTCTCGTTGACACTTTTGGTCCTAAGATAATCAAAGGAGATGGTTCATTGGATCGGAAAGCCTTGGGTGAATTAGCCTTTTCTTCTGCTGAGAAAAATAAGCGTTTAAATCAGATAATGCATAAGGCGATAATTGATGTGATTAGGGAAAAGATAAAGTACTATGAAAAAGAGGATCCAAATCAGGTGGTTTTCCTTGATGCGGCACTTCTCTTTGAGACTGGCCTTGAAAGGGATTGCAACCAAATTTGGCTTCTTTGCGTAGACCTAGAGACTAGGCTAGGGCGCATCTGCCAGCGAGATGGTCTTAGCAAAAATCAAGTGATGGCCAGAATTAACAGTCAAATGCCACAGAAAGAAAAAGAAGCCAAGTCAGATTTGCTAATTGACAACTCGGCCACTCCAGAAATGCTTTATAAACAGTTAGATAAGCTGATATAGAAAAGGTTATTTTGCTAAATCCGTAATTATCCCTTTACAAACTTGTTAAAACATCATAAAATAATTGAGTTAGAAAAATTATGTGCGGCCGTGGCGGAATGGCAGACGCGCACGGTTGAGGGCCGTGTGAGCAATCGTATGGGTTCAAGTCCCATCGGCCGCACCAAGAATTGAAACGTTGAAATTTCAACGTTTCTTTTTTAATCTAAGATATGGTACAATAAAAGTAATTTTGTTGGAGGTGGAGCAATGCGAGTTCTTGTTGTTGAAGATGAGGGGAAATTAAACGAACTGATTACCAAGAGGCTTAAGCTTGAAAATTACACCGTAGATTCTTGTATGGATGGAAATGATGCGTTAGATTTCATAAAGTGTGCAGAATATGATGCCATAGTCCTAGACATTATGTTGCCGGGAATCGATGGTCTTCAGGTTTTGAAACAGCTTCGTGGTAAAAAAGACACAACACCAGTCTTGCTCCTTACTGCTCGTGATAGCATTGAGAATAAGGTTGAAGGCTTAGATGCTGGGGCAGATGATTACCTTGTTAAACCCTTTGCATTTGATGAGCTACTAGCTCGTATTCGTGTTATGATGCGAAAAAAATCCAATAGTGTAAGCAATGTCTTTAAACTTGCAGATCTGACCGTTGACTGCGATTCTAGAACAGTGACTCGTGGAAAGATTTTGATTTCTCTTGCCAGTAAGGAATTTGCCATCTTGGAATACATGATCCGAAACAGTGGCACGGTTCTTTCAAGAGAGAAAATTAGCAACCATATTTGGAACTATGATTACCAGGGTGGCTCCAATGTAGTTGATGTATACATACGTTATTTGAGAAAAAAGATTGATGAAGATTTTACCCCTAAACTTATACAAACAGTGAGAGGGGCAGGATATGTACTTAGGGTGGCAAAATGAGACGTTTGTCAATAAAATTTCGAGTTACACTTTGGTACACAGCCCTTATGACAATTCTTGTGGTAGGAATCCTAATATTCCTCTTTTTTGTAGGGGAGAAGGTTGTTCTGACAGGTTCAGAGGGGGAGCTGATCAACACAGTTAAAAACAGCAGTGATGATATCGACTATGATGAAGGACAGGTTGAAATAGATGAGGATTTGAATTTTTTTGCAGATGGCGCATATATATCCATATATGATAACAGTGGAAAACTTCTCTATGGTCAGGTTCCACCCAAATTTAAGGATAATGCCGGATTTATAAATGGTAAAATTCAAAATGTAGGCTCTGGAGAAAACAAATGGCAGGTGTATGATATGAAATACGGTGAATCCCATTATGGCAATGTTTGGATCCGAGGTATTATATCCTCTGATATGACAAGCAATGCATTTGATACCATGCTTAAGTTGGCATTTATTTCTTTTCCATTTCTCATAATTCTATGTGCCCTAGGTGGATACTTTATTACCAATCGTGCCTTTGCACCTGTCAGGCAGATTACTCAATCAGCAGAAAATATTGGAACTGGCAAGGATCTTAATGGGAGGATAAACCTTGGTGAAGGTAAGGATGAAATATATATACTGGCAAATACATTTGATGGAATGTTTGACCGATTGCAAGCCTCATTTGACAAAGAAAAACAGTTTACTTCAGATGCCTCTCACGAGCTTAGAACTCCTACATCTGTGATTATTTCACAGTGTGAATATGCTCTAGAAAATTCAACTTCCCTTGATGAAACCAAAGAGGCCTTAAATACAGTTTTAAATCAAGCTCAAAAAATGTCTGCTCTTATTGGGCAACTTCTAACCCTTGCAAGGGCTGATCAGGGGAAGACAAAACTACAGATAGAGGCTTTTAATTTCAGCGAACTTGTTGATATGGTTGCTGACCAACTAGAAGAAAGCGCTAATGCCAAAAATATATCCATAGAGAAAGACATCAAACCGGATTTGCTTATAAGAGGGGATCAAACTATGCTTATGCGTATGCTGTTAAACCTTATGGAAAACGGCATAAAATATGGCAAGACAGGTGGTAATTTAACAGTTTTCCTTGACCAAAATGAAAAAGGAATCATTGGATTTGTCCGTGATGATGGTATTGGTATTGGTAAAGAACAGTTGCCGAAAATCTGGGAACGCTTTTATCAAGTGGATACAGCAAGAGCATCTATCTCTGGAGGAATTGGTCTGGGGCTGTCCTTGGTCAAATATATTGTAGAGGCTCATAATGGTCAGGTATCAGTAGAAAGTGTACTTGATAAAGGAACTACTTTCACATTTTTTCTTCCAACAAAATAAATTAAAATAAAGTTTTGCCTTTTTTAATCTTTAATGTAGGCTTAATCTTTACTAGATATAATGGTCACATAGTAAAAAAGAATTTTTAAAAATAGAGAGGGGAACAACGATATGAAGAAGAGAAGAATAGTATTAATACTTGCAGCTACAGCCTTGAGCATTTCACTTATTGGAGGTAGCGTATTTGCAGCTACAGTGCCTACTAACCTTCACAATGCCTCAGATGCAGTAACATCTAGCACTCCAAAGGTGGAGAAGAAAAAACCATCCAAAGGGCATTACATTGGAAAAACAAAAGCAAAAAAAATTGCACTCAAAGATGCAAAAATATCTGCTTCATCGGCTAAAGCTTTAAAAGTAAAGTTAGAAAAGGATGATGGATATGCATTATACGAAGTTGAATTCCGCAAAGGTGCCAAAGAATATGACTATGAAGTAAAGGCAACAAGTGGGAAAATATTAGACCGTGATGTGGAAAGATATAACCCAGGTCGCCCTTCTAATTAACAATTAGTAATTCCCAAAAATTAACATGAAAAAAAGAGACGCTATTAGCAAGATGAACCAACATCCCAATCGTTAGACTTTTGGGGGTCGGTCCACAATAACGTCTCTTTTTTAATACTTAATATATGTGTCTATTAGTTATGTACAATTATTGGATACTGAGAGGAAACAGCAGCAAATACTTTTGCTGCAGCGGCAGGAGGCATGTTTACACAACCATGACTGCCGTTGCCTCGATAAATCGACCCACCAAAAGCATTTCTCCAAGGGGCATCGTGAAGACCATAATTTCCGTAAAATGGCATCCAGTATGAAACAGGACTTTCATAGGTGGTTCCGTCAACATTTGAACCTCGCAAAGTGGAGTTACGTTCCTTGTAAGTTAAGCCAAACACACCAGTAGGGGTAATGGTTCCAGTAGTCACATCTCCAGTTACAACAGGGGTTTCAACAATAAGCTTGCCATTCTTGTAACACCATACTTTCTGTTGTGAGATAGACAATTCCACATAAGAATCATCAATGTCCACACTGTAATTTTCCCATGCCTTTTGTGCATATACAGGCTCCCTAGTAATATCCTTTTGGTTCTTGATGTCTTTAGAAAGCTTAGCGGCTTCCTTTTCTTGATCTATCATGTATCCATAGTCTCCACCAGATATAGTAAAACTGTTTCCACTTAAGGAATTAATTTGGCGAGAGATTCCAATTGTATTGTATGTAGCAGCTAGAGTAGCTACATATTTAGCAACTGCTTTTTTCTTTGTGGTGAGTTTTTTGTCCTTGATGATAATCATCTTACCAAGTTCAGCTGGAGTGATAGGGACTTCCTTATCACCAAACTTATAGACCAACTCTAACTTTAGATATTCCTTGTAATCTTCCTTTTGTTGTAATATTTCTTCACTGTTAGCTGTAAGTGTAGGCTGAGTATAGAAGTCTTTTTCCACGTAGTCCATGGTAAAAACG
Source organism: Anaerovoracaceae bacterium (assembly GCA_036657395.1). Taxonomy (GTDB): domain Bacteria; phylum Bacillota; class Clostridia; order Peptostreptococcales; family Anaerovoracaceae; genus JAVXGM01. Next base: position 31,906 of record JAVXGM010000009.1, read on the forward strand.
TTAGTTGAAATATCATTGAGTGTGGCTTTGCCCACAGCATTGTAGTCTACATTAGTGCCGTATACCTCTGGAACGATATCAAAGTCTTTAGAAGACAAATCTACATAGGCATTTTTTGTCTTTTTAGGATTGTGTTGTTTCAAAAAAGCTAGATCCTTAATTTGCTTTTTAAATTTTTTCGTGGTGTTTTCCACTGTCATGTTCACCTTGGCATTAAATTTCATGCCAAATACATGATTTGCAGCAGAGCCAATAAAGTGATGCTGCTTAAGCTGATTTAATTCATTGTCAATAGGGTACACAAAATCAAAGCCTGAAATTTGACCCACTTTTTTGTCGTTAATGGTAAAGGTGAAGGTTTTCTTGTTCCAAGCCTTTGTAAGCTTTTCCTTTGCTTCTTTAGTTGTTAAACCTGAACAGTTTATATTATTAATATAAGTGTTTTTCCCAAATGTATCTGTGGAATAGACATTTTTTTCTAGATATTTCCAAGATGCAAAACCTAGTATACCAATAAGTAAGACGATAGAAATTATTATTAAACTTGTTTTTTTCATTATATTTACCTCATATACTTAACTATTTTATAGCATTTACACGTTTTTTGAAAGAGAAATTTTGCGTTTTATGTTAGAATATGTTACATAGCTTAAAAAAAAGAGGATTTGGAGAGAATATATGGCTTTTACTCATTTACATGTACATACAGAATACAGCTTACTTGACGGCGCAGCTAGAATTAAAGATTTAGTTTCAAAAGCCAAGGATCTTGGAATGAAATCCCTTGCTATCACTGATCATGGGGTTATGTTTGGTGTTGTAGATTTTTACCGGGAGTGTAAAAAACAAGGTATAAAACCTATAATTGGCTGTGAGGTTTACACTGCGGCTAGAAAAATGGAAGACAAAGATGCCGTTAAGGATAAATATCAAGGACATCTTGTTCTTTTAGCAAAAAATCAGAAAGGGTATCAAAATCTAATTAAAATTGTATCAGAAGGGTTTATTAAAGGCTTCTATTATAAGCCAAGAATAGACAAAGATGTATTACGTGAACATAGGGAAGGGATTATAGCCTTATCAGCCTGCTTGGCAGGAGAGGTGCAACGGAGACTTCGCAATAAAGATTATCAAGGAGCTAAAGAAGAAACACTGGCTCTTCAGGATATTTTCGGAGAAGAAAATTTTTACTTAGAACTTCAAGATCAAGGTCTTGAAGAAGAGGCTGAAATATTACCAGATATGATCAAGCTTCACGAGGAAACGGGAATCCCTTTAGTTGCAACCAATGACGTTCACTATGTGAGACAAGAAGATGCCCAGGCTCACGATGTGCTTTTGTGTATCCAGACCGCAGCAACTGTAGATGATGAAAATAGAATGCGTTTCCCTAATGATCAATTTTATCTTAAATCAGAAGATGAAATGCGTAAGATTTTTTCAAATACTCCCGATGCTTGTGACAACACGGCAAAAATAGCCGAGAAATGTAATGTTGAATTTACCTTTGGCCAGCTTCACTTACCAGAGTTTATTCCACCAGAAGGGTTAAATAATCAGGAATACCTGCGAAAACTTTGTAATCAAGGTCTTGAACAACGGTATGGAAAAGAAGAAAACCAAGAATTAAAAGATAGACTGGAATATGAGCTTAGTACGATAGAGAAAATGGGATATGTAGAGTATTTTCTAATCGTTTGGGACTTTATTAATTATGCAAAAAAAATTGGTATTGTAGTTGGACCAGGAAGGGGATCTGCTGCGGGAAGCATTGTTGCTTATGTTCTTTCAATTACAGATATTGATCCTATTAAATATGGACTTATATTTGAGCGTTTTCTAAACCCAGAACGAGTAAGTATGCCAGATATTGATATAGACTTCTGCTATGAGAGAAGACAAGAGGTTATCGACTATGTTATCAAAAAATATGGTGCAGATAAAGTTTCTCAGATTATTACATTTGGTACTATGAAAGCCAAGGCTGCTGTTCGAGATGTAGGCAGAGCCCTTAATGTTGGATATCCAGAGACAGATGCAATTGCAAAGGCGATTCCATTTGAACTTAAAATGACTATAGACAAAGCATTAACCATGAATTCAGAGCTCAAAGCAGCTTATGAAAACGACAAAGATACAAAGAAAATATTAGATATGGCAAGAGCCTTAGAAGGCATGCCAAGACATGCATCAACCCATGCTGCGGGAGTTGTAATATCTAAAAAAAGCATAGATGAATACGTACCCCTTTATCTTTCTGATAAAGGGGTGGCAACCCAATTTACCATGACTACCATTGAAGAATTAGGTTTATTAAAGATGGACTTTCTCGGCCTTAGAAATCTTACGGTTATACGAGATGCCCTAGAATTAATAGAAGCAAAATATAAGGTTTCCATAGATTTTTCTACTATGGATTACGATGATCCTAAGGTTTACACTATGATTTCCAAGGGGAATACAAGCGGAGTTTTCCAGTTGGAGAGCGGTGGAATGACTCAGTTTATGAAAGGGCTCAGACCAGATGGCTTTGAGGATATTGTCGCTGGAATTTCCCTGTATAGACCCGGTCCAATGGCATCAATTCCTACATATATGGCCAATAAGAAAAATCCTGACCAGATTAAATACATTCATGAAAGCTTGAAACCAATTCTGTCTGTTACCTATGGTTGTCTTGTTTACCAGGAGCAAGTAATGCAGATTGTTCGTGACCTGGGTGGGTATTCCTACGGTCGCTCAGACCTTGTTAGGCGAGCCATGAGCAAGAAAAAAATGGATGTAATGTTAGAGGAAAAAGAGTATTTTATCCATGGGAAAACAGATGACAGTGGCAATGTGGAAATCACAGGCTGCATTAGAAATGGGATTGACCAGAAGGCAGCTGAAGAGATATTTAACCAGATGGTTAGCTTCGCTGAGTATGCTTTCAATAAATCTCATGCAGCAGCATATGCAGTGATTTCTTATGAGACCGCTTATTTAAAGGCATATTACCCTGTGGAATTTATGTCAGCATTACTGACAAGTGTTATGGGGGATTCAGATTCCGTATCTAAATATATTCGCAATTGTAGTGAGATGAATATCCCTGTTTTGCCGCCAGACATTAATGAAAGTGGAAAGAAATTCACGCCTAAAGATAGTGAAATTCGATTTGGACTTTTAGGTGTTAAAAACGTAGGAGAAGGAGTTATCAATGCTATTATAAAGGCCAGAGAAGAAAAGGGGCATTTCACAGACATATTCCAATTTATAAGCAGTGTAGACATCCATGAAATGAATAAAAAGGCGATTGAAAGCTTAATTAGAGCGGGAGCCTTTGATTCCTTAAACCCAAATAGAGCCAAGCACATGGCTGTCTATGAAGGTCTTATTGAATCGGCCCAAAACAATGCAAAGCGAAATATTCAAGGACAATTCTCCTTATTCCAAACTAACGTAGAAGCAATGGAAGTGGGAGACAACCTAGGGAGATTTCCTGATGTGGAGAATTTTAATAAAGGGATTCTCAGTGCTATGGAAAAAGAAATGCTAGGAGTATACCTTTCAGATCATCCTCTTAATGAATATAAGGATAAGATTAACCGAGCTGTCAGTGTTACATCTGAAGATTTACGCCAAGCATCAGAGGAAGAAGAATCAGGTGAAGAAGCACCTATTGTCAATAGTAACATTACAGATGGTATGAAGGCAGTAATGGCAGGAATCATAACAAAGAAGAAAACATTTATTACGAAAAAAAATGCAATGATGGCTTTTACAGAACTAGAAGATTTATATGGAATAGTAGAGGTTGTAGTTTTTCCTAACGTATATGAGCGGTATGCCTCATTAATAAAGGAAGATTCCCTGGTTATAGTAAGAGGAACCATAAATTTCAAAGAAGGAGAGCTGCCTAAACTTTTAGCCAACGATATAAAGCCTTTGATTGGTGGAGAAAATCAAGTGATAAAGGACATGGCCATGGTTAAACTAAAAATACCTGAAGGGATCAACGAAGAAGATGCAATGGGGGAAATCAGAATGATAAATTTAACTCATAAGGGAGATACCCCTGTAATACTTTATTTACAAGGCACAGGAAAATCCCTAAAGACCACACCTGACCTTTGGGTTAAACCAGATCAAGACTATAAGTCCAAGATGATTGACCTGCTTGGGCAGGAAAACGTTAAGTTGTAGGAGGATATGAATCATGAGAAAAATAGGAGTATTAACTAGCGGAGGAGATGCCCCCGGAATGAACGCTGCTGTTAGAGCTGTAGTTAGGTGTGGCATCGATAGGGGTATGGAGGTTTACGGTATAAAACGAGGCTATGAGGGGCTGATTGAAGGAGAAATTGAGAGGATGACAATGTCATCTGTAGGAGAAATTCTTCATCGGGGAGGGACTATACTTAGAACTGCCAGAAGTCAAAGATTTAAAACAGTAGAAGGTCAAAAGCAAGCATTAAATGTTTTAGAAGCCTTTGGAATAGAAGGCCTTGTAGTAATTGGCGGAGACGGTTCATTTCGTGGAGGTCTAGATCTTGCCAAAAATGGGATAGCGGTCATGGGAGTACCAGGAACTATTGATAATGACCTTGGGTATACGGATTTTACAATAGGCTTTGATACAGCGGTAAACACAGTGCTTTCTATTGTAAGTAACGTTCGAGATACTTCATCTTCCCATGAGCGAACTACCATAATTGAAGTTATGGGTAGAGACTGTGGCGATATTGCACTTTATGCAGGAATTGCCGCAGGGGCAGACAATATTTTAGTTCCTGAATTACCTTTAGATATTGCAAGCATTTGTAAAAAGATTATTCAAGGAGCCAACAGAGGTAAGCTTCACAATATTATAGTAAAAGCTGAAGGCGTTAATATTGACACCACAAAATTAGCGGATGTAGTGGAAGAAAAGACTGGAAAAGAAACTAAGATTGTGGTTTTAGGCTATATACAAAGAGGCGGTTCACCCACCTGTAATGATAGAATTTTAGCTAGTAGAACAGGTAGTAAAGCGGTGGAGCTTTTGTACGATGATGAGCCAAGCTGTGCTATTGGAATATGCAGAGGTGAAATTGTCGCCTATGATTTGGCGGAAGCGCTTAAAATGGAGCGGGAGCTGAACGATCAGCTTTATCAATTGGCAGATGTGTTATCAAAGTGATATGGAGACAAAATGAGAGAAAGAATAAAAGAAATAAGTAGTTTTATTAGAACATTTATAAAGTGGATTATTATTGCTACAATTGTAGGGACTATAAGCGGCGGAGTTGGTACAGCCTTTCGCCTTGCAGTTGAATCTGCAAATGTCTTTAGAGGAGAGAATTCATGGCTAATATACGCATTGCCTGTGGGAGGCCTTGTAATTGTGGCTGCATATAAGATTTGTAAGGTGAAATTATCCATTGGCACAGACCATGTGATTGATTCAATTAGAACAGAAGACCAGGTGCCTATAAGATTAGGACCACTTATCTTTGTAAGTACTATAATTACCCATTTATTTGGAGGATGTGCTGGTCGTGAGGGCGCAGCATTGCAGCTTGGAGGATGCATCGGTACACATGTAGGCAAACTCTTTAAATTAGATGATAAAGATATGTCCCTAATTGTGCTAAGTGGAATGAGTGGCGTTTTTGCTGCCCTCTTTGGAACACCACTTACAGCAGTATTTTTCGCCCTAGAAGTAATCAGTGTAGGAGTCATTTATTACTCAGGGCTTGTACCTTGTTTGGTTTCTGCATTGGTTGCCTACAGCATCTCTGGATATTTTGGGTTTGATTTGGAAATCGATGTGATGCTTAATATACCTGGATTTGGGCCTATAACCGTGGCTCAAGTGGCAGTGCTAGGAATATGTTCAGCATTGATCAGCATTTTATTTATCTTTTCCATGGATAGGATAGATGACTTTTTTGAACATTTTTTTAAGAACCAATATATTCGCATATTTGTAGGAGGCGTGATTATCGTATTATTGTCCCTGATTTTCACTTCTGGTAGATATAATGGATCAGGGATGCGGGTAATATTTGAAGCTTTAGGCGGTAACAGCAACTGGTGGGATCCGCTGCTGAAAATTTTATTTACAGTGATTACTTTAGGTGTAGGATTTAAAGGCGGAGAGATTGTTCCCACATTTTTCATAGGAGCCACAATGGGGTGCTTTATAGGTGGGTTAATCGGTCTGGACCCTGGATTTGCAGCAGCAATAGGCCTTATTGCTACATTTTGTGGAGTGATTAACAGCCCAGTAGCCTCTATAATATTAGGTGTAGAACTCTTTGGAGCACAAGGACTACTATTCTTTGGTATTGCGTGTAGCATCAGCTATATGTTGTCAGGCTATTACGGTCTATACGGAAGCCAAAAAATTGTATATAGTAAGATAAAAGCAGAGTACATAAACATTAATGCAAAGTAGAAATCATAAGGAGGAAAAAATGAAAATTGCGTTTAAAAATGGGCTACTAATTGACGGAACTGGCAGGACGCCCATAGAAAATTCTTTAGTACTTATAGAAAATAAAAAAATTTCTTATGCAGGACCTTTAAAGGAGATTCAGGAAGAATATCAAATTTATGATATTAAGGGCAAGACCATTATGCCAGGTCTTATTGATACACATCTTCATTACAGTGGAAACTTAAGCGATAACGACACTGAATGGGTCATGGAACCAATATTTCAAAAGGCAGTAGTTGCTGTTTCTCAAGCAAGGGAAGCTTTAGAAAATGGACTTACCTCTGTAGGTGAAATTTCTAGATTTGGACCTCACATTCGAAATATGATTGAACAAGGTGTTATCCCAGGACCTAGAACTGTAACTTCTGGAATTGGGTTTTGCAGAACTGCAGGCCATGGAGATTCTCACAGACTTCCACTTGAATTTAATGCAGAATCTCACCCTTGGGCAGAGAGAGTAGACGGTCCATGGGAGCTTCGCAAGGCCATTAGAAAAGCCATAAGGGAAAACCCTGATGCAATTAAGATTTGGTCAACAGGTGGCGGGATTTGGCGTCACGATGCAAAGGCTGATTCCCACTATTCCATGGAAGAAATCCAAGCTGTAGTTGATGAATCCAATATGGTTAACCTGCCAGTATGGTCTCATGCAGAAGGTTATGAAGGTGCACTTAATTCTTGCAAAGCAGGGGTTTCTGTAATTATTCATGGCCAGGAACTTAACGAAGAATGTTTACAGATTATGAAGGAAAAAGACATTACATTTTGCCCTACCTTCCAATTTTTCTTTGAATGGTTTTCCGTGTATGAGCCACCTTATAGACCTATTCATGACAATTACCCTGGTGCAACGACAGCGGAAAAAGAGCTGAACCGAATTACTGAAAACTTAATTAATGCAAACAAAAAAGGCATTAGAATTACTGTAGGATCAGATTCTTTTTGCAGCACTCTTACACCTTATGGAAAATATGCTATAACGGAAATGTATGCCCTTAATAAGGCTGGAATGACAAACATGGAAGTATTGGTTGCAGCCACTAAAAACGGAGCTGAAATGCTTAGAATAGCAGATATTACAGGGACGCTTGAAGCTGGAAAATTTGCAGACTTACTAGTTCTTGATGGAAATCCTTTAGATGACATCCATGCGGTTTCCACGGACACAATGGAAGTGATCATGAAGGAAGGACAGTTTGTAAAAGGAGATACAAAATAGTCGATGGCAAAGATAATAGGGGCTATTCCTTAGTGTGATCCCCTAGGTCAATACCAATGTCATTATGGATTATTCGGCCAAAAGTAATGGATTTATCTCCGAATTTTTTTCGGATGTCATCCATGGTTCGCTCCAATGTTTCCCCACGTTTTCGATTGTCATTACAACTAGAAAATAGTGATAGTTGTTCAGATTCACCTTCATTGCAAAGATTTATTGCAGTAATAGTGAGCATTCGAATAGGATTGGAAATAGTCCAAGATTTGTTGATGACTTCAAGGGCACAAGCAGAGATTTCCTCAGAAAGGTTTGTAGCCATTTCAAGCTGTTTTTGGCGAGAAATCACCTTAAAACCTGGATCCTTAATATCCACCTTAACTCCAAAACTTTTCATTTGATATTTTCGCAGGCGACTGGCCACTGTATCAGACAACCCAGTCACTGCGATTTTTATATCATCTATACCTTCTAAATTTCTAGTGAAGGTTATCCCGTTTCCCACAGATTTTATTTTTTCACGTTCATGGTAAAGGCAGACAGGGCTGTCATCAAAACCGTTAGCATAGTCATAAAGCATACCCCCTTGTTTTCCAAGAAGGGCAGAAAGGAAAGTCTTATCTGTTTTTGCCAGATCTCCAATAGTATATATTCCGGATTTTTTCAAACGTTCTTCTGTAACGTTTCCAACAAAAAACATTTCACCTACATCCATAGGCCAAAGTATTTCCTTGTAATTCTCTTTGCTGATTACTGTAGTTCCATCAGGCTTATTCAAATCACTTCCCATCTTTGCAAAGATTTTATTATAGGAAACACCTACAGAAAGCGTAAGACCTAGTTCTTCTTTTATTGTATTTCGAATAGTTGTTGCGATTTGCAAACCCGACCCGAAAAGTTTAAAACTTCCAGTGACGTCTAGCCAGGATTCATCAATACTAAAAGGCTCTACCATATCAGTAAAACGCTGATATATTTTATTGATCAAACCACAGTAATGGGTATATTTATGATGATGTGGGGCAACTAATTGTAAGTCAGGACATTTACGTTTTGCTTGCCATAAAGTCTCTGCTGTAGTAACTCCATATTTTTTGGCATAGGAATTTTTGGCAAGTATAATACCGTGACGGTTTTCCGGATTGCCGCAAACAGCCATAGGTTTATCTTTTAATTCAGGATGATCTAAAAGCTCCACAGAGGCAAAAAAACCGTCCATGTCGCAGTGCAGTATTGTTCGTTCCATAAGGGTATTATATATGAATTCTTTTATTTGAACAGCAAATATGTTATAATGATAAAAAGTTATTGTTGCGGAGAAAGGAATTTGAAATGATAAAGAAAATCAACCAAGTGTTAAGGGTAGTTTTTATAGGCATTACAGTTTTGGTGGTGATTGGAAAAGTTTCCGAGGTTAGTTGTCCGTTGAATATTAGAAAAAAAAGTGAACAACCAAAGGGGAATGCAGAAGATTTTGACGAAGTATGGTAGACAGAAGATTTTAACAAGGGGAAGTAAATGAATAATGTAATGGTGTGTGTAACTCAGCAAAAATCTTGTGATCGCTTGATTAGATATGGACATAGCCTTTTTGATAAGCAAGATGGAGAGTTATTTATTATCCATGTAGCATCTAGTAATAATAAATTTTTACAAGAAAGCGAAGATGGAAGTGCCTTAGACTATCTTTATGGTAAGGCCATTGAATTTGGGGCTAATTTAACTGTAGTCAGGTCAAATAATATCTTAAATACTTTAGTAGATTTGGTGAAAAAAAACCAGATTTCACAAGTTGTTCTTGGACAATCAGGTGAAGAAAATACACATGGAAATTTACTTGTTGAATTTGAGAAAAGAATTCAAGGACAAGCCAAGCTGCGGATTGTTCCCCAGGATAATGACTAGAGTTTGTGAGGAGAGTTAGTTTGAGAATATTAATTATTATAAGTGGTTGCCTGTTCTTTTTAACTGGTGTGTTTTGTATTGCAAATCCAGGAGAAACATTTTTAACATTGGCATTTGTTTTAGGTATAGTTATGGTGGCAAATGGAGTAATCCAGGCTATTTCATACATTGAAGGCAGGCGAGGAAATAAAAAGGATAATAATGGATGGATTTTGGCAGATGCCATGATTACATTTATCCTAGGTGTCTTTGTTCTTTTCAATCAGATAGTAGCAGATGTAACTATTCCAATGGTATTTGGCCTATGGCTTTTATTTTCTGGAACATTACGTGTGGTTGCGGCCACTCATATTAATCGTGACGAAAAATCAGGAAATTTCTGGGGTGCATTTATAACCGGTATGTTATGTATTATTGGAGGTATATTTGCATTTGTAAACCAATTAAGCGCTGGTGTTGCTATTGCAATTTTACTTGGTGTATTGTTCTTCCTACAGGGGATTAGCATCCTAGAATTAGGTATACATTTGCCTCATGAAAAGAGAAAAGGAAAGAAATCAAAGAAGAATAAAAATGAAATAAAGGAAGACTAAAAGAAAGACCAACAGAGAAATCTTAAAATACAAGAGTATAAAAAAGGGTGAGCAGCCATGTAAAAGTTGCTCACTCTTTTTTATTATCCTCTTGACTTATATTTTAATTAAGGCATAATAATTATTATAGCTTAATTAAAATATGAAAAAGGAGATAATTATGAATCTACAAGAATCGTTAAATTCGTTTTATTATAGTGCTGCTTTATCTGACTTAAGGTTTATGAATCAGCATATTCAAGACAAAAATATTACTTACAACAGCCTGCTCTATTTAGAACTGATATTCTCTATGAATGGGAAGTGTACAGCGTCTCAAATTGCTGATTTACTTTATATTTCAAAACCGGCAGTAACATTAAAAATCAATGAACTAATCAAGCAAGGGTTTGTTATTAAAACAGTAAACCCAGATGATCATAGACAGAACTTTTTATTTGTAAATGAAGATATGATGCCTAAATATAAATTTTACAGACAGCAAGATAGTCTTGCTATAGAAGGAATAAAAAACAAATATTCCAAGGAGGAAATCGAGAAATTTTGTGAGATGTTAGGTATTGTAACAGAAGTTAATTTTAAAGATATTATTTAAAGGAGTTAGAAAATGTCGTTTCATAAAGAAAATCCATTTTTACAAGGACCCATATTACCCGTGCTAATGAAATTTGCAATGCCGATTTTGTTAGCATTATTTTTGCAAGCCATGTATGGAGCCGTAGATTTATGGGCTGTAGGTAAGTTTTGTGGTCCTGCGGATGTTTCTGCGGTTGCGACAGGCAGTCAAACTATGCTTATTATAACAGGAATTATTGTTGGCCTTTCTATGGGGACTACTATTCTTTTAGCTCAAAAATTTGGTCAAAAAGATGAGGAGGGTGCCGCTGATGCAATTGGAGCATCTCTTTGGATATTTAGTATAATAAGCGTTGTTTTATCTGTTGTGATGCTAATTGGAGCGCCATATATTGCTGTGATTATGCATGCACCAGCAGAAGCGCTAGAAAAGACCGTGCACTATATAACCATTTGTTCCTCAGGGATAATCTTTATTTCAGCATACAATGTGATAAGTGGTATTTTCAGAGGTCTGGGTAATTCTAAATCACCCTTACTATTTGTTGCTATAGCTTGCGTTACAAATATTATTGGAGATGTACTATTTGTAGCTGTTCTTGGAATGGATGCATCTGGAACTGCTTTTGCTACTGTTATAGCCCAGGCAGTCAGCGTGGTGCTATCTTTAGTAATAATTGTGAAGAAAGGGTTCCCTTTCCCTGTAGCAAAAGAAAATTTTGCTATAAAGAAAAATGTCATTAAAAAGATTTTAAAATTAGGTTCACCTATAGCGTTACAAGATATGTGCAATGAAGTATCATTTTTAGTTATAATTGCCATAGTTAATACTTTAGGTTTGACGGCATCAGCGGGAGTGGGAATCGCAGAAAGACTTGTTATGTTTATGCTTTTAGTTCCCATTACATACATGTCGTCTATTTCTTCCTTTGTAGCACAAAATGTAGGTTCGGATCAATATTCAAGAGCTAGAAAATCAATGTGGCTAGGAATGTCAACTGCAGTTTGCTTTGGTGTTGCTATGTTTTACTTTTCCTTTTTCCATGGAGATGTGCTGTCATCTATTTTTACAAAGGATCCAGATGTAATAGCTGCATCAGCTAGTTTCCTAAAGGCAACAGCCATCGAAAGTATTACATTAACCATAGCTTACTGCTTTATTGGATACTTTAATGGGATTGGAAAAACCACGTTTGTTATGCTTCAGGGTTTAGGTTCTATATTTTTGGTAAGAATACCATATGCCTATTTTGCCAGCATACAGGAAAATCCTTCTATGTTTAGCATTGGGCTTTCAGCAGTTGCATCAGCAGGATTCATATTAATAGCGTCTCTCATATATTATAAGTTTGGGAAAAGACATTAAGCTTAAAAAAAACAGGCGGTGTCAATTTTGAACCTACCCCCAAAAGTTAGACCAAAAATCTAACGATTGGGAGGTCAGTTCATTTAAAAATGACGCCGCCTGTTTTTTTTTATTAAGATGCAGGGGATAGTGTAATAAATGTAATCTCTGGAATGGCCATAAACCGTACTGGTAGCTTAGTTGTTCCAAGTCCAGAATTCACATATAAGGTGGTATTATTTTTACTCTTTATATTATACTCTCCCTTTATATACTTCTCTCCATAGGATGGAAGAAACTCATTTTTATAGAATGGAATATTGATTTGTCCTCCGTGGGTATGGCCACTAGTCATAAAGTTAGTGTTCGAATCAAGTAGTGATTCAATTACATCAGGTTCATGGCAAAGAACAAAATTGTACTTGCTTTCATCTACATTTTGAGCCATGGTTGGATCACCGTAACCAATTAGCAAATCATCGATTCCGATTAGCCTTAAATTATATCGATCAAAAGCCTGTGATTGATTTAACAAAACTTTGAAGCCTCCTGCGGCCATAATGTTTTCATATTTATACTCAGCACCGCCGCCGTAGTCGTGATTCCCAAAGACAGCATATTTCCCCACATTTGCCTTGATTTGCCCCAATTTAGAAGAAATCTCTGATGTGCTGTTAGCATATTTATTTAAATTGTCAATTAAATCACCTGCAAATAAAACGATATCAGGATTCTTTTCATTGATTTTAGCTATGGCTTTATCAAACTCATCTGTGTCATAATCAAAGCCAAAGTGAGTATCTGCGAAGACGGCTATGGTTAACTTTTCTTTAATCAAATTACTTTGTCTGTCAATTTGGGTAGTAGAAACCAGGTTAGGTTCAATAAATCTGGCATAACATCCAATACCTGCGGCAAGAATAACTAAAATTAGTATTAATATTAATATAAATTTAAACAGCTTTCCAATAGCTTTAAACATAAATAACCTCTCTTATTATAGAAAAAATTTCATTAGATTATAATACCACTTATTATACCCAGTTACAATGTAGATTTGATGGTGAATTCTTAATATGTATGATATACTTTATTAACATTTTGTATAAAAAAATTAAGGGAGAAATAGTGAATATTTGTATAATTGGCGGAGGTGCAGCGGCTATGGCAGCAGCAATTACCGTAGGAAAAATAAATCCTCATATTAACATACATATACTTGAGAAAAATTCCAAACTAGGGAAAAAGCTGGCTGCAACGGGAAATGGTAAATGTAACCTGTCAAACCAGGCGTGTTCTAATGTAGGAGAGATCTTAGCTTTTTTCCAAGAACTAGGTGTCTTTACTCGCAAGGATCAGGAAGGCAGAATCTACCCTTATAACCAGCAGGCAAAAGAAGTAGTCTATGGACTAACCAACCAGATAAAGAACTTAAATGTAAAAGTTTCAACTGATTGTCAGGTGACGGATATAGCAAAAACGCAAAATGGATTTAAAGTTTTATATAAAGGTGGGGAGATAAAGTGCGATAAAGTGCTCATTGCATCAGGAGGAAAAGCTGCGCCTATCTTTGGCACCACAGGGGACGGGTATACCTTAGCAAAGAAATTGGGACACAAGGTAACTCGGCTTGCCCCAATACTTACTGGCGTTGAAATAAAAGAAGAGACGAGCACATTAAAGGGAATACGAAGCAAAGGGAAAGTTTCCCTATGGCATAAAGATAAGAAAGTAGGAGAAGAAGTAGGAGAAATCCAGTTCACAAAAGATGGATTATCAGGGATATGTATTTTTAACTTGTCTAGGTTTATAAAAGCGGAGGAAAACTTGCCTATAAGAGAGGCAATAAAAAATTATAGGATTTCAGTAGATTTTATGCCGGAAATTACACTAGAAAAGGCAACCTGGCTCCTAAAGACAAGAAAAACAATTCATCAACTAAAAAGCAGTGAACTATTCCTTTCTATTTTACCAAAGCCCCTGGGAGAAGACCTTTTGGCAAGGGCTAATATCAGCAAGGAGAAGCCGATAGAAGGTCTTACAGAAATAGAAATTTCAAAAGCAGCAAAACTACTAAAAGATTGGTCAGTTCAAGTGACCGGCGTAAAAGGATGGAAGGATGCACAATGCACCTCAGGGGGAGTGGATCTTGGCGAGATTAACATGGACACCATGGAATCTCTTAAAGTAAAAGAATTATATTTTGCAGGAGAAGTAATTGATTATGACGGACCATGTGGCGGATTTAATCTGCAAAACGCATGGGAGACGGGAATCAAAGCAGGAAAGGCGATGACTCATGTATAGAATACATCAGATAAAATTAAGATTGAAGGAAGATAAAAGCATATTACCCCAAAAGATAAGCAAGATGACTGGGGCAAATATTGACGAATGGAAAATTATGAAGGAATCCATCGATGCTAGGGACAAAGGTGACATTAAACTGGTTTATACGGTGGATTTTTCATGTAAAGAAGAGTTGGATTTACCTAAGGCACCAGACCTTACTTATGAGTATCCGGCACCGTTAAAGAAGAAACCACAAAATCCACCAGTAATAGTAGGTTTTGGTCCCTGCGGAATATTTGCCGGTCTTATATTAGCAGATATGGGACTTAACCCTATTATCATAGAACAAGGTAAGAAGGTTGATGAGCGGCTTAAAGATGTGGAAGCATTTTGGGCTGGAGGAGAAGTTAATGAAGAGTCAAACGTTCAGTTTGGCGAAGGTGGAGCGGGAACTTTTTCAGATGGAAAATTAACCACAGGCATTAAAGATTCGAGAATGCGTAAAGTGCTGGAAGAAATGGCAGCAGCTGGTGGTGGGGATGATATTTTGTACAAACAAAAGCCTCATATTGGTACAGATGTTTTACGCCAAGTAGTAGTGACATTACGAGAGAGAATTATAGAAAAAGGTGGGAAGATACTTTTTCAGTCAAAAATGACAGATATTAAGAAAGTTGATGGAAAAGTTGCAGGGATTACCCTTGCAGATGGCAGTGAGCTGAAGACAGAAAACTTAGTTCTAGCCCTAGGACATAGCGCTAGAGATACTTTGAGACTTTTAAAAGAAACAGGTATTGATATGGCTCAGAAACCATTTTCAATAGGTGTTAGAATTGCTCATTTACAGGAAAAAATTAATAAGGCTCAGTATGGCAGTCATGAAGCTGCTAAGTTATTAGGGCCAGCGGACTATAAGTTGAATCATCATAGTAAAAATGGACGTGGCGTATACACTTTTTGCATGTGTCCAGGTGGGGAAGTGATAATGGCTGCATCTCAAAAGGGAACTGTTGTTACTAATGGTATGAGCAATCATGCTAGAGATGGAAAGTATGCAAATAGTGGTCTTTTAGTAGATGTAAGAACTGAGGACTTCCAATCAGACGATGTACTTGCTGGTGTATGTTTTCAGGAAAAATATGAAAAATTAGCCTTTGAACTTGGCGGCAGCAACGGAAAGCCACCAAAGACTACACTTAAAGAATTCATGGGAAATAAGGAAGATATCGTAAGAAAAACACTTCCTTCTTTTGCCACAGAATCTATCATCGAAGCTATACCATACCTAAACAGACGACTTCGTGGATTTGATGACCCTAAGGCGATATTAACCGCCATAGAGAGCAGAAGTTCCTCTCCCGTGAGGATCATAAGAGATAAAGAAATGGTATCAAACATTTTAGGAATTTACCCAGCAGGAGAGGGTGCCGGGTATGCCGGCGGCATTGTTTCTGCAGCAGTGGATGGCATCAAAGTAGCAGAACAGATTATTTCTGCTTTGAATGATTAACCAAACTTTTCCCTGTCATTTCTCTAGGGATATCTAGATTCATAAGGTCAAGTAGAGTAGGTGCAAGGTCAGCCAGTTTGCCTCCAGAGGTTAGCTGGGCTGGATCCTTGGCAATGTGAACCAAAGGTACATCGTTTAGTGAGTGGGCAGTAATGGTTGCGCCATCTTTGCCTAGCATTACATCTGCATTTCCATGGTCTGCAGTTAGAAGGATTTGACCACCCTTACATAAAACTGCCTCAACTATTTGTGGAACGCACTTATCTAAGGTTTCTATTGCCTTGACTGTGGCAGGAATTATACCTGTATGACCCACCATATCAGCATTTGCAAAATTCAAGATAATCACATCAAACTTGTCACTATTGATTTCCTCTAAAGCTTTTTCCGTCACTTTATATGCACTCATTTCAGGTTGTAAATCGTATGTTGCTACTTTAGGGGAAGGAATAAGAATCCGTTCTTCATTACGATTAGGTGCTTCTACACCACCATTAAAGAAAAAGGTGACATGAGCGTATTTTTCTGTCTCTGCAATTCTAAGCTGAGTAAGTCCAAGATCCGCTAAATACTCACCTAAAGTAGCCTTTAGTGACTGAGGGGGATAGGCGATGGCTACATTAGGCATTTCTGCGTCGTATTGAGTCATACATACATAAGATAAATTTGACAACTTCCGTTTACGAGGGAATCCATCAAAATCATCAGCTACAAAGGCTCTTGTAATTTCTCTTGCACGATCAGGTCTAAAGTTGAACATAATCATTCCATCATTATCATTGACACATTTGCCTCCATCAATGACAGTAGGCATTACAAATTCATCATTTTCATCTCTCTCATAAGCAGCATTTACAGCCTCAGTGGCTGTCTTAGAATGGCATCCTTCTCCTAAAGTCATTCCATCATATGCGTTAACTAGTCGCTCCCATCGTTTATCTCGATCCATAGCATAGTATCTACCAGAAATAAGTGAGATTTTTCCAAGGCCAATTTTCGCCATATGCTCTTCTAATTTTTTCACGTATGTAATAGCACAGCGAGGTGGAACATCTCTTCCATCTAGGAAGCAGTGAACATACACTTCTTCAACCCCTTTAGATTTTGCTAAGTCAAGTATTGCAAGGAGATGATCAATATGGCTGTGAACTCCACCGTCAGACAAAAGTCCTAAAAGATGAAGGGATGAACCTTTAGAGATTACATAATCCATAACCTGGTTAATAGCTTTATTTTTCTTAAATTTTCCTTCTTTAATTTCTTCCGTAATTCGTGTAAGTTCTTGATAGACAACTCTACCAGAACCAATGTTCAAATGGCCAACCTCCGAGTTTCCCATCTGACCTTCAGGAAGGCCCACAGCTAGCCCACAAGCCTTTAAAGTTGTGGACGGATATTGGGAAAAAAGCTTATCAAGATTAGGAGTGTTTGCTTCTGCAATAGCGTTTCCGTAGACATTTTTATTTAGCCCAAAACCATCTAAAATCATTAGCATGGTTGGCTTTTTATTATTATTCATATAATTTTCCTCCATATGAAAATTATTATAGCAAACTTCCCCAACAAAACATATACATATTATTTTTATTTTTGATATAATAAAATTATTGAAAGATGGGAGAAACAGATGAAGTGGACGGAAAAACAACAAGAAGCTATACAGCTTCGAGGAAAAAATATGCTAGTGGCAGCCGCTGCTGGATCTGGAAAAACTGCAGTACTAGTGGAGCGAATCAAACAACTAATTATTAAGGATCAAATTAGCATTGACCAGCTTCTAGTTGTTACATTTACTAATGCTGCGGCTTCAGAGATGAAAGAGAAAATAGGCAAAGCCATAAGTGAAGAAATCAAGAAGAATCCTGAAAATTCAACTTTTTTGCGAAGACAGCTAAACATTTTACCTAGAGGAAATATTAGCACTTTTCATTCATTTGCTTTGGAAGTAATTCGAAGATATTTCTACCTCACAGATCTCGAGCCTAACTTTAAAATCTGCGACCAGGCTCAGGGAGAAATCCTAAAAGGTCAAGCCATGGAAGACTTGTTTAGAGATGAATTCGAAGAGAACAAAGATGATTTTATAGAATTTGTCACTGCATATGGCTCAGATAGAAGTGAAAAAAACTTAAAAGGAAATTTACTTAACCTGTATGGGGAGATTCAAAGTATTCCTCATCCGTTTGACTGGCTAAAAGAAAACGTGGAGCGCCTTAATGGGCAAGGCTTAAACCCTATTAAGGAATTCATAAAAGAGGATGCCCTACAGTCCTATGTAAACAGTGTGAAATATTTTGAAAGGGCCTATGATCTAGCAGAATCCGCAGGAGTAGCTTCCATAAGCACTAAAATTTTAGAAGAGTTAAATCAGTTAGAGCTTAAGGAAGGCAAAGAATTTGATAAAGTCGGCAAAGCTGTAGATTCCTTTACTCCAGGGCGAATGGTTGCAGCTAAGGCGGATAAGGAAGACTATGCTCCCATTAAAGATGATGTGAAGAAGCTAAGGGATCATGGAAAGGCTATGCTGAAAGCCTTAAGAGAGAACTATTACAGTCAGACCATAGAGGAATATGACAAAGATATATCAAGTGTATATCCACAGGCAAGGACCATGGAACGGCTTATTAATGGCTTTTACAATAGATATAAATTGGCTAAACTGGAAAAAAACCTTGTGGATTTTAACGATATTGAACATTACGCTTTAAGTATTTTAGAAAACAAAGAAGTAGCCATAGAATATCAAAACAAATTCGCATATGTATTTGTAGACGAATATCAGGATAGCAATATACTTCAAGACACCCTTATAGGGAAGGTTACACGGAGTGACAACCTATTTATGGTAGGGGATATAAAACAGAGTATATACAAGTTTCGACTAGCCGAGCCAGAGATATTTGCACAAAAATACAAAGACTACAAAAGGGGAAAAGTAGGAGATTCTACCACTATTGACCTGAACAAAAACTTTAGAAGTAAACCGGGGGTTATTTCATCTGTAAATGGAGTATTCAAAGAAATCATGTCAGGATACGATAATGATGCAGCCCTATACCTAGGGGCAAATCACCGAGAAGAGATGGATTATCCCACAAAGATGTACATTGTGGATACAAATATTGATGAAGAAGTGGAATTAGACGAGGAAATTCAAGACATGAAAAATGCCCAGTTAGAGGCATTTGCAGCAGCCAAAATCATTAAGGAAACCATGGGAAAACCTATATATGATGCCAAGAAGGACATTAAAAGACTGGTCATAAAAAGAGATATCGTTATTTTAATGCGAGGAGTAAAAAATTATGCTGACGTTTTTCAGCAAGTTTTTACCCAACAGAATATTCCTTCCTATGTAGACGAAAGTGGTGGGTATTTTGATACGATTGAAATTCAAGTATTTCTAAACCTTCTTAAAGTGATTAACAATAAGAAACAGGATATCCCACTTTTAAGTGTAATGCGATCTGCAATATTGGATTTTTCCATAGACGAGCTAATAAAGATACGCCTGGAGAATAAAAAAATGTCATATAACGAGGCTGTAGTTTCCTATAGCCAACAAGGCAGTCAGGATAGACTACAGATGAAATGTAAAGATGCTCTTGAAAAATTAGACAAGTGGAAGCATCTTGCAGTGACTTTTCCTCTAGACGATTTAATCTGGAAACTTATGTGGGAAACCGGTTATTATACATATTGCGGGGCTCTTCCGGCGGGGAAACAGCGCCAAGCAAATTTAAAGGCTTTAGTAGATAAAGCAGGAACATTTCAGGAGGCCAATTACAGTGGAATTCAGGGGTTCCTAAATATTATTGAAGCAATGGAAGATCACAAGGTTCCTACAGGACAAGTAAAATTAGTAGGAGAAAACGATGACATTGTCAGGATTATGACTATTCACAAGAGCAAAGGACTAGAATTTCCAGTGGTTTTAGTAGCTGGCCTTGGCAAGCGGTTTAACATGGATCGTGGAGGTAAAGACATCATGATACACAAGAGTTTAGGAGTGGGAATGACCCTGATAAATAAGAAGGATCATTGGTATAAAAAAACCTTACTCCAAACTGTAATTGAAAGAAAGAACCGAATAGAAGACCTGGAGGAGGAATTAAGAATTTTGTATGTTGCCTTTACTAGGGCAATAGATCAATTAATTCTTCTGGGTACTACAAGTAAGGTGAAAGAGGGGCAGCTGGTATCATCTTTGTCACAAAACAATTACTTTGATTATTTGATTCCAATATTAGAAGAAGGAAATATTTCCTGGGAAGTCTGGGATAGAGCCAATCTTTCTGAAGAAAATATACACCAAGAGACAAACAAATTGGCGGTTCAAGACTTGTTCACTCAAAAGACAATCCCTGTGGAAAATAAAGACCTTAGTCGGGAAATACATCGCCGCTTATCATATTCTTACCCTCACAAAGATGATGGTACTGTAAAATCAAAGTATTCAGTTACCCAATTAAACAATTTAGGCAGGGAAGATGTGGCTGAGCAAAAGCTGAAGCAGCCTTTATTTACTAGAGAAAAGAAGGGATTCACCCCAGCAGAAAAGGGCACTATTTTACATAAAGTAATGGAGTGTATAGATTTTTCAAAGGTAGGAGAGGCATTATCTAAAGGCGAAAATTCTGGAAAAAGTTATGTAAAGGATCAGATAGAAGGACTTATTGAAAGAGAAATATTACTCATAGAAGAAGGAAAGTCCGTCAATGTGAAAAATATACTGACCTTTTTCAAAAGTAAGATTGGCAAAAGAGTGTCCAAGGCAAAGAAAATCTATAAAGAAAGTCAATTCAACCTGATTAAAGAAATATCAGGAGTAGATGTTATGGTTCAGGGAACGATAGATTGCTATTTTGAAGAAGATGGTCAGATTGTGCTTATAGATTACAAAAACAGCTACATCTCCCAGAATGAGGATATAGATAAAATTAAAGAAAAATACAAAGAACAACTTGAAATATACAAACAGGCGCTTGAGACCATTACGGAAAAAAAGGTGAAAGAGTCGTATTTATACCTATTTGGTATAGGACAGGAAATAGAGTGTTAAGAGAAGTACTTTAAAGGGGTTTAATATATAACGTAGTTTTTTTATGGTAAATGAGAAAATAAACTCACCCAACCCACATTTTAAAACCATTAAACCCACAAAAGTAAATGGTAGACTTAAGTCGATATTTGAAAGAAAGAGGTATTATCATTATGAAAATCTTTGCACAAGCAGAAAACCAGGGGAATAAGAAGCCCGTATTTGTTATTGTTTTATATGCTCTAGCGGTATTAATGGGAATTGTGGGAATTTACATGGTATATTATTCTATCACCTACATGGCAGGCTATTTTGCTAGCTATGGGATGGAAATGAAGGATGGAATAAAAGATATGATTCAATACGTGCTCAGCACCAGTCTTCCATACTTTATCTATGGAGTATTGTTCATTGGAATGGGTAAGATTCTAACAAGGCTTAGTCCGTGTACTTGTAAATCAGCGGCAGGTCAAACAGAAATTTCAAAGGAAAACATAGTAGAAGAAATAGAAGCACCAAAAGCCGAAGACTTAACTGGAGCTGAGGATGCAAAAGAAGAAGCCGTTGAATCTGGCCAAGATGAAACACTTGACAAGAAAGAGGATAATCCGCTATAATGTGACAGTAAATTAAAAAGATGTGCTAGGGGAGCTTTTGCTGAGAGTGATTCGCAAGAATCAATACCCTCAAGACCTGATCCGGATAATTCCGGCGTAGGCAAGCGAAATTTTTTGTTGAGGAAAAAATCCGTTTTCCGCAGCAAAGAAACCATTATGGTTCCCCTCCAGAAGATGGAGGTTTTTTAATGTCATTACAAAGTTTTTTAGAGTCTACAGGTGGACAGATCACTGTAGTAATTGTCATCGTACTGCTGTTCTTGGGAATACTTATTTCCGGAAAGAACAAGAAGGCAGACACGACGGCCATGGTTACATCGGCAGTTCTTGTAGCCCTCGCAATCGCCTTAAACCAGGTGATTATTTTCAGAATGCCACAAGGCGGGTCAATTACTGCATTTAGTATGTTACCAATAGTGCTGTGTGCTTATTTCTTTGGAGTAAGACGAGGACTGATGGCTGGAATGTGTGTAGGGTTAATTGACTTAATTTTCAACCCTTACGTAATTCATCCGGTGCAGTTGATTTTAGATTATCCATTAGCCTTTGGTGCTTTAGCATTTGGAGGACTTTTGGCAAGTAGAAAATTTGGGCTGATTTCCGGTTATGTTTTGGGTCTCGGGTGCAGATACATGTGTGCAGTTTTATCAGGTACAATATTTTTTGGATCTTATGCTCCAGAAGGATTCAATGCACTTACATGGTCCCTATGGTACAATCTGACTTACTTAGGAATAGAAGGTGGAATTACAGTAATTCTTCTGGCAATCCCACAAGTACGAAATACATTTAAAAAAATGAAAACACAATTGTAAAAGAAAAACAAAAAAGCCTGGCTAGATATATTCTAGCCAGGCTTTTTTCTAATCATCATATTTTCCTTGTTGGTGCCATTTAACGATCACAAGAACATGTTACTAACAAAGTTCCAGATTCCACACTGATTTTGCAAGAATCCTTACTGATTACATTGCTAACTCCAAGGGGAAAATCATTTGTAAGTGTATGGTCATGTAGGGGGTAGTCTACTCCAGTTATATTTACGCCGGTGCATTGGTCTGATAGGGAAAATAATGACACATATTGGTATTGTTTTTTTTGTAAAATTAATGTGTCATTCTTTAAAATCGTGGCATAATTACATTGATCAACTATGGCGATGGATTTTACAGATTTGGCTGCCTCAGTCATAGTTTGTAAATTGGCTATAGTGTGATCCATTCGACCACCCATACCACCGATGATAAGAATTTGATCAAATCCTTGTTGGATAGCCGTAGATACGCAAAGTCCTGTGTCTGTAAAATTCTTCTTAGATGGGAAGGTTAATGTTTTAATGTCAGGGGGTAGGGAGGTGGATACAGAATCAAAGTCACCTAAAAGTAAGTCAGGAACAATTCCTGCTTCTTTTGAATAATTATATCCGCCATCTGCACAAATGATAAAACAATCCTCCAAAGAAGGAATCAAAGAAGATAAATCTCCTTCAATATATGATGTAATAATAACGCAAATTTTCATTTAAAAATACCTCTCTAAAACTGTTGAAATACTCCGAATTTTTCATTAAAAATAATACCAATATTCGCAATATTGCTATTATAGCATAGTATAGGCTAAATTTTCTTAATATTGAAACGAAAAAATTGTAAAAAAAGCAAAAAATAGATGAAATTTCATCAATTATCTACTTGAAAATTTTTTACTAGGGGACTATAATTGATCGTAAGGCTATTAGGGGAATTCAAGGAAGTATGGAGAGTGTCTTTATGGAAGAACAAATTAAAAAAGTATTAAAAGAAAAGGTGGATCCGGTACTAGAAGCTCATTATGGTGGTGCAGCTCTTACTGGATTTGAGAATAATGTCGCAAAGGTGAAACTAACAGGAGCCTGTGCTACTTGCCCATCAGCCCAGTACACTATTGAAGACGTAGTTAAAAATATAGTTATGGAAAATTGCCAAGGAGTAGAGGATGTTGTTTTGGACACGTCAGTAAGTGAAGACTTGTTGGACATGGCTAGAAAGATATTGAAAAAATAATCAGTTGAGTTGACAAATGTGATTTTTAATATAAAACTCGCATTGGTTATATAAAAGTTACAGCTGGATGCAATTCTGGAAGTCTTGAAAAGCATCTATAAAACAAAGGAGTGATTTTATTATGTTAATGACAGGAACTCAGTATATCGAGAGTTTAAGAAAGTTAAAGACAAGAGTGTATATGTTTGGTGAACAAATTGAAAATTGGGTAGATCATCCAATGATTAGACCATCAATCAACTGTGTAGCAAAGACATATGAATTAGCACAGGATCCACAATATGCTGATCTTATGACTGCTAAATCTAGTCTTACAGGCAAAACAGTCAACAGATTTGCTCATCTTCATCAGAGTACAGATGATCTTAGAAAAAAGGTAAAGATGCAGAGACTGTTAGGACAAAAGACTGCTTCTTGCTTCCAGAGATGTGTAGGAATGGATGCATTCAATGCTGTATTCTCAACTACATATGAGACAGATAAGAAGTATGGTACAAAGTATCACGAAAACTTCAAAAAATATTTAGAATTTATCCAGGAGAACGACCTTATTGTTGATGGTGCTATGACTGACCCTAAGGGTGACAGAGGACTAGCTCCACATCAGCAGAAGGATCTTGATTTATTTGTTCGTATCGTAGAAAGAAGAGCAGATGGTATCGTAGTTAGCGGAGCAAAAGCTCACCAGACTGGTTCTATCAACTCACACGAACACATCATCATGCCTACAATCGCTATGGGCGAAGCTGACAAAGATTTCGCAGTATCATTTGCTTGCCCTTCAGATGCTGAAGGTATGTTCATGATCTACGGAAGACAGTCATGTGACACAAGAAAAACTGAACCAAATGCTGATGTTGACTTAGGTAACAAAGAGTTTGGTGGACAGGAAGCGTTAGTAGTATTTGATAACGTATTTATTCCAAACGACAGAATCTTCCTTTGTGGAGAATTTGATTTCGCTGGAATGATGGTAGAAAGATTTGCTGGATATCATAGACAGTCATACGGCGGATGTAAAGTTGGAGTAGGCGATGTTGTTATCGGTGCTGCTGCATTAGCTGCTGAATACAATGGCGCAGCAAAAGCTTCTCACGTTAAGGATAAGCTAATCGAAATGACTCATTTAAATGAAACATTATACTGCTGTGGTATCGCTTGTTCAGCTGAAGGACAGAAAACACTTGCTGGTAACTACCAGATAGACCTTCTTCTTGCAAACGTATGTAAGCAGAATATTACTAGATTCCCTTATGAAATCGTTAGATTAGCAGAAGACATCGCTGGTGGCTTAATGGTAACAATGCCTTCATCAGCAGACTTCCAGTCAGATCTAAAAGTTGGAAGAAATGGCGAAACAATTGGCCAGTTCTGCAACAAGTACTTTGCTGCAAGCCCTGCTTGTACAACAGAAGAGAGAATGAGAGTATTAAGATTCTTAGAAAACATTTGCTTAGGATCAGCTGCTGTAGGTTACAGAACTGAATCAATGCATGGTGCTGGATCTCCTCAGGCTCAGAGAATCATGATTGCTCGTCAGGGCAACATCAACGGAAAGAAAGAATTAGCTAAGGCTATTGCTGGAATTAAATAGTTGATTAAAAAATAGTATTTAAGATAGGCCGCTTTGGAAATTACTGGAGCGGTTTATTTTTTAAAAATGATAAAATGACAGAATGTGCTAAAGGAGTAATTAAAAGTGAAGTGTGGAGTAAGATTTTGTGGAGGCTGTAACCCTAGATATGATAGGGGAAAAGCGTTGCAAGAAATTGAAGATAAAATTAAAAATGTTGATTTTGTTCACGCAACAGAAGGCGTTTCCCACGATTTCCTTTTAGTTATTGGAGGCTGTACGAATTGTTGTGCTGCCTACGAGCAATTTGAAACGAAAAATGGTGTACTGAAGATATGGGATGAATCCCATATAGATGGAATACTTAATGAGATAGAGGAAAAGAAAAATAATTTTCATATTTAGAATATTAAAAATGGAGGACTTCAAAAAATGGATTGGAAAAAAATTTATGAAAGCAGAAAATGTTCTGCTGATGAGGCAATGAAAAAAATTAAATCCGGAGATCGGGTATTATTTGCTCATGCCGTTGCAGAACCTACTACACTAGTTGATGCTATGGTAGCGAACAAGCATCTTTATAAGGATATCACAGTATCCCATATGGTTACTTTAGGAAAAGGGGAATATTCCCTTCCTGAAAACAGTGATGTGTTTACATTTGAAGGTTGGTTTACAAGCCCAACTACAAGAAAATCCCTTACACAAGGGCATGGAGAGTTCGTACCAGTATTCTTCCACGAAGTTCCTGACTATTTGAGAAGAGATATCTTCCATGAAGATGTATTATTAGTTTCAGTGTCAAAGCCAGATGAACATGGATTCTGTTGTGTTGGTGTTTCTAGTGACTATACAATGCAAGGAATAAAAACTTGTAGAACTGTAATTGCAGAAGTAAACGACCAGGTACCTGTAGTATTTGGCGATACATTTGTTCACGTAAGTGAAATTGATGCTTTCGTGGAAAATTCACATCCACTATACGAAATTAAACCACCGCATATTGGAGATGTAGAAGAGGCAATTGGTAAAAATTGTGCATCCTTAATTGACGATGGAGCCACATTACAGTTAGGTATCGGAGCTATTCCTGATGCAGTATTGTCACAACTTGGAGACAAGAAAGATTTAGGTATTCACTCAGAGATGATTTCAGACGGTGTTGTAGATCTTTATGAACAAGGCGTTATCAACTGTAGCAAGAAGTCAATTGACAATGGCAAAATGGTTGTTACATTCCTTATGGGAACAAAGAGACTTTATGATTTCGCTCGTGAAAACCCAATGGTGGAAATGAGAACAGTAGATTATGTTAATCATCCAGAAGTGGTTGCACAGTCATCTAACCTAGTTTGCATCAACGCATGTATCCAGGTAGACTTTATGGGACAGATTGTTTCTGAATGCATCGGAACTAACCAGTTCTCAGGTGTAGGTGGGCAAGTAGACTTCGTAAGAGGTTCTGCAATGGCTAAAGACGGAAATGCAAAAGCAATCATAGCAATGCCTTCATTTACTAAGAAGAAAGATGGTTCAATGATTTCAAAAATTGTTCCATTTATCGATCATGGCGCAGCAGTTACAACTTCAAGATGTGATGCCGACTACATAGTAACAGAATACGGCATTGCAAGAATGAAGGGCGCAACACTTAAGGATAGAGCTAGAATGTTAATAAACATTGCACATCCTGACTTTAGAGAAGAATTGAAAGTTCAGTTCAAAGAAAGATTCAATGCTGAATTTTAATTGATTAAACTATCACTATATATTAATTAGAGAGAAGAGAGGTAAATCATGCAAGCATTAAAATTAATTCCTACAATTCACTATTTCGATACATTTAAGGAGTTCAATGATGAATTCAAATTAGGAAAGGGCGACATCTTAGTTACAAACCAGTGGATGTATGACCCATATGTAAAGCCAATTGGCATTGATATTCCTGTAATTTACCAGGAAAAGTATGGTCAGGGCGAACCTTCAGATGAAATGATGGATGCAATGGCAAAAGACATGGCAAAACACGAATACAGTAGAATCATCGCTTTCGGTGGTGGTACTATCGTAGACATTTGTAAAGTGTTAGCATTAGACGTTCCGGCACAGTCAGTAAAGCTTTTCACAGGAGAAGTTGCACCGAAGAAAATTAAGGAATTAATAGTAGTTCCTACAACTTGCGGAACAGGTTCAGAAGTAACAAACGTTGCTATAGCTGAATTAAAGTCATTACACACTAAGAAGGGCTTAGCAGTAGATGAAACATATGCAGATACTGCAGTACTTATCCCAGAATCTCTTCAGGGACTTCCAGATAAAGTATTTACAACAAGTTCAATTGACGCTTTGATTCACGCAATTGAGTCATACCTATCACCAAAAGCATCACCTTTTACAGAAATATATTCACTAGAAGCAATTCAGATCATCATGAATGCCTACAAAAAGGTTATTGCTGGTGGTAATGATGCAAAAGCAAGAGCTCCATTCCTAAAGGAATTCTTACTTGCTTCAAACTATGCAGGTATTGCATTTGGTAACGCAGGTTGTGCTGCTGTTCACGCACTATCATACTCTATCGGAGCAGCGTTCCACGTACCTCACGGTGAAGCTAACTATCAGTTCTTTACTGAAGTATTCAAAATGTACATGAAAAAAGACCCTAATGGTAAGATTGCAAAAGCTAACCAGATTTTTGCAGACATCTTAGGTTGTGACGTTAAAAATGTTTATGATGAATTAGAAAAATTCCTTAATCAACTAATTGCTAAAAAGCCACTTCGTGAATACGGAATGACTGAAGCACAGATTGATGAATTTGCTAAGTCAACTATTGAAAATCAGCAGAGACTTCTTGGAAATAACTACGTAGCTTTAAGCGACGCAGAAATCAAGGAAATCTTTACAAATCTATACTAAAAAATAAATAAAAAACAGATCATGTATTGAACAAATGAACCGACCCCTAAAAGTTAGACTCAAAAATCTAACGATTGGGAGGTCGGTTTTTTATTTTTCAGCAGAATTAATCAAAAATCCATTGTAAAAAACAAGAAAACGATGTATCATTCATATGAATGTACTAATTGATTAATTAATTGGTTAGTCACAAGTGAAAAGAGGTGTTTTTCTATGATTTTCATCTTTGCACTGTTTGAAGATGAACTTTATATGAAATCACAGATGAATTTGTTGTGGCAGATGTGCCTTATTATGAAAGAGAAATATAAAGATGAAAATTTTGTTGGAGGAAAAGATTATGAAAAATAAATTAGGAAAAAAACTGCTTGCCTTAATACTTTGTGTACCTTTGCTCTTTAGCCTGGCATCCCCACTTACTGCCTTTGGGGAAACCCGGGTGTATGGGATATTTATGAATGATAGTGAAACGATTTACAATTGCGATAGCAATGGTCAAAATCGAGGTACAACCCAAATACCACTTGGAGATGTTACCCATCTTTTTATTGCAAGTGATGTTGATAGAGTATATAACAATAGTAGTATAAATCAGTTTAAAAATTTAGTCAGCCTAACCATTCCGCCAAATGTGCGTGTTATTGAAGACACATTTGGAGGATCACCTAAATTAGAAAACATTGACTTTTCCAATGCTACCGGTCTTGAAGAAATAAATGGAGGTGTATTTTCTGAATGTCCTTCCTTGAGAACGGTTGATATGTCAAAAGCTATAAATTTAAAGAAAACGGGAGGCAGTTATAATGTTTCCGGAAAAAATTTTTGGAATTGTGCTAATCTTGAAACTGTAATTTTGCCAAAAAGTTTAAAACGACTTGCTGCGTATATGTTTGAAGGCTGCAAAAAATTAGCCGATGTGACCTTTGGCTCAAAAATACCACCGGTAATGGTAGGAGCTTCTTTTCAAAACACAAAAGACAAAATAAGAATTCATCTTCCTACCGGCTCAAATGTGAAAGAATGGGAAACCGCCTTATCGAGATCAGGGGCATCTAA
>JAVXGM010000010.1:0-54143 GCA_036657395.1 Anaerovoracaceae bacterium
TTTTGCGGAGACTGACCGATACGCCTTGCAAGTTCGGATAGGCTTATATCCATTCATACACAAATCACTTTAATTTGTTCACTTGTTGTCATATTGCACCTCCATCAAACATCTATTTTGAATTATAAATGGAATAGTTGAAAATTACAATCCATTTTTCTTTGCCTGTGATATGAGAGGAAAATATATTTTCAAAACCGTAAGATTCTCTATCTTACCAAGGCTATTAAGTATAGGGAAAAGTTTCGTCAAATCTGCACTTTCATCTCCATTGGTAAATGCAAGGAATATTTCTTTGGAAATTGTGAGTTTACCATTGTTCCAATACATATCCGTCAGAGAGAAACAGAGGGTTGTTCTTTTCGGAGCAGGCATGATATATTGTGCTGATTGTGACTGCATTTGCAAGACTTCATTGACCAGACATCAGTTTCTTTTTAATTATGATTATAACCTATCTAAACTTACAAGCAGAAAATGCCACATCAAATTGACATATACCCCTGTATTTACAATATGTACACCCAGTAATTTGCCCTGTTTTTTTAGGTTTTATCTTAATGTTTCCACCAGACAAATCTTCACATAAAGATTTTACTGCCTTATCTACTTCCTCTTGTACCTGGCCAAATTCCTCTTCATTTAGTAACTTCCCTGGAGACATTGATACAATCCCCTTTGAGCTATTCCTTAAGGGTACAATATATGAATATCCGTCAAATTCCCCGGCGACTGCATTTATTATTTCTGGCTTATCTACCATAATACCGTCCATTTTAAAAGTCTTCTTCATTTCCATTTCCACAGTGTCTTTTATCTGATCCGTCGAAACTTTAGCTACATCTACAGTAGGATCGCATATTAGGAAGTAAAAAGCTCCTGCTGGCTGCTTATCAGCTCCCTGAGCGGCTTTTAAGTAAAGCATCAACTGAAGTTTGTCCCCTTTTTTCACTTGTGCCACATCAAACTTTTCTTTTCCAGTCTTATAGTCGATAATCTTTACGCTACCATCTTCAAGAACATCCAGGCGGTCAATTTTTCCTTCAATAATCACCTTCCCATTATTTACATACACCTCTATGGGAGGAATATTCTTGTCACGTCCAAAACTCTCTTCAAAGGCGATAGACTTTATCTTTCCCTGTCTCACGTGGTCGATAAGTATCCATCCCATTTCACTACATATTTGCCTAAGCCTCTTGGAACGATATAAAGCCTCCTGGTTGTCCAAAAGCAACCCTTCCCGATATTCTCGGGCCTGCCTGTCTACAATTTGACCTACTTGGTTGGCGCACTCCTCTTTGGTCACCGTCATCCATGGGGACTCTGGGTCAGTAACTTTGATCCCTTCCATGGTCAGGTTCTTTGATAATTCCATAAGGCAATAGTGATAAAGGTCTCCGATTTCTCTGCTCCCCACTTCAAAGGGTCGTAGCTCCTGTGGACGAAGCCCATAATCCACAAAGTGGGAGAATGGGCACTTACTGTATTTTTCTAAGCGAGAAGGACTGACAGATAGCACTCCCCCTCGTTTATATAGGTCTTTTGCAATCTGACTGCCTAGGTCTTCCTGGTCGTTGGTAAAGAATAGACCTCGAGCCACTTTGTCGCTAAGTCCTTGATCCTTGTACCAGTTTAAGGTTTCCTTCCACTTAGAATCTAGCTCTTTTCCCTCCATCGTCTGATGAAGTGCCTCAGTCAAATGCTCCAAAGTATTTTCCCTTGACTGAATCAAGTCAGACTGATCAGCTTTGTTAAACAAAT
This sequence comes from Anaerovoracaceae bacterium, assembly GCA_036657395.1. Lineage (GTDB taxonomy): Bacteria > Bacillota > Clostridia > Peptostreptococcales > Anaerovoracaceae > JAVXGM01. Next base: position 1,765 of record JAVXGM010000010.1, read on the forward strand.
CCAATTCTATTTCTAGGCTGGGGAAAATCTCTCTGATGGTTTGAATCAGAGGCGATGGTTTTGCCTCTCTTCCCTCACCATCAGATGCACAATAGCTAATCCACAAATCATGAGAAGGCTTGCTAAGACTTTTGTAAATAGCTAAATTTTCTTCCTGAATACGAAGATCATCTATTTTACAAAGCTGAATTTCTTTCTCCAAAAGAAGATATTTTTCGTCCTCGTTTAACAGGCCTTCTGTGGGAGTCCCTACTGGCATCACTCCTTCATTGGCGCCTATTACCAGCATTGCCTTCACGTCCCCACTTCTAGTTCGCTGCATAGTTCCTACTATTATACCATCAGCAGAATATGGCAATATCCCAATCTCTACCGCCTCAAACCCAGCCTCCAAAATTCTAGTAAAGCTAGCTGTTTTCATTTTTTCAGCCCCTAGTACCTCTACAAATTGATCTAAGATATCCATTATTACCCCCCAGATTTGAGCGGTTTCTCCAGCTGCATCTAAAAAGCCGTCTGCCTCCTGCTGGTTCATGAGAGCCTCTAGTCTATCTGGGAGTTTGGCTTCATCTTTGAGAAAATAGTAAAGAGCAAATGTTTTTTCTTTAACTGTGGTGGCCGAATTAATCGCCTTAACAAATTCATCTATAAATTCTAAGACTTTCTTTCTCGTTTCCTCTAAGGCCTCTAACTCAGCCTCTGTATAATCAGCTTTTCCCCTGACAAATGGTTTCTTCCAAAACATTCCCTTCAGCTTGTATTTCTCAACATAATTTTCTAAGTTTTCAATTTCATCCCAGGTCAGACTTGTAAGGCCGGTTTTCATTAGATGAAACACATCCCCATTTCCATAAGCGGAAATTTTCATTAAGGATAGAATATAACTTACTGCCGGGTTATGTAAAATCGTCCGCTTTTGATCCATAAATATAGTGATTCCATATTGACCAAAGACCCGTTTCAAAATTGCCCCTCTGTTTGTCATATCATTGCATATTACAAGAATATCCTTATAGCTCAGTCCTTGATCTCTAACTAAGCCTAGGACTTTTGCGGCGGCAGATTCGGCTTCTGCATAAAGATTTGCAGCCTTCACCAAGGTAATCCCCTCAACATTCTGGGATGGTTCTATGGGAAGGGCATAAAGCTGCCTCTCTAAGGTTTGTATTCCTTCAGGTCTGTGGTCATCTTCCCATTTATAGTCCTTTTGGATAGGCTGTATTTTACAGTCTATACCTTGTTCCTTCGCAATGGATGATAGCTTATTCATCATTATTCCTGTCAAGTTAAAAAGCTCCTGATCGGATCCTTTATCTGAATAAGTGAGGACAACATTTACTTCCTTAGCTCTAGCCATAAGCCGTGTAATCACCTGAATATTTTTAGGGGTAAATGCATCGAAACCGTAAATCCATATGATAGACGCTTTTATTTTTTCTGATTCTAATATCTTATCTGCGAAAAGACCTAAGTAATCTTCTGTATCTACATATTTCCCTTTTATAGCCTCTTCATATACTTTGAAAATAGTTTTAATGTCCGTTAATTTTCCCTTGAGGAAAGTGTTGTCAGAAAGGTCTGCTATGATTTTGTCCAGATCAGTGGGAGTGACGCCATACTGCTTAAGCTGGGAGATAAAATCATTGGTCATTTCAATGAATCCATTTTTCCCTTCCATCCCTTTGTAGGTGATCAGCTCTTCCTTGATTTTCTCCATTATCTGGGTAAGAAGCATATGCCGACCATATTTGTCAATAAGAGGTGTTCTACCGCCGCCTACTTCTGACAAAATTTTAGATCCCAGTCTGGAAATGCTGACTACTTCAATATCCATAAGGCCTTTTGCCTGAAGATAAAAAAAGGCATCCTTTTCTGCCTGTAATGTAAATTGATCTGGTACCAGCAGTAAAGTGTTGCCTTTTACTCTCTCATATATGAATTTATTCTGATTTACATCTTCTCGGCTGTAATAAATATTTACCATGGCAAAAGTCTCCCCCCTATTTGGTGAATTCTTTAAATATGTCTCCAACTTCTTCCAGCTTCTTTGCTTTGCTCACTTTTGCACCACAAAAAACCAAGCCCTCCTTAAGATTTCCCTTGGCCGCATTAATAAGTCCCTGAGTTATACATTTAGGGTCACCATCTATTTTCTTACTATAGTCATTTTTTATAATCCTTCCAGGGAACCCTTCTGGGCTTGTTATAATTGTAACATCATTTTCCTTGCAATTCAAATAAGCTTCTTTGTATTTTCCACTTGCATCGCATTCTTTTGTTGTAACAAATCTAGTCCCCATTTGTAGACCGTCAGCCCCATAAGCATAAGCCTTCTCTCCATCTTCCCTGGTGTAAATACCTCCAGCAACGATAAGTGGACAATTGTTTAAATCCTCAATTTCTCCTTTTATGTCTGCTATGGTATTGTAAAAATCCTCTTGGGCTGCTTCAAGCTGTGATTCTTTATAGCCTAAATATCCACCCGCCATAGGCCCCTGAAAAATAAAGCCGTCTGGAGTTCTATTGTATTTCTTAGCCCAATTTTTTACGATGATTCCTGCGGCTCTTTTCGATGCGATAATCGGTACTAAGGCTACTTTTTTGTCCTTACAGTAATAAGGTAGTGTGGTTGGTATTCCTGCCCCACAAACGATTACTTCTGCCCCCGCTTCCACTGCAGTTTTCACATATTCGCTCCAATGCTCTGCTGATAGCATTATGTTCACACCAATAGGACCTCTCTTTTGGCAATCCTTGACCAAGCTAAAAGCCTTCTTTAGTTCCTCAGTCAAAACCCGTTTGTTTGCTGCCAAAGGATTAGTGATAAAATCCTCTTCACCATAACCAATTTTTGAAGTAGCAATAATACCAAGACCCCCTTCTTTGGCCACCGCCGCAGCAAGCCTGCTCTTGGAAAGCCCTACGCTTAACGCTCCCTGAATGATAGGTACAGGAACAGTCTGCTGCCCCATCTGTATTGGGCTTAGCTTAAATGGGCCTGCCACCTTAGCTGGAGGATGTTTTCGATCAACTACATATTGATTAATCTTATCTATAGATTCAATAAATGGTTCAATTTCATCTTTTGGTATTTGGGCAATCGCCTCGCTGATCATCTCCATGTGGAAGGCTTCATGTTCCTTCACCGCAGAAACTCCTTCCTCTGTAAGGCGAATCTTTACGATTCGCCTATCCTCTGGAATACGAAAACGGTCTGCATAACCTTTTTTCACCAGTCGATTTATAGCAACAGTCAAAGTACTCACATTAACCTTTAGGATACTTGCAACTTGGGTCATTGTCTTTGGTCTTCCATCTCCAATAGCCACAAGGGTGTGAAGCTCTGTTATAGAAAGATCATGGCGAGTAGAATCCTTAATGGATTTTTCCTCCATTTTTAGCACCATGTTAAACAGGTTGACTAAAATATCATTAATTTTTTTTATGTTTTCCACCACGATCTCCTTAGGCGAATGCAAACATGATTTCACATTTACATGCTAGTTTATCTCCAACATATGCAGCTGCAATACCAATGCCTGCCCGACTTCTGATTTTAGTCATTTCCACAGTAAGCCTTAAGGTATCTCCCGGAACTACTTGTTCACGAAATTTTGCTTCTTTAATGCCACCAAATAGGGCGATCTTTCCTTTGTTTTCTTCCATGGAAAGTACTATTACTGCCCCTGCTTGAGCAAGGGCTTCTATAATTAACACTCCTGGCATAACTTTTTTCTCAGGAAAGTGTCCCTCAAAATAGTATTCCTCTGCCCTAACGTGTTTGATTGCAGTAATTGTCTTTCCTACCTCCATTTCCTCAACTTCATCAATTAGAAGAAATGGCTCTCTATGTGGAATAATTTCTTTAATCTGTTCTTTATTCATCAACATGTCTTCACCTATTTCTCAAATTTCTTCATAAGTAATGCCCCGTTATGCCCACCAAATCCAAGAGAATTTGAAAGTACGTAGTTTAATTCTCCATCTCTGGCCTTGTTTGGTACATAATCAAGAGTAAGCTCTGGATCCTGGTTTTTAATTCCTATTGTGGGAGGAATCACGCTACTATTTATGGCTTCTAGGCAAAATATAGCTTCAATACTTCCTGCTGCACCAAGTAAATGTCCTGTCATACTCTTTGTTGAACTGATTGGCACTTTAGTTTCATCACCAAATACCGACTTAATTGCGTTAGTTTCAAATAAGTCATTGTATGGCGTTCCTGTACCATGAGCATTGATATAGTCCACATCCTCAGGAGTAATTCCTGCTTCAGAAATAGCAAGTTTCATAGCTCTTGCCGCTCCAATACCATCTGGTGATGGTGAAGTAATGTGATAAGCATCACAAGTTGCTCCGTAGCCGACAATCTCGCCATATATTTTTGCTCCTCTTGCCTGGGCATGCTCCAATTCTTCTAACATTAAGAATGCTGCTCCTTCTCCAAGGACAAACCCTCCTCGGTCAACATCAAAAGGAATTGAACATCTTGATGGATCTTTTTCTGTTGACATTGCTGTCATGTTTGCAAAGCCAGAGAAACAAACTGGAGTAAATACAGACTCTGCAGAACCAGCTAAAATCACGTCTGCATAACCATGCTTAATAGTTCTGAAAGCTTCTCCAATAGTATGAGTTCCTGCTGCACATGCAGAAACCACTCCAAAACATGAGGCTTGTGCATTTAATTCTATTGCTAGGTTTCCAGCAATAGCGTTAGGCATAACCATAGGAACAAGTAATGCTCCTCCCCTTGCCATATTTCCCTTTTTCATACATTTAACCACTTCGTTTTCCAATGTAGCAATGCCACCGATTCCTGTGCCGCCAAATACACCGAATCTTTCTGGTTCAATGTTTTCTCCACTGACAATACCACTATCAGCTGCCGCTTCTCTTGCTGCAACAAGCGCAAATTGTGAGGAAAGATCAAGCCGCTTTGCTGCACGTTTGTCACCAAAATCAAAATTCTTTACTTCCGCACCCATAGTAACCTTGTGATTCTCTAAGTCGAATCTAGTAATTTCTCCTATGCCATGTTTACCTGCTTTTACATTTTCCCATGCTTCTTGCACTGTATTTCCAACAGGAGTAATTGCCCCCATACCTGTAATTACAACTCTTTTTTCCATAATCTCATATGTCCTTTCTCTCAGTGATTAAAACAATAACCCACCGTCTACACTAATAATTTGTCCTGTAATATATGATGCGCCTTCAGATGCTAAAAACAATGCTGTCCTTCCAATATCCTCCGGCTTTCCTGCCCGTCCCAGTGGGATTGACTGTGCAACTTTTTCTTTCTGAGCCAGGGTCATCATTGCAGTCATATCAGTGTCAATAAAGCCAGGTGCAATTGCGTTTACTGTGATTCCTCTTTTACCTAGTTCTTTTGCTGCCGACAAAGTCATGCCGATGATGCCTGCCTTTGAAGCACTGTAATTTACTTGACCCGGATTCCCCTTTACTCCAGAAACGGAAGAAAGATTAATGATTCTCCCCGACTTTTGCCTTATCATTATTGATGCTACCTTGCTTAAAAAGTAAAATGCACCATTTAGATTAGTATCGATTACCTGAGTGAAATCCTCTGGGGACATTCTCATAAGCAGTTTATCCTTAGTGATCCCTGCATTATTTACTAAAATATCTATGGAGCCAAATTCTTCTTTGGCCTTAGCAACCGCCTTTATTGCCGTATTTGGGTCTGCAATATCTCCTTTTAAAAGAACTACTTTACCGTCAAACTTTGAAAGTTCTTCAAGTGTCTTTTCAGCCTCTTCATCGTTACTTCTATAACAAAGAAGCACGTTAGCCCCATTTTCACAAAACTCTTTTGCAATAGCTTTTCCAATGCCTCTTACGCCACCTGTAATTATTGCGTTCTTTCCCTTTAGCATGATTTATCTCCTTGAATTTTAGCCTTTAGGCTTTCAATTGTTTCCTTTAAGGTTTCCCTACTATCTATGTGCATTCGCTCAATCTTTGGGGCGATTTTTTTTGTAAGTCCAGACAACGTAGTCCCTGGACCGATTTCAACTAGAACTTCTGTTTTATTTTCTGCAAAGTTTCTAATAGTTTCTTCCCAGTATACTGGATTCATTGCCTGTAGGCTCATGATTTCTGCTAAATATTCGCCTATATTCTCTCCTGGTTTCATTTCTCCTAAAATATCCTCAGATGTTACATTTGCGTAGATTTTACCATCTGGTTTTTTAAGGTCTGCATCTTCTAAAAGTCCTTTTAATGTTTCTGCTGCAGGTACCATCATTGGGCTGTGGAATGCTGTGCTTACACTTAGCATCTTGGCTTTGATTTTGTTTTCTTTAGCTAAAGTGACGAATTTTTCAAGAGTTTCTTTGTCTCCTGCGACTACAGTCTGGGTCGGTGAGTTAAAGTTAACTCCCTCTAAAATACCATCTCCTCTTGCTTGGTCGACTACATCTAAAATCCGGTCACGCTTTCCCATGGCTGCTGCCATTCCACCTCTTGGTTGTCCGTCTTCTCCCATACCTGCTTCTGTCATAAGCTTACCTCGCTTTGTAACAATATCCATTCCTTTTTTTATATCATCGATACTGCCTGCTGCTGTAAGAGCCGCATATTCTCCTAAGCTAAAACCTGCAAGGCCTTCCATTTCCAAATCTTTTTCAATGCCTGCTTCTTCTACCGCCTCTTTAAAAGCTTCATAAGCTGCCATAGTCACTGTATATATACATGGCTGAGTAATGTGAGTCTGCCTCAACGTTTCTTCATCCCCATTGAAGCACCATTCTTTTACCTGATCTCCTGCCAAATCAAAAACTTTTCTTGCTGCCTGTGAATTTTCGTAAAGGTCTTTACCCATTCCTGGATACTGAGCGCCCTGTCCCACAAATGTTATTCCTATCTTCATAAATCTTTCCAACCTCCATAAACATTTCTTCAATAATTTCTGCTGCTGGCTGTTCTTTTTTTACAAGGCCTGCAACTTGTCCTGACATAACTGATCCGTAATTTACATCACCATCTCTTACTGCAGCTACCAAAGTCCCTGTACAAAGTTGGTCTATTTTTTCCAAGTCCTCATTTTTCTTTTCTAAAGAAAGAATCTGTCTTGCTAATTTATTTTTTATTACTCTTACTGGATGTCCCGTGCTTCTTCCCGTAGCACAAGTGTCTGTGTCCTTTGCCTTGATGATTGCTTCTTTATATGCTTGAGCTACTGTACATTCTGATGCAACTAAAAATCTAGTTCCTACCTGAACTCCTGTAGCTCCTAACATATATGCGGCGGCGATACCTCTACCGTCGGCAATGCCTCCTGCTGCTATTACCGGAATATCTACTGCATCTACAACCTGAGGCACCATAGCCATAGTAGTGTTTTCACCAATATGACCCCCTGCTTCTGTTCCTTCTGCAACTACTGCGTCAGCTCCATTTCTAGCAACTCTTATTGCTAATGCTACTGAAGCAACTACAGGGACTACTTTAATCCCATGTTCCTTTAATTTTTTTATGTATTTACCTGGATTCCCTGCCCCTGTGGTAACCACATCTACCTTTTCCTGGCAAACCACTTCAATTAGTTCATCCACATTAGGTGCTAGTAACATAATATTTACGCCAAAAGGCTTATCTGTCGCCGTTCTTGTCTTTCTAATTTCTTCTCTAAGCCAATCTGCTTCTTCTCCACCGGCTGCAATAATCCCAAGGCCCCCCCCATTACTTACTGCTGCTGCCAAAGAACTATCCGCAATTCTGGCCATAGCTCCTTGAATGATGGGATATTTAGTACCTAAAACTTTACATACATTTTCCATCTGTTTCTCCTTTCACGCTTCTAATGATTATCCTTTTAGTAAGGTTTTTATTGTTTTATATTAAAATACTTTGATTGTCGAACTATTTTATTATAATAACTTTTTTTCTGTGTAATGTCAAGAATTAGTTGCCAATATCCGCTCCTTTGGATATAATCGATGATGTACGCAAATAGAACAGTGAGGAGCATATATGAGTATTTTAACAGTAGAAAATTTATCCCACGGCTTTGGAGACAGAGCTATTTTTAATGACGTTTCTTTTCGTCTACTTAATGGAGAGCATATTGGGCTGATTGGAGCAAACGGAGAAGGTAAATCTAGCTTTCTCAATATCGTTACAGGTAAGCTTTCTCCTGACGAAGGAAATATACAATGGGCTAAGAATTGCCGAGTAGGATATCTGGATCAGCATACTTCCCTTGAAAAAGATATGACAGTGCGTGACGTACTAAGATCAGCCTTCTCTTATCTCTTTGACATGGAAGCTCGTATGAACTATATTTGTGATGCCTTGGGTACCGCCTCTCCAGATGATATGGATTCTATGATGGAAGAACTCGGGGAAATACAAGATATGCTTACTATTCACGATTTTTATATTATTGATTCCAAGGTGGAAGAAGTTGGACGAGCTCTAGGACTTGCTGAAATTGGCCTTGATAAAAATGTTGACGATTTAAGTGGTGGTCAGAGAACAAAAGCACTTTTGGCAAAGCTTTTGCTCGAAAAACCAGACATTCTTCTTTTAGATGAACCTACAAATTACTTGGACAAAGAACATATTGATTGGCTGAAACGTTACTTGCTTGACTACGAAAATGCCTTTATTTTAATTTCACATGATATTCCTTTTCTTAACAGCGTTGTAAATTTAATTTATCATATGGAAAATCAGGAACTGAATCGCTACGTAGGAGATTATGATAAATTTCAGGAAGTATATAAGGTTAAAAAATCCCAGCTTGAATCAGCCTATAAAAGACAGCAACAAGAAATATCCCAGTTAAAGGATTTTGTTGCCCGAAACAAGGCTCGGGTATCCACTCGAAATATGGCTATGTCTAGACAAAAGAAACTTGATAATATGGATGTAATTGAATTGGCATCAGAAAAACCTAAGCCAGAATTTAATTTCAAACGTGGTAAAGCTTCCGGGAAGCATGTATTCCAGCTTACTGACCTTGTAATCGGTTACGATGAACCTTTGTCATCTCCTTTAAGTTTAGGGCTTGAGCGTGGAGAAAAAATCGCACTTACAGGTGCAAACGGCATTGGTAAAACTACTTTGCTAAAAAGTATTTTAGGCCTTATCCCTCCTATTTCTGGGTCTTGTCAACAAGGAGATTATCTACAGATAGGCTACTTTGAACAAGAAATGCCGCCAGGTAACACAAATACCTGTATTGAGGAAATATGGAAGGACTTCCCGACTCATACTCAATTTGAAATTCGTGCAGCCTTGGCTAAATGCGGCCTTACTACAAAACATATTGAAAGTCAGATTCGTGTTTTAAGCGGTGGTGAACAAGCAAAGGTTCGTCTTTGCAAATTACTTAGCAGAGACAGTAATGTTTTGCTCCTAGATGAGCCTACTAATCACCTTGATCAAGATGCGAAAGCAGAGCTCCATCGAGCCTTAAAAGAATACACCGGAGCAATCCTACTCATATGCCATGAACCTGAATTTTATCAGGACATTGTCACAGACGTGTGGGACTGCACTCAGTGGACAACAAAACTTTTCTAAAGAATATCGTAAAGATCCATTGCATTTTCTATAAAGTGGTCCGGCTTGTCTGGGCCATTTTTTTCTTCTTCGCTAACTGCTAAAGCCCAGCTCACAAGTACAGACTCCACCCTTGCGTTGCGAGCACAGAGAATATCAAACATAGAATCTCCTAGCATTATAGACTCTTCTGGCTTTGCATCAAGCTTCTCCAAAGCGATGTTAACAGGGGCTGGATCAGGCTTATGTTTAGTTGTATCATCTGCTGTAACTACAGCATCGAAATACTTTGCAAGGTCATACTTTTCCATACCCTGCATTGTAGTCTTTTTTAACCTTGAAGTCACCAGTCCTAATTTGTAGCCTCTGTCTTTCAATGTAGAAATCAGCTCTAGCATTCCAGGAAACACTGAGATCAAAGCCCCAAAGTTATCCCGCTGATAGCTTCTGTATATTTCTAGAGATTCCTCAATTGGTACCTTGGGAAAGGTCTTTTTCATAGTAGTCCCTAAAGGCTCACCAAATGTTTTCACAATTAAATTTACGTCTTCTTCTCTGTTTTCAAGTGTCCTATATGTATGTTGCCAGGAGTTTATAATCACCTGGTTCGTATCCATTACAGTCCCGTCAAAATCAAACAATATTGTATTTATTCTACTCATTTTATCCCTTTCTTTTTTCAAACTGATTACATTATATCATGAAATTATGAATTGATTCAAAAAAGAAAATAAACCTGATGCTTCACGCTACAGGTCCATTTTCTGTATAAAAATGATTTTAGAGTTTTACAATTTTATTAGTACCCACCAAACATGGACAACATTACCGAAGCGGCAACTGCCGAGCCGATAACCCCTGCTACGTTTGGTCCCATTGCGTGCATAAGTAAGAAGTTGGCCGGATTTTCTGCCTGCCCTGCCTTCTGAGATACTCGAGCCGCCATTGGTACTGCAGATACACCTGCCGAACCAATAAGTGGATTCATCGGTTGCTTAGAAACCGCATTCATTATCTTGGCGATGATTACGCCTCCCGCTGTGCCTATTGCAAAGGCAACTACACCCAGGACAACTATCTTCAATGTTTCAACTTTAATGAACGTAGCTCCTGTTGCAGATGCACCTACAGCTAGACCCAAAATAATTGTAACAATGTTACACATTGAATTAGATGCTGTATCTGTCAGTCTTGCAGTTTTTCCACATTCCTTAAATAGGTTACCTAGCATAAGCAGTCCAATAAGTGGTGCTGCTGCAGGTAGTAATAGAACAACTAAAACGGTTACTGAAATTGGGAACAGGATCTTTTCTCTTTGAGATACCATTCTCAACTGATCCATCTTAATCAATCTCTCTTTCTTAGTAGTCAACAGTCTCATAATAGGAGGCTGAATAACTGGCACAAGTGCCATGTATGAGTAAGCTGCCACTGCAATCGGTCCTAATAGTTCCGGTGCTAGCTTGCTTGTTAAGTAAATTGCTGTCGGACCATCAGCTCCGCCGATAATCCCAATTGATGCTGCTCCTTGAGCTGTAAATCCAAGAAGTATTGCCGCACAAAAAGCGAAGAATATTCCAAGCTGTGCTGCTGCTCCAAGAAGTAACGATTTAGGGTTGGCAATCAATGGTCCAAAGTCCGTCATGGCACCTACACCGAGAAATATCAGTGACGGCAATATTGGTTTTAACGCATAAAATATGGTGAGCAATCCTGCGTTAGCTAATTGATCAGAAGAGGTAATATTCATATGTTCTATAAATATTCCCGCCGCTGGCAGGTTTGATAACAGCATACCAAATGCAATTGGTACCAATAATAACGGTTCAAAGCCCTTTCTAATAGCCAAATAAAGGAAGATTAATGATACTACAATCATAATCGCGTTCTGGTAGCCCAGATTTGCAAGTCCGGTATCACTCCAGAAACTTTTCATTGTTTCAGTTAGCATTTTCTTATGTCTCCTTTTCACAATTGACGTAAAAGTGCGATGTGCACCAATCGTTAAAATAGTAACATATACCTTTACACTTTACAACCAAGTATGGGGATTAATACTGTATACACTAGAACTTCATTGTTAGACCTATTTTTTGTTTCTGCAAATCAATGTTTATAATCTTTACTTTGACTGTATCCCCAACAGACACTGCATCCATAGGATGCTTTATAAATTTATCACTTATTTGAGAAATATGAACTAAACCGTCATTTTTTACGCCAATATCTACAAAGGCTCCAAAATCCACAACGTTTCTAACTGTTCCCGTCAACTCCATATCCAACTTTAAATCTTCAAAGCTTCGCACGTCATTTCTAAAGACAACGGCTGGAGCTTCATCACGAGGATCCCTGCCTGGTTTCTTCATTTCCTCCACGATATCATTTAAGGTCATCACACCTATTTCAAGCTCTTTTGCCATTTTTTCCACGGCTTTTGCCAGATTCTTTTTTTCATTTACCGGAGCCTTATTTAGCTCTGCTAAAGCTGCTAAGCCCTTTCTTCTTGTTTCCGGTTTCTTTTTTTCCTGGACAGCATAAATCTTACAGATTTTTTCTTCAATATCCAAAGCACCACCGGCTACAATGTCTTTTTTATCAATGTCTAATTTTTTCAGCATCGCATCTGCTGCTTTGTAGGATTCCGGATGGACACAAGTTCCATCTAGTGGATCTTTTCCATCAGCAATTCGCATAAATCCTGCACATTGTTTATATGTTTTTTCTCCTAGTTTTGCAACCTTCTTCAGCTCTTTTCTATTTTTAAATATTCCTTGTTCCTCTCGGTAGGTAACAATATTTTTTGCAATTCCTACGTTAATTCCAGCTACGTGGGCAAGAAGAGATGGAGATGCTGTATTTAAGTCTACTCCTACTCTATTTACACAATCTTCCACTACGTTGTCTAAGGCATTTTCCAGAAGTCCCTGGTTAATGTCGTGTTGATATTGGCCTACTCCAATGCTCTTAATAGGAATTTTCACAAGCTCAGCAAGTGGGTCTTGGAGCCGCCTTCCTAGGGACATGGCTCCTCTTGTGGTCACATCTAAATCCGGATACTCATCCGTTGCTAATTTAGATGCTGAATATACAGATGCACCTGCCTCATTAACAATAGTGTAGCTTAAATCCCCACCTTGCTTTTTAATAAAATCAGCGACTACCTCTTCTGTCTCTCTAGAGGCAGTTCCGTTGCCAATAACAATTACGTTTATTTTGAATTTTTCCACCAACTTTTTAAGGGTTGCTTCTGTTCCTGCAATATCCCCTCTTGGCTTTGTTGGATACACCGTTGTATATGCCAATAGCTTGCCTGTATCGTCGATTACAGCCACTTTACACCCAGTTCGATATCCTGGATCCACGCTGATTATTCTCGCATTTTTTACAGGAGGAACCATGAGAAGTTTTTCTGTATTTTTAGCAAACACTTTTACTGCCTCAAGTTCGGCTCTCTGCGTTAAATCACCACGCATTTCTCGTTCCAAAGACGGTGCCATAAGCCTTTTATATGCGTCTGCAATGGTCTTTTTCAAAGGTTCCACAAAGATGGATCGCTCATTGGCAATAACCGCTTTCTCAATAATTATCTGGATTTCTTCTACAGGGGCAGTGATTTTGACTTTCAGTTTCTTTTCTTTTTCTCCCCTATTTATGGCTAGAATTCTGTGATTAGGAATCTTTCCGATTCTTTCTTTGTATTCATAGTACATTTCGTAAACAGTTTTTTCCTCGAGATCCTGAGCCTGAGTGACAATAATCCCAAGAGCCAATGTCTTTGCCCTAACCTTTGCTGTAATATCTGGATCGTCAGAAATCATTTCCGCAATAATATCCATGGCTCCAACAACAGCATCTTCGGCTGACTTCACCTCTTTTTCTGGATTCACAAATGGCTCAGCCAACTCTCCAAGAGTTCCTGATTCTACTTCTTGATCCCAAAAAATTAGAGCCAATGGCTCTAGACCTTTGGCCTTAGCTTTTGATGCTCTTGTGGCCTTCTTCTGCTTATATGGCTTGTATAAATCCTCAACACGTTGAAGAACCTTAGCTTCATTGATTTGATTTTCCAATTCTGCTGTCAGCTTCCCCTGTTCCTCAATGATGCGTGTAACTTCTTCTTTACGTGTCTGTAGGTTGCCAAGATAGGTAAGCCTTTCGTCAAGTTCTCTAAGAACAACATCGGAAAGACCGCCTGTCACTTCTTTTCTGTACCTGGCAATGAAAGGAATAGTATTCCCTTCATCTATTAATTTCACCGTGCTTTCCACCTGTGAAATCTTCAGGCCTAATTCTTCTGCTAATGTCTGAATAATATTCATTCCCTGCTCCCTATCTATCATTATTTTTGCTTCAATTTTTCGTTAATAAAGTAGTCAAGTTGACCATCCATTACCCCTGCAATATTTCCCGATTCTGCGCCTGTTCTGTGATCTTTGACCATAGTGTAAGGATGAAAAACGTATGACCTAATCTGACTTCCCCAAGTAATCTGGCTATAGTCTCCTCTAAGTTCCTCTAAGCTTTCCTTTTGCTCCTGAACCTTTATTTCCATCAGCTTGGAGAGAAGCAATTTCATTGCTGTATCTTTATTCTGATGTTGAGATCGTTCATTTTGACAAGATACAACGATATTAGTTGGGATATGTGTAATCCTAATTGCCGAATCTGTCTTGTTAACGTGTTGGCCTCCGGCTCCACTTGACCTAAATGTATCAATTCTCAAATCATCTGGATCAATCTCCACTGTAATATCGTCATCTATCTCTGGGATCACCTCTATAGAAGAAAAAGATGTGTGACGTCTTCCTGAGGAATCAAATGGAGATATCCGTACTAAACGATGAACACCCTTTTCATTTTTTAGGTATCCATAAGCGTTTTCTCCTTCTACTAGAATGGTTGCATTCTTAATGCCTCCTTCAGTATCTTCCTGGAGCTCCATTATTTTCGCCTTATATCCTTTTGTTTCACACCATCTGGTGTACATACGAAACAGCATCTCTGCCCAATCCTGGGCATCAGTGCCACCAGAACCTGCATGAACTGAAAGTATTGCATTATTACTGTCATAATCCCCTGTTAAAAGAGTTTTTAGCCTTAGGGCTTCAAGATCCTGCTGGACTATATGGCAGCTTTCATTTACTTCTGCTACCATCTCTTCATCTTCTGCCTCTTCCACTAGTGAAATAAGAACTTCTAAATCCTCCAGTTCACTGCCAATCCCATCGTACTCTTCTATTTTATTTTCTATGGATTTTTTCTCTTTCATAAGCTTTTGAGCCGTCTCATGATCATTCCAAAAGTCTTCTGCCTGGCTAGTTTTTTCCAATTCCTTTAGTTTTTCCAAAAGTCCAGTCGGGTCAAAGAGATTCACCGGCTTCTTTAAAATTTGCCTTCATTTTTGGCAGTTCTTTTTTTATTTCATCTAATGCTACCATAATGATTTTCGTCCTCCTATTAATTATTCTTACCACAACAGTTTTTGTATTTCTTACCGCTGCCACATGGACAAGGTTGATTCCGTCCAATTTTTGGACCATCACGTCTTACAGGTTCTTGCTTGGCTTCTCTGTCAGGCACTTGATCTCCTTCTGGAAGGGCTGCTCCACCCATTAGAGCCTCTTCCTCAGAGAACTCATCTTTTCTGCTCTCACCTTCACCAATAACGTCTTTTCTTTCCGCTGTAGTCTGAAGTGTAACATTATGGCAGAACTGCACTGTTTCTTCTTTGATTGCCTGAATCATTTCCTCAAACATCTCAAAACCTTCTTGTGCATAAGCGGCCGCTGGATCCTGTTGGCCTAAGGCACGTAGCCCAATACCGCTCTTTAATTGATCCATGCCATCAATATGATCCATCCATTTATTATCAACAACTCTGATAACAATCATCTGTTCAAGTTCACGCATCCTATCGATGCCAATCTCTTGCTCTTTCACCTGGTAAAGCTGTTCAAACTGATCGCAAATACTCTTTACTAGACTACCTGGTGTAACATCCATAAGTTCCTCTTCACTAAGATGTAGTGGAACAAAATGGGGCGATATTTTTTGCAGCTCCTGGTTTAAAGTATCAAAATCCCATTCTTCTGAAAATCGAGAAGCAACTGTAATAGGCTCAGTATATTCATTAATCAACTCTTCTGTCATGCTGGAAATATGTTCTCTAAGATCCTCTCCAAAAAGTACCTTTTTACGTTCTGCATATATGATTTCACGCTGTTTGTTCATTACATTATCATACTGAAGCACGTATTTTCTGATGGAAAAGTTCTTACCTTCCACTTTTTTCTGTGCACCTTCAATAGATCGGGTAATCATTCCTGATTCAATAGCCTCGTCTTCTCCAACACCTAAACGATTAACAACTCCCTGCATTCTTTCCCCACCAAAAAGTCGCATTAATTCATCTTCAAGTGAGATACAAAACTGAGTTCTGCCCGGGTCTCCTTGTCGACCAGAACGACCTCTAAGCTGGTTATCTATTCGCCTGGATTCATGACGCTCTGTACCGATAATGGACAATCCACCAAGTTCTCTAACCTTCTGCTGCTCTTCTTTTCGTTCTTCCTTATATTTCTCATGAAGTGCGTGAAATTCCTCTCGTGCTTTTTGAAATTCAGGGTCATCGCTTTGTACAAAACTAGTAGCAAAAGTAATATGTTCTTCATCATAACCTAGCTTTTTCATTTCTTTCTTGGCTTCAAATTCAGGATTGCCCCCAAGGATAATATCTGTACCTCTACCAGCCATGTTTGTAGCGATGGTAATTGCATTTAATCGTCCAGCCTCCGCAATAATCTCAGCTTCCTTTTCATGCTGTTTTGCATTAAGTACATTAAAGCCTTTTATTCCATTCTTTTTAAGGCTATTTGCAATAATTTCGGATTTTTCAATAGAAATAGTACCTACAAGTACCGGCTGTCCTGTTTTATGTGTTTCTATAACCACATCCACAATGGATTGATACTTACCACTTTCCGTACTGAAAATCGCATCCTGCTCATCTGCTCTAACAATAGGTTGGTTCGTTGGAACAACAACAACGTCCATATTGTAAATGTCCCTAAATTCTCCTTCCTCTGTCTTTGCCGTACCTGTCATTCCAGAAAGCTTCTCATACATCCTAAAGTAGTTTTGTAGCGTAATGGTAGCCAATGTCTTAGATTCTGAACGAACAAAAACTCCTTCTTTTGCTTCAATCGCTTGATGCAATCCATCGCTGTACCTTCTACCAAACATTAAACGTCCAGTAAACTCATCTACAATTACGATTTCTCCATCTTTAATAATATAATCCACGTCCCGCTTCATCATGTTTCTAGCCTTAAGCGCCTGGAGAACATGATGGTTGATTTCCATGTTTTCTGGGTCAGCGAAGTTATCTACACTAAAATATTTTTCGCACTTTTCTACCCCTTCTTCTGTAAGAGAAACTTGCTTGTCTTTTTCTTCTACTGCAAAGTCTGTATCCTTTTTTAGGTCACGTACAAACCTGTCAGCTGTACTATAAAAGTCTGTAGATTTTGCGCCTTGCCCCGAAATAATAAGAGGAGTTCTCGCTTCATCAATAAGAATCGAGTCCACCTCATCTATGATGGCATAATTTAGCCCACGCTGCATCATCTCTTCCTTGTAAAGAACCATATTATCTCTTAGATAATCAAATCCGTATTCATTATTGGTTCCGTAGGTAATATCAGCCTGGTATGCCTCCCGTCTTTCTTCTTCTGTGATTCCATGTATGACGCAACCCACTGTAAGGCCTAGAAAGCTGTAAAGTTTTCCCATCCATTCCATGTCACGCTTTGCTAGGTAATCATTAACCGTAACTACATGTACGCCTTTACCATCTAAAGCATTAAGGTAGGCTGAAAGAGTTGCAACTAAAGTTTTACCTTCACCTGTTTTCATCTCTGCAATACGTCCTTGATGAAGAACAATACCACCAATCAGCTGCACTCTAAAATGCTTAAGGCCTAAGCTTCTCCATGCTGCCTCACGGCATACCGCAAATGCTTCTGGCAAAATCTGATCCAAGGTCTCCCCCTGCTGGATTCTCCCCTTAAATTCGTCGGTTTTTCCTCTAAGTTCTTCGTCGGTCTTTCCCTGCATTTCCTCATCGTATAATTCTATTTTATCAGCGACTTTAGCAATCTTCTTTACTTCCCTTGCATTTAAATCACCAAAGATCTTTTCCATAAAGCTCATTTTTTATTCCCCTTTCTTTTCCTCATGTGGTAACATTTGCTCAACAATTAGATTTATTTCTAATGCTCTGCGGTCATCCGCTTTTGTCACTTTAACTTTCAATTTACTCTGGCCACTTTCATATTCAAAGGTATCATTCTTTTCTGGTAACTTGTCCAGCTGAACTACTACCCAACCATTCACTGTCATTACATCCATATCTTCTTCTATTTCAAAGAAATCAAAAACTTTTCCGATATTTGCGCTGCAATTTATACGATAGCTCCCATTTTGTAATGGAATAATTTCTTCAGGAATTACAGCATCATGTTCGTCATATATCTCACCTACAAGTTCTTCAATAATATCCTCCATGGTCACCAATCCTTCTGTACCACCATACTCATCAACGATAATGGCAATATGTGTCTTCACCAATTGCATCTTCTTTAGCAAAGCTGCAATCTTAATCACCCCAGCAACGAATACTACTGGCTTAACATAATCAGATATGCTTTTATTAGTTCCCACTATGGAATTATGAAAATCTTTTTGGTTTAGTACTCCTATTATTTTATCCACATCATCTTCGTATACCGGTAGACGTGAAAAACCTGTCCTCTTAAACAAGCGCCCTATGTCTTCTATTGAATCATTTATCTCAATGGCTTGCATATCTATGCGAGGTGTAAACACCTCCCAAGCATCTAGATCGTTGAATTCAATGGCATTTTGTATCAGTTCACTTTGCTCATTGTCTATACCTCCAATGGTCTCAGCTTCCTCTACTATGGTTTTTAGCTCTCCTTCAGTAATTGTCCTATCTTCTCCAAAATTAAATACACCAGCGATGAAGCCTTTCCATTTTGTAAATATAAAATTCACCGGTGTAAGGAGAATCATAATGATTCTTATTATAGGTGCTGAAAACATGGCAACCCGTTCTGGCACTTCTTTTGCCATGTTTTTGGGAGTAATTTCCCCAAAAACCAAAACAACAATGGTAATTACCACTGTGGCGAGGGTTGGTCCATAAGCCCCATATAGCTCCACAAAAAGAACTGTAGCTACCGCCGTCATTCCAATATTTACGATGTTATTTCCCACTAAAATAGTGGTAAGTAGTTTATCATAATTATCGGATAAATGCAGTACCAGTTCAGCTCTTTTATCCCCGTCTGAGGCTAAATTTTTAATTCTGATTCTATTTACAGATGTAAAAGCTGTCTCTGTTGCTGAAAAGTAGGCAGACAAAATTACCAAAATAATAATGGCAATAATGTCTCCGATTATGTGGCTGTCCATCCAGTTTCTTTCCTCCCGAATTGCTTTGTTCTTTTTAGCTGTAGTGATACGTTAGTATATCCTATTTTTACTAAAATGAAAAGCTATTTTCCAAAGCCTACAGCCATTTATCATCTCCGGAAATGCCATCATACCCTGGATGTACATCAAACCTTGCAGCGCCTACAATACATTTTCCTTTTACCGCTTCCTTTATTTTAGCCTGACCAATTATACCAAACCCTGCACAAAGCTCCAAAGCGACAATTCCATCTTCTGTAAGTTTCACCGCTTCTTTTATTGCAGCATCATAACTTCCCACTCCGACCATAATCATCTCCCCATTATCGCCTACGTTCATTACTACTCTTTCAGGTTCTTTCATATCTGCGTTTATAAACATAAAACATAATTTTCTTTTCATTTTAAGCTCCTATCTGTGTTCTATAAATCCCCTTCATCGGGAACGCTTGTCGTTGACTGCACAGTGGGTGGTGTTGGTGGTTTCTTTGTCGTTGATGCTTGAGTTGGCTTTTGTGTCTGCTTCTGTGTCGTTGGCTGCGTAGTGTTTTCAGTAGCCTTTTGTGTAGTTTGAGCCTGAGTAGCACTTGTAGTTTCTTCTTGATCTTCAATACCACCTTCAACTGTGACTGTCACCACTTTCTCATATCCCCCGGCTTTTACTTTAAGCTGGGTTTCTCCACTACTCTTTCCCAGTAGATTTCCATCATCACTCACCTGAGCAATAGCATCATCATCCACAGTATATTTGATTTTTTCGTCCACATATTCCTTTGGCTCAATGACTGGATAAAGTTGTTTGCTTTCTCCCACATTTAAACTTATATTGTCTTCTATACCTGTAATATTTGTAACCTTTGCAGAAGTCATAGACATAACTATCATAACAACTGATGTAATGACACATATTGCAATGATAATGGCAACAACTATAATCATAGTCTTCTTATTCTTCTTTTGGGGAGACACCTGCCTTTTGCCAGGGGCTTCTGGTCTCCTATTGTATTCCATATATTCTGTTCTAGGCGGCTCCATATCGTACTCTGTATCATCTATTAATTCTGGCTCTAAAATAGGCCTTTCCCCATCAACCTTAATCTGATCATATGCTCTGGTATCTCTGCCTTTATTTCTCTCATTTGTCGGTTGTTTTTTCCTCATAATAAACTCTCCTTTTAGCTTTTTCTTACTTTACAAAAGCGTTGTAAATAGCTTTAATTGAAGTTTCAAAGTCCTTGTTTTCAACACCAACAATAATGTTCATTTCACTAGAGCCTTGATCGATCATTCTAATGTTGACTCCCGCCTTTGCAAGGGCTGTAAACAGTTTGCTTGATACACCTGGTCGAGAAGACATCCCACATCCTACAGTGGCAATCAGGGAAACCTTCTTTATAATCTCAATTGTGTTTGGTTTAAGCTGCTGCTTAAATTCCTCTACGATGTCATCTAATCTACCATCTATAGTCTCATCTGACAAAACAACAGAAACTGTATCAATTCCACTAGGCAAATGTTCTAAAGGAATATCAAAATCCTCTAAGATGCCAGCAAGCCTTCTGACAAAGCCTCGCTCATTGCTGAGCATATCCTTGTACAGTGCAATTACAGTAAAATCCTTCTTTCCTGCAATCCCTGTAATAATCTGGTCATTTGCAAGTGGGCCTGCCTCTGCAGTAATGAGTGTACCTTCATCTTCAGGCCTGTTTGTGTTTCTAATATTAATAGGAATATTCTCTGCTCGTGCAGGATAAATTGCATCTTCGTGTAAAACAGAGGCTCCCATATATGAAAGTTCCCTTAATTCCTTGTATGAAATAGTATTGATAGGTTTTGCATCTGGTACAATTCTTGGATCCGCCATTAAAAATCCAGATACATCTGTCCAGTTTTCGTAGGCTTCTGCTCCAATAGCTCTTGCCACTATTGCCCCAGTAATATCTGAACCACCTCTGCTGAAAGTCCGAACCATTTTTTTCGGATCAGCTCCATAAAACCCTGGAATCACCGCATTTTCATGTTTCGCTAATTCTTTCTTCAATGTTTCATTAGTCTGTCTTGCCAAAAATTTTCCCTTTTCATCAAAGCAAATCATGTCAGCCGCATCAATAAAATCATATTCCAAGTAGGCTGCTATAATAATTGCATTTAAAAATTCTCCTCGACTAGCTATATAATCGGCTGAAACTCCCTCTTGCAAATCCCTCTTAATCACATCTAAGTACTTTTGAATTCCTACGTCTACTCCCAGATTTACTTCTGTGCCTTTGTACCTGTCGCACACCACCTGAAATAATTGATCATATGGAATATTGTGATCTTGATGAGTTTTGCAAAGATAAAGTAAATCTGTAATCTTTGTATCACCTTCAAATCGCCTGCCTGGTGCAGAAACAACTATATATTTTCTGTCCTTGTCAGCCTGAATAATCTTTTTAGTCTTTTCTATTTGTATTGCATCGGCTACTGATGAGCCTCCAAATTTCGCTACTCTGATTCCCATTCTTCTTTATATCTCCTTCTTTAACAACTCTACCTTGTCTAACTTCTCCCAAGGAATTTCTATATCTGTTCTTCCAAAGTGGCCATAAGCCGCTACCTGCCTATAGATAGGTCTTCTCAAATCCAAATCTCTAATAATAGCTGCTGGCCTTAGATCAAAATGCTTCTCAACTATTGCAGAAAGCTTTTCATCAGAAACTTTTCCTGTTCCAAAGGAATCCACTAATATAGACACAGGTCTTGCAACGCCAATGGCATATGCAAGCTGAATTTCGCACTGATCTGCAAGTCCTGCCGCCACAATATTTTTAGCTGCATATCTAGCAGCGTAAGTTGCTGAACGGTCGACTTTTGTAGGATCTTTACCGCTGAAGGCTCCCCCTCCATGTCTTGCAAATCCACCGTAAGTATCTACAATAATCTTTCTCCCTGTAAGGCCTGAATCTCCATGAGGCCCACCGATAATAAACTGACCTGTAGGGTTTACAAAGTATTTTGTTTCTTCGTCTAAAAGTTCTGCTGGAATAATAGGTTTAATCACATGTTTAATCAAATCTGTCCTGATCTGTTCCTGTGAAACGCCTGGATCATGTTGGGTTGAAACAAGCACAGTGTCGATTCGCTTAACCTTCTTTCCATCATACTCTACAGTGACCTGAGTCTTTCCGTCTGGTCTTAAGTATGTCAGTTTTCCTTCTTTTCTAATCTGAGTCAATCTTCTTGCCAGTTTGTGTGCAAGAGATATTGGCATTGGCATAAGTTCTGGTGTTTCATTACAAGCATATCCAAACATAATGCCTTGATCTCCTGCACCAGTTTCTTCCGGTTCATCCTCTAAACTGCCTTCTTTGTATTCTAATGCCTTGTTTACGCCAAGAGCAATGTCTGCAGACTGTTCATCAATAACAGTCATAACTGCACACGTATTCCCATCAAATCCGTATTCGCTTCTATCATATCCGATGTCACAAATAACTTTTCTGGCAATCTTTTGAATATCAATATAACTCTTAGTCGTAATCTCTCCCATAATCATTGCATAGCCTGTGCTTACTGTGGTCTCTGCAGCAACTCTACCTTGGGGATCCTGCTCCATAATAGCATCTAAAATCGCATCGGAAATCTGGTCACAAATCTTATCTGGATGTCCTTCAGTTACTGACTCTGATGTAAATAATCTTTTCATCTTAGATTCTCCTTTTTCTTTTTAATACTCCCTAATCCTAATAAAAAAACCTCTTCTTTAAAAGAAGAGGTTTGATATTGGAGTTATCTTTCCTCATCTTTCAGAATATAGTAGAAGAAACCACTGTATTCCGTAGGATTTAGCACCTTGACCAATCTAGTAAGACTGTTTAGGTTGCCGGGCTTCACAGGGCCTATTCCCTCTGCCGCTCTAAATAAGGAGTTATTCAGCTCTTCTTATTATATCTTATTTATAATGCTTGTCAATAGGAATAGGTTTACTTGTATTTTTTTCAAAATAGGTTATACTCATACTTGAGTCTTTTGTCATAAAAACCACACTTTATGCAATGGAAAATATAGTTAAAGAGGTACGAAATTGACTAAACCAAAACTTACCGTAATCAAGGGGGGGATGGCGGCCCCAAAAGAACATAATAAAAAGTATTTTATATCTGCTTATGTGACTGATACTCGTCTCATGGGTGTTATTGTAGTGTATATACACTGGCGACTTCCCAGCCAATTTGCCACACCGGATTTCCACCAATTTTTTTACTTTGATGTGGAAGAGTTTGGCTTTGAAAATTATAAGAGTCTTCTTGGGGATGACGTTGATGAATTGTGCCTAATTGAGCAAGCTTTAATAAACGGCCTTGGTGGAAAAAAAGTAGAAATTACCAAGAGAGAAGCCAGTCATCTGATCTACCAATACAGCCAATTTAATTTGGAGAAAAATATACCCTTGCCTTCAGGTCTTCCTGAGTATCAATTTCTTATTGAAAATCCTACTACTTTTACTCAAGAGGAAAAGGAAATATTGATGGAGAAACAATGTGCTAAGATTTTATCCGACTTCCAGACTATAAATTATTTTCTAATGCGTTCTTTTGGCAAAGATCTTGCCGGTGCTGCCTATTTGGCCGTCAATGACTGTCCCTTGGATATTTACCCCAAATATCCATGTGCAACTTTATGCAAAAATACTATTGATGAAATTGGAGATGGCACTTACCTTTGTGAATCACTTATAGACTATGATGATCGATATTCCATCGTAGTTTCTCAGCTAAGGGTTGATGATTTGCGTGTCACCGAGTTTAAACCTTGCTCTGGATTTAATGTTAGCTCTTCTGAGGCAGCAATGATGCTATCTCGCCCAGAATTTGTAACCGTATATGAGCTACTCCTTACTCCTGAAGATTTTGATAATAACATTGAAGAATTAACCCGTAATTCTATGATGACTACTCACGAAAACGGGAAATTGTTTTTAGCTTTTCACGGTAACAACGACCATACCAACAAGTCAACTTTCCGTTTAAGTGAAGACGTTTTAGGTCTTTATTATGTGACGGATTTTGGTCAGTTGATCCTTGGAGCCTATACTATGGCTGACATCCACATGTTGGAACGTGACTTACGAAAAAGCTCCCTAGCTCCATTCTTGGTACCTGCATACAAGTATGAGTTTAAGGAGCCTATAGTTTTTGAATTTGTTCAAAGTGATTTTGAAGATTTCAACGACTTTCTCGACTTTATAAAAGACGAATAGCTTCTCTAATATCTTTAACCCCAATCAACTTGATTTTTTTTGACAAGTCTTTTACTACACTTTCTAGTTTTTCCTTATTCTTTTTAGGTAAAATTATCTGCTCAAATCCCATACGAACTGCTTCTCTAACAATTTTTTCTCCGTTTTGGATATTCCGCAAATCCCCTGTTAGTCCAATTTCACCTAATGCCAAAGTCTTTGGCGGCGAAGGCTTGCCTTTGTATGTAGAATAAATAGCTAAAGCCACAGCCAAATCTACAGAAGTCCCTTCTGGTTTAAGTCCTCCTACTACATTGACATAAATGTCCTGATTGGTCAGTGACAATCCTGCCTTTCGCTCTAAAACTGCCAAAATCATATTAAGCCTAGAAAGCTCAACTCCAATAGCCGTTCTTCGAGCAAACCCTATATTTGTAGGTGCTGCCAATGCCTGCACTTCTATGAGTAGTGGTCTTGTGCCCTCGTATACTGCTGTGGCCATTGATCCTTCTGCACTATCTTCCATACCTTCCAGAAAGCTTTTAGACAAATTTTCGATTTCGATCATACCTTCTTCTGTCATTTCAAAAGCACCAATTTCACTTGTAGTGCCAAATCGATTTTTAAAAGCTCTAAGTATACGCAGCTCGTGATTTCGCTCTCCCATAAAGTTAAGTACACAGTCAACTAAATGTTCCACTATCTTAGGTCCTGCTAGTTCTCCACTCTTTGTAACATGAGCCACAATAAATATTGGAATGTTCTTTGTTTTCCCTAGGCGCATTAATTCATTTCCACAGGTTCTGACCTGTGAAACGCTTCCTGGGGCGGAATCTATATCTGCTGTGTACATTGTCTGTATTGAGTCAATTATCACAAACTCTGGTTTTAACTCTTCTGCTGCTGCCATAATATTTTCCATGTTGGTTTCTGCTAAAACAAACATATCGTCAGTTAATTCCTTGCACACCCGATCTGCTCGCATTTTAATCTGATCTTCTGATTCCTCACCTGATACATAAAGGACTTTCCCGTATTTAACTGAAATATTAGCCGCTGCTTGAATAATCATAGTGGACTTTCCAATGCCTGGTTCCCCAGAAATCAAGGTGAGTGAACCTTTTACCAGTCCTCCTCCTAAAACCCGATTAAGTTCCCCGATTCCTGTGTTCATCCTAGTTTGCCTTCCTGATTTTATTTCTGTCAACTTTGTAGGCCTGCTTTTTCCCTCAGTAGTGGTGCTTCTCCTTCGTTTGTCTGTAGTATCCATATCTATGGCTTTCTCTTCCACCATAGAATTCCATGCCCCACAAATACACTGTCCCATCCATTTTGGGCTATCATACCCACACTCTTGACACACAAATACTGTCTTTGCCTTCTTTGCCATAATCATCCTTCCTTACGTAAAAAGGCCCCAGAATTTTTTCTGAGGCCTACTGGTCATTTTATTCTTCTGCGTTATGTTCTGCAATGATTTTCTGTGAAATCTGTGCAGGCACTTCCTGATACCGCTCAAAGTTTAGTGTGAAAATTCCTCTAGCCTGGGTCATTGCCCTTAATGTTACTGAATAGTCAAAGAGCTCAGCCTGTGGTGCTTCTGCCATTAATTTTTGGCTTCCATCTTGTTGAGGTTCCATTCCTAAAATCTTTCCTCGCCTTTTGTTCATGTCACCCATTACATCACCCATATAGTTGTCAGGGACAAATATTTCCAGATGCATAATCGGCTCAAGAAGTACTGGTTTAGCTTCCTGTATGCCTTTTCTAAAGGCTATAGCTGCGGCCATCTTAAATGCCATTTCGTTGGAATCCACATCATGATATGATCCATCGTAAAGTTCGGCTTTTATGTTTACTACCTTACATCCTGCAAGAGGCCCTTTTTCTGCACATTCCATCAAGCCTTTTTCAACTCCCGGAACATAGTTCTTTGGAATAGATCCACCGAATAGTGATTCTACAAATTCGAATTCTTCCTGTGATGGTGAGAATCTAATATGTACATCTCCGTACTGGCCTGCACCTCCAGATTGTTTCTTATGTTTTCCTTGCACATCAGAGGTTCCTTTAATAGTTTCTCTATAAGCAATCTTTTGAGGAATTATCTTAACTTCTACCCCAAATCTATCTTTCAGCTTAGCCTTTATAATGTTAAGATGCATCTCTCCTTGTCCACCAAGAAGTGTCTGATGAGTCTCGCTGTTTCTCTCTACGACAAATGATGGATCTTCTTCACGAAGTCTGTTCAATCCTGAAAATACTTTGTCTTCCTCATTTTTATCTGCTGCTTCAATAGCCATAAATAGTGAGGGTGCTGGGAAGTCTAGGGGTAAATAACGGATAATATCCGTCTTGTCACAAAGTGTATCTCCAGATAGTGTATGTTGCAATTTAGCAACAGCTACAATATCTCCCGCTTCTGCATAGTCTAGTTCCTGCTGTTCTTTTCCTCTAAGGAAGAAAAGTTTTCCTAGCTTTTCTGGTTTTCCTGTTCTTTCATTAAGTATTTCCATACCAGAAGTCAATTTCCCTGTAACCACCTTCATTATAGAAATTTTTCCTACAAATGGGTCTACAATTGTTTTAAATACAAATGCTGACGGCGGTGCATCTACTACGGAGATTTTCTCTATTTGTTCATTCTTGTCATTGAAGCCTTTGTATGGACCATGCTGCAATGGTGTAGGAACGTATGCGACTAATAAATCCATCAATCCTTCAATACCATGACCAAGGGAAAATGCTGATGAACATACAGGTACAATCCCGCCATCTGCAATACCTTTAACTAGACCCTCTCTAATCTCTTCGTCAGTAAAAATATCTCCATTAAAATATTTTTCCATGAGAGCATCATCTGTCATAGCGATTGCCTCTTTTAATTCTTCATCAATCTCTGCCGTCAGTGGCCAGCTAAATGGAATTAATGTTTCTCCGAATTTTGCTTTCAATTTGTTAAATGTTTTGTAAAAATCAAATTCATCTTTATCTCTTTTATTGATTACGATAAATCTAGGTTTTTTATATCTTTCACAAGCCTTCCAAGCCTGCTCTGTTCCAACCTGAATACCTGCCCCGGCATCCACTAAAATCACAGCTGCTTCAGCTGCTCTAAGGGCTGCATTGACTTCTCCCACAAAGTCAAAATATCCTGGAGTGTCAATAAAGTTAATTTTGCTGTCTTTCCACTGTACGGGAACTACTGAAGTATTAATGGAAAATCCCTTTTCGATCTCCATCTTGTCGTAATCGGAAACTGTATTTCCGTCTTCAACTTTTCCTAGTCTGCCAATTACCTCTGTCGCTAACAAAGCCGATTCAAGGAATGTAGTTTTACCACAACCTCCATGTCCAACAAGAGCAACGTTTCTAATGGTTTCGCTTGTATAGCCTTTCATATTTAGACCTCCTAAGTTTTATTTTGAATAGTGCCCACATTATATCATTGATAAAGTGGGTTCGCAATATGACAGCTCATTATTTTCTGAATTTTGTACGAATTTATGTAAATAAAAACAAGGAACCCAGTTGGCATATCATAAACATAACAACTAGACCCCTTGTATATTAACTGATTTTATTTAACTTTTGCTGAAGCTACCGATGAGTAATCACCATATATATTCTTTCCGCTAACTGTCTTATGGGCTTTTACTTTGTAATAGTATGTGCCACCCTTCTTAAGGCTTTTATTTGCGTATTTCACTGTAGATCCGCCTTTTGTTGTGGCAATTTTTTTGTAACTTCCATTTTTGGATGTTGCTCTGTATACCCCGTATCCACTTGCATCCTTAACCTTGGTCCAAGATATCTGAATAGTAGACTTGCCTATTGCTTTAGCCTTCATCCCTTTTGCTACTGCTGGCTTTACACTTACCTTACAGTTGCCTTTCAATTGATTTTCCGCTGTAGCTGTAATAGTTGCAACTCCTGCTTTTTTCCCGGTTATTTTGCCTGTGCTAGACACTGTTGCCACTTTACTGTCAGAAGATGTCCATTTTACTGTCCTGCTTTGAGCCGTTTTTGGTAAAACTTCAGCTCTAAGCTGACCTGTCTTTCCAATATTTAGGGCTGTGCTAGTTTTGTTTAGCTTTACACTTTGTGTAAAAGCTTTGTCAATTGTCATGCCATCCACACCAAATGAAATGACTATCTTATCATTATTATTAATTGGATGTTCTAGATTCCCTACTTTAATTTGATCCATACCAACCCATGGGCTAGTGCCATTTTGTGTGAATGTAAATCCTGACATATCGTAATAACTTGTGATTCCTTCATAAGTAGAGGCTGTTTTTATTCCAATGCCACTTTTCAGCCCGTCAAAACCCCAAAAGAAACCAGTACCATGACCTGCAGTGATTTTTTTCGTAGCACAGGCCTCTTTAATTGCATCTTCTAAGGAGTCCCCTTCACTTAAAATGATAGGCATATCTTTAATAAGCTCACCTGTCCATTTAGGTGATACCTTTGTTCCATCATCTGCATTTAGCGTCTTTGTAAAGGTATTGTTTTGAATAGTAATCAAAACAGTTACATCCTCTACTGGGGTAGCCTCCTCTGCCATTGCTACAGCAGGAATCATCGTCATTACCATAGCTAATGCTGCGATAATAGACACCAATCTTTTTGTCTTTCTAATTTTCATTTCATGCTCCTTTCAGAATTAACTTAAATTGCTTTTTTATTACACACATTGGAATAAACGCTATAAACTTTTTTACCCTTTACTGTGCGGTAGGCTTTTGCTTTGTAGTAATATGTCTTACCCTTCTTCAGCTTGGTATTTGTCCAGGTCTTAGTCGATCCTTTACTTACTGTTTTAACAGCTGCATATTTACCTGATTTGGAAGTAGCTCTCTCTATTACATAACCACTAGCACCGCTTACCTGTTTCCATGAAAGCTTTATGCTTTGCTTTCCTGCCTTAGCTCCGATTGTCGTCTTATTTAATACAGCTTTCCCCCCTTTATCCGAGGATAATTCACTGAATGCTGTCGTGGATCCTGACCTATATCCACCCTTTAGTTTGTAGTAATATGGTTGTCCAGTGTAGAGTCCGGAATCCGTATAGCTAGTAGCAGCCCCAGATAGGGTCTTAAGTTTTTTATAGCTGCCATTTTTGCTAGTACTTCTGTAAATGTCCATAAATGTAGCCTGATCCATTTTCGCCCATGAAATTTTAATTTTGTCATAGGTTGCTGATTGAACTTTTGAAGGTCCAGGTGTAATATTTCCAAGGAATACTCCTTCAACTAAATATTTTTTCCTAACATCGGTGAGGGTTAAACCTTCCTGAGACATTTTGCTTGCATTGTCTACTTTTATATCAACAAGTTTATATCCCGCATTAGGTTTAAAGTTAAATTTAACATCATCCCCATTTTTGACACTAATCGTCCTAGGTGTAATAGTTCCCTTTCCTGCTGACTGGGCATAACAGGTATTCCCTTCGGTAATTGCCATTAGTGCACAGGAATCGTTTTTGTAATACAAGGTTCCATTATCATCACTTACTAAGGAAGAAAGGCAGTACTCGCTCAGAACTTTAGGTGGAGTAAATAAATTCACCCCATTTCCAACCTTAGTTCCATTGCCCGTTATCTCTGAAACAGAGATTCCGCCAGGCTTGGAATTATATGCCCCATAAATATACAGTTTCCCTGAGCTTTCCTGCGCCTTAGAAAGGATTGTGCCTACTTGAATATACCCAGGGGTCGTTCCTTCAGACAAAATCTTCATTGAAGTATCATTACCATCAATTACTTTAATGAATCCCGGCGCTCCCGAGCCATCTTTAACTGAACCTGCTACATAGATCTTCCCCTTGTATGCTGTAAGGGTCCCTGTAGCATATCCACCTATCTTTATAGAATCCATCTTCTTTATGGCCCCATTGTCTTCCATTTTCACCCTGTATAGACGTTGTCCCTTTGTGGTAAAGAAATATGCATCAGCTGTTTCATCGTACACCACAGTTGCTCTGGCGTTTCCTTGAATATCTCTGCTATCTATAATTGGACTTTTGTCTGAGGCTGTATAATCATCTCCAGGCTTTGCGGAATACAATTTAGACGAATTGTCCTTTCCCACTTCCGAAGTAAAGAGGACAAATTTATCCGTCACATTGGCACCAGCCCAATAAAACCCTCCAGATTTTGTCTGGGACCATTTGGCTGTCTTTCGCTCATCTTCTTTATTTGTATCTTTATCATCAATGGAGAAGCACTGGTACATACCATCCCTTGATTCTGTCTTCCAAAATCCGGTGTAAAAATATCCAGCTTTGTATACTACCGGGCATATACTGCTAAAACCAGCTTTTCGCTCCGTTATCCAAAGAGACTTTAGTGTATCTGCATCAAGTGCCTGAATTTGAGCATTCTCCATAGGCACTAACAATATATTTTTTTCCTTTACATAGGTAATAGGAATAGTTGCGTATCCGAAATCATCAGCAAGACTTCCACTTACCTTAAGCCTCTGTCCAGTATCCTTATTAACCTTATACACCTTGCCACCAGCACCAAAATAGACACTGTTCCCCACTACTGTAGGTGAAGTAGGCGCCTGGCTATAGCCTTTGCCTTCTTTAAACATCCAATTTAGTCCAGCCTTATTTTCACCTGTAGGTAAAGCGCTATCAGTGACCCCAGCAAAAGCTGTGGTGGTAGTCCCTAGGATCATGACTGCCGCCATAATAATTGTGGTACATCGTCTATTTTTCATATCTTTTCCTTTCAATAGTTATATTGCCGTGTAAATATTGTCATTCCATATTTATTTTTAATCCTATCCAGTTTTTCAAGCATTGGTTTGGCTAGAAAAAAGAGGAAGACTACTGTGGCTACTCCGTGAATAATGTTAAATGGCAGAGCCATTGAATATACTGTAATGGCAGTCCCCAGTGTGGGATCTGGTGTAGTCATAAAAATAGTCCATACATCTACAATTAACCCGTAGACAACTAATGCCGAAAACCCGCCAAAGATTAACATTGGTAATTTCTTTTCCCCTAAATGGTGCTTTTCTGCTAGCCAACCGGCTACAAACCCAATGATACCCATCGCAAACATTTGCCAAGGAGTCCAGGGGCCTTGGCCAAACATAAAGTTAGAGACAAAAGCTGACATGGCTCCCACAAAGAATCCAGATTGTTTCCCTAATGCCATTCCCGAAATAATAACTATAGCAAGAACTGGTTTAAACTGAGGTATCATGAAAAATGCCGCTCTGCCTACTACTGCAATGGCAATCATAACGGAAATAATAATCAGTTCTCTAGACTGAGGTTTTCGCCTTTCAAATCCGGCAAAAAACGGAATAATCGTATAGATTATAAGTAACACACTAATAAAATAATACTTTCTATCGTCTAAGAAGTATGCCCCTGCGAAAACAGTCAAAGGGGCTAAAACAAGCATGATACTGTTAACTAACCAACCGCTTTTACTATGTTTTACCTCTTCTGGTGTAATCCTAGCCACCTGTGGCTGTGTCGGGATAGACTTTTTCTCTATTGGTTTCGGCGGCTGTTCAGGCGGCTTGATTGTAGGCCTCGGCGGCTGTGCCTTAGGTTTTTCATGCGGTGGCTGATTTTCGCTACCACTAATATTTTCCTTGCACAGATCCACAATATCCTCAGCTGTGACTGCATTTTCAAATATATGTCTGGACATTCTATTCGCAGCAGTAGTATAAAAGCTATTCCCTGAAAAAAACGCTCTAGGCTCATTGGTAGTTACAATTTTTCCATCAAAGAACATGGCACATCTGTCTGCATACCGTCCACAAAACTCGATGTCGTGGGAAACCATAAGTATAGTCACGCCGTGATTTTGCAAAATTTTTAAAATTCCTGCCAGCTTTTCTTTAAAGTGGCTATCTAGCCCCTTGGTAGGTTCATCAAGCATGAGAATTTCCGGCTCCAACAGTAGAATCTTCCCTAAGGCCGCCCTTTGCTGCTCGCCGCCAGACAAGTCATAAGGGTGCATGTCCATCAAATCTTCTAATTCCACCAAATGGATAATCTTCTTTATCTTACTCGCTTTTTCCGCCTTGGTTAGCTTTCGCCCTTCCAGCATTTCTTCCAAATCCAGCCGTACTGTCTTTTCAACAAATATTGCTTGAGGATTTTGAGGCAACACCCCTAAAAGCCCAGCAAACAATTCCTTATTTTTATATTTTTCTATTGATTTTCCCTTTAAAGAAACTTTTCCTCTATAAGCCCGATTAATTCCACTGGCCAAAGTCAGAGTGGTTGTCTTCCCCGTTCCATTCCCCCCAACCAAGGCAAATAATTCTCCCTTGTAAACATCCATCGACAGATCCTTAAGAACGTCCTTATCATCCCGGTTGTATTTAAACCAGACATCCTTCATATGTAAAATTGGCTTTTCTCCCTCGTGATTCGGCTCTTTATCCAGAGGAAGCGCTGTTTTAGTAAGTTTCCGATTATGGCAAAGCTGAGTCAACCATTTCCTTCCATCCCTTACATTAATTGGGCAATGAAGTTCTCGACCGATATTATCTTTGTATAACATGGCATAAGCTTTCAGTGGCGTAGGCATTGCCTTAAACATCTCATGGTTCATTACGGATAACTGGCCACCCACATTTGAGGGTGTATCATTTGCGATAATTTCCCCTTTATGAATGACTATGGCTCGGTCAGACATTGGAAGGACTTCTTCCAGTCTATGTTCTGAAATTATTACTGTAGTTCCAAGCTCTTGGTTAATCTTTCTTACAGTGTCTAAAAAGTCCCCTGCAGCAATAGGATCAAGCTGAGATGTAGGCTCGTCTAAAAGCAAAACATCAGGCTGCATTACCATGACCGCCGCCAAATTAAGAAGTTGTTTTTGTCCTCCTGAAAGCTGATTAACATCCTTAGCAAACCATTCCTGGATGCCAAAGAAGCTGGCCATTTCAGCCACTCTAAGGCGAATGGTTTTCGTGTCATATCCTAGGCTTTCAAGGCCAAAGGCTAACTCGTGCCAAACCTTATCTGTAACTAGTTGATTGTCTGGATTTTGCAAAACATATCCAATTCTCTTAGACTGCTCCCGTTGATCCACTTCATCTAATAGTTTTCCATAAAAATAGATTTGCCCTGCTTTTCTCCCAAAAGGTGCAAGAATAGGCTTTAAGCATCTCATTAAAGTGCTCTTCCCTGAACCAGATTTCCCACATAGAGTAATAAATTCACCAGTGTTCACCTGCAAATTGACATTTTTCAAAGCAGCTACATCTTTATGTGGATATACAAAACTTAAATCTTTGATTGTAAATGTTGCCATTGCACCGCCTCCTTTACTTCCAAGATAATAGGTAAACAGCAAAGAATCAGATATGCCAGATAAACTACTATACTAAATGGGTCTAAGGTTGAAAATTCCATCTGTGGAAAATATTGTGCCTTACATTTGCCTATAAAGCCTCCAAGAAGGACTATAGTTGTAAGACCAGTCATAACTAATAAAAGGGCAGCATCTCGTCCATCAAATCTGTATAGGGAAAAATTTGTTCTCCCTTTCAGTCCGTACCCTCTAGATCTCATGGAATCTGCTGTATCCACAGCGTTTTCCAATGCCCAGGTAATCATTATGGACAAAATTTTCATTCCATGTTTAGCTTTTTGAACTAAGGTTCCATTACTCACATCACGACCCACACATTTTTGGGCTGTTGAAATCACCTTAATCTGCTGCTTAAAATTAGGCACAAATCTAAGAACCATTGAGAAGACTAAAGACATAGCGGGAACAATTCCTCCAAAGAGATAGAGGAATTTATCGCTGGTCATAATAACGTTATAACAGGAGAACCATAGTAGAATTGTTGCAAACATAAATCCGGTAACAACACCGTATATGATAGATTCAAAGGTAATAGGATTATCTCCTAGATATCCTAAAATGGTCACTCCCCTGTGGTTAAACAAAGGGTTAATAAGACACACTGCCAGCATCATTGGCAAAAGAAAGCACAAATTGAATTTCAAAGCTTTCTTCCCACTTAAACACACTGAATAAATAAAGGCAGATAAAACACCTATGGTGAGCAATACTGGATGCAAAAAAAACATTCCCAGTACAATAACAGCACAAAAATAACTAAAGTTAATAATAGGGTGATATGTGCCAAACACCTGTCTCATTAGTTGTGTCCCCCAATATCCTTACCTAAATTGCAAGAATAAAGCCAGCTTATTGAATCCCCTGACTTCACCTTATATCTACTGCATCCATAGTTAGGAAACCAACCGTTTACTTTGTACTGCCAACCACTTTGGCTGCCGCAATCCTTTTCATACAAATTGTCTATACCTTCAATATATTTACTATTGTATCCTGGAGTAGAAACAGATTCTACGGAAATCCCCGCTTTTCTAGCTTCTCTGCTCAGTATGTCGTATACGTTTTCTCCCTCTTTAAATGTCACTGTTTTTTTCGAATAAGCCACTCCGCTGCCCTCCAAATTTTTCAATGTTCCTTCATCAAGGTCATCGTTTTTCAGGGCTGTAGAATAGTCAATGTAAAGTGTACATGTCAACGTTTTACTGTTGTCAACTATTGAATCTTCTGGCTCTACTGGTGCCGGTTTACCTTCTGGAACGGCCGATGTCTTATACTTATCTGTTCCATTTTTTATTTCCTGTTTCTTCTCAGTTTGTTTTGCTTTCTTTTCTTTTGATTCTTTCTTTTCTTTTTCCTCTTTTGCTTTCTTTTCTTTTGCCACTTTTGCTGATTCTTCCTTGGCCACCATTTGGGCTGAAGCCTTTTCAGAACTGGCTGCTGCTGCCTCTTTTGCTTGATGATTGCTACTATAGGCTAGCCCTATAGATGTACCAATTACTCCAATTGTCAGTATTCCTATCAGCGTTAGTAACTTTACTCTTGATAATTTTTTCACCTTTGTCACCCTTTTCATCCTTCTCTTTTTATTTCTTACATAAAGCCTAAAAAAAACATACCCTTCTGGGTATGTTTGGTCTACTTAAAAGTGCAAAATGCGCATAGTAGCAGTCT
The DNA here is from genome assembly GCA_036657395.1 of Anaerovoracaceae bacterium. Lineage (GTDB taxonomy): Bacteria > Bacillota > Clostridia > Peptostreptococcales > Anaerovoracaceae > JAVXGM01. The sequence goes on from JAVXGM010000010.1 coordinate 37,051, forward strand.
TGGTTTATCTTATCCCAGAAGATGTTTCCACAGAACATAATATGTCTACCGACTTGATCTTTGTAGCCTACTCAGGCGCCTTCCCAAAATCACTTTCAGTGGCTATGCCTTTTTGTTAATCTTACGGTTGCTGAGACGCAGTATGGGTCTTTCACCCATTTCCACTACATCATGCTCCTATTCAATTGAATCAAGTCTACCAGTAATTGTCTAAAAAGTCAATTAAATTAAAACTTATCCTGCCTTCTATTCATATGTTTAATGTCCCTTGCCCTTTAACAAAAAAATGCACCAGACTAATTCTGGTGCAAATGTTATTGTTTTTAAAATTCTGCGGTTTTTGGAGTTCTTGGGAAGGGTAGAACATCTCGAATGTTACCCATTCCAGTAATATACATTATGATTCTCTCAAATCCCAAGCCATATCCTGAATGCTTAACGCCGCCATATTTTCTAAGGTCTAAATACCACCAGTAATCTTTTTCATCTAAGTCTTGAGCTTTCATTTTTTCAAGTAGAACATCGTAACGTTCTTCTCTTTGGCTACCGCCGATAATTTCTCCAACTCCAGGTACTAGAAGATCGCAAGCAGCAACCGTCTTACCATCGTCGTTAACACGCATATAGAATGCTTTAATATCTTTAGGATAGTCAGTTACGAATACAGGTTTTTTGTAGATCTCCTCTGTAAGATAACGTTCATGTTCCGTCTGCAAATCAATTCCCCACTCTACTGGATACTGAAATTCCTTTCCAGATTTCTTTAATAATTCTACTGCTTGTGTGTATGTGACTCTGGCAAAATCTGCATCAACTAATGCGTTAAGTCTTTCCAAAAGACCTTTCTGAATAAACTGATTGAAAAACTCCATTTCTTCAGGCGCATTTTCAAGAACATAGTTGACAATATATTTAATCATGGATTCTGCCAAGTCCATATTGTCCTCTAAATCTGCAAAGGCCACCTCCGGCTCAATCATCCAAAATTCAGAAGCGTGTCTTGCTGTGTTAGAATTTTCTGCTCTAAATGTGGGCCCAAAAGTATATACATTTTTAAATGCTAGGGCAAAAGTTTCCGCCTCTAGCTGTCCGCTTACAGTAAGGCTAGACTCCTTACCAAAAAAATCTTGGCTGTAATCAATCTTGCCATCTTTTTTTCTTGGTGGATTGTCTATATCTAAAGTCGTTAAATGAAACATCTCTCCAGCACCTTCACAGTCGCTACCTGTCACTATTGGAGTATGAACATAAACAAAATCATTTTCTTGGAAGAACTGGTGAATTGCGTAAGCAACCATTGAACGGACACGAAATACTGCTGAAAAAGTATTACTTCTCGGCCTCAGATGGGCGATTTCCCGCAAAAACTCTAAGCTGTGTCTCTTTTTCTGTAATGGATAATCGGCGTCAGATCCGGCTTCAATGACTACTTCTGTAGCCTTAATTTCAAAAGGCTGCTTGCTGTCTGGCGTAAGAACAAAAATCCCCTTTACCTTAAGTGCTGCTGAAATAGGTGCTTTTGAAATTTCTTCAAAGTTGTCCAAGTTTTCCGCTTCGTAAACTACTTGTACTGATTTAAAGAAAGAACCATCGTTAAGTTCAATGAAACCAAACTTATTTGACCCTCTATTGGTTCTAACCCATCCTCTTATGATGATTTCTTGTCCGCTATATTGGTCGCTGTTTCTAAAAAGTCCTTTTACTTTTGTGTCTTTCATTTAAACTGTTCCTTTCTCATTTTTTTACTGAAAGAAAAAAGAGGTTAGTATAAAGCCCAACCTCTTTTTTGTTTATTTTCCTTCTACCGGTTTCATAGTCGGGAATAAAATAATGTCTCGAATGGTCTGCGCATTAGTAATCAACATAATTACTCTGTCAATACCAATACCTAGGCCACCAGTTGGCGGTAATCCTACTTCAAGTGCATTTACAAAATCTTCATCCATTGGATGAGCTTCTTCATCTGTTCCGTCATCTAGTTGTGCCTGCTGCTCTTTAAATCTATTGTATTGATCAATTGGATCATTTAACTCAGAGAAAGCGTTAGCAACTTCCCAACCATTAATGTAAGCTTCAAATCTTCTAGTAATTCTAGGATCTTCTGGATCCCTTTTAGAAAGCGGTGAAATTTCTACTGGATGACCTACTATGAATACGGGTCCATCCAAGTATTCAGGCACATCTTCGCAAAACTCTTCAAACATTTCTGCTAGAATCTTTCCTCTCGTCAGCTTCTTTACATCATCAGCAGACATGCCATGACCCATAGCCGCTTTTCTTGCATCTTCGTCAGTATCAATTGCGGCAAAATCCACACCTGTAATTTCTTTTACTGCATCTGACATGGTCAATCTTCTCCATGGAGGGGTAAGGTCAAATTCCTTGCCTTGATAATTAATCACCATGCTGCCTGTAGCTGCAAGTGCTGCTTTAGAAACTATCTGTTCTGTAACGTCCATGGTGCTTTCCATATCGCCATATGCCATGTAGCATTCCATTGCCGTATATTCTGGACTGTGATTTTTATCCATGCCTTCATTTCTGAACATTTTGCCCATCTCATAGACTCTATCCAAACCACCTACTACCAGTCTTTTTAGGAAAAGTTCATTTGAAATACGCATTTTCATGTCAATATCCAAGGTATTATGATGTGTATCAAATGGTCTTGCATTGGCGCCACCTGCAATAGTGGTCAAAATTGGAGTATCAACTTCCAAGTACCCATAATCGTCTTCCAAAACCCTCTTGATTTCCTTTATGATTTTTGCTCTCATAATGAAAGTATCTTTTACTTCTGGATTCATAATTAAGTCTACATATCTTTGACGGTATCTAATATCCGTATCTTTTAGGCCTTGCCATTTGTTTGGTAATACCTGAAGTGATTTAGACATTAACACTAGCTTGTCTACTTTTATTGAAATTTCTCCATGTCTTGTCTTAAAAATAGTACCCTCAACACCAATAATGTCTCCAATGTCATAAGTAACAAAATAGCTGTATTCTTCTGGCCCAATAGCATCTTGTCTTACATACGCCTGAATTCTTCCCTTTGTATCTTGAATATCAATAAAAGAAGCTTTGCCCATGTGTCTATTAGCCATAATACGGCCTGCACAAGAAACTCGCTTTCCATCCATGTTTTCAAAATCTTCTTTGATATCCTTGCTATAAGCATCTACATCCCAAGTTTCTACAAGAAAAGGATTTCTCCCTTTTTCCTGAAGCTCCTTTAACTTTTCTCTTCTAATTTTTCTTTGTTCGTTTAACCCTTCTTCTGTAAGTTCTTCAGTTTCCGGATTAACCTGTTCATTAATTTTATTTTCGCTCATTTGTTCACCTCAAACTAATACTACTTGTGTAATTCTATAATTTTATAAGTTACAATTCCATCTGGAACCTCTACAGCAACTTTTGCTCCTACTTTATTACCAATAAGCGTTGCTCCTACTAAGGATTCATTCGAAATCTTCCCGTTAAATGGGTCGGCTTCTGTTGCTCCTACAATAGTAAATTCTTCTTCTTCTTTAGTCGCCATATCTTTCACTTTAACAGTAATTCCAATACTAACTTTATCATCTGCAATGTCTTTTTCATCTATAATTTTCGCCATACGAATCATATTTTCTAGTTTGTGAATCCGTTCCTCTAGTTCAGCTTGTTCGTTTTTTGCTGCATCATAATCTGCATTCTCTGAAATGTCGCCTTGTGAAATAGCGTCCTTAAGTTTTTCTGAAACTTCAGCACGTTTTACTGACACAAGCATCTCATATTCGGCTACGGTTTTCTCGTAACCCTCTTTGGTTAATAGTATTTCTTCGGTCATGGTTTTAGTCTCCTTTCGACCATTGTCATATCGCTCCATTATATTATCTCTACCTTTAGTTGTCAATGGTTTGGTGCCATTTTGTCCCTGTTGCCATATTGTGAACTTTCCCCTTGTCTAATATATCTAATTAGGATAAAATTGAAGTAGTCTTTTAATTTAGCATTACGCATGGGAGGTCTTTATGCCCCAAGATAAAATTATGGTAGTTGATAATGAAATAGAAATAATACAGCTTATCCGCCTTTATTTGTCTCGAGAAGGATACCAAGTTGTCTGGACTACAGACAGTGTAAAAGGTGCCATCTTAGCCAAGGATGAACAACCTGATCTTATACTTTTGGATGTGTCTATGCCGGAAATGACAGGCTTTGAGCTGTGCAGCAAGATAAGAGAAATCAGTCAGGTTCCAATTCTTTTTGTCAGTTGTAAGGATCAAGATGTAGACAAGGTTTTAGGCCTTTCCATCGGTGGAGACGACTATATCACCAAACCATTCAGCCCTACAGAATTAATTGCCAGGGTTAAAGCCCACTTGCGCAGACGAAATATTAACGCTGCAAACGGTGACGGACCTATAAATCATGCTGCCCTTTCTTTAGGAAATTTGGAAATTAATTTAGATGCACATACAGTGACCGTATCTGGCAAGCCAGTTCATCTGACAGCAAAAGAGTTTGAACTTCTTGTACTTCTTTGCAAGTACCCTAATCGAGTCTTCACCGGAAGACAAATATTTGACAATTTATGGGATACCTACGGCGTCGAAGAAGATATCCGCACAGTAATGGTACATATTAGCAATCTGAGAAAAAAAATAGAGTCAGACCCTGAACATCCCCAATATATCCAAACTGTTAGAGGTGTGGGATATAAGCTTGTTGGAGAAAAGAAATAGATTTTGTTACAGATAAAGAGACCTTAGAATATTAAATTCTAAGGTCTCTTTTTTTGAGAGTGTTTAAAAATGTCAATTAATATTTCACAGGAACCTGTACTCCTGCGGATTTCAAGCCCTCTTCGAAGCACTTGAAGAAGTCATCCACGTCTTGTGGTACAATTGTTCCCAGTGAACACAATCTGAATGTTGGTAGGTCTGAAACCTTACCTGGATAAATTGTAAACCCTCTTTCATAAACATAGTCATGAATCTTCGTAAAATTAAAGTTAGGGTCATTTGGATAAAGAACAGATACAACTAGTTTCGACTGTTTTTCCTTTGGAATGATAGTCTTAAATCCTAAGCGGTCAAGTCCCTTATAGATTGCTTCCCATAAGGACTGATGTCTGTTCCATTTCCCTTGTTCTCCCTCTGCCCAGTATTCAATGATTGCCTGTTTTGTTGCATATATAGTCTGTACTGGAGGTGTGAAATGCATTTCACCCTTATTCTTAATAAAGTCATACTGCATATAAAGGTTAGTGTAATATGACCTTGTAGGGAAGTCTTTTGATGCTTCTATTAAAGCAGTATTTCCGATTACATAGGATAGACCGGTCATAGACATTAATCCCTTTTGTGCAGAAGCCATAATGAAGTCTAAATTGTCTTTTTCCATATCTATTGGAATCATCGCATATGTAGAGGTTGTGTCAACAACCATCATCTTGTCATACTTGTGAGCCATAGCACCGATTGCTCTTATCGGATTTAATATTCCTGTGCCAGTTTCGTGATGGCAACAGTAAACAGTTGAAATTGCAGGATCAGCTTTTAAAGCTTTTTCTACTTCTGCTACATCAATAGGTTCTGTAATTGATAATTTTAGATCTACATGATCCATATGATAATAACGACAAACTTCTGCGGCCCTTGCTGAGTACGCACCGTTATTTACTACTAACATCTTTTTGCCTGCTGGAACTAGTGAATTAACACACGCATCAATATTTACTGTTCCTGATCCTGTAAACAATACTGCAGTGTATTTATTCAAATCGCCGTGTACGATTTTTACTAAGTCCTTTCCCATTTCCTTCATAATGTCAGCAAATTCTTTTTCTCTTGGACAAATGTCCGGTACCACCTGAGCATATTTAACGGCATCCGTCGTTGTAGCAGGACCTGGGTTTAGCAATACGTTTCTTTTTACTTTTGGATAATCCATCTCTCTTCCTCCTTATATTTAGCTGTTAAAACAATAATTTAAACACAATATCTTCTAATTTTATGCAGCATCTTCTTCCGATGTCCCATTCTTCTTGTTGAGTCCCCAACCAGCGATTACTGCTATTACTGCAATGGCTACGCATACGCACATGATTGCTGTAAACACGAGGGTCCAATTTTCACTTTTTAATACTATACCAAAATAAATTGCTTGAACTGAAGCACCTAAGTATGCAAAACAATCAAGGATGCCCGCTGCAGTTCCTGCAAATACTCTTCCGCCTACGTCTGTAGCATACGCCCATACCAATCCATTTATAGCATAGATGAAGAAACCTGCAATAAATAGAAGCGCTCCTGCAACAGCTCCTGGCTCAACTTTTGCAAAAAAGAACACTGTAGCACCTGAAACAAGTGCGCACATTATTACCATAGGTAATCTATTTTCCGAGAAAAATTTATCTGAAATCCAAGGAATAACAAAGGTACCAAAGGCCATGCCAAGAGGTAACAATACAGTCCCTAGAATCCCTGCTTTTACGTCTACTCCAAAGTTTTGTACATAGTAAAGCGGTACCCAAGTAAGTAGTCCATATCTAGCAATGCTGGATCCTGCAACTATTAGCAACCAGCAATCGAATCTCCATTTAGTAAATAAATGAATATATGGGTACAATTTACCTTTTTCGTTCATCAATATAGTTAAATCTTCATCCTGTTTATTTCTTGCTGCATTTTTATCTACATAATCTTTTAGACCTACTTTAGCTGGTCTATCTTTAACAATAAACTTGTAGAATACTGAAACAATAACTACTGGAATTACTGGAAAAAGAAATGCTGCTTTCCAGCCCATGCTAGGTGCGATTAAAAATGCCACATATACAGCAAGGGCTGCCATTACCTGACCAAATCCTGAAAATGCATTTGCAAAGCCTGTAGCAAAACCTCTACGATCTCCCGGCCACCACCTTGAAAGCAAGGCTATACCAGGTGACCACAGCATAGACTGCGCATATCCGTTAATGCCCCAAAGGATAGCTATAATAACAAGACTTGACTGGAATCCGATAAGTATATTGGCTATTGCTGAAAGGAATACCCCTGTTATAATAAATTTATTTACACCAAATATTTCGCCCAATCTGCCATTAAATAAATGACCTATACCATAAGTCCAAAATAATACCGAGGATAATATGCCTAGATCCTGTGTAGTCCAACCTTCTGCTTCCATCATTCCGGGCATTGCATATTGAAGGTTAAGCCTTCCACAATACAAAAAACAATATAAAATAGAAAAGCCGAGCAACACTATCCAAGCATTTTTGTTAAACCGCTTAAACTCTTCGGCAGAATATCCCAACATGTCTACAATCTTTTTTTCCTTGCCCATTCGTTGTTCCTCCTTTTTCCCTACATAGATTAAAGAAGGTATCCCTGTAATATGAAAACTACAGGAATACCTTACTTAAAGTTATACTTAAATTGTTTCTATTATTCCCTGTCCTGGTCTTTCGCCTCTTCTTAGTCTAGGTTCAATCTGTCCAAAGATAATATCTGATACATAAGACACATCTGGAACTAGGAAGTCAGGTTTTGACGCTGCTAAGTCTTCATATGTATTTGATCCGGAAGCATATAGACCAATTGTCCAACATCCTGCATTGTTACCGCAGTACATTCCTGCTGCTGTATCGTCAATCTTAACTACTGATTCTACTGGAATAACTTTCTTTGTTAATTCGTAAGCACCTAACATACAGTCAAATACCATGAATGGCCACGGACGACCAGGTACCTTTTCTGCGTTTGTTACTACGTCAAATTTTAGTCCATATTTGTCGTCTAATAGTTTATTAAGCATTTTGGAGTCTTCTTCATAATATCCAGTGTCACATCCAACTAGGATTCCAGCTGCCCTTAATCTATCGATACATTCCACTGCGCCTGTAATTGGTTTTGCTAAATCTTCATCAACAATATATTTTGTCATCAAAGGTCTAAATGTTGCTAAGATTTTATCAAAATCATCTTCGTTCCAAGGACGGCCATATTTTTCTTCCCACTGTGCTGATACTTCCGGAAGATTTAAAAGCATTCTCAGATGAGTTGGTTTAAAGTTGCCCATTGGCTTTCTAATTGTAGCCCACTCACATTCGATTCCATATTTAAGTAGTGCTTCATAAAAAGGCACTACTGGTGCTTTACATCCTCTAAGGTCATCAAGAGGCCATCTTTTTCTCAAATCTCCAGGGCCATCGCAAAATGTTCCTGCTGTGTCCAGTACAGCCAATTCAATTTTTCCTGTGTAATTTCTGTTATACATCTTTCTTCCTCCTTAAAAACAATGGTATTTCCATTCAACTAACGTTTTGTGTGTAAACTTACTTTGCTTTGTTTATATTTATATAATAACCCCTCTAATTAAACCCCAGTTCAAGATAACCTTTAGGTTTGTTTAAGAAAGTATAAAGATTAGTTAAAGACAAAAACATAGAATAATTTTTGCTGATTTTAAAAAAAAACATCCGTCCCTTTGACAATCAAAAGGTCGGATGTTTTTCATTTAAGTCAGTTGGTAAATAAGATTATGTTCCTCCAGTATCCATACCTAAAATAAAAGACATAACATAACCTCCATAATTTCTGATAAAATCATAGTAGTCCTGTTACGTCTATTCTTCAACTCAGGCTGATTCTTTAAGAAAACTTACACTTTTGTTTACTATTCTCTCACCTCTGGCACCACAATGGTGTCTTTTTTACTGACAATCATTCCACAAATAACCATCCCTATACATAAGGCTTCTAAAACTATGAATACCGCCATAACATCCTCAAATACATTTAACGTGAGAGGCAGTATAAACCCTTCAAGACAAGCACCTAAATAAGCAAATCCATTTAAAATCCCTGCCGCTGTTCCAGATAATACTCTGCATCCTTCATCTATAGCATAAAGCCATAAAAGACCATTGATCCCATAGAGAGCAAATCCGGTAAAAAATATTCCCACCAATACAATTTGTGTGTTATTTATCATTGGAAATATTAGGACTAAAGTGCCACATAATGCGGCCATGGCAGTTACAATAATCCCCTTATTATTAAAAAATTTTGTTCCAGCTACCCAGGTAATTACCAATGTTCCTACGGCCATACCAATAGGCAGTGTTAGGTTCGAAAAGTTATCATTAAGTATGTTTATCTGCCCTTCTCCTGCATAATACATAGGAATCCAGTTTAGAAGACCATATCTGCATATGCTAGAGAGAATTGCAATGCCACACCACCATAAAAATTTCTTTTGCTTGAAAAAATATCCCCAACTAGGCTTATCTTTCATTTTTCTCTTTATGAAGGCATCTTCTCGCTTCCTTTGCTTATGATTTTTTTCTGCGTATGGCTTCAAGCCCTTTTCTTCAGGCCGCTCTACTGCTACCATACCAAAAATATAAGCGAATGCCATAAGAATACATATAGGAAAAATAAAATTTAGACGCCATTCCATTTCAGGCCAAACTGCAAGAAAAAGTAAGGGTACCAAATATGACGTAGCATGAGATATCCCAGAGAAAAAGTTGACGATTCCAATGCCCTTGCCTCGTTCTCCTTCTTGCCACCAATGAGCCAACATGCTAATTCCACCTATCCAAATCATGCTCTGAAAAAATCCATTTACTACTGTTGCAATCCAAATAGCAATCCAATTTTCCATTAAAGACACTGAAAAATTTACCATAATAGATACGGATACCCCTAGTAAAATAACTTTTTTAGCGCCATATTTATCTGCAAAATGCCCATTAAAAAAGCTACCTATAGCGTAGCTAGCAAACAAGCTTAAAGTTATTATGTTTTGTTGAGCTACTGTCATTCCTAGCTCCATAGCAAAGTTCCCAATGAGATTATTAACATTAAATCTGCCTAAGTACACCAAATTATACATTAGTGCAAAGGATATGAGTGTAATCCATTTGTATTTCGTAAAACGTGATCCCATGAAGATTCTCCCCGTATGATTGTTTACCTTACTATTTACAATTCTCTTCAATTAATCTATCATAAACGCATAGATGTTTCAATTTATATTATTTTAGGAGAAGGATATGTATCTACTTCCTGGGTATTCTATGCTCTCAGCTACAGCAACTACCCTGATGCTGAGCATTGTGTTTTTAATATTGTCCCAACAAAGCAAGAAAAACTATATGCGTTACTGGGGGATTTCTTGGCTTATTTATTCTGCCATGTTTCTTTTGGATTTTTTGAATCTCCAAACTGATGTAAGTAACACTTTTTACCTTATGATAAGGCAATGGATCGCTTTAGCTGGCTGCCATGTATTCTTTATAGGAACCCATCATTTTTTTCAAATCAAACCGCCAAAGTACATATTTTGGTCCACTATAGCCTCGGGTACACTTATATGCCTATACGATAGTACTCCATTTGTTTATACTATGTCTTTGATTCCAAATATTATATACTGCTCTGGGCTTTTGATTTTTTCCGGTTGTATGTTTATTTCCTATTCTTGGACGCAAAATCTGCCAGAAAAGATTCTTTCTGGCTTTTTCATTATCCTTTGGGGGATTTTTATTAATCATTTTGGATTTGCTATTGGCCATGCAGATTTAGCTATTTTCACCTACTTCATCGGTATATTTACCGTGAATATTTTGATTCTTTTCTTAATGATTATTTACTTTAAGAAAACCAGATTTCTTGATACTAAGCAAGCATATCGATTTAGACTATTAGTGGAAAATTCTGCGGATATTATGTTTCTCTATGATTATAAGAAGGCTTCTTTTGAATATGTTAGCCCTGGAATCTATGCCTTGATTGGAGTTTCTGCGGATCAGCTGTATGAACTCCCTGAAAGATTCTTTGATAAGGTAAGCACTCCTGAGCTATATAAGGAAACCTTATCCATATTTTCTAGGCCGATCTATAAGCCTAGTGACGGCTTGCTTTGTTTGGATAATAATACTACTGGAGAAGTTTATCGTTGGTCTGAAATCCATTATCTACCCATTACAGATTCCACTGGTACAGTAGTTTCCGTTGAGGGGATACTCCGGGACATAACCAAGAGCAAACAGCTAGAGGATGATTTAGCCGAGTCAGAAATGGCAAAAAAGGAGCTTTTGGAAAATATTTCTCATGAAATTAAAACTCCAGTCACGCTAATTCAAGGCTATACGGAAAGCTTGTTGAACAAGGTAGTTCCTGCGGACTCTTCTGATACTTATTTAAAGATGATATGCAGCAAGGCTAAAATGCTTACAAATCTTGTAGACGATTTAGCTAAGGTGACCCAGGTGACTTCCCAAAATCTAGAATATAAGTTTTATGAAGAAAATGCCTTGGGCATCTTTAAGGATTTGATAATGCAATGTGAGTTTCAAATTGCACAAATGGGACAAAAGCCTGTGATTTCCTATGATATACCTGATGATATTGTTTTGGTTGTAGATCCTTATCGTATCCAGCAAGTGATATCCAATCTAATAAATAATTCAGTGCACCACACTCCTGAAGGTAATGAAATTGCTGTTTCATGTCACATAGTAGCTAATAAAAATGGAAAGACGGATCTTGAAAAAATGGATCCTTCGACTATTCCAGAAGGCGAGTTGATTTTCACTGTTAGCGACAATGGACATGGTATTCCAGAGAATGAATTGCCTCACATTTTTGAAAGACGTTACAGTGGTGGCAGCCATATAGATCCTTCTATTGAGCATCACCCAGGGATACGGTCTACCTTTTCTGCTTCCCCATCTCGCTCTGGATTAGGCCTGTTCATTTCCATGCAGATTATACAGCAGCATTCTGGGCGGATATGGGCTGCCAACAATAAAAAAGGCGGCGCTGAAGTTTCCTTTGCGCTGCCTTTTTATAAATAGTCTTATTTGTTTTATTTTCTATGTCTCTTTCTTAACCACAGGCCTGCCATTAGTAGGACCGCTGCTAGCAATGCTATTCCTGCATAAAGTGGTGTTTTATTATCATCACCAGTTTTTACACTACCGTCTGTGTTATCTGTCTTAGTGTTATTCTGATCTTTGTCGCCCTTTTCAACCATATATTCCTCAGTGTATTGGTTTTCAAGTTGGAATTCCACTGGATTGCTGTCTGCAATTGTTACTGCCTCATTAATAAGTACGCTGGCAAATCCTCTATCCTGAGCGTCACTATCAGTTAAAGCCTTTCCTGATTTATCAGTTTCTGCCAAGTAGTACTTTCCATATGCAAGGCCAGTGAAAGAAATTGATGCTGTGGATCCGCCTTTCATTTTAATGGCTTTTACGTCAGTAAGCCTATTCTTGTGTGCTGCATCTGTAAACAGTGCTGCATAGAAGATATCATCGGACTTATATGCCTTTCCATTAAAGGTTGTGGTCTTTTCCACTTTAACCTTACCGTCGTACAAGAACTCTTCATCATCCTCAAACTTATTTGTAATTGTAACTTTTCCATCTAGACTATCTGCCGTAATGTCAACGAGAGCATTATCTATGTTCATGTCACATCCTAGTTGAGCCATGGAATCTTTAATAGGGTTGCCTTCTGCGTCTGTTTCGGCAATATAGTAAGATTTAAGGTCAAGCTCTGTAAAGTCTACTGTAGCTTTTCCCTTCCCGTTCATTGCAAGTGCTTTTACATCACTTACACGGTCCGTACACTTTTCATCGGAGAATAAAGCCGTATAGAAGATCAAATCTGTGTCAGCCAGTTTGCCATTAAGTGTAACTGCCTTTGTCACTTCAATAGATCCTTTTAGGAAGTACTCTTCTGAATAGAATACATTAGTAATTTTTGAGCTACCAGTAAGGCTGTCTTTATTTATTGTCACTACCTTGTTTTCATAGCTAATGTCATGTGCTCCAACCTGCCTGATTGGATCTGTAATTGCTTCACCGTCTTTTGTAGTTTCGGCCACATAATATGTGCCTAAAGGCAAAGATCCAAAATTAGCCGTAGTAGACTGATTGCCCTTCATTTCCAAGGTAACTAAGGTTCCACCCACCATGTTCTTACATTCAGCGTCTTTAAACAATGCTGCGTAGAATGTTTTATCACTTCCCGTTGCTACATCATCTAATGTTACTTCCTTAGTAACGCTAATGGTTCCCTTTAAGGTGTTTGCTATAGTATATGTTGGCGCTGTTTTATCTAGGGTAATTCCATCAATCGTTACAGAGTTTCCCTTTCCTACAACTACAACTTTGGTCCCAGTTGTATTTTGATAATTAGTAGGAACTTTGGTTTCCCTCAAGTAGTAAGTTCCCTGTTTGATATTTTCAAACTTATGAATTCCTGGGCTTTGTGAATCTATAGTTCCAACCTGCTCCAAGCTACTGGAATTACATTCTTTATCTCTGTACAAGGTGAATTCTGCGCCCTCAAGCATGGCTCCAGTATTGGATGCTACTTTCTTAATATCAAACCTTCCTACAGTGTAGGATTTGTTAATAATCTTTCCTTCCCCAATTAGATTTCCTCTAGTTAGGGTAATGGTTTTATTGTTATAAGCGATTTCATCTGCTCCAACTTGCGCCACTGAGTCAGTAATTACCTTACCGTCTTTAGTAGTTTCTGCTATATGATAGGTATTTATAGGTAAGCCTTCAAATATAGCAGTAGCATATTTGCCTCCGTTCATTGCAAGGGCTTTTGTCTCGCCTATTTGATTTGTGCAATTTTCATCGCTAAACAATGATACGTAAAATGTCTTATCGCTTGTCACCAGCTCATCATCTAATGTTACTTCTTTTGTTACTTTAATACTTCCTGCTAGTGTATTTTTCACTGTATACGTCATTGTATCTGTTGGCAATATAGCCCCATCAATAGTTACTTTTCCTGTGCTGTCTAGCACTACAGTTCTAACTTTTTCTTCGTTATAATATCCACTTGGTGCTTTTGTTTCCTTCAGGTAATAAGTTCCTGCTTCAAGTCCATTGAAGGTATGAATTCCACCTTGTGCTACGCCTACTTTAACCTGATTTTTACAGTCCTTGTCTCTGTATAGTGTAAATTCTGCTCCAGATAAAATCTCCTGTGTGTCGTCGGCTATTTTCTGAATATGAAAATTCTGTTTCTCATTGGTTACGTTAAATTCTTTACCCATATTGTAGGTATCTACATTGCTAATTGGATTCTTTTTACCTGATAATTGGAATGTAATGCTTTTGTTGCCCTTTACATATCCTTCAGGTGCTGATTTTTCCACAAGAATGTATTTTTCGCCACTTTCAAGGTAATATGCTTTTCCACCAAATGTTAAATTATTACTACCTAAAATGCCTTGGCCAAAGGCAGCTTTTCCATTGGCATCTGTAGTCTGGGTGCCTAAAAGGTTTTCCTCTGATACAGTATCTTTATACAGTTCAAATACAGCTCCTGGCAACAATGTCTCGATATTTTCCTGGTCATGTTTTGAAACACTGATTGCCGCTTTTTCTCCGCCAGCTCCTGCACTAGAACTCTGTTTTTTAATAACTACTTCCTTTTCTACATTATCCTCTGAAATATCTGTTCCAACAAGTAATTTGGCAGTATTCTTATACGTTATCGTTTCACCAACTTTTCCTATTACTGTTGCATCATAGGTAATCTTATATGCGTTTCCATCAGCTTTTGGGATAGTTATTTTTAGAAGATTCTCTTTTTCACCCACATTCACATTATGGCTAACTATATATTCATTCTTGTTTAATGCTTTGCCATTCTTTGTAATTACTATAGAATTTAAGTCTAAATCCAAGTTCGTGCTATATTTATCTTCAATAACATAGTCAGCTATTGCTCCTCCTGGAGAAATCGTAGCTTTGTTTGCGTTTACTGAAATTGCAAATGATGCCTTGTATCTATTTGCTAAAGTAGGAAGACTTGTTATTCCTTTAGTTATAAATTTGTTGTTCACCGAAATTTCCTTGTTTGCAGTAAACCAATCTTTATCTCCTGTGGACACTACAGCCCTGTTCTTGAATTTAACAACATTCTCCTGTTCAGAAAAGATCCCATCTTTCACTTTAGTTTGATAGGTCAGGGTATATGTTTTATTTGGCAAACCCTTTCCTAAATTAAACTCATACTGGGTTGGGGACTTTTCAATTACACTGCTATCTTCAAGGGCAGTAGTTTTACTATTCACTTCAACCGTTGGTCTATATGATTTATCAAAACTCTGGTTGTCAGAGAATGTATCTAACATTTTTATGTCCTGATTATTTAAATCAGCTTGGTTAGTATTTACCTTTACTTTCCACAGAATAGTACCTTTGGTAGCATCGTATTGTCCAGCCTTATCTCCTGTCATACTAGGGCTTGCCAATACCTCTTCCCAGTCTTCCGCTGATTTAGTACCATAGTTAAGTTTAGCCCAGTTTTTTCTCTTCCCATTATCCTCACCTGTAAGCTTGGTATAATATCTAATGGTAATAGTATATAAACTCTTTGATCCTGCAATACTTGATTTTTCTCTGTCGGCAGTATCTCCAAAGTATATGCTAAATTCTTTATTGCTTTTCTGCACTAAGGTCTTTGGACCATCGTATCCATCTATAGTGATCTCATCCTTATTAGCTGAATAATCATTGCCTGAAACCAGCTTAAGAGGATTTGCAAACTCGTTACTCTTAGATGCCGTGTCGATCCAGTCTAAAAATTCAACATTATCCAAGCCCTCTTTAGGCACTCTAATTTGGCTGTACCATTTGATATACCAGTCTTCTCCATCCTGCACCATACCCCCATTTTTCTTTTCTAAAGCCCTTTGCCCCGAAGCCCTGTAGAACTCATCCACTACATATTTAATATCGCTCTCTTCATTACTTAGTTCCACATGATTGTTGAACTTAAGATCACCTATCTGTGCTATAGGCAAGTTAGTTTTGTACTTAAAAGTAAATGCACTTTTTCCTGAGTTCTCCGGAATAGTGTAACTCCAACTATTGTCTGTACTTGAAATATCAGCCCATTCTGGGGAATCAATATTTACTCCATTTTTTTGAATAATGATTGGGCTTTTTTTATCAATTACTAGTCCCTCTTCCATAGTGTCCGTTACTTTATACTTACTGTAATCAAAACATTTATCCTTGTTTACTGTTACAGTCCATACAATCTGATTACCAGATACTTCTTTAACCTTTGCTAGTCTTTGGAAATTTATTTTAGTACTCTTATTCACTTCCTGTGTTTCGCTATTTTCACTAGTAACCTGAGCTTTATTGTTTACTGTTAACGATGGCTCAACGCTATACGTTTTAAATAACTGTGCCAAAGCTTCATCTGTGACTTTACCATCATATGTGATCATATATACTTCGCCTGATGGAATATCCCCTGTAATAGCAATTTTCCAAGCGCCATCTGCAAATGTTTTTGTAAATGGTACAGCTTCACCAGCTTTGTTTGTAACCCTAATTGAATCTCCTACTGTCGCTACCCTTCTGCCATCTAAAGGTTTTTCTGAATCCATTGTATCTGTTATCACCACGCCTTTTGCAGTGTAATCCGTTATAACCTTAACAGAATACCCTATTGTCTGAGTTTCATAATTATATGGAGTGGTAATATCTTTAGTCACTACCAGCTTTGCTTTGTCTGTAAAGGTAACATCAATTGCCACGCCCTGACTAAATTCAAGCGGATCTGATCCGCCCCCAGAAATAAACTCTTTTGAAAAGCTACCAGAAAAAGCAAGAAATGCTTCAATATTGGCATATTGTTCTACAAATTCATCGTCAAGGTCTACTGTAATTAGCCCTGCTGCATCAATAGAATACGTTCCTATCTGCCTCTGTGTATTTACATCCTTTATTGGTGAGCTTGTTACAGCATTGAATCCTGTAATTTGCTCTGTTGGAATTTGATATGTCATAATCCCATCCTGTGGGAATTGTCTTGCATTGTCTCCATTGGCAATTTCTGAAAAGTATAAGCTAAAATCGAAGGATCCATACGGGTTTAGCTTATCTCCACCCTCTGGATTGTATGGTTTGCCATCAGAAGTAATAATTTCTGCTTTTTCCAAATAATCCTTTATCAAAGTGGATGAATTCTCTGCAGGTTCATTTTCTCCTAATGCAGGTGGTTCTTCACCTTTTGACGCAGGTGGTTCTTCACCTTTTG
>JAVXGM010000010.1:54243-60468 GCA_036657395.1 Anaerovoracaceae bacterium
GCAGGTGGTTCTTCACCTTTTGACGCAGGTGGTTCTTCACCTTTTGTGTTTTTAGTTGTTGATTCAACTTTTGATTTCTGTTCAGGTGTGGTCACATCACTTTCCGCATATGCTGTGAATCCTGAAAATACTGAACCTATCATTAGTATACATATTGCTAATGCAACACCTCTGTTTTTCTTCATTGGCTTCCTCCTGTTTAGTTTCTAAGTATAACTGTTCGTTCGGCTGATAGTTATATTTCATATAACTTACTTACTACGTAGTATAGTTGATTGACGTTACATCTCAGTTACATAAACGGTCTGAAATAAAAAAATCCCCTTTCCAGCCTAAAGGTACAACCTTTTTGCTGGAAAGGGGATTTTTTCATAGTTAAGAATGCCTCTTAACTGTAAACGCATAACATGGAAAACTACCAAAATACTTTTTCTTTATTTATTTAAGGCTTTTTTCTTCTTTAAATTAAAGCCAGCTACACATCCGGAAAGAAGAATTAAACCAAGGTAAAGAAATGTGTTTGATGTATCACCAGTTTTGGGTGAGCTTGGATTTACTGGTGTTTCACCAGTATAGGCAATTTCAACCGTTTCTTTTTGACCACAGACAGTACAATCTCTGTGTTTACTTCCCTTTGTCGTTTCAGTTGCAGGTGTATCGATTACCCATTCACCAAACGTATGAGAAGCTAAATCCATCTTTTTACCATCATTAGCGATACATTCATGCCAGTGACTAGTTTCATTTTTTGTCCATGCTTCGGCAGGTATATGTTTGTGTGGCAACACAGGAATTTCCACAGTTTCTCTTTGGCTACAAACTGTACAATCTCTATGTTTACTTCCTTTTGTGGTTTCGGTAGTAGGTGTATCAATTACCCATTCACCAAATGTATGAAAAGCTAAATCCATCTTTTTACCATCATTAGCGATACATTCATGCCAGTGACTAGTTTCATTTTTTGTCCATTCTGCGGCAGGTATATGTTTGTGTGGCAACACAGGAATTTCCGCAGTTTCTCTTTGACTACAAACTGTACAATATCTGTGTTTACTTCCCTTTGTCGTTTCAGTTGCAGGTGTATCAATTACCCATTCACCAAATGTATGAGAAGCTAAATCCATCTTTTTGCCATCATTAGCAATACATTCATGCCAGTGACTAGTTCCATTTTTTGTCCATGATGCAGCAGGTGTATGTTTGTGTATCTTACTATGAAAAAACGGATTCACACTCACATTAAGAGCTTTTAAATCTTTTTCATTTGCAAAAGGAGAACCTCCTAATTGGGTAATACTACTACTATTTTTTCCTATAAAAACCTCTACACTTTTATTTGGTGGTGGAGCTATCTTGAAAGAAGTCTCTGCCCCTATGCTTCCTCCTTGCCCTTGTGAAATAACTTCAGAATCACCGGAAATTGCAAGATTAGTTTTTGACCAAATACCATAATCTGCTGTTGATGTAGCTTTAATGGTACTATCTGAAATATTCATATCACCTTTGCTAAATAACGATGGATTATCACTTGTTGCTGTAACCTTTGATTTTTGATCTATAGTAATTTTACCAATTATACAGAAAGCATTCATTTTGTCTAATGATGCTGACCCAGTTACATTACTCTTTGCAATTGTTATATCTCCAATAACATTAAATCCAAAATAAGTGCCACTACACTTAATATCTGATCCATTTTTTATTACTACGTTCCCATCTGAAACAATTGAACCATCATTACTACCTGTTGCAGTAATGTTAACATTATCAAATGTAACATTCTTATGATTTGATATATTTTGCTTTGATTTAATATCAAGACTTCCACCACCCGAAAAAGTCATATTGCTGTCTGTATAAGCAAATACTCCAGTATTTCTCGAAATATCAATACTATTACTTCCATTCAAAATAATTTCAAAATCTTCATCTCTTTTATTTTCAATTCCATGCCCAGCCTTATTTACAGTTGTAATTTTTGCATTGTTTAAGGTCAAAGTATTGGCTTTATTATTATAGACTGCTGTACCACTTCCACAGTCCACAGTATTATCTGATTCGGCAGCAATGTTCACTCCATTAACCCATACCTCATTCTTTGTTTCTCCATAAACTGTTTGTCCTGCTGAAAGCATAATTAATAGAGATAACATAATCACTAAAAGTTTATCTCCTGCCATTTTAATCTTCTTATTCATTTCCTTGTTTTACTCCCCTTTTTATATTTATCATATTTCTTTATCTGCTAAACACCTGTTAAATCTAAAAATGCCAATCAAGAATACCATATGAAGTGTCGGGAAAGCGTCGGAGATTTATGGTTTTTAAAAAGAGAAATCCTCTTCATGAACTTTGTTTTCAAATGCCCGCTTGATAGAATCCAGATATGTGGTGTATAATGCTACAATAAATAGTTTGAGATTACTTTTTAAACAAGAAAGGGCGGCTCTGCGCCGCAAGGGTGACTGCAATGGAGCTTGCGAATGGATGCCTTGAAATATTTGCGGCGCTGGTTATCTTGATACTGCTCCTCAGTATGCGAAACGCAAATCTGACGGAAACCTTTGAAAAGCGGCTGACGGCGATGGTTATCTGCCATATGGCGGTGCTGCTACTGGACTCTGCACGCTGGCTGTTATTCAGTCATACAGACCGGCCAGTGCTGCTGATTGTGCTGTCCGTCCTGCCCACTGTATTAGCGCTGCTTGGGAATGGTATTTTTGGTTGCTTTGCGCTTTCCTTTCTCTCGGCACGTGGACCCATATCACGCAGAACCAAAATAACACTTGTTTCACTCTTTACACTGGCAGTTTTAATATGGGCGACTTTTATCCTGCTCAACGGCGTGGAAAGTGCGGCAAACATGCAAATCAACCACGAGACAATGCGCTTTAGCTGGGCTTATTGGGCTGGGCATCTTGGCTGGGCTTCTGCCTGTTTGCTGGGAATCGGATTTGTTTTGCGCTGCCGCAGGGGGCTGAAAAGCAATGAGCTGCTGTCACTGTTAAGCTACTGTGTTTTCCCGCTAATTGCACTTTTCCTGCGCTTTTTTTGGGACGGCCCGCAGATTTTTCTCTCCACCTCATTGTCGATTATATGGATTTATGCAGTCATGCAGCGGGAACAGCGAGCACGCTTTTTGGAGCAGGAAAACCAACTGACCCAAAGCCGCATGGCAATCCTGCTCAGCCAGATACAGCCGCATTTTTTATACAACACGCTGACCGCCATCTGCGGACTGTGCGACGAGAACCCCAAGGAGGCAAAAAAGGTAACTGCTGAATTTGCAGACTACCTTCGTCATAATCTGGACTCGCTTACTCAAAGTACACCGGTGCCCTTTGAGGACGAGCTGGCGCACACAAAGGTTTATCTCGGCATTGAGCAGAAACGCTTTGAAGAAAGGCTGCGTGTTGTCTATGACATTGAAAGAGCGGACTTCTGTGTTCCCTCCCTGACCATGCAGCCGCTGGTGGAAAACGCTGTCAAGCATGGTGTCGTAAAACGCAAAAACGGCGGCACTGTCACAATTTCCACAAGGGAGCGGGAGTCCTGCTATGAAATTATCATTACCGATGACGGCGTAGGCTTTGACATAAATGAGCCGCAGATAGACCCCGATATGCACATCGGCATTCAAAATGTGTGTGACCGCCTATGGTCTATATGCGGAGGGATCCTCGACATCAAAAGTGAAGTGGGCAAAGGCACGGCGGCCAGCATAAAAATACCGAAGGGAGATGCAGACTCATGAATATTATAGCGACAGATGATGAAAGAATTGCCCTGCGTCTTTTAATCAGCTCCATCCATGAGGCGGTGCCGGAATCACAGGTGCATGGCTTTATCTCCGGCGAGGAAGCGCTTGCATTCGTGAGTGAGAACCCATGCGAAGTCGCTTTTTTAGACATCAGCATGAGCGATATGGACGGCATTGCACTGGCAAAGCACTTAAAACATGTGAATCCGATGGTCAATATCATTTTTGTTACCGCCTATAAAAAGTATGCGATGGAGGCGCTTTCCCTACACAGCAGCGGCTATGTGATGAAGCCGGCCACTAGAGAAAAAATTGAACACGAAATGGAGCATCTGCGCCACCCTCTCCCTATGCAGACAAAACATAAGGTCTGGATTCAGTGCTTTGGAAATTTTGAAGTGTTTGCAGACGGAGAACCCATCAAATTTTCATACAGCAAAACAAAGGAGCTTCTGGCATTTTTAGTTGACCGCAAGGGTACGTTCTGCTCCAACGGCGAAATCATTGCGGCGCTGTGGGAAGACGATGGCGACAGCATGAAAAAAAGCTCCTATCTGCGTGATTTGAAGGCAGACTTACTAAGGGTCTTTACTTCTCTTGGCGTGGAGGAAGCCATCTGCAAGAAGCGTGGCGTGATGGCAGTCTCGCTGGATAAAATAGCCTGCGACTACTACAACTGGATGCAGGGCGACATTGAGGCAATCAACACCTACCGGGGCGAGTATATGTCCCAGTACAGCTGGGGCGAGTTCACGCTAGGCGGCATTGAAGTGGTCACAATGGCCACCACGTAATGATCTTTTGAAGCCACGAAAAAAGTCTTTTATCATTCGTGACACTCCTATAAAAAAATATAAAATGTTTTTCTGAAATTATGAAAAAGCCTTTGAAACTCCGGTTTCAAGGCTTTTTATCTTTGCAAAAATCTGAAATTTCCCGACGCTTTTCCGACACTCCATTTTCTATTATATGTAATAGAAAATCAGAAATTTGAAACAAGGTGCTACGGGGGAAGAAGCAGGGCTTTTTTCACAACACAAGGCGAAGCAATCCATCAGTACAATTTCAAAATGTTGAATCGGCTGCATCTAACAATAATGTATTAGCCGAAATCAAAATGAGGAGATAATGACATGATAAAAAAAGTATTAAGTATTTTGCTCGCACTTTGTATGGTGTTGAGCCTGATGCCTGTGGCGGCACTTGCTACCGATCAGGCGCCGACCTGCGATAAAATTAAGCATAGCCATACCGCTGTATGTTACCAAAGCCAGCTAATCTGCGACTTGGAAGAATCAGAAGAGCATACCCATGATGAAAACTGCTATACGATGCAGGGACCTACTGAGCAAACAAAACTGTCTGCTTATGAAAAGGCCGTAAAGCTGTTTTTGACGCTACCCGGCTCGGACAGCATTACCGCTGAAACCACGGGCGAAGAAAAAGAAACAATCCGCACCCAGCTTGATGAAGCAATGGCGGCATATAACGGGCTGACAGATGAGGAAAAGGCGCAGTTTGATAGGGAGTACACCGATTTGCATGGGGCGGCTCTGTCGCTTCAATCCGAAGTGACCCGCAAGCCATTAAAGCTTCTGTCCCCTCCTCACCTGCCAAAAGCGAATGCGGATGCGCAGGTTGACACGTTTGCCGGGTTGCAAGCGGCGATTTTGGCTGCTCCCAAAGACGGAAGCTCATATGTGATTGAAGTGACTGGGGATTTTGAGATAACCACTTGCTTGAAGCTTCATGGTACAGAAAAAATTACCATTCGAGGCGATATACCTGAGCGCACGCTGACACGTAAAGTAAATGATAATTACCTATTCAGTGTTGCCAACAGCGCTTCGTTGACCCTTGAAAGCATCGTGATAGACGGAAATAAGGATTCGTATAGCACCAACAAATATTCCATGATTATTTTGGGTGGATCTGCTAACCTGGCTCTGAAGGAAGGCGCGGTGCTGCAAAACAGCAAGGCAACAGAACAAGTCGGTGCGGTTTATATCGGAGGCTCCTCGACCTTCTCCATGTCGGGGGCACAGATATTAAATAACTATGGCAAGCAAAGCGGAGGCATCGTTATTGTATCAGGCGCCACTATAAGCTCCATCGACATCGCAAATTCCGTTATTTCCGGCAATACCACCAACGGCTCCGGCGGTGGACTTTCCCGCAACAATAGTAATACAAATGCCTTCACCCTGAATATTACCGGCGGTTCGCAAATCAATGACAACACGGCGGCAGGTTACGGCGGCGGCATCTCCGTTGGTAAAAATGCCACGGTTACGATGGACGGCGCTTCGCAAATGAATAGCAACCAGTCCGGCACAGGGTATCATGGTGGGGCAATCTATGCCGCAGACAACTTTACATTGAATATGAGCGGCAAATCTCAGATTAACAACAATACAAGCCTTAAAGAAGGCGGCGGTATCTATTGTACCGATAAAGCAACCTTT
>JAVXGM010000011.1:0-55256 GCA_036657395.1 Anaerovoracaceae bacterium
GTGAACTTAAGCCCCAGTAAACGGCGGCCGTAACTATAACGGTCCTAAGGTAGCGAAATTCCTTGTCAGGTAAGTTCTGACCCGCACGAAAGGCGTAACGATCTGGGCACTGTCTCAACAATAGACTCGGTGAAATTGTAGTACCGGTAAAGATGCCGGTTACCCGCAGCAGGACGGAAAGACCCCGTGGAGCTTTACTGCAACTTGATATTGAATTTCGGCATTGCACGTACAGGATAGGTGGGAGACTGTGAACCTAGGGCGCCAGCTTTAGGGAAGTCACCGTTGGGATACCACCCTTGTAATGTTGAAATTCTAACCGCGCGCCGTGATCCGGCGTCGGGACAGTGTCTGGTGGGCAGTTTGACTGGGGCGGTCGCCTCCTAAAGAGTAACGGAGGCGCCCAAAGGTTCCCTCAGTGCGGTCGGAAATCGCACGAAGAGTGTAAAGGCAGAAGGGAGCTTGACTGCGAGACTTACAAGTCGAGCAGGGACGAAAGTCGGGCTTAGTGATCCGGTGGTACCGAGTGGAAGGGCCATCGCTCAACGGATAAAAGCTACCCCGGGGATAACAGGCTGATACCCCCCAAGAGTCCACATCGACGGGGGTGTTTGGCACCTCGATGTCGGCTCGTCTCATCCTGGGGCTGAAGTAGGTCCCAAGGGTTGGGCTGTTCGCCCATTAAAGAGGTACGCGAGCTGGGTTCAGAACGTCGTGAGACAGTTCGGTCCCTATCCGCTGTGGGCGTTGGAAATTTGAGTGGAGCTGTTCCTAGTACGAGAGGACCGGAATGGACATACCGCTGGTGCACCAGTTGTTCTGCCAAGAGCATCGCTGGGTAGCTAAGTATGGACGGGATAAGCGCTGAAAGCATCTAAGTGCGAAGCCCCCCACAAGAACAGATTTCCTTCCTTAATTGGATAAGACCCGTGAGAGACTATCACGTTGATAGGTCGGAGGTGTAAGTGCAGTAATGCATTGAGCTGACCGATACTAATAGGTCGAACGCTTGACCAATGGTTTCAAGTGTATATACATATATATATGACATTATTCAGTTTTGAAGGTACTTAAAACCTTCATAAAAATCCGGTGACTATAGCAAGGAGGCTACACCTGTTCCCATCCCGAACACAGAAGTTAAGCTCCTTAGCGCTGATGATACTTGGTGGGTGACTGCCTGGGAAAGTAGGTCGTTGCCGGTTTTTTATACGGCCCTATGGTCAAGCGGTCAAGACACCGCCCTTTCACGGCGGTAACCCGAGTTCGATTCTCGGTAGGGTCACCAAATTATTTGCGCCTGTGGTGGAATTGGCAGACACGCTAGATTTAGGATCTAGTGGGCGACCGTGGGGGTTCAAGTCCCTCCAGGCGCACCATTGACTGATAATCCGAACTTTTTCACCGTTGGTGTTGGGTTCGGATTATTGTTTTATTTGAGGGATTTATAGCGATTTTCAAGAACAAGGGTGGCAGTTCACGGGATTTGAACTGCCGCTTTTATGTTGAGCTGAATGGTCGTACACGATTTCATAGGCCCTCTTTTCTGACCAAATCGGGCGAATGTTATTTTGCATTATCTGCTACCATTGGATTTCGTTGCAGACTTTGCCTGCAAGCGGTTTTGCGGGGAAGGTGACATTCCCTTATTCCTGGGTTCACTTAAAACTCCCCAAGTTTTTGTTTGCGTGTGGTTGCTACGCTCCCAAAAGCGAATCATCATCGTTTGCTGCTCCTCTCAAAGAAAAAATAAAAAACCTACAAATTCGATGCGGAAGGCGTCGATTCTGTAAGGCTTTGCATCTATCGTTAAACTTCTTTTGGTACGGCCTTTTCTATCTCAACTAAATCGTAGCGCTCACGAAATGATTTGTCAATGCCATTCGAATGAATAGCAGACAATGCAGATTGTCTTTTGCCTCTATAAATTAAATCCGCTTGACGACATAATCGAGAAATGATATCATAGATACCAACAGTATGTATGCGAGGGAGGTGAACGCTGTATGTCCAGAAACAAATATCCTGAAGAAACTGTAAAGCTGATTTTAGAAGAAGCGCTTAAGCTTTTTATTGAAAAAGGCTATGAGAGCACATCAATTCAAGATATTATCAATCACTTAGGTGGACTCTCTAAAGGTGCTATTTATCATCATTTTAAGTCTAAAGAGGATATTTTCGAAGCAGTTTGTCGCAAGATTGGAGAGGAAAATATTGTTTATTACGATAAGATGCGTGATGACAAAACGAAAAATGGCTATGAAAAGTTAAAAGAAATGATTCGGTCAGCCTATACAAATCCAAACAATGATGCTGTGATTGCCATGCAGGATAAAATTACATCCGACCCCAAATTTTTAATGAATCAAATCCATGAGAGCTATGATCTGGTCGCACCTCGATATATTGAGCCCATTATTCGAGAGGGAATAGCAGACGGCTCGATTAAAACTGACTACCCAAAAGAGCTTGCAGGTGTACTCATTACACTGCTAAATATTTGGATTAACCCAATGATTGAGCAAACGACAACATTCCAAATGCAACAGAAGCTTAACTTTTTTAAGGTGCTTTTGGGCGGCATTGGAATTGACCTGTTGGATGACGAAATTACGGAACAATATATGAAGTACTGTGAACACTACAATCAATTTAAGCAAAAATAACTGCTCGTAAATGGGCAGATTATTTTTAGCAGAATACATACCGACGACCGGTATTATATGGGGAGAATTATGAAAACAAAATATGGAAAAGATTTTATGCTTATCGTAATTGGGCAAATCATCTCGCTATTTGGAAATGGAATTTTACGCTTTGCACTTCCTCTTTATCTTTTGCGAGTGACAAATTCCCCGGTGCTGTTTGGGTTTGTGAGTGCTTGCTCATTTTTGCCAATGATATTCTTATCATTTTTTGGTGGAATTTTAGCAGACAGAGTAAACAAGCAAAATATTATGGTTGCACTGGATTTTTTGACAGCAGGTATTATCTTTGTACTTTTTCTATCCATCGGAGAAGTTCCGTTAGTCCCCCTCATGACAGTAGTATTAATGCTACTTTATGGAATTAGCGGAACCTATCAGCCTACTGTACAGGCAAGTATCCCTGTTTTGGTTGCAAGTGAAAACATATTGTCAGCAAGTGCCATTGTGAATCAAGTAGGGTCTCTGGCGGGACTTTTAGGTCCCATTATTGGAGGAATGCTTTATGGTGCTTTTGGTCTTCCTCCCATCTTAATCATCAGTATCCTGTGCTTTGTTGGATCTGCAACAATGGAACTTTTTATTCAAATCCCCTTTCAAAAGAGAGACAATAGCACTGGTGTGCTGGCTATTATTAAGAATGATTTTCGAGACAGTATAAATTATATGAGAAAAGATAAACCGCTCCTAATTAAAATCATTGCATTAATTGCTATGTTTAATCTTGTACTAACCGCAATGTTGATTGTAGGCACACCCATTCTAATAGTTGAAACGCTTCATGTGAGTGATGAGTTATTAGGGTTTTCACAAGGGATATTGGCATTGGGTGGGCTTTGTGGCGGAATACTTACAGCTATATTCAGTAGAAAGCTAAGGCTTTCCAATTCACATGTTTTATTATTCCTATGTAGCCTTTCTGTTGGAGTCATGGCTGTTCCGTTGCTTTTAGGGATGACAGATATGACAAGCTATGTAGTAATAACCGCTGCATGCTTTGCCATCATGGCACTGGCAACCATGTTTAGTATACAGATGATTGCAACTGTACAAACAGAAACGCCCCCTGAATTAGTGGGAAAGGTAATTGCTTTAATGATGTCCATTTCAATGTGTGCCCAGCCCATTGGTCAAGCAATGTATGGAGTGGTATTTGATGCGTTTCAAAACGAAACCGGTTTGATTTTGCTATGTGTCGCAATATTATCCGTTTTGATTTCACTTGTCTCAAAGAAGATTTTTAAAGGCATGATTAGATAATCTGCCCATTGGCTATTCCATTGACAGTAAACAACATTTTTAGATTGACTCATTTCTGCGCCTGCGGTTCTCAACGTGTTTTATGCATATAACGAGGGGGCAACGATGTAGGAACTGGTGAATATCCTGAATGAACAGGGCGTGCGCACCTTTCGGGATACCAAAATCACGCTGAATATCATGTCTGCTCTCCTGAAAAACAGATGATATATCGGGGAATATCGCTATTGCAAATGCTTTCACACCAGAGAGCCGCACACCTGCGACAAGAAGAACGTGAAAAAAGAGTAGATTGAATTGACTGAGGTCTAGGGTTTGGATTTATCATGCAATACTGCACCAAGTAAAAACCGGTTTATTGAAATATAAATTAAGGGAAGGATGTCACCTTATGAGGGGTATAACTTTTGGATTAATAAAGCAGTTTTGATTTCTTCACGGTAACGCATCTGATGAGGAAAAGATAATATTGGAAATTTTTAATGTGGTGAATATAACAGTATACGCAATGTCTTCACTTCACGCATAAGCGCTATTTGACGCTGAAAGGTCGTTGCTGCTGCATTTCTAAGGTGATAAATCTATGTATAACAGTTGACGTAAGGCCACCTGTAAGTATTTTGTCTATAAGGTATTTGCTCCAGACTTTTCTATAAGTTTTTTTACATCATCTACATTTAAGAGTTTACCGTAGGAAACCACCTTGTTGTTAATTACAAGAGCAGGAGTTTGCAGGGCTCCGTATTTTGCAATTTCTAGGGCGTCACCAATATTTACAACTTGGTCAATAAGTCCAAGTTGTAAAACGGCTTTTTTTGTGTTGTTAAAGGTGTCAGAGCTTTTTTGGCAGCAAGCTCCGAAAACAATAAATCCTGGATTTTCTATGTTGGCTAGTTCTTATTCCAATTAAATAGTTTCATAGTTGTAATCTCCTTTACTCTTTGTTATTTAGTTATATAAATAGGAATGCAAAAGCATTAAGAAAGTATCCGATTAGAATAATGCATATGGATACGATGGCAATAAATACAGCTAGGAGCTTTGGCCTTACTGCATTACGCAGCATAATTATGGAAGGCAGTGAAAGTGCAGTAACCGCCATCATAAATGAAAGAATTGTTCCAAGGCCAGCATCTTTTGCAAACAGGCTTTCGGCCACAGGAATAGCTCCGAAAATGTCCGCATACATGGGAATACCTACAAAGGTGGAAAGTACAACAGAGAAAGGATTGTTGCTGCCAAGGACAGATTCAATCCATGACTGAGGTATCACATTATGAATGATTGTACCAAGACCTACACCAATAAAAATGTATGGGGCAACTTTTTTGACGGTTTCCAAGACATGTTCTCTGGCAAATGCGAGGCGATCTCGTTTTGTCAGATTAGGATCTTCAACATCAATATTGCCAACTGTTTTAACAAAATCCTCAACGTATTTTTCTATGCCGAATTTTTCAATTAGCGTACCGCTTACAACTGCTAAAATCAAGCCGATTACCACATAGGCAATGGCGATTTTGCCGCTGAATATACTCATAAGTAATACCAATGAACCAAGATCTACCATAGGGGAAGAAATTAGGAAAGAGAAGGTGATTACCACTGGCAATCCCGCACTACTAAAACCAATAAACAGGGGAATGGATGAGCAGGAGCAAAAGGGAGTTACCGTGCCAAGGAGGGCCGCAAAAATGTTTGCAGTTACACCATGAAATCTTCCAAGAATTTTCTTCGTTCTCTCTGGGGAAAAAAAGCTTTGAATATAGGAAATAAGGAAGATTAGGAAGGCTAGAAGAACAAAGATTTTAATGGTATCATAAATAAAAAACTGCAAACTGCTTCCAAACATTCCACTAAAGAAATGCCGCCGTTCTAAATTTTAGGAGTTGTTAATAAGACTAAAAGCTCTTTAGCATATTTAGTGCCTTCTTGGCTTAAATGATAGTGTGTCCATTTCCCTTCTTGCCTACTAGCCACAATTCCAGATTCACAGAGTATTTTCATATGGTATGAAAGTGCCGACTGCTTAACGTTGATGTCATCAATTAAAACGCAGGCGCATTTTTCACCGCTGCGGAGTTGTTTTAGTATTGCTAGTGGTGTTTCATCGCAGAATGCTTTAAAAACACAAGCATTTTCTTTATGTGTATTATTCATATTATCACCTCACATCAAAATAAATCGGTACGTTCAGTATATGTGTCAAATCGAAAAAAGCCAATATGAACTTAGTGACAACTGTGCTACTGCGTGTTACTATATAGAAGTAAGTAGTGATACAGAGTATAGGGAGGGTAATTGATATGGATAATTTAACAGAGATGCTCAAGGGCGTACTTGAAGGTTGTGTACTTGAAATCATCAGCCGTAAAGAGATTTATGGTTATGAAATTACTAGGCAGCTTAATGTTCTTGGGTTTACGGATATTGTGGAGGGAACTGTCTATACTATTTTAGTGAGGCTTGAAAAAAACAAGCTTCTTGAAATTGAAAAGAAGCAGTCAGATAAGGGTCCACCACGTAAATTCTATCGCCTTAATGAAGAGGGACATAAAGCGCTTGCTTTGTTTTGGAACAAATGGGCATTTGTGTCAGAGAAAATAAACAGCCTAAAGGAGAATGAAAACAATGACTAAAATGATTAAAAAAAGTATGGATACAGTGAAACAAGGCATTAAGTCACTGAAAAACATTAAAAAAGACAAAAGAGAATATAAGGAGTATTTAAAGAGGATCAAGGCATTACCCGATGATTACCAATTTGTGTTTGAGAAGATGACAAAGTATATGTGGAGCCGATATGGTGGAGGAAATGGCTATGATATGTTGTCCTTACAAGGGGACTTACTTGAACTATTTGAAGCAAGTGAAGCTGATGGTAAGGAAGTTTTTCAAGTGACAGGTAAGGATGTATCAGGATTTTGTGACGAATTGCTTCGCAATGCAAATACTTATACTGAAAATCAAGAGAAAAACCTTAATAAGATCATTATGGAAAAGTTAGGCAAGAAAATATAGAGGGAGGGGTTTTTTAATTACGTTGCATATACAACAGATATCCTTGACTTAATATAGTAATATTAGTGTAGAAAGAATGATTTGAAAAGAAAATTAATCATAGGAGGATAAGATAATGATAAGAAAAATAATACAGATCGATGAAGAAAAATGTAATGGATGTGGGGCATGTGCAGAGGCTTGTCACGAGAATGCTATCGGAATGGTAGATGGAAAAGCAAAATTGCTAAGGGATGATTATTGTGATGGTCTAGGAGATTGCTTACCGACGTGTCCTACAGATGCGATTACATTTATAGAACGTGAAGCTGCAGCCTATGATGATGCAGCAGTAGAAGCTAATAAAGCCGCAAAGTCTAAGCTTAGTCAATGGCCAGTGCAGATAAAGCTTGTACCAATAAATGCACCATATTTTGAGAATGCAAATCTTCTAATTGCAGCCGATTGTGTAGCTTATGCATATAGTGATTTTCACGGGCAGTTTATTAAAAATAACATTACCCTTATTGGTTGTCCAAAGCTAGATGAAGGGGATTATAGTGAAAAATTAGCTGCAATTATTAAAGAGAACAACATTAAAAAAGTTACTGTGGTACGGATGGAAGTGCCTTGCTGCGGAGGAATTGAGAACGCAGTGAAAACAGCCCTGAAGGCAAGTGGCAAAATGATTCCATGGCAGATAGTGACTATTTCAACTGATGGAAAAATACTTGACCAATAAGGGTGTTAGAGGAGCCGCTGGTTATTGATTTGATGCTGGAACCATGATAAGATACCCATAGCATTTAAGCAGTTAGGAGGGGTTAAGTTGGATAATAAGTTATGGGAAAAAGCTGTGAACTTTCATGGTCATGAATGTGGAGGTCTAGCATTAGGTGTAAGGGCAGCCATGGAGGTTATGACAAGGTGGAATGTTCACCCAGCCCAAGATGAAGATATTGTTTGTATAACGGAAAATGACGCTTGCGGTGTAGATGGTGTGCAGGCTCTTTTAGGGTGTACCTTGGGAAAAGGAAACTTAGTTTATCATGGAACAGGGAAGATGGCATTCAACTTTTATAATCGGAAGACAGGGGAAAGATTCAGGCTTATGGCAAAACCTAAAAAAGAAGGTTTAAGAGGGGAAGATTACAGGAAATTTGTTTTGGATGGCCCTTTAGAGGAAACCTTTAAGGTTTGTGAGACAAAGATTCCCATGCCGGAAAAGGCAAGGAGCATGGAAACCATCATTTGCAAGATATGTGGAGAAGGGGCACCAGAAAACAAGATTCGAATACAAGGAGGGAAAACAGTCTGCTTGGATTGTTTGGAAGAATATAATAGAGGATGGTAAAGCCTAGTTAGGTTGGAGGTAAATGGATGATTATTGCAGTAGTAGATGGACAGGGCGGCGGAATTGGCCGAACTATAGTGGAAAAAATAAAAGGGGCAGCATTATCACATACAACTATACTGGCATTAGGAACTAATTCAGTGGCCACAGGGCAAATGCTTAGAGCTGGCGCAGATGAAGGGGCTACAGGAGAAAATGCTGTTGTTCATAATATGCAGCATGTAGACATTGTTGTAGGTGTTATTGGAATTCTTAATGCCAATGCGATGATGGGGGAACTAACGCCTAAAATGGCTCAGGCAATCGGTGGAAGTCATACATACAAGGTGCTTTTGCCTATTAATCGTTGTCATATACATGTAGTTAGTGTGGAGCAGGTTCCCTTAGGACAGCATATAGATAATGCCGTCCAGGCGATTAAGGAATATATTCAACAGAGTGAATTTTTGTGTAACGAAAAGAATTGAATGTCAAATTAGGAAGCATGATGTGTGACAATAACTTTGCAATATGCTTTACTTTATACATTGAAACATATGAATTTCAACAATTGTGAAATTTTTGTAGAAAAATGTTGTATATTACTGACAAGGAATTATTATATTCAGAAGGTGTAAACGAGAGGAAAAAATGGTGAAAAATTTATGTTAAAGTTTGGCAACTTAATTGCAACTTGTCAGCACCATATGTGCCAGGAACTAATAGCGGAAAGCGTTGCGAAATTATGCAGAGTAAAATAAAGGACAGATTGATTAATGCCTCAGTAAACGCATTAATACAAAAAAAAATAATTGAGAAATCTGAAGAAGAGTTGTATTTTTTTGGTATCAATCAGTTATACGTTTTTCTTCTAAATATAGCAACGACAGTAGTGTTAGGGGCGATATGTGGGATGATATGGCAAAGTATATTGTTTTCAGTAGCATATATTCCCTTAAGGCGGTATGCTGGCGGATACCATGCAAAAACACAAGGAATGTGTTACTGTATGTCAATACTATTAATTGTATGTGTACTAATGATTATACACTTTGTTTCCTTCGAAAAAATAGGACTTATTATAATGTTGGTGCTTTCGTTTATAATTATTTTTGCAAGAGCACCTGTTGAAAGTGAAAATAAGGCTCTTAGTACTGCTGAAAATAAGATATACAGATTGAAAAGTAGAGTAATATTGACAATAGAAGTGTCATGTGCATTGTTATTATTCTTACTTTCAAAAGAACTTGCGGTATGTATTATAATGGCCATATGTTGTAGTGCTTTTATGCTTATAATACCTTATAAGTTTTCTAAAAATGAAACCCATGGCTCATAGTAATCAATAAATGGGAAGATAAATTGATAAAAGAGAAAATAGTTTATACTTAGAATATAAGCAAAGGAGCATTTTAGCATATGTACAAATTTACAGAAAATTTCCTTATATTAAATAAAGAAAATATGAAAATACTCGAAAATCAAAGAAAAGGAACAGATGTTAAAATAAGCCCAAAATGCTATGAAATACTGTTGAATTTAATAGAAAACAACTATAGTGAAAGCGATTTTGATTCCATTTTTGTTAAAAAAGAGGACAGTGAGTATTTTAAAAAGCTGTTTAGAGTGCTTAAAAATAAAAAAATACTTTTACTCAAAGATGAAGTAGAAATGGAAGATGAAAAAGATGTTACATGGAATATTATGGATAGGTGCAATATGCAATGTTCTGGTTGTATTGCGAATGCATTAAAGGGATTTGAAAACAAGAGCGAAGTTGAATTTAGCAAAATTATTAACACTGCTAAGCAAGTAATAAATGCAAATACAGAAAATGTTACCATTACTGGAGGAGAACCATTAATGGGGGACTGTTTTATAAAACTAGCTTTATACATAAATGCCTCCGCAAAATTTTTTCAGGCAACCTGTTACTATGACCAAGAGAATATCCCTCTGAATTAGGACGGTTACAACTAAATTTTTAAACTAGTATATTTTGATCATAAAAAAACGGCAGCTGGCCTGCTCCCCTTAAAGTAATCTATAGGGGGGTGGCTCAGCTGCCGTCTCTTTTTGATTTTCTTAAAATTAGTCCATTAAGGTTTTTTCTAGCTTCTTGCTTTTTCTTAGGCTTACTAGATTTACTATTACCATGACGTATCCGACAACTACAGTTAAAGCGGACAATACGAGAGCCAGTCTTGTTAGCGATTTCATAATAATCTCCTTTTCAATTAGTCTATTAAATTTTTAAAATTAAACTTACTTTTTCCTGTGGCATAATCTTCCACGATTTGACCGTTACCAAAGAGTTTATACTTATAAGTAACAAGGCCGTCAAGGCCGACAGGACCTCTTGCATGGAGCTTGCCTGTGCTAATTCCAACTTCTGCGCCAAATCCATACCTAAATCCATCAGCAAACCGAGTAGAACAATTTTGGTATACTCCAGCAGAATCCACATTAGCCATAAAGGTTTTAGCAGAAGGGTTGTTTTGGGTAATAATACAGTCCGTATGATGTGAGCCGTATTTATTAATGTGAGTTATAGCTGCATCAAGATCTGCTACGATTTTAATGGATAAGATATAATCAAGATACTCAGTTTCAAAGTCTTTATCATTTGCGGGCTCACACGGGATGATTGTAGCAGTGGCTTCATCTCCACGATACTGAATCTTTCCACCCGTTGCCTCTATTAACTTAGGCAAAAATTCCTTAGCGATATTTTGGTGAACCAGAAGGGTTTCTGCTGTGTTGCAGGCAGCCACATACTGAGTCTTAGAATCAAAGATAATCGGAATTGCCTTAGTTATATCAGCATCCTTATCAACATACACGTGGCAGACACCATCGGCATGGCCCATCACTGGAATCTTGGAGTTTGCCATAATGTATTGTACAAATTGGTTGGATCCTCGAGGGATTAGCAAATCTATGGACTCATGGCACTTTAGGAGTTCATCAATGCCAGCTCTGCTTTCAACCAATGTGATAAAGCCATGGGGAAGACCTGCAGAAATACCAGCTTGATAAATCGTATCAAAGAGAATTTTATTTGTATTTGCAGCTTCACTTCCTCCTTTTAAAATAGCACAATTTCCACTTTTTATACATAAAGAAGAAATTTGGATTAAAGCATCTGGACGTGATTCGAAAATTACCCCGATTACTCCAATAGGACAAGTGGTTTTAATCAAAGTCAATTCCTCATCCAGTTGGCGCTTAAAAAGCTGTTTGAAAAGAGGATCATCAAGAGAAATCAGGCTTTCTAACCCAGAGAGACAATCATCTAGCTTGCTTTCATTAAATTTTAAGCGGTTGATAATGGGCTGGGGCAATGCTTCTGTCTTGGCCTTGTCTAAATCTTTTATATTAGCGGCAAATATTGCATCGCTAGCGGCATCAAGGCCGTGGATAATAGCTTTTAAGGCACGGTTTCTTATGGATTCCTCCAAAGTTGCTAGTTTAAAACTATCCGCCTTTACAGCGGCGGATATTTCAGTATAGTTCATCGTTTACAAATCCTTTCCAATAATAATTTAATAAAATGGTTGGTTTCTAAATAATTCTTCTCTCCCTGATTTGCTAGGATAAGTAACCCATTTCCAAAGAAAGGGTACTTTTCTACGGGTGCTGTAGGTAAATCCAGGGCGGTAAAGTCCACCATGGTTAACCCGTATTTATGAATCAGAGGAACAGAGACTTTAAATAGGCGATTTTCTTTATTGAATGTAGCGCTATAAGGGTGATTTTCGTCTACATATGAAATATAATTTACAGGAGTACCGGTTTGAATCCCGTGTACGACTAAAGGTCCTCGATTCTTTAAGACAACTTCGTTTACTAAAAGAGACATACCATCATTAAAAATTAATGGGAACCCTATTTGAAATAAGGCTTGGTGTAAGTCACATTTACCAAGTACAGTTAGTAGGCGATAAAGTTGAAGCACATCATCACTATTGTGAAGGAGAATTTGTTCCTTTAATGTAGGGTCTTTTGTATTCATATAGCGGTAATAAAGATCCACGCTGTCCCTGCCACTAATTTCATCTTTACGTTGATCCCAAAAGCCCATAAAGTTTTCTACGGTTTTTTGACGTAGGTTTGGTAAGTATGCTTTTAAGTTAGAACTGGTACGAATAATTTGGTAAAGATCCAGGTTAAATGGAAATTCTGAGCAAAAACCAGATCCTCGTTTTTTCATAAATGGTATGTCAAAATTCTTTCCGTTGTAGGTGAGGATTAAGTCCAGATTTGATACTTCATTGATATAATCGGTTAAGACTTGTTTCTCCTCATCTATATTTTCGGCAAAAAATTGATGAAGAATTAAGGAATCTTTTTCTGCCACAGCTAACCCGCCTAAAATAAATTTATTGTTTTGTGGACTTAGACCAGTGGTTTCGATGTCCAAAGCGCCTATGGTCATTCCCTTAAAATAAAACTCAAATGCATTAGACTTATACTTTGTGTAATTAAGTTGTTTTCGTATATATTCCATTGAATTATTATAGCATTAAAAAAGACAAAAAACAAAACAGGCTGCAGGGGAGCAGCCTATTTTGTTCAAAAGG
The DNA here is from genome assembly GCA_036657395.1 of Anaerovoracaceae bacterium. Lineage (GTDB taxonomy): Bacteria > Bacillota > Clostridia > Peptostreptococcales > Anaerovoracaceae > JAVXGM01. The sequence goes on from JAVXGM010000011.1 coordinate 12,882, forward strand.
GGTATTGGGATTAGAGATTAATGAGGTTATCAGGGGGATAACCACAAGGTAATTGTAGCGAATTATACGCAAAAAAGCAAGGGAAAGTCAAAAAAACTCTGGAAAAAGAATAATTTAAGAGAAAATGTCGATTAAATTCGCTATTTATTGGAATTTTACCCTTATATAATATAGAAGAACAGTAAGAAAACAGCTATTTACTTAAAGGAGGACGTAAGAATGGAAGTTTTAAAGGTATCAGCAAAATCTAATCCCAACTCGGTGGCAGGAGCATTAGCAGGGGTGTTACGAGAGCGAGGCGGAGCCGAAATGCAGGCAATTGGTGCAGGCGCATTAAACCAAGCTGTCAAGGCGGTGGCCATAGCAAGGGGGTTTGTGGCACCCAGCGGAATGGATTTAATAGCGATTCCAGCATTTACAGACATACAGATAGATGGGGAAGAGCGGACGGCGATTAAACTCCTTGTAGAACCAAGGTAGGGGAAAAGCAGAATCCAGATTTTTATGGGTTCTGCTTTATTTTTTTTTGCGGTTGGGGTATAATTATACAATTGTAATGAGGGAAAAGAGGAGAAAAATGGAATCCATTAGTCAAATTATTAAAAACAGCCGTAAAATTGTCATTAAAATTGGAAGTAATGTTTTATCAGACAGTGATGGGGTTGTAAATAAAAAAGTATTACATAACATTGTGGATCAAGCGTATAGCTTAATTAGTGAAGGCAAGCAAGTTATAATTGTTTCTTCAGGCGCTGGAATATGTGGCGTAGGTGCAATTAACAAATGGAGCCGTAGAGGGGATATCAATTATAAACAAGCTTTATGTGCTATAGGACAAGTTGAATTGATGATGGCATATAGAGAATACTTTGGAGATCACAGTGTTCATGTTGCACAGGTTCTACTTACAAAAGAAGATCTGGAAGATTCCCATCGAGCCCTTAATATTAGAAATGCTATGTTTACATTAGTAGATGAAGGCGTGGTTCCTATTATTAATGAAAACGATAGTGTTAGTGTAGATGAAATTAAAATTGGAGACAACGACACTTTAAGTGGTCACGTGGCAAATCTTTGGAATTCTGATTTGTTAATTGTTTTGAGTGATATAGACGGAGTCTTTGACAAAGATCCTAAAAATGAAGATGATGCAAAATTAATTCATCAGGTTGTGGATATAGACAAATTGCTTTCAGGTATAGACATTGGAGAAAAGAGCAGTTTTGGAACTGGTGGTATTGAAACTAAAATAGAAGCAGCCAGACTTGTGAATCAATATGGGATTCCAATGGTTTTACTTAATGGTAAAAAGGAAAATATTGTTAGGAAGGTTCTAGATGGAGAAGAAATGGGAACTGTGTTTGTAGGAAAGTAGGTAGAAATGAATATTGGATTTATTGGAGCAGGAAATATGGGCGGCGCTATTTTATCAGGATATGCCTCTATAGCAGCAAAGAGTAAGGACAAAATTTTTGTATTTGACCTAAACCAGGAAAAGTGTACTGGTTTAGAGAAGAAGTTTTCCTCAGTCACTTCCTGTGATACCATTGACAGATTAGTAAAAAAAAGTGATATTATTATATTAGGTGTGAAGCCTAATGTCTTTGATAAGGTTTTGCCTAGTGTGGCACAGGCTTATCGCCCTTCTCAGCTAGTAGTATCTATGGCCGCTGGAATTAGCATAAAATTCCTTGAAGGATATTTAAGCGAGGATAGTAAGGTTGTGAGAATCATGCCAAATACCCCGGCTAAGGTGGGGGAAGCTATGGTTGCAGTATGTAGAAATAAAAATGTTACTGAAGATGACTTTGAAAAGCCTCTTCAGCTATTTAATGCAATCGGTAAGGCGGAAGAAATAGAAGAGGAATTAATGCATTGTGTCATTGGGGTGAGTGGAAGCAGTCCTGCATATACTTATATGTATATTGAAGCGTTGATTTCTGCCGCAGTGGAAAATGGAATGTCAGAGGAAAAGGCGAAAGTATTTGCAGCACAATCTGTCTTGGGAGCGGCAAAAATGGTTATGGAATCCGATGAGAGTCCTGAACAATTAAGGATTAACGTATGTTCTCCAGGAGGAACGACAATCCAGGCTGTAGAAAATCTTTTTGAGCACAAGTTTGAGGAGACGGTAAAGTCAGGGTTTCAAGCGGCTGTAGACAAGTCTAAAGCAATGACAAAGTGAGGTAGAAAAAGTGATTTTTGAAGAAAAATGTATCAGTAGTCAAATGGTATATGAGGGGAAGATTCTTAATCTGAGAAGAGACATGGTGACTACCGTTGGAGGATCATCTTCAAGGGAGATAGTAGAACACAATGGGGCAGTAGGTATCGTGCCAATCACAGATGAAGGAAAAATTGTCATGGTAGAGCAGTTTAGATATCCCATTGGAGGCAGCGTCCTTGAAATTCCTGCAGGGAAAATAGATAAAGGAGAGACTGATTCCTTAGAAACGGCAAAGAGAGAGCTTCGGGAGGAGACAGGGTATACAGCGGGGAAGATGGTTTATTTAGGACAAATAAACCCTAGTGTGGCCTATACAGAGGAAGTTATTCACCTTTATCTAGCCACTCAGCTAAAGGCAGGAGAAACTGAATTTGATGACGACGAAGCCTTGGATATTATGGAATATGATTTTGAAGAGGTATATCAGATGGCAGGCCATGGAGAACTTATAGATTCAAAGACAGTAGCGGCTGTCTTTATGGCACGAGTACAAATGGATATAAAATAGCTTCAATGCCGCAACCTATAATAATGGCAATGGCGAAGCATACTTCAGTTAACAGATAAGAACTTGACCGTCCAGGCAAGTTCTTTTTTAATGGGCCAGACCTGCTGTGAAAGAACTCAAACGCAAAGTTTACAGCGGTGGAAGTAGCTAGAATAAAGACAGGGATTAATACTAAGTTTTGCGGAACTAGAGAGGTGAAAATAAGAGGAATGCCATCTTGGCTCATAGTTTCCATGATAAGGCTGACGGAAAATCCTAGAGACATTCCTTTGTAAAGTAAGGTAAGAAGAGCCAAAGGGAAACCTAATGCGGATAGTCCACACAGAGAGATAATTAACAAAAGAAATAGATTAGTGCCAACGGAGGAGAAAAAAGGATTGGGAAAGTCTATCTTAACCCCGTTAGAGTACAAATATTCTTTCAGGTATCCGGCTAAATTGGCATTTTCATCACTTGTCATTGTCAATTGTAAGAATACACCTGTGGAAATTCCTGTGAGAAATATAAATAAGGAAGTAAGAATAGTTTTTTGACTTCCAAGGGCAAGGGTGCATGCTTGTTCAACAATAGGTGAGTTTGCTAAATTTAAATGTTTCATGATAAAGAGCCTCCTTCTGTTTTATAAAATTATGTTAACTAGGCGGACTTTATTACTGTTCTATCCAAAATACCAAAATTCGACAAAAGATTATTGTAAACCAAGAGCCATGGGTATATACTTTAAAAATAGAAACCTAGATTATTAAGGAAAGATTGAGAAAGGTAAAAAGCACATGATATATATGGAAGACTTTTTTGGATACTTGAAGAGGGAAAAGAGAATGGCCCCAAACACTTTAGAAGCATATAAGCGTGACGTATTAGAATTTTATACATTTGAAGAAGGAAAAGGAACTAAAGATCCGACACAAGTATCAAACACAGAAGTAGTATCATTTTTGTTGAAGCTTAAAAACGAAGGGAAATCTGCGGCTACTGTAAACCGAAAACTTGCATCAATTAGAGCCTTTTTTAATTATCTATTTGAAAAAGAAGTAATAAGCGTAAATCCCACCAATAATATAAAGTCTCCAAAGATAAAACGTAAGGAGCTTGAATATTTGACTATAAATGAGGTTGAATCCCTCCTTACGCTACCAGATGACTCGCCTAGAGGGATTAGGGACAAGGCTATTTTAGAGCTTTTGTATGCTACAGGAATTAGAGTAAGCGAGCTTATTGAAGCGGATGTTGAAGACGTTAATCTGAGAATGGGGTTTATAACTTGTGCCGGGGAGCAGAGCAAAGCCAGGATTATCCCCATTGGTCGTCCAGCCAGAGCTGCTGTAGAAGAGTATGTATATGAAGAAAGAACTAAACTTATAAAGGGTAGGGAAGATGAAACGGCTTTATTTGTTAATTATTATGGTGGGAGAATCACTCGCCAAGGAATGTGGAAGATTTTAAAAGAGTATGGGGAGAAGGCAGGGCTTAATCATAAGCTTACGCCTAACATTATTAGAAACTCGTTTGCCGTACATATGATACAAAATGGAGCAGATTTGAAATCTTTACAAGAACTTTTAGGTCATGAAGACATTTCTGCCACGCAAATTTATTTAAGTGTAACGAAAAATAGAATTAAAGATGTATATGATAAAACTCACCCAAGAGCCTAGGCAAACCGGGTGAGTTTTTAATTGGGATTATCGCTGTAGACACTGTAACCATCAAGGGGGGGAACGACAGCAAGATTGTTATATAAATACAAAAAAGAACAAGAAAATGACATGCAGACAAAACTGATGAAATGTGTTGAAAGTCTGAAGAAATCTGACAACTCCAAGGTTTCTTCACACAAATTTCACACAAAAAAAGCTATTTTTTTTGTTTTTTTTAAGGAAAATTTAAGCCTTTTTTAAGAATTCCTATCGCATACTAGTGATAGCAAGGGGTGCGGGAAATTTGACTTTTTGCCTGCCTGATGTTAAACTGACACCTGTGTTAAGTTAGATAAAAGAAAATTTCAGAGCAAAAGAGAGGCTTTTATGAGTAAAAAAATTATATCTTATGTGTTAGTAATAGCGATGGTGTTGAGTGTATTTTGTTTCCCAATAGTGGGTTACGGTGCGACTACAAAGGTGCCAAGAGTTGCAGGTGTTAAATCAAAGGCAATAAGCAGTAAGACTATTAAGGTTAGTTGGAAGAGAGCAAAGAATGTTGATGGGTACGCTGTTCTTCAGTGGGTACCTTCAAAGAATAAATATGGTGTAGCTAAGAGAATTTCTTCAGGCAAGACTACAAGTTATAAGAAAACAGGCTTTAGTGCATATAAGAAATACCAGTTCAAAGTAGTTGCATATAAAGTAGTGAATGGAAAGAAGCAATACGGGAAACGTTCCAACTACACAAGAGTAAGAACAAAGCACAGCTCTAAGACAAAAGGTGTTGCTATTGTCAACAAAGCCAAGTCCAGATTAGGCAAATCATATAGAAGCGGAGCTTCAGGACCAAATGCATTTGATTGTAGCGGACTTGTATACTGGGTATATAAAAGTAGCGGCGTTTCTGTAAAGAAAAAAGTAAAAAGAACTTCATCGGCAGGGTTATACTCTAGCTTGAGGAAATACAAGGTTGGATCCACAACAAAGAGTGCTAAACCAGGAGACATTCTCTTATTTAAGAGAGGCGGAAGATTTGGCCACGCAGCAATTTACGCTGGAAAAGGAAAGATTGTGCATGCAGCCACACCTAGAAAAGGCGTTTGTAAAGCTAAGGTCAGTGTGCTTAACCGCACAGGTACTCGATTATCAGCAGTAATCCGGGTGGTATAATATTGAAAAAACAGAGGCTCTGGAAACTTCCAGAGCCTTTTTTATGGGAAGAAGGAAAAAATGTACTTGCCCAGGCTATCACACTATGGTACAATAACTGATGTTATTACGGGCGGTCCTCTGGAGGTTGAAACAGATTACACCACGAACGTCTTAGAGGGAAGGAGGAAATTAAAAAATGGATATTATGCAATCAATTGCGCAAGAATACGCAAAGGCAGAACCACCTGAATTTAAGGTAGGGGATACAGTAAAGGTGCACATCAAGATCAAAGAAGGTACGAGAGAAAGAATTCAGATTTTCGAAGGCTTTGTTTTGAAAAGACAGCACGGTGGCATTAGAGAAACATTTACGGTACGAAGAATCGCTTCAGGTATCGGTGTTGAAAAAACCTTCCCACTTCATTCACCACTAGTTGAAAAAGTAGAAGTAGTGAAGAAGGGTAGTGTAAGAAGAGCAAAACTAAATTACATGAGAGAAAGAACAGGTAAGGCTGCTAAGATCAAGGCTAGAGGCTAATACTAGAAACCAAGAGGGAACCAAAAGGTTCCCTTTTTAAATAGAAGATAAGGATAGGGCAAATGATAGAAAACATTAACTGGTATCCGGGGCATATGAAGAAAACTAGAGAACTAATTCAAGAAAACCTAAAATTGGTAGATGCTGTAGTGGAAGTTATTGATGCTAGAATTCCCACTTCCAGTAGAAATCCAATTATTGATGAGTTGATCAAAGGAAAACGGCGGGTTGTGGTGCTTAATAAAAGCGATCTGTCAGATCATGATGCCAACCGAAGATGGAGCGACCAATTTAAAAATCAAGGGCATATGGTGCTGACTATGAACTGCATGGCCGGCAGTGGTGTTCAGCAATTATTTAAATTATTAAATCAACTGCATGATGAAAAAAACAAGGGTAGAGAAATAAAAAGACCATATCGACTAATGATTGTAGGCGTACCTAATGTAGGAAAATCTTCATTAATAAACAGAATGACTGGAAAGAAAAGTGCACAGACTGGAGATAGACCAGGAGTTACTAAGGGGAAACAATGGCTGAATTTGCCAAATGATATGCAGCTTTTAGATACGCCGGGAATTTTATGGCCCAAGTTTGAGGATCCAAAAGCAGGCCTTAATCTAGCTTTTTGCGGTTCTATTAAAGATGAAATATTAGATATTGCATCATTAGCATTGGACTTGGTTGAGGTGTTACAAGAAGATTATCCACAGCTTTTAAAAGACAGATATAAATTAGAGAAACTGGGAGAAATGCCAATAGAGACTATGGAAGCCATAGCTTTGAAGCGAGGGTGTATTTTGCCGGGGAAGAGAATTGATTATGATCGTATAGCCAAAGTGCTTTTAGATGAGTTTAGAAGTGGAGTTATGGGGAAGATTACTTTAGAGCAGGTGAAGGGTGAATAAGCAGGAAAGAGAAGAACTTCAAATGCAGCGGCTTTTGGAAATGACTAAGTATGAGAATTTGGAATATGCCAAGGGAGGACAGTTTATCGCAGGTGTGGACGAAGTAGGAAGAGGACCTTTAGCGGGGCCTGTAGTTGCAGCGGCTGTTGTTTTGCCACAGGATTTTCAAGTTATTGGTATTGATGATTCCAAGAAGCTTTCAGAGAAAAAACGGGAATATTTTTCTGCTGTGATCAAGGAGGAAGCTATAGCCTATGGTGTAGGACTTGTGGATCATGAGAGAATTGACCAGATTAATATCCTTGAAGCTACAAAGGAAGCAATGATTCAGGCAGTAACTCAAGTGGAAAATAAGCTTGAAGAAAAGTACGGAAAGGGTCTTGACCACATTCTCTTTGACGCTTTGAGGATAAAGAAGATTGAAACGCCTCAAACCGGTATAATCAAAGGTGACAGTAAAAGCGTATCTATTGCGGCGGCGTCTATTATTGCCAAAGTGACTAGAGACCATATAATGATAGAATTTAGTGAAAAATATCCTTACTATTCATTTGAAACTAATAAGGGATACGGGACAAAGGCTCACTATCAGGGGATTTACACCCATGGAATATGTCCAATTCATCGCAGGAGTTTTCTTAAGAATCTGGACAAATAAGCACTTGATTAACAATTGGTATGGTGGTATCATTTAATTGTCGCAAGACTAACCAAAGTGGCCAATCGCAGAGGTTAATAATGGTAACAAGCCGACGTCTAGAAATGTATTCTAGGGAGCGGCTTTTTTATTTTGAGTCTAAGATAGCGAAGGAGAAAAAATAATGGGAATCAAAAGTGATATTCAAATTGCGCAAGAAACTAAAATGGTCAACATCAAAGAAGTTGCAGTTGAAGCAGGAATAGAGCAAAAGTACATCGAATTTTATGGTAATTATAAGGCCAAAGTGGATTATAATATACTGGAAGAAAAAAAAGATGTGACCGATGGCAAATTGATTCTGGTTACAGCTATTTCTCCTACACCGGCAGGAGAGGGTAAAACCACCACCACAGTAGGTTTAGCAGATGGGATGAAGCAATTAGGCGAGAAAGTATTTGTTGCCCTTAGAGAGCCTTCCTTAGGGCCTGTATTTGGAATCAAAGGTGGAGCAGCTGGAGGTGGCTATGCACAAGTGGTTCCTATGGAGGATATTAACCTTCATTTTACTGGAGATATGCATGCAATTGGTGCCGCTAATAACCTTCTTGCAGCACTACTTGACAACCATATTCAGCAGGGAAACACATTGAATATTGACCCTAGAAAAATTACATGGAAGCGATGCGTGGACATGAATGATAGACAACTTAGATTCATCGTGGATGGACTGGGTGGAAAGCCTAACGGAAGTCCTCGTGAAGATGGATTTGATATTACTGTAGCCAGCGAAATCATGGCTATTTTATGCCTAGCTAAGGATATTGAAGATTTGAAGCTGCGGGTAGCAAATATTATAGTAGGATATAGCTATAATGATGAGCCAGTTACAGCAGGACAGCTTAAGGCTCAAGGCGCCATTTCTGCCTTACTTAAAGACGCTCTTAAGCCTAATTTAGTACAAACATTGGAAAAGACACCAGCATTTATACATGGCGGGCCGTTTGCAAATATTGCTCATGGGTGTAATTCCATTATGGCAACACGTATGGCCATGAAGATGGCGGATTATGTTGTGACAGAAGCTGGATTTGGCGCAGACCTTGGTGCCGAAAAGTTTTTGGATATTAAGTGTCAAATGGCGGGAATTGCTCCATCTGCAGTTGTCGTAGTTGCTACGGTTCGTGCATTAAAACATCATGGTGGAGTAGCAAAGGCGAACTTGGAAAAAGAAGATTTGCAGGCTCTTAAAGCTGGATTACCAAACCTACTTCAACACGTGGAAAATATTACAAAAGTATATGGTCTACCTGCAGTAGTAGCAATTAATAAATTTCCAACGGACACAGAGGCTGAACTTACATTAGTTGAAACTGAATGTAAAGCTTTAGGTGTAAATGTTGCACTAAGTGAAGTTTGGGGAAAAGGTGGAGCTGGTGGAACTGCTTTAGCAAAGGAAGTTATACGCCTTTGTGCGCAACCAAAGGACTTTAAACCGGCTTATGATATGGAGATGTCTATTGAAGATAAAATTAACGCTATTGCAAAGAAAATCTATCGTGCAGACGATGTGGTGATTATACCGGCAGCTAGAAAACAGCTTGCTCAGCTTGAAAAATTAGGATTCGGTAATCTGCCAATTTGTGTTGCAAAAACTCAATACAGTTTCTCAGATGATCAGACACTACTTGGAGCACCAAAAGGATTTACTTTGACGGTGAGAAATCTTAAGGTTTCCGCAGGAGCAGGATTTATTATAGCCCTTACAGGAAATATTATGACTATGCCGGGATTACCAAAAGTTCCTGCAGCGGAAAAAATCGATGTAGACAATACAGGGAAAATAACCGGATTATTTTAGAAGGAGGGGATATGTCTTTTGTTAAAGGAAGTTGTGAACACTTTGTAGAAATCCTTGCGACGAAACAGCCGGTTCCTGGTGGCGGCGGTGCGTCGGCATTAGTTGGCGCTGTTGGAATTGCTCTAGGCAACATGGTAGGCTCGTTAACTCTGGGGAAGAAAAAGTATGCAGGTGTACAAGATGAAGTAGAGATACTTATAAAGCAAGCAAACAGTTTGCAAGAAGATCTTTTAGGATTGGTTCAAAAAGATGCAGAAGCGTTTGAACCTTTAGCCAAGGCTTATGGTATGGCAAATAGTACTCCCGAGGAAAAAGCAGAAAAAGCTAAGGTCTTAGAGTCATGTCTAGGAGCCGCTTGCCTTGTTCCCCTTGAAATTATGGAAAAATGTTGTGCTGGAATTCTTATTTGCCAAAGCTTCGCAGAAGTGGGAAGTAAATTAGCCATCAGTGATGCGGGAGCGGGAACGACTTTTTGCAAGGCGGCTCTTGAGGCAGCTAGCCTTAATGTATTTATAAATACCAAGGTGATGAAAGAAGCAGACCAAGCAGAAGAAATCAATAAGCGGGCAGAAAAAATGCTAGAAGAGTATGGGATTATCGCAGCAGCGGTAATGGAAAAAGTTTTTGCCCAAATTAAATAGGAGATATATATGACTGTACTATTAAAGGGAAAAGAAGTTGCAGATCACTTAACCGACAAGCTAAAGGTTTCCGTTAAAGAATTGCATAAAAAGGGAGTTGATCCCACTTTGGCCATAATACGAGTAGGAAAAAATCCTAGTGATTTATCTTATGAAAAAGGTGCAATGAAGCGGGCCGAAAAAGTTGGGGTAACAGTGAAAAATTATATTTTCAACGAGGAGATTACTCAGGAACAGCTAATTGACGAAATTTATAAGATTAATAAAGACACAGGGATTCATGGAATTCTAATTTTTAGACCACTACCAAAACATATGGACGACCAGACTGTTGGGGATGCTCTTGCACCAGAAAAAGATGTGGATGGAATTACTACAGGATCTCTAGCAGGAGTCTTTATGGGCAATGATTTAGGGTTTCCTCCATGTACAGCAAGAGCCTGTATGGAAATCCTCGACTACAATAATGTAGACCTTAAAGGGAAAAAAGTGACTGTTCTTGGAAGGAGTCTGGTTATTGGAAAACCTGTCGCTATGATGACCATGGAAAAACATGCTACGGTGACAATTTGCCACAGCAGGACTAAAATAGAAGATTTGAAGAAGGCCAGTAGAGAAGCCGAGGTGCTTATTGTGGCCCTAGGAAAAGTAGGTATAATAGGGAAAGACCATTTATCCCATGGACAGATAATTTTGGATGTGGGAATTAATGTAACTGAAGAGGGAACTTTACAAGGAGATGTGGATATGTCTGCAGCAGAAGAAAAAAATGTGAAGATTACGCCAGTGCCAGGGGGTATAGGAGGGGTGACTACTGCAGTTCTTATGCTTCATCTGGTTTTGGCTGCTCAAAAATGGGAGCGAGAAAATGGATAGAGAGTATTTGAAGAAGCTCCTAGGAGATGTGGCCTCGGGGAAGACTGAGCCGGATCAAGCCTTGGAAGTCTTAAAGGATTTGCCTTTCGAAGATTTGGGTTTTGCAAATGTGGATAATTACAGACCTCTCAGAACAGGTTATCCTGAAACTGTGTTTTGCCAGGGTAAGACACCAGAACAAATTAGCCAAATAATGGAAGAGTTAGTAGCCAAGAATAGTAATGTCATGGGGACTAGAGCTACAGTAAAAGATTTTGAAGCTGTAAAGAAAAGGGTTCCTCAGGCAAAGTATGATGAGACGGCGAGAATCATAATGGTAGTAGAAAACCCTATTCCAGTAACCGACAAGGTCATTGCAGTAATTACCGCAGGAACAGCAGATATTCCAGTAGCAGAGGAAGCGGTCATTACAGCACAGGTTTTAGGAAATCAGGTAGAGCGAGTTTACGATGTAGGCGTAGCAGGGATTCACAGGCTATTTGCCAAGCTAGACATAATAAGAAAGGCCAATGTGGTTATTGTTGTGGCTGGAATGGAGGGCGCTCTTGCCAGTGTAGTAGGTGGATTGGTGGACAAGCCAATAATTGCAGTACCCACTAGCATTGGTTATGGGGCAAACTTAGGCGGGATTTCCGCCTTACTCTCTATGCTAAACAGTTGTGCAAACGGAGTAGGCGTTGTAAATATTGATAATGGATTTGGAGCTGCATATTTGGCTTCTACTATTAATAGAATGTAGGTGAAAAAGATGAAAAAAATATTATACATTGATTGTACTAACGGGATAAGCGGCGATATGGTGTTTAATGCCTTGCTTGCAATTAGTGGAGAAGAAAAAGTGGACATGAGTGGATTGTCATTGACGGAAGAGAGTTTAGATGAAAAGTATAGCCATAGAAGTTATGGGGAAATCAAGGAATTGATTGGTAAAAGCAGCTACGGAGAAAGCGCAAAGATGACGGCTCTTTTAATATATGGGGTCATTGCTAAGGCAGAATCTACAGTTCATGGAACAGAAATGGAAGATATTCACTTTCATGAGGTGGGTAGAAATCAGGCAATTGAAAACATTATGGGTATTAGCGTTTTACTTGAAAAGCTAGAAATAGATGGGGTTCGATGCTCTCCTATTCATGATGGGAAAGGTTTCGTTCAGTGTAGTCATGGAAAAATTCCTGTGCCAGTACCTGCAGTTATGGCAATGCGAGACCACTGTGATTATACATTTGTTATAGATGATGTGGAGACAGAGATGGTTACACCGTCAGGACTTGGAATTCTTCTGGGGATAGGCGCTAGGCCAGTTTCAGGAATGCCAAGAGGTGAAGTCCTAGCAACAGCAGAAGTAAAGGGACAGAGAAATACAGGAAAAGGTGGATTGACAATAGTGTTAGTCCAATCTGAAGAGGAGGAAAAAATGGAAGCGAAGCCAGTTAAAAATACAGAATTAATCGAAGCGATTAAGAATGCAAAAGAAAATCCAAGCCAGGAAAATACAGTTACTATGTTAAATCAGGTGGTTAAAGCAAGGCTTCTTGCACCAATTTCTCTTGACAGGCCTCCAGTTACTTCTGGAGAAGACGGGGAAGTCGTCTTGGAAAAAGATACACAGGTTAGTTTTGAAATGATTAAAGCCACCAATGGAGATCTTTATTATCCAGTGTTTACTCATGGCCCGGAAATGAAAAAATGTGCTACTGAAAAGGATCAACACAGTCTTATTGTCAACTTTCAGGACTTAGCAAACATGGTGCTAAATCAGGAGAAGGAAATTAAAGGATTTGTTATTGATCCATTGGGTCAAAACATTTGCTTTACATCAGACATGATTAAGGGAATGCTATCAGACATGAAATCAGAAGATAAAAATAAGGATATGAACTAATTCTTCACGTACAATTAGGAGGAAAAGAAAGAATGGAAAAAAATTTAGCAAAGACATATGATCCTAAAGGATTTGAAGATCGTATATATCACATGTGGGAAGAAAATGGAGCGTTTAAAGCAAAGGTTGATCCTAACAAAAAACCTTTTACTATTGTGATGCCGCCACCTAATATTACAGGTCAGCTTCACATGGGACATGCACTTGACCAGACCCTTCAAGATGTTCTTACAAGGTTTAAGCGGCTTCAAGGATATAGTGCTTTGTGGCTTCCAGGGAGTGATCACGCAAGCATTGCTACAGAAGTAAAAGTAGTGGAAAAACTGAGAAATGAAGAAGGACTGGAGAAAGAAGACATAGGCAGAGAAGAATTCCTAAAAAGGGCTTGGGCGTGGAAAAAAATATATGGTGGAAAGATTACTGAGCAGTGTAGAAAACTAGGAGATTCTTGTGACTGGGAAAGAGAACGATTTACTATGGATGAAGGCTGCAACAAGGCAGTAAATCACTTTTTTGTAAAGCTTTATGAAAAAGGCTATATCTATAGAGGCAATAGGCTTATTAATTGGTGTCCTGAATGTGGAACATCTCTTTCAGACGCAGAAGTAGAACATGAAGATAAAAATGGAAACTATTGGTACTTCAGATACCCGGCAGCTGACGGAGGAGAAGGGGTAGTTGTAGCGACCTCAAGGCCGGAAACTATGTTTGGCGACGTGGCAATTGCAGTCCACCCAGATGATGAGCGATATAAAGATATGATCGGGAAGAATGTAATCATTCCTTTAGTGGGAAAAGAAATTCCTATTATTGCAGATATTTATCCTGATCCAGAAAAGGGAACAGGTGCAGTAAAGATTACACCGGCTCACGATGTTAACGACTTTGAAGTTGGGCAACGAAATAATCTGGAAAGCCCTTCATGCATTAATCTTGATGCAACTATGAATGAATTGGCGGGAAAATATGAGGGGCTGGATCGTTTTGCTTGCAGAAAAGCATGGATTGCAGATTTACAAGCCGCAGGGTATTTGATTAAAATTGAAGAAAAAGTTATTCCTGTGGGGGGATGCTATCGTTGTAATACAGTAGTTGAACCAATGCTTTCAGACCAATGGTTTGTAGCTATGAAAGACCTTGCAAAGCCAGCTATTGATGCGGCTAAAAAAGGGGAGTTGTCACATGTTCCTGATAGATTTGAAAAAACATATCTTCACTGGTTAGAAGGAATCAGAGATTGGTGTATTTCTCGCCAGCTTTGGTGGGGTCATAGAATTCCTGCATATTACTGCGAAGATTGTGGGGAAATAACCGTTGCGGAAATAACACCGGAAAAATGCTGCAAGTGTGGCAGCGTGAAACTTAAACAGGATGAAGATGTACTGGACACTTGGTTTTCATCTGCACTATGGCCATTTTCAACGTTAGGCTGGCCAGAGGAGACAGAAGATTTAAAATATTTTTATCCTACAGACGTATTGGTAACAGGATACGATATTATATTCTTTTGGGTAGTGCGAATGGTATTTTCTGCACTGGAAACTACAGGAGAAGTGCCCTTTAAGCATGTCTTTGTTCATGGACTAGTTAGAGATGGTGAAGGGCGAAAGATGAGCAAGTCCCTAGGGAATGGAATAGACCCTTTGGAAATCATCGACCAGTACGGGGCTGATGCACTTAGATTTATGCTGACAATAGGAGTTACACCAGGTAACGATATGCGGTTTAAAGAAGATAAGCTAGAATCTTCAAGGAATTTTGCAAACAAACTGTGGAATGCATCAAGATTTGTAATCATGAACTTACAGGATGAGGATGGTCAGTTCCTACCAATGAATAAGGACAATGGTCTACAGTATGAAGATAAATGGATATTATCCAGGGTAAATGAAGCTGGAAAGTATGTGACAGAAACTATGGAGAAATTTGACCTTGCTTTGGCAGGGCAACGTGTTTACGAAGTCATTTGGAATGAATATTGTGACTGGTATATTGAAATTGTAAAAGGGAGACTTTACGGTGATGATGAGGCAGACAAACAGGTAGCTAGATGGGTACTTGTAAAAGGCCTAAAAGATATGCTAAAACTCCTTCATCCATTTATGCCATATATTACAGAGGAAATCTGGGGATACTTGCCAAAGGATGAAGAGATGACGGACAATCCGGGGAATTTCCTTATTACATCTAAGTGGCCAGTTTATAACGAGAAACTAAAGTTTGCTGAGGAAGTAGAAGCATTAGAAATGGCCATGGAAACAATTAGAAGCATTAGAAATATACGGGCCGAAGCAGAAGCTGCGCCAAGTAGAAAACTGCGAGGAGTTATTCTTGCCCAAGGAAACAAGCTGAGCATTATTAAAAAAGGGGAGAGATACATTAAAAACTTGGCAAATATTACAGAAATTCTCTTTACCACTGATAAAGGGCAGGTTCCTGAAGAGGTAATGTCTGCAGTAATAGGGGGAGCTGAAATTTTTATTCCTTTAGATGATCTTGTGGATTATTCAGCGGAAGAAGAACGGCTTATTAAAGAAAAGAAAAAGCTGGAAGGGGAAGTGAAGAGGGTAAAAGGCAAACTTTCTAATGATGGTTTTGTAAAAAAGGCTCCAGAAAAAGTGATCAATGAAGAAAAAGAGAAGATGGTTAAATATGAAGAGATGCTTGCAAAAGTGTGTCAACGCTTGGAGTCGGTTAAGGCGAAATTGCAGGTGAAATAATGGGGGAAAAGACAGCAAAGGAAAAAATCCATGAATTTGACCGTTTTGGTAGCGTTTTAGGGTTGGAACGAATGTTAGTGCTTTTGGAAAAGTTAGGAAACCCACAGAATGGTCTCTCGGTTATCCATGTGGCAGGAACTAATGGAAAAGGGTCTGTATCCAGGTTTATATATGAGGGCCTTCAGGCAAATGACTATAAAGTTGGGCTCTTCTCTTCACCATTTATTACTTGTTTTAATGAGCGAATTCAGTTTGATGGACATATGATTTCAGACCATGAACTGGATCAATATACTAAGAGGGTTTTAGAAAAAGTTGATCTTATGATTAAAGAAGGAAAAGACTCTCCTACAGAATTTGAAGTGGTTACTGCAATAGCATTACTGTATTTTGCAGAAATGAAAAGCGATTTTGTTATTCTAGAAGTAGGCCTTGGAGGTAGGGGGGATTCTACTAATGTAGTTGAAAAACCACTTATTTCTATTATCACCTCCATATCTTATGATCATATGGACAAACTAGGCAACACTCTTGGAGAAATTGCAGGAGAAAAGGCAGGAATTATTAAGGAAAATGTGCCAGTAGTGTCTGGGGTAGAATCTGAAGAAGCCAGAAAGGTAATTGCCAAAGTGGCTTATGAAAAAGGGGCACGCCTATATGATGCCACGAAGATTCCGTATAAGATTACAAGGGCAGATATGAATGGAGCTGTCGTAGACATGGAAATTAACGAAACTGGATATGGCGATGTGGCCATTTCCATGGGAGGAGAGCATCAGGTTAAAAATCTAAGGACAGCCCTGACGGCTATAGAAATCATGCGGAAAAAGGGTCAGGTTAAAGTGGAAAGAGCTAAGCTTTATCAAGGTATTAAGAATTCAGTGCTACCTGGAAGATTTGAAGTCATGGGGGGGAACCCATATTACATACTGGATGGGGCTCACAATCAGGCTGGAGCAAAAGCACTAAAAGATGCTATGAAGACTTACTTTCCCCAGGCTAAAATTCTTTTAGTCGTAGGAATGTTAGCAGATAAACAAGTGGATGAAATTTTGGCAGAACTAGTAGAAATTACAGATCAGGTGATTGTTACAGAGCCTGATAACCCGAGAAAACTTCCAATGAAAAGCTTGGAGGAAAAATTCAATAAACTAGGAGCAAATACTACAATTGCGTCAGGAGCAAAGGCAGCTTGTGCTGCTGCTAGAAATTATCAAAAGAGTCGAGATGTAATACTTTTTTCAGGCTCACTATACTTAATTGGACAGATAAGGGAGATGTTGAAAGATGAGAAAGAAAGTAATATTATTTTATAACCCAAAATCAGGAAACGGTTTATTTCCAAACAACCTGGACCACATTATATGTAGAATCCAGGAGGCGGGGTTTCAGACGGTACCCATTAGGGCAGCAAGAGGAATGGCTATTGAAGAAGTCTTAGAGGATATAAATCAGGATGAGTACGAAAAGATTATTGCAGCAGGGGGAGATGGGACCATTAATATTTGCGTCAATGCTATGATTAAACATGGAATAGATATACCATTGGCAGTATTTCCCTCAGGAACAGCTAATGACTTTGCATATTACTTCCAGATACCTACCGATCTTGACGAAATGATGGATATTGCCCTTCAGGATCATTTTACTTATGCAGATGTGGGGTGCGCTAATGGGGATAGATACTTTATTAATGTATCTGCAATGGGTGGGATTATTGATGTGAGTCAGAAAACAGATCCCAACTTGAAAAACACTATTGGAGTAACTGCATATTACCTAAAGGCAGTTACAGAAGTGCCAAGTTTAAAGGCGTTGACAGTGACACTTATTACACCAGAAAAAACATACAATGAGAAAATGTATTTTATGGTTGTTATGAATGGAAAATCAGCAGGTGGGTTTAAACAAATCTCACCTGATTCAGAAATTAACGATGGAAAATTACATGTTATACTCTTTAAGAAAATGCCTATTATTGAATTAGGACCACTTCTTTTCAACGTAATTCACGGTAATCACGAGAAAAATAAAAATGTGATTTCCTTCAAGACAGATTGCTTGAGAGTGGAATCCCCAGTAGATGTAACTACAGATATTGATGGAGAACCAGGACCAAAACTACCTATAGAGTTTACGGTGCTTCACAATAGAATGAAAATATTGACTAAGGAAGAAGAATAATTATGATTAAATTTGTTATGTCCACAAGCACCAACTACGATAAAATCACAAAATTTTTTATTGAGAATGACTTGGAATTCTCAGAAGAAGAACCAGTAGCTACAGATTTGGTAAAATGCTGGGAAGTAAACCAGGGGGAAGAAAAAGCCTTGGTAGGAGCCTTGGCTTTGGCCAAGCGGCAAGGAGAATTTATCATTGATGGTATTGCGGTTGAAAAGGTATGTCGCAAGCTAAGGGTAGGAAAAATACTCCTAAATAAAGCCATAGAGGAGACCCTATCCCTAGGAGGGAAAAGAATATTCCTAGTAGCAAGAGCTCCTGAATTTTTTCGAAAATCAGGATTTGTCACAGTGGAAAAGGGGGAAGCACCAAATTTTTTTGAATGCTTGACTTGTCCTCAATATGGGGTGGACTGCCATCCAGAAGTTATGAGATTAGATTTACAGTAATAATTATCCCCTTAAGGCAATATAGTTTAAAGACAATAATGCTTTAGGGGGATTTTTATGGAACAAATTGTAGGCGGAAATACAGCGCAACTTGTAGGCGAGGCTTTATCAGACCTTGAGTTCAGTCATAAAACTTATGGGGAAACCTTTTATTTAATGACCTTAGGAGTGTTGCGAAAGAGTGGATATGAAGACAAGATTAGACTGATGATTTCTGAGAGGATCATCTGTAATAATCAGCTGGATTATGGACAGAGCATAAAAGTTATCGGTCAGATTCGAACATACAATGAGGATTGCGGTGGTAAAAATAAGTTAAATATCGTTGTATTTGTGAAAGAATTGGAATGCTTCTCAAAAGAAGCGGAGATTCCTCACGAAAACAGTGTTTGCCTACAGGGATTTGTGTGTAAAAAACCAGTGAGGAGAACATCTCCACTAGGGCGAGAAATCTGCGATTTAATGATGGCAGTAAACCGTATGTACAATAAATCCGACTATGTTCCTTGTATTGCATGGGGCAGAAATGCTGTATACGGAGAAACATTTACCGTAGGAGCGAGTCTACTTGTGGAAGGCAGAATACAGAGTCGGGAATATAAAAAAAGAGATGAGGCAGGAAATGAAGAATACAAGACGGCCTATGAAGTGTCTGTCTTGAAAATGGAGGAACGATAAGTGACTGAAAATAAAATATTTAGAATAGGACCAATTAGACCGCCAAGTGAGGCATCTAGCCTACTTCTGCAAATGACCAGGGGTTGCACTTGGAATAAATGTAAGTTTTGCCAGCTATATAGAGGAACTCAGTTTAAGGCCTATACTGTTGATAGTATCAAAGCAGATATTGACAAGGTTGCTGTATATGCCCAGAAGGCAGGAGAATGCCATCAGAAGGACGGGACATGGAACGTTGACCAGTTGAACGATCAACTGTCTCAAATGGGTGGAGAGGAACAAAATTGTTACTACATGGTAATCAATTGGTTGATGGATGGGGGAGAAACTGTATTTTTACAAGATGGAAATACGGTAGTCCTTAGCGGGGGTAAGTTAAGCGAAGTTCTCCTCTATCTTCGTCAGGTGTTCCCTGGAATCAAAAGAATTTCCTCTTATGGTAGAGCGGAAAATTTATCAAAGGTTAGCTTGGAGGACTTAATAGAATTAAAAGAAGCGGGGTTAGATCGAATTCATTCTGGTTATGAGTCAGGATCAGACAAGGTTCTTCAATTGATCAATAAAGGTGTGACATCGAAGGAACAGATCGTAGCAGGGCAAAAGATTAAGGCAGCAGGAATTCAGTTGTCTGTGTATTTCATGCCAGGAATAGGTGGAAAAGCCTTTTCTGCGGAAAATGCTCTAGGCATGGCAAATGTGGTTAGCCAGGCACAGCCAGATTTTGTTCGCATTAGAACTGCGGCAATAAAGCCGGGAACAGAGCTTTATAATATGTACAGACAGGGAGAATTTCTTCTTTGCAGCGATGATGAGAAGGTGAAAGAAATCCGTTCCTTTATTGAAAATACAACCAGGGTGGATACTCAGGTGGTGAGTGATCACATGATTAATCTTTTGCAAGGGGTAAAGGGAAGTTTAAGGACGGATAGAGAAAAAATGTTAGCTACTATTGATGAGTATTTGTCTATGGAAGATAAGGGCAGAAAACTGTTCCAGTTGGCAAGAAGGACAGGGCAAGTGGTAAATATTAAGGAAATGGACAGGCTATCTCAGGGCAAAACCTTGCAACTGGAGCAGCTGAACGCCAGTCTTAAAAGTGAGAAACAACGAGATGAACAGTTGAATGAACTGATTGGAAGGTACATTTAGCTTCTAATTTCTACTACATAAGAAAAACGCCAAGGCTCCAAAGAGTGTCATGCCTGTCAAAGAAATGAAACCTTCCAAGGTAGGCGTAAAGCCTGGATATATAGTGAAAACAGAACCAACTACAAGACCTAATATGATAAAATATAATGCTTGAGGATGAAACCTGAGCATTTTTTTTATTACTTTTATTCCGAGAAAAAGGCCGGTTAATGCACCTAAGCCAATTGGTAGCAATAATGGGAAATAAAAATTAGATATTGCTTCCATGACTAAGGTGTACACTCCAAAGAGAAGCATGACCAATGAGCCGCTAATCCCAGGTAAAATCATTGACACTGCACTAACTAGTACTGCAAAGAAAATCCACAGCCATAGGGTGAAATCCAAACCACCCATTTCAGCTAAAGATTTGTTGACTATTCCACCGTCTCCCAATTGGGATAATAGGATCATAAGTGCCAGAGACGCTAGGCCTAGCACCAAGTTTCGCCATTTTATCTTTTGGTCTTGCGCTCGTTTATATATAGAAGGAACACTGCCTAAAACTAAGCCAATAAAGCAGAAATTAAGCACCATAGGGTAGCTTTGCATTAATGAAACAATCACATTGCTAAGGAGAAAAATTCCAACCAAAGCGCCGACGCCTAGAGGTATAAGAAAAGCCAAATGAGCCTTTATATTTTTCAAGCTGAAGGCAAATAAAATCTTATGGTAAATATTAAGAATAACTGCCATTGTGCCGCCACTTACCCCGGGAATAGCATTGGCAATGCCGATTAAGGCACCATAAATAAATGTTCTAAAATGTTCCACTTGATAACCATCCTGTCTTTTTAGTATGGTTTGTATTTTATATGGAGAAAAGAGCGCTGTCTACCATAAGGAGAAAAGTTAAAAGAATATTCATATCCGTATTAGAAATAAGACTCAGTCTTGCAAATGAGATAGAAATCCGCTAAAATACGAAGACAATCCGAGGAGTGAGAAAATACTTATAAAAAAATATAATGGGTACAACCATTGAAATAGATAGATTTGTCTGAATATTTTATCACGTATAAAAAGAAGTGCTGGAATTTGGCACAGTAATTGTATATAATAGTACTTGTAAAGTTATACTTGCACTCGAGATACGAGATGCGAAATTTGTTAGAAAGAAAAGGGAGGTCAATAAAATGACTGAAATGAACAAAGCAAAAGCCTTAGAAACTGCAACCAGAGTTGTAGGTTACATCGAAAAGGATGCGCTAACAGCTGCCGACAAAAAGGCAATCCATGATGACTCAATTCAAAACTTTAACGAAAACGTTAACCCAGGATGGTTAGAATACAGAAAATCTGTATCAACTGATTCTGCTTTCATCGAGTGGACAGATTCAGAAGAACATTTTGAAGACTTAGACGGAAAACAGTTCATTGACTGCTTAGGTGGATTTGGTATCTACACTTGCGGACATAGAAACCCAGCTATCTTAAAGACTGTAAAAGCTCAGTTAAACAGATACGCTCTTCATTCACAGGAATTAGTAGATCCACTAAGAGGATACCTTGCTAAGTGCTTAGCAATGATCGCTCCTGGAGATCTTCAATATTGCTTCTTCACTAATGGTGGAGCAGAAGCAGTTGAAATGGCATTGAAGCTTGCTAGATTAGCTACAGGCGGAAGATGGTACATATCAACAATTGGCGCATTCCACGGTAAATCAATGGGAGCTATTTCCATGGGTGGTAAAGGCGCATACAGAGAAGACTACATTCCAATGATCCAGCAGGTTCAGCACGTTGAATTCGGTAATGCTGAAGCTATGGAAGCTGCAATCAAGAACTTACAGACAGTAGGAGAAAAGGTTGCCGGAGTTATCTTAGAACCAATCCAGGGCGAAGCTGGCGTTATCATTCCTCCAGCAGGATACCTAAAGAAAGTTAGAGAAATTTGTGACACTTATGGCGTAGCTATGATCTGTGACGAAATTCAGACTGGTATGGGTAGAACTGGTTCAATGTTCAGATGCGAAGCTGAAGGCGTAGTTCCAGATATCATGACTTATGGTAAAGCATTCGGTGGTGGTATCATGCCTATCACAGGTATCATTGCAAAGCCTAAAATGTGGATCGACAAGTTAATTGACAATCCATGGATTTTGGGATCACCTACATTTGGTGGTAACCCACTTGCATGTTCTGCTGCTATCTCAACAATCAAGTACATGCTTGAAAACGACATTCCTAAGATGTGTAAAGACAAGGGTGATTACATCATGGCTGGTCTTGAAAAGCTTAAGAATAAGTACCCAACAGTACTTAAAGATTACAGAGGTGCAGGACTTCTTATCTGTATGGAATTCCCAGAAGCTGAAGTTGGTTATGAAATCACTAAGGGCTTATTCTCAAGACAGGTAATGACTGCTGGTACATTAGTAAATGCCAAGACAGTTCGTATTGAGCCACCTGCAGTATTAAAAATGGAAACAATTGACAGCGTATTAGTTAAGCTAGAAGAATCTATCGTTGATGCAAAAGCGAAGTTTGGTCTGTAAGAACAACTAAGCAAATAATAATCAATAATATTTTAGGAGCCCGGGAGTTTTACTTCCGGGTTCTTATTATTGAATTTGCTCATAAAATATGATATGTTAATACGGTATGTAAGTAGGGGATATATAAGAAAATTACATTCGTTAATTTAAAAAATATAAGGGATATAGGGAGAGTTATAATGGGTAAAGTAACAGTGCTGACTTCAGGCACTTCAGGTATAGGCAAAGCAATTGCATTAAAGCTAATAAAAGAATCACAGGATCAAGAAGATCGGTTCATTATAAATTATGGGCATAATAAAGGAGCGGCAGATGATATGTTTGAAAGCCTTTCAGCGTCAGATAAGAAGAAGGTAAGCTTTATCAAGGCTGACATGTCTTCCTACGAAGGGATAGATATATTGGTTAACAAGATTAAAGCAGAAACAGGTGCTGTAGATTGGCTTGTTTTAAATACAGGAATAGGCACCGACCAGTCTTTCGAGGAATATACACCAAAGATGTGGGAAAATATTATGCGAACAAATGTGAACGTGCCTGTATTTCTTGTAAAGTCGCTAAAACCATTAATGAGGAAAAATGGATGTATTTTATTCATGGGATCTCACGCTGGACAAGAACCTTATTCTTCTTCTTTGGTATATAGTGTTTCAAAAGCGGCCGTATTGTTTATGGCAAAATCCTTAGTTAAGTTTTTTGATGAAGACAGAATTCGTGTTAACGCAATTGCACCAGGATTTATTGAAACTCCATGGCAAAAGAACAGAACTGATGACAGTAGAGAACGTATTAATAAAACAATTGCCGCGCACAGGTTTGGAGAGGCTGAAGAAGTCGCAGACCTTAGTTGTCATGTATTATCAAATAGCTATCTGAATGGGAGCATTTTTGATGTACATGGAGGATATAATTATTTCTAATAAGTTTGTTAGTAGTTGTGGAGGCACAAGTATGAAGGCGAAAATTATATCACCAATTAAGTATGAAAATAGCAGATTATATCTACTGGATCAGACTTTATTGCCGGAGACAGAAAAATTTGTTGAAATAAAAACAAAGGAAGACCTGTGGGAAGCGATTTATCATCTTAAAGTGCGAGGTGCACCAGCTATTGGTGTTGGAGCCGCCTATGGTATTTATGTGGTTACTCGGGATATTAAGGCTAAAAACTTTGATGACTTTTTTAGAGAATTTTGCAAGATTAAACAATATATTGAAACATCAAGGCCTACGGCAGTGAATCTGTTTTGGGCTCTAGATAGAATGGAAAAACGCTTACATACCCTAGGCATTTTGCAGGGATGTGAAAATCAAGCTTGTTGCAGAGATTGCGATAATTGGCAAGGGGAACTTGAAGGAATTAAAGATGAGCTTTTAGCTGAGGCGGAGGAAATTTTTCGCCAAGACGAAGAGGCTTGTTTGGCCATGGGGAGAAATGGTCTGACTTTATTAAAAAAAGACATGGGCATTTTGACCCATTGTAATGCAGGGACATTAGCCACGGCAAGATATGGAACTTGCCTTGCACCCATTTATTTGGGCCAAGAAGAAGGATATAATTTTAAGGTATTTGCTGATGAAACAAGACCATTGCTACAAGGCGCCAGACTGACTTCTTGGGAGCTAAACAAAGCAGGGGTGGATGTTACTTTGATCTGTGACAATATGGCTCACACGGTGATGAAAAAGGGCTGGATTGATGCCGTGGTTGTCGGTTGCGACAGAATGGCGGCTAATGGAGATGGTGCAAATAAAATAGGCACGGCAGGGGTGGCTGTTTTAGCTAAGGAATTTGGTATTCCATTTTACATGTTTGTACCCACTTCAACCATAGATCTTAAAATCAATAGTGGGGAAGAGGTTGTTATCGAGGAGCGAAAGGCAAAGGAAATCCATGAAATGTGGTATAAGAAACCTATGGCGCCTCGTGGGATAAAGACATTTAACCCATCCTTTGATGTGACTGACCATAAGTATATTACAGCTGTGATTACAGAAAAAGGGATCATCTATCCACCTTATGAAGAAAATTTAAGGAAATTGTTTGACTAGTGTAGAGGAATAGGAAAGGAAAGGGAAGTGTAGATGGGCTATAAAGTAAAACTCAATATATTTGAAGGCCCTTTTGATTTGTTGGTCTATTTAATTGAAAACGCACAGATGAGCATTTACGATATCCAAATTTCCAAGATTATAAAGCAATATTTAGAGTATATGGGTCAAATGAAAGAAATGGATGTGTCTGTTGCTAGCGAATTTATGGTTTTAGCAACAGCACTTATGGAGATAAAATCTAAAATGCTTTTACCAGGAGGACCTATTGACGGTGACGATGGCCTTTTGGAGGATCCTAGGACGGAACTGGTGGAGAGGCTTTTAGAATACAAGAGATTTAAGATGCTTTCTCAGCTATTTGCAGATCGGGAGGAAGCAGGATTGTCCATTTTGACAAAGCCCCAGGAGGATATATCCATATATACAAATGAACCAGATGAATACCTGTCATTAGATATAGGTCAATTCGTCAAAGCTTTTGATTTGTTTTTAGGGAAGAAAAAGAAGATGGAAGAAATTCAAAAGCATCACAGGCGGACAGAAAAGCAGAGAGTTACTACAGAGACTAGAATAGAAGATATTCGCCAGTTTTTTGTGAATTATCCAAAAGAAGAGGTGAACTTCAGAAAACTGGTTAAAAAAAATGAGGATAAATATGATGTGGCACTCACCTTTTCTTCCTTGCTGGAAATGATGAAAACAAAAGCTGTAGAGGCGGAACAAGAATACACTTATGGGGATATTCTGGTGAAGGCAGCAAACCAGGTTACAAGTGGCGAGAAAATAAAGGAGGAGTCATAGAATGAGCAGTAAAAAAACTATAAAATCCGCCTTTGAATCCATGATGTTTGTTTGGGGAGAGCCACTTGATGTAAAGCTTGCTGCAGAAATTTTCAATATTGATAGCAACGAGGCTTATGAATATTTTAAAGAGCTTCAAGCAGAGTATGACCAAGAGGGACGAGGCATAGTGATCAGAGAAGTAAACAAAAGCTTTCAGTTGGTTACTAGGGAAGAAAACATCGAATATATCAAGCGGCTTTGCACTCCCATTAAACATAAGCGATTATCCCAATCCGCACTGGAGGTTTTGGCCATTATCGCATATAAGCAGCCTGTGACTAAAGGGGAAATAGAATCCATTCGAGGGATTAAATGTGATAGAGTCATTGAAGGTCTTGAGAAGAAGGACCTAGTGTCACAAGTGGGTCGCTCGGCAGGGGTAGGCAGGCCTATACTTTACGGCACTACGGATACCTTTTTAAAGCAATTCGGATTTGCTAATCTTAAGGCCCTTCCAGACATTGAGGATATTGAAGGAGTAATGTCTGTGGGTGATCCACAGGATGGGGTAGACCTTCAACAAATATCACTAGAATTACCGGAAAAATAGTCATATATCTTCTATGAAACAGTAAAATGTTTTGTAGGAGATTTTTTATGGTGAGAAAAATAAGAAGACTTGGGGTAATCTTTGTATTTACCCTATTGGTTGTGGCGCTTGTTCTTTGGAAAAGTGGAGCCTTGATGAAAGTATCTACTTTTGTTTCTGGAGACAATAAATTACCGGTTCCCCAGATTTCTGCAGGGCAGGCTATTTTAATTGACGGAGCTACAGGGAAAGTGATTTACGAAAAAGATGCAGATGAGAAAGCATATCCAGCCAGTACGACAAAGATTATGACGGCTCTTCTCATGCTTGAAACTTTGGAAAAATATGATAGTCCATTAAACCAGAAGGTGACCATACCTGAGGAAGCTGTAGGCACAGAAGGATCGTCCCTTTATTTGGAAAAAGGTGAAAGGATTCGCCTAGAGGATTTACTTTATGGTCTAATGCTTTGCTCTGGAAATGATGCAGCAGTTGCAGTTTCTCTCATTGCATCAGGAGACCAGGAGGAATTTATTAAAAGGATGAACGATAAGGCTGTAGATTTACATTGCAAAAATACACATTTTGTAAATCCAAATGGATTATTTGATGAGAATCACTATACTACAGTGAGGGATATGGCCATAATTGCCAAGGCAGCCATGGAAAATGAGGACTTTCGAAAGATTGTTTCAGAAACTTCATGGGAAGCTAAAAGGGAAAAAAGCGATTATGAGCACTTTTATAACAAGAATAAGACGGTTCGCCAGTTTAAGGGTGGAAGTGGGGTGAAGATCGGATATACAAAGGCCTCAGGGCGGACTTTGGTGGCCTCTGCCACCCGTAATGGCAGGGAAGTAATATGTGTAGTCATGTGTGCACCAAATTGGTTTAACGATGCATATACTTTAATGGAGTATGGATTTAAACGATTGGGGGAATAGACATGACTTATAAAGAAGAACTGTGCATTGATGCCGGATCTGAAAATTGCCCTTGCCTTTTGGCAGCATCAGGGGACTGTATAACCTGTAGTAGATTGCAGGGAAAGGATTGCTGTGAGTGTAATTGGAGAGGGGTTTGCATATACAATGAGTACATGCAAAATGATAAAAAAATTAATAATAAACGGGAAAATAAACGGGTGCCTATTATTAAGCGAATTTGGTATGGGGAAGATCTAGTGGTTTTAGTGGTGGGGGTTAGCAAGGGTTTCGCATTAAAAGCATCTCTTCCTGGTTCATATGTATTTTTGAAAGCCGGTGGAGAAAAAGATTGTTACAGTGTACCCGTTTCGGTTATGAAATCGGAACCAGAAAAGGGACAGATACATTTGGCAGTAAAGGTTATGGCAGGAAAGACAAAAGCCTTAGCCACGGCCAATGATGAGTTGGAAATGAGAGGAGTTTACCGAAATGGAATCTTGGGAATTTCCAATGTTGTTAAAAAAGAGTCAAGAAGAGTCCTGGCTATCACTAAGGGTGTTGGCTTTGCCCCTGCTGTAGCCTATAACAGGTGGGCCTTTGGAAAAGATGAAGTTCACTTCATTATTGACCAGGATAAGATTAACCAAGAATTTGTAAACGATTATTTAATTGACATTCCAGCAAAATCTATAACTTATGAGGATTTGTCCCAAGGAATTTCTGGAATAAAGGCTGAAGATTATGATGTAATCATGATTTTGGCTTCAGATTATTACATTGATAGTATAAAGGAAAAGCTTTCCATACCTTGGTCAAAACTAGCATACAGCAATAATTATCATATGTGCTGCGGAGAAGGAATATGCGGTGCCTGCACTATGGTGGATAGCCGGGGAGAAAGTCATAAAATGTGCAAATGTCAATTTTATGACTTTTAATATTGTGTGAAATCCTTAAAAAAACCAAAAAAGTTATTGACAGAGCACAAAGTAATGGCTATAATATCAACATAAATGAATATTTCAAACCGATGATTGAGATTAGTAAATCTAAATTCTAAATTTAAAGAGAGTCCCGGGTGGTGTAATCGGGATAATGGCGAACAGATTGAATGGACTTAGGAGGGTAGGACGAACAGCAGCAATGCTAAGTAGCGCCTAACAGGATCTCCACCTGTTACAAAGGGAGTGTGTATCAACAGCTGTACACAAAGCAAGGATATCATTAATATATCCTCGGGTGGCAATAACAGAAGCAACGCTTTTGTCCCAATAGCAGGGGCAGAAGCGTATTTTTTTACCCTTGATCATCACAATGCAGAAGGAGCAAAACAATGGATAAGATTAAGAAAATACCACACAGATTATATTTAACAGAGGATCAGATGCCAAAACAATGGTACAATCTTAGAGCAGACATGAAGGAAAAACCAGATCCTATTATTAATCCAGCAACTGGAAAAACAGCAGTAGTGGAAGATCTTTTTCCAGTATTTTGCGAAGAACTGGCTCGTCAGGAAATGGACGATGAAACTAGGTATATTGATATTCCAGAGGAAGTTTTGGACTTCTATAAGGTTTACAGACCATCACCTTTGTGTAGAGCCTATAACCTTGAAAAAGCTTTAGGCACGCCAGCAAAAATTTATTACAAATTTGAAGGAAACAACACTTCTGGCAGTCACAAGTTGAATTCAGCAGTTGCTCAGGCATATTATGCCAAGGAGCAAAAACTTAAGCATTTAACGACAGAAACTGGTGCAGGCCAGTGGGGAACAGCACTCGCTGAAGCCTGTTCATACTTTGGAATCGACCTGACAGTGTACATGGTGAAAGTTTCATATAATCAAAAGCCATTTAGAAAAAGTATTATGGAAACATTTGGAGGAAAGGTGATTCCATCTCCAAGTAATACTACTCAGGCAGGGAGAAATATACTTACAGAAGATCCAGATAACAGCGGAAGCTTAGGCTGTGCTATTTCCGAAGCGGTGGAAAAAGCTGTAACTACAGAGGGTTATAGGTATGTATTAGGTTCTGTACTTAACCAGGTAGTACTTCACCAATCGATTATTGGCCTTGAGGCAAAACAGGCAATGGATATATTGGGGGAGTATCCGGATATAGTAATAGGTTGTGCCGGTGGCGGCTCCAACTTAGGAGGACTTATTGCACCGTACATGCAGGATAAAATCCTTGGAAAATCCAATCCAAGAATCCTGGCCATTGAGCCAGCTTCTTGTCCGACCCTTACAAGAGGCGTATACAAGTACGATTTTTGTGACACAGGAAAGATTACACCAATGGCAAAGATGTACACTCTAGGATGCACATTTAAGCCGTCAGCAAATCATTCTGGAGGACTGAGATATCATGGAATGTCACCTATATTATCTAAGCTTTATCACGATGGATATATGGAAGCTGCGTCTGTTGAGCAAACTAAGGTTTTTGAAGCTGCTACATTATTTGCAAAACATGAAACTATTTTGCCTGCACCTGAATCTGCCCATGCAATTAGAGGAGCCATTGACGAGGCTCTAAGGTGCAAGGAGACAGGGGAAGAGAAGACTATACTCTTTGGTCTTACAGGAACTGGGTATTTTGATATGATGGCATATTCAGCATTTAATGAAGGCAATATGGAAGACCATATACCAACAGATGAAGAATT
Organism: Anaerovoracaceae bacterium; assembly: GCA_036657395.1. Taxonomy (GTDB): domain Bacteria; phylum Bacillota; class Clostridia; order Peptostreptococcales; family Anaerovoracaceae; genus JAVXGM01. The sequence goes on from JAVXGM010000011.1 coordinate 42,501, forward strand.
AAAACCATCAATAGCAGCCATTCCAAAGATTCCAGGAATCCAAGAATAAATATAATATATTTAACAATACCCCCAATCAAGCATATACTAAATTGATTGGGGGTATTTAATTTGTATAAAGTAATTATTATTGGCGGTGGTTGGTCTGGCTGTGCCGCTGCAATTAGTGGGAAAAAAGCTGGAGCTGATGTTACATTGCTGGAAAAAACAGACCTACTTTTAGGTCTAGGCAACGTAGGTGGAATTATGAGAAATAATGGAAGGTTTACTGCCACTGAGGAAAATATTGCCTTAGGAGCATGGGAACTTTTCAATATTACAGACCAGTGTACTCGCCACAAAGATGTGAATTTTCCAGGGCATAAACATGCGAGCCTTTATGATGTAATAAAAGTTGAACCTTATGTGAGGAGACTGCTTCGTGAAATGGATATAGACGTAAGACTTATGTCTAGAGCTATCGATGTAGAAAAAAGTGAAGACGACCAAGGGGAGATTTTAGTCAAAAGTATTGTTCTTGCTGGAGGAGAGGTGGTTGAAGGGGATGTATTCGTTGAGACTACTGGGTCAACCGGTCCAATGGGTAATTGCCTTACTTACGGAAACGGATGCTGTATGTGTATTCTCCGCTGTCCTTCTTTTGGTCCTAGAGTGAGCATTACTCAAAAAGCTGGGCGGAGTGACATTATGGGAATGCGAAAGGACGGAGCATTTGGGGCATTTAGTGGGTCAGGGAAATTGGAAAAAAATTCATTGTCTACAGAAATTTGTAATAAGTTAGATGACACAGGAGTGGCTATTGTTCCTATACCTAAACAAGCAATAGTCAAAGAAAAGCTAGATTTGAAAGTTTGTCAACAATATGCATTAGAAGAATTTGCGGAAAATATTATTCTCTTAGATACAGGTTATGCGAAAATAATGACGCCGTTTTTCCCTCTAGATAGCCTACGGAAGATAACTGGGTTTGAAAATGCCAGATATGTAGATCCTTATGCGGGAGGCAAGGGTAACTCCATTAGATATTTATCTATAGCAGAGCGTGACAATACAATGAAAGCGACAGGAATTAAAAATATTTTTTGTGGTGGGGAAAAGTCAGGGCTTTTTGTGGGCCATACAGAAGCGATTTCTACTGGAAGCTTAGCAGGCCACAATGCCGTACGATACTTAAAAGGAATGAAATCACTAGAACTTCCTATCAGTCTTGCCATTGGTGATTTAATTTCTTTTGCCAATAAGAATCTGAAAAATGAAGGTGGGCTCATGACACGTTATACTTTTGCAGGGGCGGAATATTTCAGGCGAATGAAGGAAAAGGGACTTTACTCTATAGATTGTGAAGAAATTAAAGAACGAGTAAATCGATACGGTCTTTCGGGAATTTATAATGAGAGACTGATCTAGTAAAGCAAAGCTAAAGCCTTGTGGGAAGACTTACAAAAAGCAGGGAAAACCGTGCTTTTTTCATGGTCAATTTTATGTATGTTGTTTGGGTTAATCCACAGGCGACAAGGATCTTTTAGGCAAAGAAAAAATGGCACCAGTAATTTCAGCGTATAAATATAAGGAATTTGAAGATGGAGTTGAAATAGTAAGAAGGAATCATCAGTTGACACCAGCAGGTAGAAAACGTTATAATCCTAATTATATAACAAAAACGAATTAGGAGGATTTAATAATGGAAGAAAACAAGAATAGCTGTAGCGAAGGTGGTTGTAGTGAAAGTAGTTGTAGTGGATGTAGTCAGGCATCTGAGCCAGAAAGTCTTATAGAAAAAACACATGAATTTAATAATATTAAAAAAGTAATTGGCGTTGTTAGCGGCAAAGGTGGTGTAGGTAAGAGCATGGTCACATCCCTTATGGCGGTTATAATGCAACGGTTGGGCTATAAAACAGCAGTGTTAGATGCAGATATTACAGGTCCATCTATTCCAAAGACCTTTAAGCTGACACAAAAGGCTACTGCCGACGAGTTTGGAATTTTCCCAGTAAATACTAAAACAGGCATAGGAACTATGTCAGTAAATTTGCTTTTGGAAAATGATACGGATCCAGTCCTTTGGCGTGGGCCTGTGATTGCAGGAACAGTAAAACAGTTTTGGACGGATGTAATTTGGGGTGATGTGGACTATATGTTCATCGATATGCCTCCTGGTACGGGAGATGTTCCTATCACCGTGTTTCAGACCATTCCTATCGACGGAATCATAATTGTTACTTCTCCACAGGAGCTAGTTTCTATGATTGTATCTAAAGCAGTTAAAATGGCTGAGCTTATGAATATTCCAGTAATAGGTCTTGTGGAAAATATGTCTTACTTTACTTGTCCAGACAATGGTAAGGACTACAAGGTATTTGGGGAAAGCCATATTGAAGATGTAGCAAAAGCCCACAATCTTGATATTGTAGGCAGAATTCCTATTGATCCTAAGCTGTCCGCAGCGGCAGATAAAGGAATGATTGAACTTTTCTCAGGTGACTGGCTAGATGAACTAGGAAAAACCCTGGAAAAGATGGGGGGAGCAAAAGATGAAGAGAAGTGTTGTTGTAAATAGAATGCTAACAATCGCCATGGCACTTAGCGTAGCACTAATACCAGTCTTGGTATTTGCAGAGAGCGGTGGAAGTAGTAGATCTCCATGGGCAGGTTGGATTCTAGCAGGCATTATGTGTGTATGTGTTATAATTTTTTCCATCAGGCAAAAGTTTAAAATCAAAGAGAATGATAAGAAACATTATAAATAAACATAAAAAAATGACAGGCTTAATTCATATAAGAGTTGAGCCTGTCATTTTGTTTGCCGTCAGTGGATTTATTTTTTTGATATACAAGTGGCTCTACAGGCTATGGAGACAATAATGCGGATCATGGCACCTACCACAAGGAGGGCAATAGCAATAGAACCTGCCATAAGCAAGGTCTGGCTACCTAGATTTGCGGCAAGGCTTAAGTCTCCTGATACTATAGCCAACATGGTTTTGTATATTGCAGCACCTGGTACCAAAGGTAAGATGCCAGGAATAGTAAATATGGTTGAGGCTTCCTTGAAGATTCTAGAGGAAAGATCACTGAGAATTCCCACGGTACAGGCAGCAAAAAAGCAGGACCATAAGGAAGACGTATCAAAGGAGAGGCAAACCTGATAAATCAACCAGCCGATTCCACCAATAAGGGAAGCTACAGGAATATGCTTTAATGGCACACGGAATATAATAGAAAATCCCAGGGTTGCAAATACAGCAAAAATAAAGGAGATGATCATATTATTATACCTCCTATAGAACCCCAAATTTTAAGGATGACGCCGGCGCCAGTAGCAAGGGCAATAGCGATAATAAAGGCCTCAGTCAGACGTGCTATGCCAGAAAGCATATCTCCAGAGAGAAAGTCACGTATGGAATTTGTAATTGCAACCCCAGGAACAAAAATCATAATTGAGCCAATGATAATGGCATTGTAATTGGTGGTGGCTATGACTTCAGTGCAAAGCAAGGCGCAAAAAGCCGATATGGCACAGCAACAAAAGGCTCTAATGAAATAGTTGATTTCAAACTTTCTCAGTATCAAAGAGACTATATAGCTGGCGCCTCCAATGACAAATGCACAGCAAATGTCTAGGACGTTTCCCCCAAAGAGTTGTGCAAAACAAGAGGCAATTAAGGCGGCTCCTAAAAGGCGTATAGGCATAGGGTGGAGTTTGTGCTTATCAATTGCCTTCATTCGCTTCATGCCCTGGTCAATTGAAAGATCTGTGGTTGTGAATTCCCTAGAAAAGTGGTTGATTTGAGAAATCTTTTCCAAGTTTGTATCTGCACCGCTGCGTATACGCTTTACATAGGTATACACATCGCTATTGTCATCTCCGTTGTCTACAGAAACAAAGAGACCAGTAGGCGTAGCAAAGACTTCCACATATGAAATGCCACATGCTTTGCATATACGTTCAATAGTATCTTCGACACGATAGATTTCAGCGCCGCTTTTAAGCATGATTTCTCCAGCACGTACGGCTAAAATTAAAGCCTTTTTTTGTAATATGTTAATCATATAATTATACCCAATTCTAAACATTATAATAGACTATGCTTCTTTTCGATTCATTATAACAAAGAACCTAATATACAGCAATATAAGAGAGCATAAAAAGAGTTGACTTCTTCGAGGCATTACGTTATTATGATAAAGTAATAAAAAACAGAAGGGAGAACTGACAAATGATTATTTCGGTTAAAGATAATAATGGAAAAGTTGTTATTGAAAGAGAAATTGATAAAGAAGATGTTTTATTGAAGGTTAGCGTTAAAAGCAACGAATCAGATAAAGAGTATACATTGGAACAGGTTTGTGGTTCTTACCACTAAATAAATCACAAATATGACATTGAAGGAGTACACCATCTTTATAGGCGGTGTACTATTTTATTGACAGGAAACCACTTTGTAAAGTAGAATGACAAAGTGAAAAGGAGATAATATGAGATTAAACAAGTACATTGCTCAGTCAGGAATCGCAAGTAGGCGTAAAGCAGACCAACTTACTATAAACGGAAATGTAAAAATAAATGGCACTATAATGAAGGAGCCGGGTTATGATGTAAAAGAAGAGGACCAGGTGGAGGTTAACGGGAAGACTCTTACTTGCGCAGAAAAGAAAGTATATATCATGTTGAATAAGCCTTTAGGATATATTACAACGGTGGAGGATGATAGATCAAGACAGACTGTTGCCCAGTTAGTGGCCGATGTTGATGCTAGACTTTTTCCTGTGGGGAGATTGGACTACAACACTTCTGGGTTGCTGCTTATGACCAACGATGGAGATTTAGCATATCACTTGACTCATCCAAAACATCAAGTGGATAAGACTTATCGGGCCAGAGTGGCTGGCGTACTTTCAAGAAGTCGGATTGCTTGGCTTGAAAAAGGTGTAGATATTGGTGGGTTTACTACTTCAAAATCAAAGGTGAATGTAATAAAGCAAGGTGACCGTTCTGCCATTGTGGAAATCACCATTCATGAAGGAAAGAACAGACAAGTCCGCAAAATGTTTGGAGCGGTAGGGAACAAGGTACAGGAGCTTCATCGAGTATCCATAGGCGATTTATATTTGGGACGCTTGGCGGATGGACATTATCGAAAGCTAACAAGAGAAGAAATCGAATATCTGAAGAAATAATAAAAAACTTAAATATAAAAATAGAGTAGAGGGCTTATAGGTCCATGATGCAGTAGACTACCTTCAAGATTGTGATTGGTCAGGAAACATTAGGGAACTTGAAAACGTGATTCAGAGACTTTTGATCAATGCAAAGAATGAAAGGATCACAGTTTTAGATGTAATGAAAGACTTGCATGGGTGCATGCTGGAAACTGGGTCATTTCAGCTTTCCGCAGAACAGCTTAACGGGGAGAAAACTCTGAATCTGGAAGAAATGGTAAGTAGCTTTGAGAAGAACATTTTGAAATATGCTTGTACCAAATACGGATCTACTAGAAAGGCAGTAAGGGCTATTGGAATAAGCCAGACTCAGTTAGTGCGAAAAAAGAAAAAATACGAACTGTAATACAGGAGAAAATTTACTTAAAATCCATTGATTTCAATGGGTTTTTTATGTGAAATAAAAACCAATCGGGCAAGAAGCTAAAACGGTTCGCCCTTTTTCTCCAGATGGATATACTTTTGATCATGAAGGCTTACGCTCAGCTGTAGGAAATGCTATACCGGACATCATGGTAATAGATGTTATGTTATAGGAGGGGATATGGCAAACAAAAGATTAGCCAACGTAAAAACCAGAAGGTAAAAAACTATGATAAAGGAAAAGCACAGAATTGTACTCGCTCCTAAATTCGACGTTGTGGTGTCTAAGTCAAATGATGATAGTATAAAAGTGATTAATGAGATTTCTGACCTTGAACAGTTAGATGAAGATTATATGTCGATGATCTTTACTCTAAAAAAAGTGAAGAGAGCAAGAGGGATAGGCAAGCTTCTTGAAAAGGGAATGAATGATGGCACACAAATGTACCTTAGTTCTCCAAGGGACTCTTGCAGAGCAAATCAGAGCTGCTGGAGCGGGTCTTGGTGGAGTGCTTACCCCTGCAGGTGTTGGTACTGTAATTGCTGAGGTAAAACAGGTGCTTAATATTGATGGAAAAAACTTTCTTTTGGAAAACCTATGAAGGCGGATTTTGCACTTTGTAGAGCCTCTGAATGTGATGAGCTAGGCAACTTTTGTTGCAACTTAGCGACTAAGAATTTTAATCCGCTCATGGCGATGGAAGTAGACGAAAAGGGAAATCACAAAATACTAAAGGAATGTACCCTTCCATATACAGAACTTAATGTAGTGAATATGATTATTATGGAAATGGGTGTAGCAAAACGTAACATTATGTACAGGTTTCTAGGCAAAAACTTGACAAGGAAAGAGAGATTGTTATAATGTTTGTAGTAAGTGCATAAGTTTTGTTTATGCACTTTTTCATTGAATCAAAACAGAAAGGGGTTAAAGTGGACAAGCTTAAACGACATAAATTAGGTTTAACAGTCATAGGCACGGTAATCCTATCAGCGGTACTTATCGTTGTGATTTTAACCACTCTTGTTTCTAAGAATATTGAAGTGACTATAGATGGACAAACTGTAAATCATTCAACAAAAGAGTACAAGGTGGATGGATTTCTTGAAGAGGCTAATATAAACCTATACAAAAAAGATGAGATCACGCCAGTAGTTAGCGAGTATGTAAATGACGGTATGGAAATTGTGATAAATAGGGCAGTTCCATTTGAATTAACGGCGGATGGAAAAGTAACAAACCTAAAGGCAGTGCCGGACACAGTAGGAGAAGCCTTAAAGGATAATAAAATTTTTTTGGATGGAGATGATATTGTTAAACCTGCTGCAGGAGAACAGTTAACAGCCAATTCAAAGGTAGTAGTTAACAGAATTAAAAAAGAGAAAAAAACAACTACCCAGGCCATGAAGTACAAGACAAAAGAGCATGGAGACAACTCATTAAGAGCTGGGACTACCAAGGTCGTTAGAAAAGGGAAAAAGGGAAAAGATAAAGTTACTTATATGATAACCTATTCTGATGGGAAGATTATAAAAAAGAAAGAAATTGGGAGAAAGACAATAACAAAACCAAAGACTCAATTAGTTGCGAGAAGTACAAGAGGTATGATCGGCGGCAAGGAATACAAGAGAAAGTTTACGGTTAAAGCGTATTCTTACAGCGGAGGCGGAAGGACAGCCTTAGGCACACAAGCAAGAGTCGGGGCTATTGCAGTGGATCCAAGTGTAATCCCACTGGGGAGCAATGTTTATGTTGAAGGCTATGGGTTTGCAAGAGCTGAGGATACTGGAGGCAATATTAAAGGGGAAACCATTGACGTATACAAAAACTCAGAAAGCGCAAGCAGTAGTTGGGGCGTACGTTATGTGACCATTTATATATTTTAAGTGTTAGTTAAAAACCAAAAATGGAAGGAAAGTTGTAATTTATGAGTATACAAAAGAAAATCATTGCGGGAATAATGACAATAACAATGGCGTGTTCTATTATAGCCATTCCAACAACCCAGGTTTGGGCTGAGGATAGCGGAGAGATAGTAACACCGCCGCCGACAGAATCGACAATAAAGATATCCGCACCTAAATCTGTTAAGGCAAAATGCCACGGAATAACATCAATCAAGGTTACGTGGAAAAAGGTTTCAGGAGCGACTGGATATAAAATATACAGATATACTAAAGGGCAAAAGCATTATGCTCTAATCGGAACGAAAAAAGGATCCGGCAGTTTAACCTACTTGGACAAGAAGAGCACAACTGGGAAGGCTTATGGGTATAGGATAAAGGCATATAAAACTGTAACTGGTAAGACAATATACAGTAAATATTCTCCAAGGTCATGCGCCAAAGCGGTGCCTAAACAAGCATCAGCTAAGGCAAAAGCAGGAAAAAACAAAGTGAAGATTTCTTGGAAAAAAATAGACGGTGCTCAAGGATATCATATTTATCGCAGCACATCCTCAAAGGGAAAATTTAAGTGCGTTAAAGTGATTTCTAAGGGAAAGACAACATCTTGTATCAATGGTAAGCTTCGAGCAGGAAGGACTTATTACTATAAGGTGAGAGGTTATAAAAAAGTCAATGGAAAGAAAGTCTTTGGTAAATACTCTAAAAAGGTTAAAGCCAAAGCAAAGGGATTAGTATACAAGAAGAAGTTTATCGTTAAAGCTTATGCTTATACAGGTGGAGGCATTACAGCTTCAGGTTTGAGAGCAAAAGTTGGTAGAATTGCCGTAGATCCTAGAGTAATTCCACTAGGCAAAAAAGTATATGTTAGCGGTTACGGTTATGCTGTAGCAGCGGATACAGGTGGAAATATTAAAGGAAGAACAATTGATGTTTACAAAAATTCAGAACGCCAGTGTCGAAACTGGGGTGTTAGATATAAAACGATATACATCCTGTAAGAAACAATAAGGTGAGAAGATAGAATATTGTAAACCTGAAATATAAAAAAATGATGAGGGGCTTTTATAAGCACCTCATCATTTTTTGTTGACTTAAGAATTAAGTTAGGTGCTTGCGAAGTAGATCGATGTAGGTATCTAGGCAGTCCTTGTCAGGAAACATGGCTCTAGCAGAAGTGGAAGTCCCGCCTCCCTTACCTCGATAAATATTGGCATTTTCTTTTACTAATTTCCCACAATCTTTAGCGCCACTTGAGAAGAGGAGAACAGTATTTTCTTTAGGTGAAACTATAAGCACTGGCTTGTAACTTTCTTCAATTAGTGGTCTACCAATAGAAAGTAAATCCTTTATTTCCATATCATCATAGCGGCGAAGGACAAATGGCTGACTATTTTTATCCTGAAGTTCTTGGCGAATGTCCTTAATCCTTTTATCAACTATGGACTTACGCAAAGCGAATAGCTGACTTCTTATTTGGGATATTTTGTCTTCTTGAGCTGAGATTTTCTTTAAAAGATCATCATCTCCGGCAGAATATTTTTGATTTAGACGATTGATAAGTGCATGCTTTTTATTGTAATCTATAAGAGCTCTTTTTCCAGCTTCAAAATAGATGCGAAACATACCTTTATGATTTTCTAGCTTATATATTTTTACAAGACCCACCTGACCTGCAGTGGCAGGATGGGTGCCGCAGCAGGCCACACAATCAGCCGCATTAGCTGTATCTCCTACACAGACTATGGAGATTTCCTCATCTATTGCCAAAGCCTTGCGGAGAGGTAATTTTTCCGCATCTTCTCGTTTTTGGAATCTACGCACAGTGACAGGGGCATTAGACCAGATCACCTGATTAGTATAAAGCTCTGCCTCCATGGCCATGTCCCACGTGATTTGTGTGAACTCGGGATTGGCTTCTAGGGAAATATCTACTGTCATGTAATCACTTCCCATGTGAAATCCTCTGTTGATTCCACCAAACTTGCTAAAGAAGATTCCAGATAAAATATGTTCGCCGCAGTGGCGCTGCATATTGTCAAATCGCCGATCCCAATCAAGAGTACATAAAACCGAATCTCCAACTTTGAATTTAGTCTTGCCTTTTAACTTATGATAGACAATATTATCCTTTTCATAGACCTCTGTTAGGGGATAATCACCTATATTGCCCAAATCACAACTTTGGCCGCCGCCTGTAGGAAAAAATATTGTTTTGTCCAAAGTCAAAATGGAATCCTTGTTATCTAGAAGAATCTCCGTTATTGTTGCTGTGCAATTTTGTTCATATACATTGTCTTGAAATATTTTAATTGTATTCATTTTTACTCCTTACTACCTTTAATACTATGAATTGTAATACAAGTATAGCAAAAAAGTCAAATTTTTCCCTGGAAGAAAAAACAAATTTGTTGTATAATTAATTATTACAATACTAATTTGCTATAGAATATGGCGGGCATTCCACTCATACAATGAAATAAAAGTTTGAAAAGTATGAGGTGAAGAATGAATAAAAAATGGAGAAAAATAGGGTTGTGTCTTGCGGTTATTATGGGAATAGTGGCATTGGTGCCAACATACAGCCAATTAGAACAACAAGTGGCCAACTTAATGGGTATTAATAAGAATACTTTGGTTATTGATCCAGGCCATGGAGGCATAGATGGCGGTGCTCAAAGTGCCGATGGAACGTCGGAGAAGGCGATTAATTTAGCCATAGCAATGGAAGTGAAAAATCTTGCACAAGCGGCTGGATGGACAGTAATTATGACTAGACAGACAGATAAAGGTCTATATGAAGAAGGTAACGGCACAATACGTAGCTTAAAGACGCAAGATTTAAAAGCAAGAAGAGAAATTATTGATAAAGCAAACCCAGCATTGGCTATAAGTATTCATTTAAACAGCTTTAAAGAAGACAGCTCAGTGCATGGTGCTCAAGTTTTTTACCCTAGCAATAATGGAGAAAAAACAATATTAATGCATAGCAAGAACCTTGCCAGAGTTTTGCAAGAGCAGGTCACAAAGGCCTTGAAAGATGGAACAAATAGGGTGGCTTTAGAGCGAAATGGGATTTATATGTTTAAAGCAATAAAATGTCCAATTGCCATTGTGGAATGTGGATTTTTATCTAATCATGAAGAGACTGAGAAGCTGAAGACTGTTGAATACCAACAAAAATTAGCTGAATCTATATTTTATGGAGTATGCAAATTTACCGGCAAAAACCCACAAAAACATATTGAAATAATTTCCAATTAAAGGGGTGAAAGCAAGTGGAGATAATTATGGCAAACCTGTGGAAAACACTGTACAGTTAAAAGAACAATATGGGTAGAAACGTTGCAATCACATAAAAATTTTAAAAATAATTATCCACAATCACCTTGGGATAAAATTGTATACTATTTTTCAAAACTTGTGGATAATTCCTAAGAAGCCTAAAAATAAACAGCTTGCAGCTTGTTGAAAAAATCTGTAAATTAGTTTACATAATGCACAGCCTAAAAAAGGAGAAAAAAACATGTTAAAAGAAAAAAATATTTATAAAGATGAACTGCCCATTAATATTGTGACAGCAAACATTGATGCGTATCCTATACATTTTCATGACGATATGGAAGTCGTTTACGTATTGGATGGAAGTATTACTTTGAGGAATGGATATTACACATACACATTAAAACAAGGAGATATTTTCATTCTTAACGACAGAGAGATGCACAGCTTTGCAAACACAGGGGAGCCTAACATGGTTATGATGCTGCAATTGGATTTGACGTATTTCTCCAAGTATTATGACAGTCTTAAAAACAACTTTTTTGTCACAGATATGGATGATGATAGTGATGAAAGCTTAGAGGTTTTAAGAAATATTCTAGCAAGAATTATGATGGAGGTATTGCAGAAAGGGTATGGCTATGAGCATAAAGTAATTGAAAGTACCCACAATCTGATTTCCTGTCTCATGTCAGATTTTCAGTATTTTGTAATGGAAGATGGTAAATTTGTTAATGAGGCAAAGAACAAAGGCAATAAGATTCTAGCGGGAAGATTAAACAGAATCACTGACTACATGTATGATAACTACTCTAGGAAGCTGACTTTAAATGAAATTGCCAACAGGGAACATTTGAGCATTTACTACCTTTCCCATGTTATTAAAGAGGCCACGGGACTTAGTTTCCAAGATTTGCTTAGCTTTATTCGTGTAGAGGAATCAGAAAAATTACTTTTAGGTACTACCAAAAAGGTTGGGGTTATTGCAGAAGAAACAGGATTTTCAGCATTAAGATACTATATTAAGCATTTTGAAATTTGGTATGGAATGCATCCCTTAGAATATAGAAAACAATTTACCGGTAAGGTGAGCAGTAGGGAGATTTTAGCCCAATATGTTAAAAGCACACCAGGACAGATTGAAGAAGCAATTCGAAAACAGGTTAAAGGTGTCTATACTGATTACATTAACAAGCAAAAACCCCATCCCCTTATTGTTAATCTGTTCCTCAATGATGAGTACGCCAGTATTAAAACTGATCGCCCACCTTTGGTGGATCTTTTGGCAAAACCGGTCATGAGAACTACAGCAAATCCATACAAGCTTATTGCTAGCCTTGGAGAATCAGTGATTGACTACGGTAAAAATTATATTATTACTACAGGGTCAAAGTTCCCTGGCAAATTAAACTCTTTAAGCATATTGGTATATAACTTTAGCGAGAGAGTCGAAAAAGATCTAATGGGAAGTACCACTAGGGAAAACGTATTGGAAATTGTCAGTAAATTTGATGAGGAAATGGAATTTTTAATGCGATGTATGGGTCTTTCTGGAAAATTTAAGATTTCCAGGTACAAGATGAGAAAGAGCAATGTGATTACGGATCTAGAAGAGGCTATTAAGACTAGAAGTATTGCAAACAGAAGACAAGAGATTATTCAACAGTGGACATCCTTGCCCTTAGTAGAATTTGGCGAGTTTACAACTTCAGATACTTTAAGTTTGCGTGCTACACTTAAAGGATTTAGCGCAGAACTGTTATTAATTGATAGAAAATAACCGCAAGATTGTACAATTTTAGAGCAAACACATTGTTGCAATTTTCAGAAATATTCGTTAATATTAGCTTAGAGATAAAGTTTATTTAAATAAAGATGGCTTGAAAAAAATTAACGAATACGTTACAAATTATGAATGTGTGGAGGTACAAAAATGAAACTACTTATTATTGGAGCAGGCGGTGTTGGTACATCAGCAGCAAT
>JAVXGM010000012.1:0-47618 GCA_036657395.1 Anaerovoracaceae bacterium
GCTTCTTTAGTCATCACAAATGCGGACAAGCCTGATGCAAGCTTTATTATGCCACAAAGGCCGGTTACTCTCACAGCCAACTGGGAGAAAATATCCGTTCCAACAAGTCCTACTGACCCCACAAAGCCTGCTGACCCAACAAATCCTGCTGGCCCCACAAAGCCTGCTGACCCGACAAACCCTGCTGGTCCAACAAGACCAAATCCTCCGACAAATGTGCCCCAATCCGGAGATAACAGCAATATGGTCCTTTACCTTATTCTGATCCTTGTATCAGGTGCAGGAGTATTGGGTACAACAGTCTATACGAAAAAGAAAAAGACTTCAAAGCACTAAGCTTGTAAGTCGAATCTATAAACAAAGAGCAAGACCCCAGGGGAGGCATCCCCTGGGGTCTTGCTCTTTGCCAAAATTAACAAATGATATGCTAATCGCATATTTTAAAGCATAATATCCGTATAACTCCTCATTTTATTTATTTCATAAAGGAGAAAATATACATGAAAAATAAAAAGATAACGCTAGCTGCCCTGCCTAATGGATGTCAAGCTAAAGTAAACGAAATTGCCGCTTACGGCCTTGAAAAGGACCGACTGATAGATCTCGGCTTTGCGCCAGGTTCCACAGTAAAAGTTCTTTTTACAAGCCCTGCCAAAAATCCTACCGCTTATGAAGTAATGGGTGCTGTACTTGCTCTTCGAGAAGAAGATGGTAAAAAAATAATTGTTACTCCTATATGCTCATTAGAATATTAAAAGGCACAAGATAAACACCTTTCTCATATAACAACAAAGAGAGGTGTTTTTTTATGAATTTTAAAACGATTGCATTGGCCGGAAATCCTAACGTTGGGAAAAGTACAGTATTTAACAGTTTGACTGGCCTGAAACAACATACAGGTAACTGGCCGGGAAAAACAGTCACTAATGCTCAAGGAACCTTTATATATAAGGACACGGAATTCCTTTTGGTGGATCTTCCCGGTACATATTCTTTAACCACAACTTCTATTGACGAATCTGTAGCCAAAGATTATATTTGTTCCAAAGATGCGGACATAATTTTAGTGGTAGCTGACGCTACCTGTCTAAAACGAAACCTAAATCTGGTTTTACAGATTCTTTCTATTACGCCAAACGTAATCCTTTGTGTAAATCTTTTAGATGAAGCTCGCAAAAAGAAAATCCATGTGGATCTTGCGAAGCTGTCATTTCTTCTCCATATTCCAGTAATAGGTATGTCTGCACGTTCAAAGGAAGGGCTTCCACAATTGCAGGAGGCATTATATGATTTTGTACCTCATTCCAATGAACAAACCTGCTCTCTTTGTGAATCTTGCGAAGAAAAGCAAGTTTTTATTGAAGAGATTGAAGATGTTTATAATCAATGCGTTCAGGTAGACACTCCCGAAGCCCACCACTTTGATAGACGCCTGGATCAGGTTCTGACTTCCAAGAAGTTTGGCTTTCCAATTATGATACTTTTACTTTTGCTAATATTCTGGCTTACTATTGTAGGTGCCAATTATCCATCCCAATGGCTATCTCTCTTCTTTGGCCAAATAGAAGATGTTTTAAATAGCCTCGCCCTGTCTATTAACTTCCCCGAACTCATACGAGCACCACTTGTTGATGGAGTTTATAAGACATTAGCCTGGGTCATTTCTGTTATGCTTCCCCCTATGGCAATTTTCTTTCCTCTATTTACCCTTTTAGAGGATTTCGGATATCTCCCTCGAGTAGCTTTTAATATGGATCACGCATTTAAGCACTGTCACGCCCATGGTAAACAGGCTTTAACCATGTGTATGGGCTTTGGGTGTAATGCTTGCGGAGTGATTGGATGTAGAATAATTGAATCCCCTAGAGAACGACTTATTGCTATTTTGACGAATAATTTTGTTCCTTGCAATGGAAGATTTCCTACATTAATTGCTATAATCACCATATTTTTTACTGCATGCTTTTCTTTTGGCAAGGGTTTTTTTTCCTGCGTAATTCTCACTGGGATTATCCTTCTTGGGATTTTGTCCACGTTGCTAATCTCAAAAATACTCTCTGCCACTATCCTAAAGGGCATTCCTTCCTCTTTCATTTTAGAGCTTCCTCCTTATCGAATGCCTAAAATTGGCAGTGTAATACTCCGGTCGATTTTGGATCGAACTATTTTTGTACTGGGAAGAGCCATAATTGTAGCCGCTCCTGCTGGTCTTCTCATTTGGATTTTGGCAAACCTCACTTATGGAGATATGAGTTTATTAAGCCATTTTACAAATTTCTGTGATCCATTTGGACAAATGATTGGAATCGACGGAGTAATTGTAGTCGCCTTTATTCTAGGTTTCCCCGCTAACGAAATCGTCATTCCCATCATGCTTATGACTTATATGGCCCACGGTAATTTATTAGATTACGAAAGTTTCAGCCAGCTACAAAACATTCTTACAGATAATGGTTGGACCTGGCAAACTGGCCTTTCCACAATGCTTTTGTGTCTCTTTCATTTCCCTTGTGGCACTACTTGCCTAACCATAAAAAAAGAAACAGGGAGCCTAAAATGGACTAGTGTGGCTTTCCTTTTGCCTACCATTTTGGGAATCTCCCTGTGTTTTTTAATTAACTTGCTTGTATCTGTTTTTTAATACCCCTTTTATGTATAGGCAAAGTTAAACTTCTTGTCCAAGATATTGGACTTCTTCTAATGGGTTACCTGCAATAAATAGATCGAAGGCTTCCTTCCCCGTCTTCACATAATCGTAAATCCAATTGACCTGAACAGCTTCTGCTTCTAGCCGTAAGCTATCAACCAAAGGTACTGACTTTTTCTCGGGCACTTCACTCTTGTCTTTCTTAAATAAGCAATTTGACTGTTCCCCCGGGTTAACAGTTTTACTATAGTAGTAATAGCCGTCTCCCCCTGCAGACCAAACCCCTTTTTCCTTTTGTTTTTCTGTGGGTTTTTCCATAATGTTGCCTGAAATTAATGAAATTCCACTCTGGCTTTTTGCTCCGGGCATTTCCACTTTAACTCTAATCCACATCTCATCACTTCCCCCATTGATTACCTGAGTATCGTAATTTATTGCTATGTTAGATAATCTTTGTTCTTCTGCTAAAGCTGAGGTGTTTACTGTTTGTATTTTCTCTTCTATAACATCTTCGGAAAACCAAGTGGTATATACTACTATAGTAGCAACGCATACCAATAAACATATCCCACTTGTAAGTAATACATTAAGCTTGTCCACTTTTTCACTCCTCTCTTCTCTATATAAAGGAGTTTATCACATCTTTTTTTGAAAAAGATGGTCTATCGTAACCGAAAATTTTACAAGATTTTACACATATTCCTTTTATTTATTTTATCTGTTTACTATTCTCTTCTATTGTCAATATAATACTTGACATAGTCTACTGTTGCTGTTTTAATAACAGTATTATATAAGGAGGAAATAAATTATGAACAAATGTGCATGCAAAGGTTCTTTTCTCGATAAATTCATTCAACCTGCAGTATTGATTATGCTGTGGGATGAGCCGTCATATGGATTTCGTCTTCTGTCTGATTTAAAGGAAAAAGGCTTAATTACAGACGAAGGGGTAAACCCGGCAGGATTTTATCGAGCACTAAAAAAAATGGAGGAACAGTCTTTGATTTCTTCTGCTTGGGATACAGAAAGTGGAAACAAGCCTCGCCGTATTTTTACTATTACTGATGATGGTAAGAAATGTATGAAAAATTGGCGCAACACGCTTATTGAATATAAGGATCATATTAATCTGATTATTGACACTATCGCAGACACTGTTGATTAATATTTATTTCATTAATTTTTGGATAGTGTGGCACAGTTCATCTACTACATCCGTGTTTCCTGCCTGAATATCATCTACTACACAGCTTTTAATATGATTGGCAAGCAATACCTTATTAAAGCTGTTTAAGGCTGCCTGAATAGCTGAAACCTGTGTTAATATATCTACACAATATCTATCCTCGTCTACCATTTTGTTAATACCTCGTACTTGTCCCTCAATTCTATTAATCCGCTTCAATAGATCCTTTTTTTCCTCATTTTCTCGCAGCTTGTATTTACATGTGCATTCCAATTTATCTTCCATTTGTAACACCACTCCTACTCTTTAATAGATATAACTTCATAGCCGGCCTCTGTAACTGCCTTTTTTAACATATCATCATTCACGCTGCCATCAATAGTTATTTCTGCATATTTTTCCTCTAAATTCACAGTTGCACTAACACCTTCCATTTCATTTAAGGCTTTTTCTACTCGACCAGAGCAATGCCCGCATGACATACCCTCAATAATCATTTTCTTTATCATTTTTTCATCTCCTTTTAATCCTTTTGAATTGTCCTTTTGGTTTTTAGATTTAAACATTTTAAGCCGAAGGGCATTTGCTACAACAAAAACGGAACTTAAGCTCATTGCGGCTGCTCCAAACATAGGGTTTAATTTCAACCCAAATACAGGAAATAGCACTCCTGCTGCCAATGGAATGCCAATTATATTATAGAAAAATGCCCAAAATAAGTTCTGTTTTATGTTTCGGATAACTGAGCGTGAAAGTTCTATAGCTGTTACTACATCTAATAGGTCGCTTTTCATAAGCACTATATCTGCAGCTTCAATCGCAATATCTGTACCTGCACCAATAGCAATGCCTACATCTGCACGAGTCAATGCTGGCGCATCATTAATACCGTCACCTACCATAGCAACCTTTTTCCCTTGGCTTTGAATTGTAGCTACCACTCCCTCCTTTTCCTGTGGCATTACTTCCGCAACAACTCGATCAATCCCAACCTCTTGTCTGATTGCCTGGGCAGTACGTTTATTATCTCCTGTAAGCATTACCACATCAATACCCATGGCTTTCATCCGATCAACGGCTTCCTTGCTGGTTGGTTTTACAGTATCAGCTACAGCAATGATCCCTATCACTTGATTTTCGTCTGCAAAGTAAAGAGGTGTTTTTCCTTCCGTGGAGAGTTTGATTGCCTTTGCCTCCCAGTCATTTGCATCAATGCTATAACTAGATAGCATTTTTAAATTTCCCGCCATATAAAGATTTCCGTCTATATTTCCCAAAACACCTTTCCCTGTAACTGACCGAAAGGATTTGGCTTCTGATATGACAATTCCCTTTTCTCCTGCCGCATTTAAAATAGCTTCTGCAAGTGGATGCTCTGATGATTTTTCAAGGGATGCAGCAATGGCAAGAAGCTTTTCTTCTGTAACATCCCCGCTGCTGAGCATATCGGTGACACGTGGTTTTCCTTCGGTTATGGTTCCTGTTTTATCAAGGACTACTGTCTGAATTAGGTGTGCTGTCTCTAATGATTCTGCGGATTTAATCAAAATTCCATTTTCAGCTCCCTTTCCTGTTCCTACCATGATTGCCACTGGGGTAGCTAACCCTAAAGCACATGGGCATGAAATAACCAATATAGCAATGCCAATTGACAATGAAAATGCAATAGTTGCCCCTAAGATTAGCCATGTAATAGTTGCTAAAACCGCTATTACAATCACTCCTGGCACAAAGATTCCGCTTACTTTATCTGCCAGCTTGGAAATCGGTGCTTTGGAATTTGCCGCTTCTTCTACTAAGGAAATAATTTGAGAAAGGGTAGTATCCCCTCCTACTCGTGTTGCCTTAAATTTAAATGCACCCGTCTTGTTGATGGAGGCAGATATAACTCGATCCCCTTTATGTTTTTCAACTGGAATGCTTTCCCCAGTAATGGCTGATTCATCTACTGTAGAGTCTCCTTGTATAATTTGTCCGTCTACTGGTATGCTTTCTCCTGGACGAACTAAGACGATGTCCTCTACCACTACTTCTTCCACCGGAATCTCTTCTGTGGTTCCATCTCGCTGCACCGTGGCAGTCTTAGGCGCCAGGTCCATAAGCTTGGCGATTGCATCTCCAGTTTTTCCTTTTGATCTGGTTTCAAGAAATTTGCCAAGTGTAATCAGAGACAAAATCATCCCGGCAGATTCAAAGTACAAATCCATAGAATACTCCATGACTAAATTGTCATTTCCGTGGCCCAACCCCCATCCAATCGCAAAGATTGCCGCTACGCCATATACTATGGCAGCCATAGAGCCAATTGCAATTAGCGAATCCATATTTGGCGCACCGTGAAATAGTGTTTTGAATCCTATCTGATAATATTTACGATTAACATATACAACCGGTAAGCAAAGCAGAAATTGTAAAAAGGCAAAAGTCAGAGCATTTTCATTCTCTAAAATCCAGCCTGGAAGTATCCAGCCAAACATATGCCCCATAGAAATATAAAACAAAGGAATAGTAAATATAAATGAAATTACTAGCCTAAATTTCATATTCTGTATCTGGTCACTCATGGGATCTTCCTGTGTAACTTTATCAGTTGATAATTTTCTCTTGCCTAAAGTTGCCTTCTCCTTTACTGTTGCTCCATATCCTGCACCCTCCACTGCTTGTGTAATTAATTTATCTGTAAGTTGATTTTCATCGTATTCAACGGTCATATTATTAGAAAGTAAATTAACTGCTACTTTTTCTATTCCCTCAAGCTTTCCAATGCTTTTTTCTACATGTGCAGAACATGACGAACATGTCATTCCTGTTATGGTATATTTTTGTTTCATTTTGCCCTCCATATACCCCCACGGGGTATTAGTTTTATGTTTTCATTATAAGTATGGTGCCCATCTTTGTCAATAATCTTTAGTCAATTATTTCAACATTAAAAAAGCCGCCCTTATGGACGGCTGTTTTGTTTATGGTTGCGGGGACCGGATTTGAACCAGCGACCTCCGGGTTATGAGCCCGACGAGCTACCAACTGCTCTACCCCGCGATAATGTGACCTTTTGGTCTACGATTTTTCGACTTGGACTTTGTTATATATCTTATTCTTCATTTTACCAAACATTCATAGATTATGAAAAAATTGGTGCCGGAGACCGGGGTCGAACCGGTACGATCTATGAGGACCGCAGGATTTTAAGTCCTGTGCGTCTGCCAATTCCGCCACTCCGGCGCTTGGCTCCAAGGGTGGGGCTCGAACCCACAGCCTACCGGTTAACAGCCGGTTGCTCCACCATTGAGCTACCTTGGAACAGTGCGTCGCCTCAATCGGCAACAATTAGTATTATACAACAGTATGTGTTGCTGTGTCAACAACATTATTCAAT
Organism: Anaerovoracaceae bacterium; assembly: GCA_036657395.1. Classification (GTDB taxonomy): domain Bacteria; phylum Bacillota; class Clostridia; order Peptostreptococcales; family Anaerovoracaceae; genus JAVXGM01. The sequence continues at coordinate 7,216 of JAVXGM010000012.1, forward strand.
CGATCCAATATATTTTAATTGATGAAAAATATCCCTAATCTCACCTTTATAGTTTATCCACATTTTTCAATTTTATAACCTTATTTATATTGATTCTTTTCTTACTTCCCACCCTTTGTTCCTAATCTTTTCATTTTCTTTTCTTCTTTAATATCTTCGATCACTTCTGGCTCCATTAATTCTGGTTCTTTCTCTTGAAGCTGAGCATCTTCCTTCCCAATAGCAACCTTTAAAGCCTTTTGCTCTTCTCTAAGTCCTTTTTCAACGATGGCAATTTTCTTTTCATATTTATTTACATTTTCCTTATCACCTTCGTCTTCATAGATTCCAATTAGTTCACGCATGGTCTCTATATGGCTAGCATTTAGTTTAAGAACCTTTTTCAAGCTTTCCTTGCTTGCTTCTATGTCGCCAGTCATTTCATAGCCTATACCTAAGTAGTAGTGAAGGGGCCACCAAGTATTAAACTTGCTGTCACGGTACTTCTCAAGGCGCTGTACTCCCGCCTCATAACGAGCCGCCATAATATCATTATAGCCTTGTTCAATTTCAATAGGTTCTGCTAATTGCCTCATTCTCTGTCGAATTTCTTTCTTGTCCTTACCGTTATGGCTGAATCGTATAAATTCCTTCCAGGTAATCTCTGCTTTGACGTATAGACCCATGTTAAGATAGGCATATCCTAAATAATAAAATGCCTGTGCAAACCTAGGATGGGTTTCTGAGGTGAGTTCAAAGTAATCCATAGCCTCAGCCTTAAAGCGACCTACATATTCTTCATTGCCACTGTTTAAATACATAGCTCTGCAAGCTCTAGCATAGCTGTACATTCCGTGAAGATAATCCGGTTTCATGCAAAGAGCTGCACGAAAATGAATGCATGCGTTATCCATGTCTCCTCGCTCTGCCGCATCTCTGCCTTCCTTTACCATGCCTTCATAAAGCTTATAGTTGTACAGCCTCTCTAAGATGGCTACATAGTCTTTTGTATGTTTAAAATGAGGATCACATCCCATTACCCACGCCATATTTTCAGCAATCGTCAACATAGTAAGCCCTTCTCCTCCAGCAAAGATTTTTAAGTCTTTTTTACGTAAAGGAATAGGCACGCCTTTCATTAAATCTCCAGCCTTTGAATTTTCTATATACTTAGGTGAAAATTCATCAAACACAAACTTACTTAAATATTTTCTGAAATACCTACCTATTCGATCCTTACGAACCTTAATGTCTGCATCTTCAGGGCCACGGATTACTGTTCTTGTAATTCCCATACTCTGAGCAATATTCTTTTTCTCTGGTCCAGATTTACTTTCTAACATAATTTCACCTACAGGATGTTCCATCCCTTTCTTTTGAATTTTTTCACTGCATCAAAGTTCATCGTACTCTCTAAATCGAATTCGAGAATTTCATCAAGTTTTTTATCTGATGCTAACGTATTCATATATTTTCGGAAAATTCTATACAGATCTTCTTTTTTATGAGATTTATGCTGAAAACCTTTAAAGTAGAAATAGTTTGAAAACCCTTCAAAAAAATCAAATGGTGTCTTTGCATATTCTGCCATAACATATTTCAATGTAGTTTTAAACCCAACTCGATTATAATACAGTTCAAAAACATATTCAATTTGCTTTAAATGGCAAATATCATTTGGACTTAGACATTCATTGGAAATAATTTCATAAGGAGCCTTTTCCATAAATTCGTACTGATATGCCACTGCTGTATTTCGAATTTCTGTACCTTTTAGGAATTTCAAAAATCCAATTTGTATATTGTCGGCACCTAATGCATAAGTCTGGTTAAATGAGTTCTTAAATGACTGATATTCCTCAAAGGGAAGTCCTGCAATTAGATCTACATGGGTTATAATGTTCCCAAATCCTGTCAAGTCCTTAATGTTTTTCATAAGTCTTTCAAGATTGCTAGTTCGGTTTATTACCTGTAGTGTCCGCTTATTGGTGGACTGAATCCCTATTTCAAACTGAAAAAGCCCTCTTCTTGCCTTTTGCAGCAGCCTAAGAGTACGTTCATCTAAAAGGTCTGCACAAATTTCAAAGTGAAAATTGATTGTCCCTGTATCCATCCCTATTATGTATTCAAAGATATCATAAGCCCGATTCGGATCCCAATTAAAGGTTCTATCTAAAAATTTAACCTGATCCACATCTTTGTGAATAAAGTAGCCTAAATCTTCTTTTACTCTAGAAACAGACAATGCTCTCACGCCCTTTTCCAAAGAGGAAATGCAATAGCTGCAGTGATAAGGACACCCTCTAGAAGACTCATAGTATATTCGTTTATTCTTTTCGCAAGGGAACATTTCGTAGGGAAATGGCACTTCCTCAAAGTTTACAGGAAGCGCCGGAGGATTGACAAAAATCTTCCCTTCATTACGATAGATGATTCCCTTTACCTGGACTATATTTAATTTGCCTTCAAATACCTGACACAATTCTTTGAAGATGTTTTCCCCTTCTCCTACCATGACAAGATCTAAAAATTTATGTTTCAAGACAAATTTCTCCGCATCAAAGCTTACTTCTGGTCCCCCTAAGATAATTTTGAGTTTAGGCTGGGCCTTCCTTAAGTCTGCGCACAAATCCAAAGTTTGCTCTATATTCCAAATGTAGCAGGAAAAACAAATAACGCTATACCCACCTGATACAAGTTCGGTAAAAACATAATCTCTACTGTTGTTAATGGTAAATTCTTTAATCTCTAAATTTTCGCAAATTCCTTCTCCTGCCATATACAAATATTTCAGTGCCAGGTTTGTGTGTGAATACTTGGCGTTTAAAGTTGTTAGTAAAATTTTCATTTTATCCTCTTGCTATTACAGCATTCTAAATCTTTCATCTTTTAACATATTTGAGTCTTCCATGGCCTTTCTAAGTTGGTTGATCATTTTTTCTTTATCCCTAGGAAGATCCCCTCTAAGAGACACATAGTTTGACGCATGGTTGCTGCGGAATACGCAAGTTTTACTTAAATTGGTATTCTTAAGTAGAAGGAGGGTTTCTGCAACTACTTCTTCAGCTGTTAAAAGCTTAAATTTTCCAGCTTTTATGTCATTCACGATTGGAGTCCCAGCTTCGGTCATCAATGTAAGGAGTCCTACAAATGATGGCTCCATTTCGCTGATCATGGTCCCTGTGGTAATGGCATGGTCTTCCCACCCATCTCTTCCAGCTATGCCGGAAATAAAGGTAACTGAGGCTTTTATTCCTGAAGCTTCAATCTTTCTTACTGCTTCAATAAGCTCAACTCTAGTTGCCCCCTTACAAATTTTCTCTAGAACTTTGTCACTTCCCGATTCTGCCCCAATATAAATAATCTCTACCCCTTTGTCATAAAGTTCTTTAAGCTCTTCTGGAGTTTTCATAAGTACATCTTGAGGTGATCCATAAACGCTGACACGCTTACATTCTGGGAACAATTGATTTATGTGATCGAGAATGACAACCAGTCTTTCATTGGAAAGGACTAATGCATCCCCGTCTGCCAAAAATACTCGTTCTACATTTCTATACTGCTTTCTTGCCTGGTCTAAATCTTCAAGAACTTCGTGAACATCTCTGACTCTAAATTCCTTATCTTTAAACATGCTGCAAAATGTGCACTTATTGTGGGCACAACCTATGGTAACCTGAACAATCAAGCTGTATGCCTCACTTGGTGGTCTAAATATATTTCCTTCATATCTCATGATTATTTCTCTCCTTTTATTACATTTTCTCCGGTGCCTTTATTCCTAGAAGTTCAAGACCATTTCGAATTGCATCTTTGGCTGCCATAACTAAAGCCACCTTTGCAATTTTTTCTTCCTCATTGTCTACTAGGACATGTTGATCATTATAAAAGCGATTAAATGCCTGAGCAATGTTTATTATATGTCTAGTTACAACAGAAGGTTCGTATTTTTCTGCAGCTTCTACTATTGCCTCTGGATAAGTGTAAAGTAGTTTGGCTAGCCCATATGCGCTATCTCCTGTAATAAATGAAGGGGTAAACTCTCCACTCTTCGCTCTGTTAACTACGATATCTCCTGCTTTTCGAAGGACGCTACATGCTCTCGCATGGGTGTACTGAACATAAGGACCGGTCTCTCCGTCAAAGTTAAGAACTTTGTCCCAAGAGAATGTGTAGTCCTTAATTCTATTATTGGAAAGTTCCTGGAATATTACGGCTCCAATGCCCACCTGCTTTGCGATTTCATCTATACTTTCTGTATTTACATTTTTCTCTTTGATAATTTCTTTTGTCTGTTCAACAGCTCTGTTAAGTACGTCCTCTAGGAACACTACTCTGCCCTCTCTAGTTGACATCGTTCCATCCTCAAGGCTTACAAGCCCAAATGGAATATGAACGCAATCTTCTGCCCAGTCATACCCTAAAAGTTCAACAATCTTAATCCACTGCTGAAAGTGAAGATTCTGTTGAGATGCAACAATATACAGGTTCTTGTGGAAATTGTAATGTTCTTTTCTGTATACTGCTGCGGCGATATCTCTTGTAATATATAGAGTTGATCCGTCTGATTTTGTAATCAGTGCTGGAGACATACCATAAGGTTCTAGATCAACAATCTGAGCCCCCTGAGATGCTTTTAATAGTTTTTTATCTTTTAATTCTTCAACGAATCTAGGCATTTTATCTGAGTAAAAGCTCTCTCCTGAATAAGAATCAAACTCAATTCCTAGCATTCCATATACTTTGCTAAATTCCTTTAGGCTTTCATCTCTAAACCACTGCCAAAGTCTTTTTTCTTCTGGTTCACCTTGTTCCAGTTTAGTGAAAATAGCCCTAGCTTCCTCATCTAAACTTGGATCATTTTCTGCTTCTACATGGAATTTTGTGTAGTAGGAAAGTAATGCTTTTATTGGCTGTTTTATTACGTCTTCCTCATTGCCCCATCTTCTGTATGCGCATATCATTTTGCCAAATTGGGTTCCGTAATCTCCTAAATGGTTAATTCTCACCGTGTCATAACCCAGACAGTCATAAAGCTTATAAATGGAGTTGCCAATTACGGTACTTCTAATATGTCCAATATGAAATGGTTTTGCAATGTTTGGAGATGAATATTCTACTATAACTTTTTTTCCTGCCCCAAGATCACTTTTGCCGTAATTTTCATTTTTTTCTATTACTTCTTTTACAATGTCTTCCACAAAAGCTTCTCTTGCTATAAACATATTTACGTAAGCATTGACACATTCAACCTTAGCAAATAGTTGGTTTTCTCCCAGCTTTTCTCCAATGTTTTTGGCAATCATAGGCGGTGCCTTTCGCATAATCTTTGCAAGTCTAAAGCAAGGGAAGGCATAATCTCCCATTTTGCTATCAGTTGGTACTTCAACCATGTCTCTGATTTCTCCAACTTCCAGTCCTTCCACCGACTGAGCAAGCAACTGTGCAATTTTGTCCTTATAGTTCATCATAATATATTCTCCTTCTCAGTAATTACCATAATTCCTTTTTCTTTTACTAGCCTTGCTAGGTGTCCATCTCCTTTAACTAGCTTCTTAGTAAATGTTCCGTCATATATATTCTCACATCCGCAAGAAGGGCTTTTAGCTTTTAAAATAGCTCCTTCAATAAACTCCCCGGCCTCTTGGGCTGCTTTTTGCCCATCTTCAAAAGCATCTCTAGCTCCATTTATGAATGCCTCTGTCAAATCTTTTCCTTCCCTGTCGACCACCTGGTCTCCTCGAATTTCTGCTGGAGGCCTAGGGGATGGAAGACCTGCCCGAGTCTCCGGGCAAATAGAAAAATAACTGTGTGTCTCAGCAAAATCTACAACCCATTGACACCGATTGTTCCCTCCGTTATATTTACAATTTTCGCCTAATAAGCAAGCACTAATCAAATACATGATATTCTCCTATGTTCTTATTTTATCTGTGCGACTGTTACTCCATCTCCGCCCTCATCAAAGTTTCCTTTGCGAAAACCTTTCACGTGCTTGTGGGTTTTAAGCATTTGCTGCAATCCAGTTCGCAGTATTCCCGCACCTCTTCCGTGAATAATAGTAACTTCTTTTAGCCCGGCCAAATATGCGTCGTCTAAATATTTATCAACGTCCATTGATGCATCATCTAGATTCTTACCACGAACGTTGCATGAAATGGAAACATCTCTAGCCTTGGCTCTAAGTCCTCCGCCTCCAAATTTTTCTTTAGGTTTCTTTTTCTTTTGGGTTCCGTCAATTAACAGCATTATCTCTGCCACGTTTACCTTCACTTTTAGGATTCCCACTTGAACCATAAGATCTCCCTTATCATCGGGGAATGTGAGGATATGCCCATTTTGACCTAACGTTAATACTTTTACCCTGTCACCTAATTTCAAATCATCCGGATCTACAGGATCATCGTTTATTTCTCGCTTAATAGTCTCTTTGTATTTATTTTGCACAGTCTTCAGTTTTCTTCGATTTTCATCAAACCGTTTGTTTCTCTCGCCTAAGCTTTCCAGCTTGGCCAGCTCTTTTAGATCTTCTTGAACTTCAGCTGATACTTCTTTAGCCTCCAATATAATGGCTCTCGCCTCATCTTTGGCTTTTCTTAGTGTTTTTTCCTTGGACTCTTCAAGCTTCTTAGCTTCTTTATCCATCTGCTCTTTTTGCCGCTTCATCCTAATATTAAGCATTATGGCTTCATCCCGCTCTTCTTCTGCTGCTTTTCTGTCCTTCTCTAAGGCAGTAATTACGTCTTCAAATTGCAAATCTCCACCGTCTAGTAGATGCCTGGCCTTATCGATGATTTTTCCTGATAGTCCAAGTTTTTGAGATATCTCAAATGCATTGGATTTTCCCGGCACACCTATCGTCAGTCTGTAGGTGGGACTCAAGGTTTCAACATTAAATTCCATAGATGCATTTTCCACCCCTTTTGTAGAAATTGCATATTTCTTTAACTCTGTATAGTGAGTGGTTGCAATAGTCTTTGCACCTCTTTCATAAAGGTTGTTAAGTATGGAAATGGCCAACGCTGCCCCTTCTGTTGGGTCAGTGCCAGCTCCAAGTTCATCTAATAACACTAAAGTCCCCGGACCTGCATTTTCCACTATATCCACAATATTTGTCATGTGGGAAGAAAATGTTGAAAGGCTTTGTTCAATGCTCTGCTCGTCTCCAATATCTGCATAAATCTGATGAAATACCGGGATTTCACTTCCCGACTGGGCAGGAATATGAAGCCCTGTCTGTGCCATCATACAAAGAAGCCCAGCTGTTTTTAAAGTAACTGTCTTACCTCCTGTGTTTGGCCCTGTTACCACTAAAGTCTCATATCCATCGCCGATAGAGATGTTGATGGGAACTACTTTCTTAGGGTCAATAAGTGGATGTCTAGCCCCTTTTAGTACCAAGGCGCCTTTATCATTCATAGTAGGTTCTTCTCCTTTTTGAAGTAAGGATAGTTTCCCCTTAGCCATGATTACATCTAGCTGAATTAGTAGCTTTTGATTGTTCATTAAATCATGGTAATGTTCCGATACATTTGCAGATAATTCTGCTAGAATTTTTTCCATTTCTACTTTTTCTGAAATTTCCAGCTGCCGCAACTCATTGTTTAAATTAACAATAGCCTGAGGTTCAATAAATACTGTGGCTCCTGTAGCACTTTGATCGTGAATAATCCCGGGAAATCTCATTTTATATTCTTGTTTTACTGGAATAACATATCGGCCATCTCTTACGGTAACAATTGCATCTTGTAAAAGTGTTTTATTAGTTGAAGAATTTAGAATATGGTTCATCTTGGCCTTCAGTGCATCGTTTTGCCTGAAAATGGATCTCCTTATGCTACGAAGCTCAGGACTGGCATTATCAGCCATTTCATCCTCAGAAATGATGCATCGGTCGATATCATCTTCAAGTTGCTTTTTAACAGCAATAACTTCCCCAATATTTTCAATAATCGGCAGTGGCGGAAGATCACTTCGTAGAAATGACGTAACACGCCTGGCTGAACTTAGATTGTACCTTACATGCAGGAGCTGCCTCATATTTAAGGTTCCCCCTTTTCGACTAAGGTGCAAGATGTCCTCTATATCATAAAAACCACCAAGGGGTAAAGGTCCTTTGTGGACGATTAACTTTACTGCCTCTGTGGTTTCTGCCAGCATATCTCGAATTAAGGATACTTCATGAAAAGGCTTAAGCTCTGACATGACTTTTTTAGCCATTTCAGAGCCCGCCTGGTCAATTAAACTCATAATTATTTTGTTATATTCCAAAACATTGACGGTTTTTGCTTTCATCTGTCTCCCTTAATCCATTTTACGTCTTTGGGATTCCAGTTCCTTTTTTAACTGAAGGTTTTCCATTTGCAAGTCAAAGAAACTGTTCTCCAATTCTTTACATTTCTCTTCTATCTTTTCTACTGCTCCTTGAGAGCTTTTCTTGATTTCTGCTTCAACGTACTTTGCAGATTTCTTTAACTCTTCAATTTCTCTGTCCTTTTCATTCATCAGTTTTACCATGTTTTCCTTCTGTTGCATTACTGATTGAGTCTCTTCCTTATACTGAATAAATGTCTGTTTTGCTTCGTCCCAAAGTTGAACATAGTGTTGAGCATCTTTTTCAAGCTGTGTGTTTAGTCTTTTTAATTCTTCAATCTTCTCTAACGACTCAAAGTGTTCCTCTGCAATATTTACTGCAGAAAGTACTGCAAGGCTAGATACTGGACAAGAGCCTACTGCCTTTGCTACTTCATGAACCTGTGAATCTACATAAGCTGCTATTCTTACAATCTGTTCTCTAGTTTTTTCACCTGCAATAACATATTCCTGTCCATAAATTTTAACATTTACTTTGTTATTATCCATCACTTACTCTCCTTACACTTCACGCAATACTGCATTTACTTTTTCCTTTAGGGCTTCAAGAACTTTGTTGTGAACCTTTGCAACATCTTCATCTGTTAATGTTTTGTCCTTATCTCTATAAATAAGTGCAAAAGCAGCACTCTTCTTGCCTTCTGCCACCTGTTCTCCTCGGTAAACGTCAAATAGCTGTACTTTTTCAAGAATTGGGTTTCCATGTTCTCGTATAATTTTTTCTATTTCACCTACTTGAACATCTTCGTCGACAAGTAGGGCAATATCTCGTGATGTTGAAGGATATTTAGGTAATGGCTCATAAGCCTTTTCAATATCTCCATGGTCAATAATCTCATCAAAGAAGAATTCGCAGCAATATGCTCTAGTACCAATTCCAAAAGCCTTGGCCACATCTGGATGAACTTCTCCCATTATTCCTAGTTCTACGTCGCCTTTGCTAATCCTGGCACATCTGCCTGGGTGGTAAACCTTATATTCACTCTCCGATGTAAATGTTACATCAGTTATTCCAAGAACCTTTAACAGTTCTAATACCATTCCCTTAAGGACAAAGAAGTCTACATCTTCCCCATAAAGTCCAATACACAATGACTGCCCTTCATCTGGTAACTTATCTGAATCGACTAGATTGGTCATAAATGTGCTTCCAATTTCAAAAGCTTTTACTTTGTCTATATTTCGTGAAAAATTCCTTCCCAGTACTTCTAACATACTTGGGGTAAGAACTGTTCTCATTACTGAATTTTCTTCACCTAGAGGGTTTGTAATCTCAACAAATGCTCTTTCCCATGAATCTTCATCGATCATAATCTTATCAACCCCACCTGGGCTGACAAATGAGTAGGTTTGAATTTCATTGGCACCCATGGCACACATGGTGTTTCTGGCCATATCTTGAATCATTTGTGATTTAGGCTTTGTTGCCTCGCAATTTCCCTTTGGCAAGGTCATTGGTAATGCATCATATCCATATAGTCTTGCTACTTCCTCAACAAAATCAATTTCTGTAAGCAAATCCAAACGAGCTGTAGGTGAAGTCACTTTCATTACATTGCCTTCTCCTGCAACAGTCATTTCCAACTTTTCAAAGAAGCCAACCATTTCATCTCGGGAAAGCTCTATTCCCAAAACACTATTTACACGGTCTACTCGTACGTCTACTTCTTTAGCGACTGACTTGTTTGGATATTCATCTATCATCCCTTTAGCCACAGTTCCTGCACCTAAAATCTCAATTAACCTGCACATACGATTTGCTGCTGCTTCACATAAATTTGCATCTATACCTTTTTCATATCTTGAAGACGACTCAGTTCTAAGTCCTAATTTTTTTGAAGTAGCTCTAACATTGTCCGCATCAAAATTAGCTGACTCTATTAGAATTGTAGTTGTATTGTCTTGAATCTCTGAATTAAGACCACCCATTACTCCTGCAATAGCAATGCCCTTTTGGCCATCTTTGATTAAAAGCATTTCATCAGTTAAAGTTCTTTCTGTCTGATCCAGAGTGGTAAATTTCTCACCCTTATTTGCTTTTTCAATGATTATTTTATTGTCGGCTATTTGGCAAATATCAAATGCGTGTAAAGGCTGACCGTATTCTAGCATTACAAAGTTTGTAATATCTACAATGTTATTAATAGGTCTCATTCCTGCATACATCAATCTTTTTTGAAGCCACCAAGGGGATTGCTCAATCTTTACATCAGTAACGATTCTAGCTGTATATCTATTGCATAAGTCTTTGTCCATGATTTCAACGTTGACAAAGTCTTTAGCTTCCTTACTACTTTCTTTTACACAAGTAGTATCTGGATATTCCATTCTTTCTTCAAAGGTAGCGGCTGTTTCTCTTGCCATACCTAGCATTGATAAACAATCCGGACGATTAGGTGTGATTTCAAAATCCACTACTGCCTGGCGTAATTCCAAAGCTTTTGCAAAGTCTTGCCCAAGGGTAAGCCCATCATCCAAAATCCAAATTCCATCTTTATGTGCAACAGGAACCACTTTGTCTTCAAATCCAAGTTCTGATGCGGAACAAAGCATTCCAAAGGATTCTACTCCTCGGAGTTTTCCCTTAGTAATCTTTGTTCCCCCTTCCTTCTTTGGTTGCCCATGTAATGGACCTGGGATTTTACTTTTGTGAAGAGCTACTGGAACTACTGCCCCTTCAAATACATTAGGTGCACCTGTTACTATTTGTACCTGTTCTTCTTTTCCTACATTTAACTGGCAAACTACCAATTTATCTGCATCAGGATGTTTTTCTATTTTATCTATTTTTCCTACGACTACTCCCGACATTTCCTCACAGAAATAAGTACAGGTTTCTAAATTTGAGCCAGACATAATCATCCTGTCACAAAATTCTTCCGTAGTCACGTTTACTTTTGTATAATCTTTTAGCCATTCTATTGGAACTAACATCTACGGTACCTCCTACTTATACTGATCAATGAAACGCATATCGTTTTCATAAAACAAACGAATATCATCAACCCCGTACTTTAACATTGCAATTCTTTCAACACCCATACCAAATGCGAATCCAGTATATTTTTCCGTGTCAATATCTCCAACTTCCAGTACATTAGGATGTACCATACCGCAGCCCAAAATTTCAATCCAGCCGCTTCCTTTACAGATCCTGCATCCTTTGCCGTTGCATTTGAAGCAGGATACGTCCATTTCTGCACTTGGCTCTGTAAATGGAAAATGATGAGGCCTGAACTTAGTCCTTGTGGATGATCCAAATAGCTGTTTTGCCATAGTATCCAAAGTCCCCTTCAAGTCAGCCATAGTGATTCCTTCGTCAACAATAAGTCCTTCTACCTGATGAAACATTGGTGAATGTGTCGCATCTGGAGTATCACATCTAAAGCACCTTCCCGGAGCAATGATTTTAATTGGTGGTTCATTTTCTAATAGTGTTCTAATCTGTACAGAAGATGTATGTGGCCTAAGCACGGTATCTTTTGTAATATAAAATGTATCCGTCACATCTCTTGACGGATGGTTTTTAGGTGAATTAAGTGCATCAAATGCATTGAATAAAGTCTCTACCTGTGGGCCTTCTGCAATGGAGTATCCCATAGACATGAAAATCTGAGACACTTCTTCAATGGTTATGGTAATAGGATGTTTTGTCCCAAGGGAAATTTCTTTTCCCGGTTCAGTAACATCAATCTTCTCCACTTTAAACTGGGCTTCTTTTACCGCTGATTTCACTTGATTGAATTTTTCCTGAAGCATAGATTCGATTTCGTTACGAACCTTGTTAGCCGCTTGACCCAATTCTTTTTTATCTTCTGGAGAAAGTTTTCCCATCCCCCTCAGGATTTCCGTTAGCTGTCCTTTTTTTCCCAGAATCTGAACTCGAATTTTGTCAGTTTCTGCTAAGGAAGCAGCATTTTGCAATTGTTCTTTTGCCTCTTGCAAAATTTTGTTCAATTCATTCTGCATATTTTACCTCTCTAATTTTTTTATTTTCTAACAGATTCATACATGATTACTCCTGCCGCTACTGCCGCATTAAGAGAGTCAATAGTTCCCTCCATGGGAATCTTCACTTTGATATCTGCTGCTTCTGTCAATTCTTCTGATACTCCCTGTCCTTCGTTTCCAATGATTAAGGCAATATCTTTTTTCATATCCACGTTATAATAGTAGTTTTCCGTGTTAAAGGCTGTGGTTATAATCGTCTTATTTTCCGATTTAAGTAAATCTATAGCCTCCTGCCAATTTGAAAACCCTAGTATAGGAACCCGAAATATAGATCCTGCTGCTGAGCGAACCACTTTTGGAGAATACACATCTCCAGTTCCTTGCAAAGTGATTATTCCTCTATAACCTGCCGCATCTGCTGTCCGTATAATTGTTCCAATATTTCCCGGATCTTGCAGCCTGTCTAAGACAACTATATTACCCGATTGTTTCTTGATTTCCTCTGAAAACAATCTAATGTTCATTTCTTTTTTTCTTACAACCGCTATAATCCCTTGACTGGTTTCCGTTTGACTCAGCCTAACAAACAATTTTTTATCTAGGCAGATCAATTTATCTGATGGAAATTCTTGAATCTGGTCGTAGCCTTCAACAAAAAAAACACATTCCACGTCTTGCCCAGCGGCAAACGCATCTTTTACAAACTTCTCTCCTTCTACTAAATATTTGCCAAAGGAATCCCGATATTTTCGGGTTGTCAGCTTGTTTGCCATCTTAAATTGTTGATTTTCACCCGATTTTATTATTTTCATATTCCTTCATAGAAGAAAAGCCGGCAAATACCGGCTCTTCAAGTAAACAAATTGCATTAACCTACTTGTTTGTCAAGAAGGTAGGTATTTTGAAGCCATCTTCTACCATAGGCGATCTTTCTTCAAATTCTACGCCTCCGGTAATTGGTTGTCTTTCTTCATCATTGGATTCGTCCCCTTCTACCTTGCCAGGGATTACCGAACTGTCTAAGCCGTCCATAGTTGGTTTTCTATCAAAGCCTGTTGCAATAACAGTAACTTGAATTGTGTCATCAAGGTCTTCTTTAATGGAAGCACCAAAGATAATGATAGCATTTTTATCTGCAGCCTCTTCAATGGCAGTTGCAGCTTCATTAGCTTCAAGCATACCAAGATTTGGTCCACCAGTAATATTAACAAGCACTGCTCTTGCACCGTTTATGCTAGTTTCAAGAAGTGGGCTTTCAATAGCATCAGTTACTGCCTGCTGCACTCTGCCTTCTCCAGTTCCAACACCAACGCCCATATGTGCTACGCCTCTGTCCTTCATAACAGTGGATACATCTGCAAAGTCCAGATTGATAAGTGCATCATCAGTAATAATATCTGAAATCCCCTGTACCCCTTGCTTCAAGATTTCATCTGCCATAACAAATGCTTCTAGGAGTGTTGTTTTTTCTTCAACTGTAGCTAATAATTTATCATTTGGAACAATAACTAGTGAATCTACATATTTCTTTAAGAATTTAATTCCTAGTTCACCATGTTCGCCTCTTTTTCTACCTTCAAATGAGAAGGGCTTTGTTACTACACCTATAGTGAGTATTCCCATATCTTTAGCCACTTTGGCTACGATTGGAGCTGCTCCAGTTCCAGTGCCGCCACCCATGCCTGCTGTAATAACAACCATATCCGCACCAGTTATAAATTTCGCTAAATCTTCTATATTCTCTTCTGCGGATTTTTGTCCAATTTCAGGATTGCCTCCAGCACCAAGGCCTTTTGTCAGCTTTTCACCAATTTGAAGCTTCGTTTCAGCCTTACAACTAGACAATGCCTGCTTGTCCGTATTTATCGCCATGAAGGACACCCATTGCGTCCCCGCATCTATCATTCTATTAACTGCGTTACACCCGCCACCGCCTACGCCAATGACTTTTATTCTTGCTGGTGTCGATTCATTCATTTCAAATTGCAACATCAGAAATTACCTCCCATTTTTTTTCATACAACTTATAGTACAGTATATCACATAAAATAGGCTTATGCACCTATTTTCCAACCAGTTTTTGATTTTTTTTGTTCCGGTATTTTTCGATTAATATTCGTCTAATGGCTGCTAAATTATTAAATAATCTGCCACCAAAAACTAAAATCGCCGCATAATAAAGGGGAACTCCTAATTTATCTCCCATAAACGTCAAAGCTCCTGCTAAAATTGCATTTGTTGCAAAGCCTGACACAAATATTGTAGCATCATATTTGTCCTCTAATGTAGAGCGTATGGCTCCTACTACAGAATCCATTGCTGCCAAAAGTCCCATAGTAATGTAAAACGAATATTCCGTTGGATATGTTATATCAAGTGCAAACCCTAAGCCTAGCCCTAATATTAAGGCAACCCCCATAATAATTATCATCTGTTTTCCCTCGCTTTTGCTTCTTCTAAATACCTTAGAACCTGTGGCTGATTGTAAGCTTTTATTTCAATCTTTTCTACTGGGGTAATGTCAAATTTCAGCCCCCAATTTTGTAGTTCTGCTCCGTAACCGCCTACCCCCATAAGTCGATCCACCATTTTACTACTGTCACCAATAGCTTTAACAATAAAAGGCCGTGCATATGTCTTGCCATTAATTCTAACTGTATACCCTGCACAAGAAATGGCCGTTGTCCCAAGGATTCTCTGCCCGTTAACGCTGAGGACTTCGGCGCCACTTTCCTTAAGGTCATTAAGCACCCTAAAAATATCTTTGTCATGTATGAGCAAATCATTAGGATTTTGCCCCTTTTTTAGTTTTCCAGTTCCATCATCTACAACTACTACTATCCCCGGCCCTTTTACATCCACAGTACCTGCCATAATCTGATTTTTTTCCAAATCCTGGGCTAAGGTTTTCTTCATTTTTTTGTCATGATCCGTCTTGTAATATTTTAATTTTTCCTCCGCCTCCTGAGTTAATTTTTCTACATCGGTTACGGCGATTTTTTCCGCCTCAATTGCGGATTGATAATCGGATACAGTTTTGGCAGACACATACAATCGTTCTCCGTCTGTCATCTTGGTCTGTATGGCGATGCCTGCACCAATAAAAAGACAAAGGATTGCCATGATTATTTTCTTCCACTTATTCATCATCAACCTGCCTATTCTTTTGCAGGAACTACAGTCGCATAATCAAAAGAAATCACGCCACTATATCTTGGAATTTCTATGATTTTTTTTTCCTTAGTGTCCACTACTAAACCTTGTTTTTTCATAGTGTCTACAATACCACCTCGAATGGTAAGCGTAGAATTCATGATACTACTACTTCCAATAGCATTGATAATATAAGGCGAAACTGTGGCTTTTCCGTTAATGTTAATGTTATCTCCCGCAAGGCTAATCTCCGTTGTTGAAACAACTCTATCCCCGTTAATAGATATGGCTTCTGCCCCAGCCTCCTTAAGTTTGTTAACCACAGATAAAAGGTACTCGTAATTAAAGGCAATCAAACTAAATTGCTCCCCAGAGTCTCCTTCTGCAATGGGAGGATCATCTACGGTGACAGTCAGCCCAGGGCCTTTCACGTCGGTCAGTCCTGCAGTCATTTTGTTCTTCTCATTTTCTTCCACCATAGACTTTACACCATCGTTTTTTCCAGACTTATCTTTTTCTATGGCAGCCATACGGTCTTCCAATTCTTTTAACTGGGTCAATGCAGCTTCCTTTTCCGCTGTAACTTGGTTTAGCTGTGCCTCGTATCCCTTGATTTTTGCCAAAGGCACCAACCCACCTTGGTCTTCCCCTCCGGTGGTACTAATCTGTATGGCAATGATAAAGCCAATGAGAAATGTAAGCACTCCTGCAATGGCTATCCCTTTATGTTTACTCATTTATCTCCCTTATTTTATCTTCTTTGAGAAAGAACAATATGAATCTTCCCCTATGTTGATAATTCCCTTTTTTACATCTTTTTTATACAATTGATAAACAACCGTCTGTAATGCGCCATCTTTCATTGCTTTTGTAATGTTTCCCATGTTTCCCCTACACCAAAGCTTATCATAGACATAGGCTTTAACTAATTCATTATATACTGAAACTTTTTTGAAATATAGGTTGCTACTTTTCATTGTGGATAGCAATGCAAGAGAATTTTCAAGGTCCGTAGTCTCTTTGACTTCTATGATTTCTTTTTCAGTAGCCTCTTTCACAGTCACCCCTTTAATCAGGGTGATCTTAGGTTTTTTTTCTGTAATCTGTAAGACTGTGCCTTCACCATCGACGATTACATAATTATCTCCCTCAGGTATGAAACCTAACCCTATTCGCTCTTTTATTTCAACCTTAAGCGTATGTGGTAGTCCTCTGCTTACCTTTGCTTCTTTAATATAAGGGTCTTCAAGCAACCGTCTTTCAATTTTCTTATCAGGGACTTGAAATAAATTATTATACTCTTTAAGCTCCGCCTTTTTTATTATTTGAGCAGAAGAGTAACGCTCCCCTCCAGTTGCTTGTATTTTTTCAATACTAAATATGCTGGAATGGAGAAACATAAAAATCCCCAATCCAACAAGAATAATAATAAGAGTTTTTAATAAGTAACGTTTCTTTTTCCTCTTTCGTCTTTTCCCGCCCCTAGTCCTTTCTTCATCTTGTTTGGTCTCAATATACTCCTCCGAACTAAATTCCTGATTTTGTTCATCTGTATAATAGTCTTTTGTCATTTGTGTTTACCAATATTTCCGCCCAATTTCCTCAGCTCTTCTGGGAAATTTGCGTATCCTCTCTCAATAAATTTTATATCCTTTACAATAGTCTCACCTTCTGCTGCTAAACCTGCTATTACTAAAGCTGCCCCGCCTCTTAAATCTTCAGCAACAACTGAACTACCTGTAAGGTGGCCGCTTCCTTCTATTATAGCTGTTCTTTGGAAAATTTCAACAACCCCACCCATTTTAATCAGCTGTTTTGTGTAATTAAATCGATTTTCAAATACTGCTTCTTCTATGTAGCTTTTTCCTAGAGCTCCTGCCATAACTGCCCCAAGTTGTGGCTGTAAATCTGTTGGAAATTCAGGATAGGGTCCTGTGGTTACTTTTCCTACTCCAAGAAGCCTTTTGGGAGCCTGAAGACATATGCTGTTTTCCCTGCCTATTACCTCGCATCCTGCTCTGCCTAAAATGTGACATAACGTGTTTAAAGTTTCTATTTTCAGGCCTTTAAGTTCTAGACATCCACCTGTAGCTGCCGCCGCCAACAAGAATGTTCCCCCTTCAACTCTGTCCCCCATGATTTGATGTTTTGCCCCATGTAATTTTTCCCCACCCAAAATGACGATTTGAGATGTACCAGCCCCTTGGATTTTTCCCCCACACTTGTTCAGGTAATTTTGCAAATCCTCTATTTCTGGTTCTCTAGCACAATTATTTATAACTGTCTGACCAGAAGCCCCTAAAGCCGCCATCATAATATTTTCTGTGGCACCAACACTAGGAAAAGGCAAGTCTATCCTGGTCCCTTTCAGATTTTTCCCGTAAAATGTTAGACCTTCTCTATTTTCTTTTACACTTGCTCCTAGTTTTTTCAGCCCGTATATATGTATGTCAATTGGTCTTTTTCCAATAGCGCAGCCTCCCGGTTGGCAAATTGTCACTTCTCCTAAACGACAGAGAATGGGACCTACTAAAAATATAGATGACCTCATTTTTTTCATTAGCTCCTGGGGGATTTTTTCTCCCATGAGTCCAGCGGTATTCACTAAGATTCCTGATCTTTCTTTTCTTACAGTACACCCTAAGGTTTTGAGAATCTCCTCCATAATATCCACATCTGAAATCTCAGGACAACCTGTAAAAAAATTTTCTCCCCCTGTAATAACAGATGCTGCTAATATGGGCAATGTTGCGTTTTTAGCCCCTTTGACTAAATACTCCCCTTCAATGTGATTTCCACCTTGTATATGATAGTTTTCCAAATAAAAAACACCTCCAAAACATAATTCATACTATGTTGAAGGTGTTTGTTGGGTTCCTTAAATTTCTATATTATTGCAAATAACTTCTACTGCATCCATAGGTGCACATTCTTTGCTGCATTTGGACATTTCCTTTATTGTATCAGGAGAGTTTTTTAATTTCATAATTTGAGAAACTAAATCATCATTCTGAAGTTCCTTCTCCTCAATGATAATCGCTCCACCTTTATCTGCTACAGCCTTTGCATTGTAAAATTGATGATTACCCGTAACCATTGGGGATGGAATGAAAATAGCTGCTTTTCCACATACGGTTACTTCTGCAACAGTAAGGGCACCACTTCTACTAATGACTAAATCTGCGCCAGACAGATATTTGTCCATATTGGAAATGTATTCTATAATGTGGATGTTGTCTGCCAGTTCAACTTTTCTTTCTTTAAATTCGGTTAAAATTGCATCATAATAAAACTTTCCTGTGGCCATACAAACTTGTACTTTGTCCATACCGTTAAGAGTTTCTATCACTGTTAACATAGCCTTATTAATTCTCCCAGCCCCTTGGCTACCGCCAAATACTAACAGTACAAAATCATCTTGGGCAAAGCCTAGTTCTTCCCTAGAGGAAACTTTATCTGCCTGAAAGAAATCTTTTCGCACAGGATTTCCTGAAATAATATGTTTTTCTCTATGCTTAAAGTATTTTTGGGCATCAGAAAAACCTAAAAAAACCTTTTCCACGTACTTTTCTAATATTTTATTAGTCATTCCTGGGAAGGCATTTTGCTCCTGAGTATAAGTCCTGATTCCTGCTTTATGTGCAGCTCGTACAACTGGTCCACACACGTATCCGCCAGTACCAATTACAACATCCGGCTTAAATGACTTCATGATTTCTTTTGCCTGTCGATTTCCCTTGCGAAGTTTTCTCAAAACTTCAATATTCTTAATCATATTTTTCCGATTAAAGCCTGCAACCGTAATATATTCAATAGGATATCCATGTTTAGGAACCAATGTTTTTTCCATTCCTTTTTCCGTACCCACAAATAGGATTTCTGCATCTTCATATCTTTCCTTAATTTTATCTGCAATGGCAATAGCTGGGTAGATATGCCCACCAGTGCCTCCGCCTGTCATGATTACTTTCATTTCTCTGTCTCCTACTTTACTTTTACTGAATGTCTGGAAATATTGGCTAATATTCCCATGGATCCCATGAATAGCCATAGCGCATTGCCTCCATAGCTGACTAAAGGAAGTGTAATTCCTGTGGGTGGCATAGATGAGGTAACTACCGCCACATTTAATATTACCTGTATGGCTAGCATTATGGTAATTCCCGATGCTAATAGCAATCCAAATTGATCTGGAGCATTTAATGCGATATGAATTCCCCTCCAAATCAGTATAGCATACATAATAAGCAAAACTATTATTCCGATAAATCCTAGTTCTTCACCTATGATAGCCAAGATAAAATCGTTTTGTGGTTCAGGTAAATACAAGTTTTTTTGTACACTTTTCCCAAGGCCTACGCCAAAAAGGCCACCAGATCCTAGTGCCAATAGGGACTGTACAACTTGGTATCCATCTCCTAGGGCATCTGCAAAGGGATTTAGAAAACTAGTAAACCTTTCATTCCAAAACCCGTTGTCAGTAATAAGAAGCGTAGTAATGCCTGCCACTCCTACACCAATTATTCCACCACACCAGTACCAACTAAGTCCGGCCACAAACATCATCATAATTATAATCGCAATTATAGTGATCGCTGTAGATAAATTTGGCTGTAGATAAATCAGCCCGCCACATACACCACAAAGCGCAAGTAGTGGAAGGATTCCCTTTGTGAATGATCTGATTCTAGATGGGTCTTGGCTTAAAAATCTGGCAACGAAAATAATCACTGCAATCTTAGCAATCTCACCTGGCATAATTGTGAACGCACCTGTTCCTAGCCACCTTGTCGCTCCATTAGTTGTAATTCCTACCCCTGGAATAATGAGTAGTACAAGAAGTACTATACTTATTCCTAAGAAAATCAGAGCCAATTTTTTGTACCGCCTATAATCGAATATTCCAGTAAACCACATAATGATAAAACCAAGGACAGCATAAATTATAGTTTTTATTAAATAACTGTATGGGCTTCCATTTTCTGTAGTATTAATGGATGAATAGTAGCTAGCACTAAATACCATTATTATCCCAAAAAGGACTAGAATAATAGTAATTATTATCAACATGAAATCCCCTGATATTAAATTTTTCTTTATTTTTTTCGCTGATCTTCCCAAAATCTAACTCCTCTTATCTTGCTAAACGTTGCACACAACTTTTAAAATGTTCTCCACGCTGTTCAAAATTTGTGTACATATCCCAACTTGCACATGCGGGAGAAAGCAATACTGTATCCCCTGGTTCTGCAAGTGCAAAAGCTTTCTTCACACAATCTTCCATATCTTTTTCTATCACACAATTTGTGAATCCCATCGTTTTAGCTTCTTCAGCCATAATAGGCCCAGTTTTTCCAAGAAGCACTAAGTGTTTAACCTTATCTCCAAAGGCCTGAATCAATTCAGTAAATGAAGATCCTTTATCGTATCCTCCACCAATGAGAACCACTCCGCCTTCCATGGCTTCAACAGCCTTAATAGATGCGTCTGGGTTTGTTCCCTTAGAATCATTTACAAATCTAACTCCGTCAACTTGACCACAAAATTCAATTCTATGTTCAACCCCCTGGAATTCTACTAATCCTTCCCTAATCACTTCAGGGTCTATTCCACCAAAATAGCAAATAGCCGCTGCTGCCAGTGCATTCTCAAGATTATGGCTACCAGGTATTGAAAGATCCTTTGTATTACAAAATGAAATCAGTTCCCCTCCTTCATTTTTTATTACTATCTTACCGTCTTTAACAAAAGCACCTAGCTTTAAGTTTTCTTTTCTACTAAAGAAAATAATTTTAGCTTTACAATTTTTTGCCAAGGCTAAACATCCCTTATCGTCATAGTTTATCACAAGATACTGATTTTCATCCTGATTTTTAAATATATTGGCCTTAGCTTCGCCATAATTTTCTATTGTTTTATGTCTATCCATATGGTCTGGAGTCAAATTGAGAATAGCTGAAACTTCTGGCTTGAAATATTTAATAGTTTCTAGTTGAAAGCTGCTTGTCTCTGTAATAAGCCAAGCGTCATCTTCTGCGCTTAATGCTTTAGAAATTACTGCTACTCCAATGTTTCCTACTACGTAAGTCTTCTTCTTAGCCTTTTGGTAAATCTCACCTACTAATGTAGTAGTCGTAGTCTTTCCATTAGTTCCTGTAATTGCCACATAATTTCCCTGTCCAATACGGTAAGCAATTTCCAGCTCACCAATTACCTCAGCCCCTGCTTTTTTAGCATTCTTAACCATCTCCAGCTCAGGAGAAACTCCCGGGCTTAAAATCAACATGTCAAACTCGCCTAGATCCTTTGGAACTTGGTTAAAATAACAAGTTACTTCTTTTCCCTTTAGAAATGTCATCAGCTGTGGATCCACTTCTTCTTGTGACTTAGAATCCTGGACGCTGACTTTAGCTCCTAGCTTTACCATAGCCTGAACGGCCGCTTTTCCTGATCTTCCTAGTCCAACTACTAATATATGTTTTCCTTCAATAAAATTTAATTTTTTTTCCATAATCTATTTTCTCCCTATAATAATCCTATTCCAGCTACACAGCAAATCAAAGTGAATATCCAAAACATTCCAACTACTGTTTTTTCTTTCATTCCACACATCTCAAAGTGATGGTGAATAGGAGCCATTTTAAATACCCTTTTCCCCGTTGCTTTAAAACATAGCACTTGTATTACTACAGAAAGGGTTTCGATAACGTATACCAATCCAACGATGAGTAACATCACCTCCAAGTTCATAGCAACTGCTGCTGCTGCCAATCCTCCACCTAGTGCCAGAGAGCCTGTGTCTCCCATAAATATCTTTGCCGGATTCTTATTGTAAACTAAAAATCCTAAACAACCTCCTGTCATGGCTGAGCAAAATGCTGCTGCCGGGTATGATGCATAAGTAACTCCTGCAAAAGCAAAGAACAGCGCAACCAAAGCAGTAACTCCTGTTGCAAGTCCATCCAGTCCATCGGTTAAATTCACTGCATTGGTCATGGCTAACATAACAAATGCTATAAAAGGAATATACCACATTCCAAAGTCCAAATTAATATCAATAATAGGAATAAATACTGATGTTCCATGGATAGATGTCTTTGCCATAGCAATTGCAAATGCTACTGCTATGATAATCTGTAATCCAAACTTCTGCCATGCAAGCAATCCTAAATTATTCTTTTTAATAACTTTTAGATAATCATCGAAAAAACCAACCAACCCAAAGAGGACAAATGCTGCAACAACAAGATAAAATTCAATTCCCAGTTTCTGCCCTAAAAACCCACCCATAATTACTGCTATAATGATAGCGATTCCACCCATAGATGGTGTCCCCGCTTTGACCATGTGTGACTGTGGTCCTTCCTCTCTAATATTTTGCCCTGCTTGCTTATGTTGCAAGATTGGGATTTCTAGTGATGTAAATGTAACTGCCACTAAAAATGCTAATACGACTAAAATTCCAATTGTGACGTAACTCATAACTACTCCTATTTATTTATCATCTGTTTAACTATCTCTTCCATTGCCATTCCACGTGAGCCTTTGACCAGTATAACATCTCCCGTGCGAATAAAATCATTTAATTTATCTATAAAGTCTTCTTTTTTAGGAAAATAATGTACTTGATTATGATTGAAATGCTCTTTTCCACCTTCTGCTATAAACTTAGCATTTTTTCCTATAGCTATTACCACATCGATAGCTTTTTCTCCTGCATAAAGCCCTACTTCTTTATGAAGAGCCAAACTAGTTTCTCCAAGCTCAAACATATCACCTA
Organism: Anaerovoracaceae bacterium; assembly: GCA_036657395.1. GTDB lineage: Bacteria > Bacillota > Clostridia > Peptostreptococcales > Anaerovoracaceae > JAVXGM01. The sequence goes on from JAVXGM010000012.1 coordinate 30,452, forward strand.
AAATAGCAATTTTCCTAGACCCCTTAGTATTTTCAAGAACATCTATGGCACCTTTCATAGAATCAGGACTAGCATTATAGGTGTCATCAATTACTTTAATTCCATTAACATCATGAACTGTAAGCCGCTTTTCTGTAAGCTCCATCTGGCTAAGTCCTACTGCCGCCTCTTTCATGGTGATGCCAAGTTGGGCGCCGACTGCTACAGCCAGCGTTCCATTAAATGCATTATGTCTTCCAGGAACCGGCAATTTTATCCTCTGAAAATTTCCATCATATTCCAACGTAAATTCTATACCATCAGCACCAAAATCGTCAATGTGTGAAATAATATAATCGTTTTCCCTGCCTATTCCTGTGGAAATCAATTTGTAGTCGCCCTTTATTCTTCCCCGATTTAAGAATTTATTATCCTGGGATACAATTAAAGTATTATCTTTTGTAAAGAAATTTGTGATTTCCATCTTGGCTTTAAAGATTCCCTCTTGGCTGCCTAAATTCTCCATGTGAGACATTCCGATATTAGTAATCACACCTATATCAGAGGGGGCAATCTCTGCTAATCTGGAAATTTCACCAAAGTGATCCATTCCCATTTCAATAACTCCTACCTGAGTAGTCTCATCAAAGGAAAATATGGTCATTGGCACACCTATATGATTGTTTAGGTTTCCCACATTTCTACCACATTTATACTTCTGGCTACAAACGTAGTAGATCATGTCTCTAGTTGAAGTTTTTCCTGTACTTCCTGTGACACCTATTTTTTTTATATTCAGTTCCTTAAGATAGTATGCCGCTAGATTTTGTAATGCTAAAGTGGTATCCTCCACCATAACAATATGGACACCTTCTATATTTTCCAATTGAGTTTTTGCCACTTCTGTAGAAATAATAAAATCCCTACACCCATTCTCAAGGACTTCATTGATGAATTTGTGGGCATCGTGTACTTCCCCAATCAGTGGAATAAATAAATCACCTGGTTTTGCCTGTCTTGAATCTAAGCATATATTAGCGACTTTTCCTTGCAATTCCCCTCTCACCAGTTTTCCTCCAGTGGCCTTTATTATTTGTTTAATCGTAAGTTGTTTCATATTTTTTCTCCAAAAGTTCTTTTAATACTTGTCGATCGTTAAATGGTCGTTTTTTATCGCCTATTAGCTGATAGGTTTCATGACCTTTGCCTGCAACTATAATTATATCCCATTTTCTCGAAAGAAACACGCCTCTTTTTATTGCCTGGTACCGATCTAGGACTACTAAATAATCTCCCCCAGTCTCATAAATGCCCTCTTCAATAGCTGACGCAATATTTTCTGCTGGTTCTCCTCTAGGATTATCGTTAGTAATTATAGTATAATCGCTGTATTTCCCGGCAATACGCCCCATAATCTTTCGCTTTTCTTTATCCCTGAATCCTCCACAGCCAAATATACAAATCAGTCGACCTTTTTTATATTTTCTAACTGTTCTCAGTAAATTTTCTAGCCCGTCTGGTGTGTGTGCATAATCTACAATAGCCAAAGTGTCTTCTTCTTTTCCAATAAACTCCATTCTCCCCGGAACTGTCGGCAAATTTTCTAGGGCTGTCTTAATGTGGCTGGAATCAAGACTATCCTCAAGAGCCATAGACGCTGCCAAAAGTCCATTTTGTGCAAAATGTCTGCCTGGAATGGGAATGTAAAATTCTCCCCAAGGCTCTACTTTTATCCTAGTCCCTCTCATGTTTTCATCTTTAATCTGTCCATAGTAATCTGCTGTCTTATCTAATAGTGAATACCCCTTGATAATTATATCTTCGCTCTCTTCCTTAAGCTCTCTATAAAGACGTCTTCCATAACTATCATCCAGATTAATTATAGCCCCTTTATGGCAAAGAAAAAACAGTTTTTTCTTTGCCTGGTAATAGATTTCCATAGTCTTGTGATAATCTAGGTGGTCTTGACTTAAGTTAGTAAATCCAGCATAGTCTATTTCAATGTGATCTACTCTTCCTTGATCAATCCCATGAGAAGAGACTTCCATAACACAATACTCAATGCCCTTTTCCTTCATTTGGTGAAAATATTCTTTTAATAAACCATCTCCTGGCGTTGTATTGACGGAAGGGTAAATGTCTTCTCCTATTTGATGGGCTATTGTCCCAATAAGCCCGCACTCATTTCCTTTTGTCTTTAGTATATTTCTCAGCATACAAGATACTGTAGTTTTACCATTGGTTCCCGTAACTGCGAAAACCTTAATTGCCACTTTCTACATCACTCCTTATACAAATATACCGTTCCTGTTTTGCCGATTTCTACTCCGGCTTTTGGATACTGGCTTTTAATTATAAAGTCTTTATTTTCTTTTCCATCTTCTATTTTGTAGTTTAGGGAAAGTCCTCCCAAAATACCGATGGCCTCTTCTAACCCTTCACCTTTCAAATCAGGGACTGTAACTTTTTTCTTTTTGTCTGCCTTGGTTAGTATAGGCTTAACTTCCAAATACTTTAAAGTATCTTCTAATATCATCTTTGCACCAGGGGCTGCAGTTTGACTTCCAAATTTTACCCCTTTAGGATTATCAACGATGACTAATACCGTCACCTTAGGATCATCCATAGGAGCCATTCCTATAAAAGAAGAATATGTCTGCTCACTGTATCCACCGCCTTCGGCTTTGTTGGCTGTTCCTGTTTTGCCGCCGACTCTATATCCGGATACTTTGGCAGTTCCTGCGCCGCCCTTTGCAACAACGTACTCCATAATTTCTCTCATTTCATCTGCTGTCTTTTCTGATACTGCCTGACTTTCAACCTTTGGGGTAGGTATTTTCACATCCCTTCCCTTCTCATCTATTAAAGATTTTACTAGTCTTGGCTCCATTAATTTGCCACCATTGCCTAGTGCTGAAACTGCAGTAACCAATTGAATAGGCGTCACCGCCACTCCCTGACCATATCCCATTGTGGCTAGGCCTACAGGACCTGCTGCATCTTTGTTTTGAAGAATTGAGTTCCCTTCACCGGGAAAATCAACTCCAGTTTTACTTCCAACACCAAACTTATGTAGCCCTCCATAGTATCTATCAATTCCCATTCTACCAGCTAATTGAACAAAAACCGGATTACATGAGTTGCCTACGGCCTCTTTTAGGGTTTGAGTTCCATGTGGTCTTGCAGATCTCCAACACTTCAAAGTAGTTCCCGATACATTTATTGACCCTGTGCAGGTGAAGTGGTCTGAAAGTTTGGTTTTCCCTTGTTCAAGTGCCATAGACGTTGTAAGTAATTTGAATGTAGATCCTGGTTCATAAACATCGCTGATCAGGGAATTTCGCCACATTTTATTCCAATACTCTAACTTCTTTTTGTCTGGTAAGCTTTCCACTTCGGCCGCCTCTTTTTTGCTTAGCGGCACCTTAGAATCATTTGGGTCAAAGTCCGGTGTTTGGGCTAATGCTAAAATATTTCCAGTCTTAGGCTCCATCATAATGCACATCACTCTATCGGCACTAGTGTTTTTCTGCACCGTGGCCAAGGACTTTTCTACGTAATGCTGTATTACATTATCAATGGTAAGTACTAAGCTTAGACCATCTTCTGCTGCCTGATAACTCTCATCCTTAGAAGAAAGTCCGTCTCCATGTGATCCTGGGTTCTTCTTCCATTTTCCCATGCTGCCTCTAAGCTCTCTGTTATACTCAAGTTCAAGGCCAGAAAGTCCGTTATTGTCATTTGTAACACTGCCCAAAGTGTGTGCAATAAATGGTCCTTCTGGATAATACCGCTTCACATCCTCTGCAATTTCAATCCCACTAATGTTTGCTTCTCTAAGTTTATCTGCTGTTTCTTTGTCTAAGTATTTATCCACTTTAACCAGGGCTTGCCTCTTAGTTAACATTTTTCTAATTTCATTTTCGTCTTGGTTTTTTAGAATTCCCCCAAGTGCTGTAACTGCTTTTTCTATGCTTGCCTGGCGTTCTTCTTTATTTATTCCTTGGGCTACATTTGCAGGTCTTGCCCATAATGTGTAACATGTGGCACTGACTGCCAATTCTTTTCCATTTGTATCATATATTGCTCCTCGTTTTGCTTCTATAGGAACATCGCTTGTCTGTTGCTCCGTAGCCTTCTGCGAATACTCCTTTCCTCTTACAATCTGTACCCAGCCAACTCGAAAGCAAAGGATTATCATAACGCCATAAAAAATGGCAAAGGCGATAATCAGCCTTTTCTTACTTTTGTTTAATGGTCTTGTCATGCTTAACCTACCTAAAAATAAAGAATCCAGATGTTATCATTAAATTATCTGGATATTCTTCTCTATATGGAGTTATTCAGCCAACATACCTTATTATACTTTTAATAAATCAATTATATGCTTTTTCCTTAAGTTTGCTTGCAAAGTTATCCCCTGGTGTCTTAGCTTTATCTAAATAAACACGTTGCTTACTCTTAGGATATATCATTCCTAAATCCTTCATCGCTGCATTCTCAATAGTTTCAATGCTATTAGCGCTATAAATCTTAACGTTTAAGGCCTGGATTTCTGCTTTTAGTATCCCGTTTTGCTGCACTGTCTGATTTATGCTATATTGTACGGCAGCAGCATATGCAGTTGTAATAACTACACCAATGAAAAGAACGCCAATAAGAACAGTGGCTATTAGTAACTTAGCTTTGTCTTTGCTAGATACCGTCTGTTTCCTTGGCTGGATTTTTTTCCTCGGTTGTTTTGGTTTCATGTCAAGCCCATACTTTTGATAGTTTTCTTGATATTCATACCATTTTTCTGCTGCAATCATGCTCTACCTCATTTTTTCCACAACTCTTAACTTAGCACTTCTGGATCTTGGATTTTCCTCCAGCTCCTCTTCTGTGGGAACTGCAGGCTTTCTTGTGACTTTTTTTATGTCTGCAATATTTCCGCAAACACATACTGGAAGCCCTTTTGGGCAAGTACAAGGATTTACCCTACGGTTCACAATCTGTTTCACGATTCTGTCTTCTAGTGAATGGAAGGTAATCACACAAAGCCTTCCACTATCAGCAAGTACATCGCAAAATTCTTCAATAGCCGTTTCTAACTTTCCAAGTTCGTCATTAACTTCAATACGTATAGCCTGGAATGTTCGTTTTGCCGGGTGAGGTCCATCTCTCCTTGCAGAGGCAGGAATGGCTGCCTTTATGATATCCACTAATTCCCCTGTGGTCTCAATTGGCTTGTCCTTTCGCTTCGCAACAATAAACTTGCTTATCCTTGCAGCCCACTTTTCCTCACCATATTTTTTTATTATCCATGTTAATTCTTTTTCTGTATAATTATTAATTACCTGGCCTGCTGTAAAGGAATCGTTTTGATCCATTCGCATATCCAGCAGAGCATCATTCATATATGAAAACCCTCTATCAGCATTGTCAAGTTGGAATGAGGATACTCCCAAATCTAAAAGAGCTCCATGTATCTCTTCTACATCTAATTTCTTCATTACATCTTTAATGTCTGCGTAATTACTTTGTACAAAAATTTTCTTACAAGGAAAATCTTTTAATCTTTCTTCTGCAGCTTTCAAAGCATCTTTGTCTCTATCTATGCCAATCAGCGTACCATTTTTACTCAATTTTTCACAAATGCCAAAGGCATGGCCTCCACCGCCTAGTGTACCATCTACATAAATCCCATCAGGTTTAATATTAAGACCATTCATACATTCATCATATAAAACTGATTTGTGTTTAAAAATCATAAGCTATCATACTTTCTGCAAGTTCACTAGGTTCTAGCTTGGTTCCATTTTCCTTATCGTTCCACTCTTCATTGCTCCATATTTCAATTTTTTCCCGTGAGCCTACAGTAACTAAATCTTTTTTAACGTTTGCATATTCTCTAAGTTCTTGAGGAAGGGTAAGTCGACCTTGTTTATCAACTTCACACTCAACTGCACTTGAATAGAAATGTCTAGCAAATGCTCTTGCCTTTGGATCAGCCGAGGGTAATTTGCTAAGTTTGTCCATAAAAGCTTCCCATTCTTTCATCGGATAGATGTTAAGGCATTTATCTATAGCTTTACTTACGATACATTTGTATCCTAAGTCATCTCTGAACTTGGCTGGCACAATCATCCTACATTTTGCATCTATTGAATTTTGATATTTGCCAACTAACATAGTTCACCCCTCCTATCCTGCTTTAATGAATTTATTTTACTCCACTTTGCTCCACTTCGCAACAATTTCTCTCCACTTATCCACAGCTATTCTCCCCTTTATGGGCAAGCTCTCCTCTAGATACAAAAAAAAGGAGGCAACACCACTATATATGGTGTTGTCTCCTTTTTTATTTTCTATATACTGAGTATGTGTTCTGTAGTTTTCTAAATATTTCGATAACTATCCCAAGTCAATAGCCACAGAACTATCTATTTCCAAGGTGTCCATACCTACAATACAATCATATGACAAAATATTCACTCCTGCTTTTTGCGCTTTGCGTACTCCATCCCCAAAATCTTTGTGGGTATCATCGTTAGGCTTGAACAACCTTACCCCTTTCATCTGTATTACAAATAAAACATATGCCATGTAATTTTCATCTTTAGCTATGATTAATTCTTCAACATGTTTAAGCCCTCGCAAAGTAGGCGCATCAGGAAACTTAGCCACTCCACTTTCCTCTAAAGTAACCCCTTTTACTTCCATAAAACCTTTTTTCCCACTTCTATCTTCCAAATAAAAATCAAATCTAGAATTTCCGAAAGTTTTTTCCCTCTTAATTTGTGTTAAATTTTCCATTCCAGGAAGAATAATTTTTCCTGATTTTAAGCCTTCTTCTACAACTCCATTAGGTGCCTGAGAATCCATATTTATCATAAGGTTCCCTTTTTTTACTCCTATAAGTGAGAATTCAAGTTTTCTAGTACCCATTCGCCCCCTGAAGTCTTCTAAATAAACTTCTGATCCAGGGATAAGGAGTTCCTTGCATCTACCTGTATTTTTCACATGTACTTTATGCACTTGATTTTCAATTTTCACTTGAGCCACAAATCGGTTTGGCCGATCAATAAATTCGCCTTTTTTTATATCTTTATATTTCATTGTTTCAGTGTAACAGATTGAATGCCTTTTTTGTACCCTAAAAGGGTAAAATCTATTGTTATAAACTGGGATAAATAGTATAATAATGCAAAAGCGTGTAGGGAGGATTTGAAATGAAAAAGTGGGCATCCGGGATTTTAATTTTGATTTTATGTGTTTCTGTGAGCTTATTTCTTTTTGGATGTGGGACTAAAGAGGCCACCGGTGACATAATTGAAGAGCCAGAAATTACTGTTGACTACTTATCTGGCGAATTTGCAGATCAATTGATTCGTGACGGGGCGGAAGAACATTTAGGATCGATCGCAATTAGCAAAGGTAAAAACAACGCATATAACTTATCTTTAAACGATAAATCCATCGTAAAAAGCGACGACTATGAAGCTGGGTACTACATTGCAGACAAAAACACTTCTGGAAAATGGCCGCTAGGTAGTGAGGCCCGAATCACTTACATTGATGATTCTACTAAAAATCCTAAAATCCTCAATGTAGACCAATTCGTAAAAAAAGTTGAAAATGACGAAAATGCTGGTGAAACTAAACTCTATAAGGTATATATCATTTCTGACAATGTAGAGCTTGTACTGGCTGAAAAGCTAAAATAATCCATCAAATAAAAAAGGTGTGGCCTAAGCTGCACCTTTTTGTGTATAATAAAGGGTATTGTAGATTATTTCAAAGAAAGGTTAAAATTAGGTAGATAACTTATGCCCATACCAAATCCCATTGCCTTTACTATTTTTGGCATAGACATCATGTGGTACGGAATTATCATTGCTTTTGGTATTTTAATTGCTACGGCAATTACTTACAAACGTAGTCCAAAACATGATATTGTACCAGATAAAATTTTAGATTTTGTTATTATCTGTGTACCCGCAGGCATTGTTGGCTCCAGGCTGTATTATGTACTATTCAATTGGAGTATGTTTTCTGGCGATTGGTTAAAAATATTTAATACCCGTACAGGTGGCCTTGCCATTCATGGAGGCTTGATTTTAGGCCTTTTAACTGCATTTATTTTATGTAAGGCATGGAAATGCCCTCCCTTAAATCTTATTGATTTAACCGTTCCCTCCATCGCTCTTGCCCAATCTATTGGACGATGGGGCAATTACTTTAATTCAGAGGCTCATGGTGGGCCTACAGATTTACCTTGGGCTGTAACGGTAGGCGGGGAAACATTCCACCCAACATTTTTATATGAATCTATTTGGTGCTTTATCTTATTCCTATTTCTAATATATATTGATAATAGGCGCCAATTCCAAGGTCAAACTTTCCTACTATACGGAATCCTTTATTCTTTGGAAAGATTTTTTATTGAATGGCTTCGTACGGATAGTCTGATGTTTGGTCCCTTTAAACAGGCTCAACTACTCAGTCTTTTTGTCATCGTTATTTTTACTATAGTTTATATTTATTTAGATAAACGATACAAAAAAAAGAAACAATAATGAAATTAGGAATTGTCGTTTACAAAACTGATTTCATAAAGCAATATATCTTCATAAAAATAGGGAGTAAACTTCCCCTTTCTCCTATTTAATTGAGATATATACACATTCATGTTATAATAGCGAGTCATGTAAGGCTCTTTTTCACCAGTGAAAAGGTGCAAAGACCTTTTAAAAACGTTAACAATCATTGAAAATAAAGGAGATGTGAAGATAAATGAAATTAGGTATTGTAGGATTGCCCAATATCGGCAAAAGCACATTGTTTAATGCAATAACAAAAGCTGGTGCAGAAGCAGCCAACTACCCTTTTTGCACTATTGAACCAAATGTAGGAGTTGTAACTGTTCCAGATCCACGACTAAGCGTCCTTAGTGATATGTATAAGTCGAGAAAAACCATCCATACCGCTATTGAATTTTATGATATTGCCGGTCTTGTAAAGGGTGCTTCAAAAGGTGAAGGTTTAGGAAATAAATTCTTAGGACACATTAGAGAAGTTGCCGCAATTGTCCACGTAGTTCGTTGTTTTGAGGATCCCAATGTTGTCCACGTAGACGGGCGGATTGATCCTTTGTCTGACATCGAAACAATTAACATGGAACTAATTCTTTCTGATATGGAAATAGTCGACAGACGAATACAAAAGACTACTAAATTCTTAAAGAGTGATAAGACTCTACAGCGAGAATACGACCTTTTGCAAAAAGTAGCAGATGTTCTTGGAGAAGGCCTTTCTGCTAGAAGTATGGATCTTACTGATGATGAGGATGAATTTGTAAAAAGCCTGGATCTTCTTTCATACAAACCTGTAATCTATGCTGCTAATGTATCTGAAGAAGAGGCTGGAGATACTGAAGAAAACCCATTTATACAGAAAGTGCGTGATTTCGCTGCTACAGAAAGTTCTGATGTAATCGTAATTTGTGCGAAGATTGAAGCTGAGATTTCCGAGCTAGAGGAAGATGAAAAAGCCATGTTTTTAGAAGAACTTGGGATTTCACAATCCGGACTTGATAAACTAGTTAAGGCTTCTTACCATCTGCTTGATTTAATTTCATTTCTTACCGCCGGCGAACAGGAAGTTCGTGCTTGGACTATTAAAAATGGAACCAAAGCTCCCGGTGCCGCTGGAACGATTCATACCGACTTTGAAAAAGGCTTCATAAGAGCTGAAACCATCGCTTATGATAATCTAGTTCAGTGTGGTGGAAACCTGGCTACTGCCAAGGAAAAAGGCCTAGTCCGCTCTGAAGGGAAAGAATATATAGTCAAAGACGGGGATGTAATGAACTTCCTTTTCAATGTATAAATAAAATAAAACCCCTGGATTACCAATATAACCGTTGGTATTTAGGGGTTTTTATATTTATGTGGCAAGTGTTACAAAATGATTTATTATCCCATAATTTTGCGTTCAGGAATATTTTCCACAGGAAAATTTTTTGAATCACCCTTTCCAACCCAATGTAATCATCAACAGGTGGCTCCCAATGATCAAGATAGGTAGTGCATATACCATTATTTTCCAAGAAACCTTGCAAGAAGAACTTTTCGCCTTTAAAAATAAAAATTAATTCATCACCATAATAGATTCTATCTACAAACTCCCTTACATTACCATTTATCAATTTTAGGCACTCCCTTAAAATATTTTTTGTATAGTTGATATTCCTGGTTAGTGATTCTGTGTAGAGGACGCACAGCAAAATTATTACGCTGTGGGTAATCATGTACGTGTAACACATTTTCTTGTCGGTTACCATTGTTTAGTCGAGGCTCAGGATGATATGCAACAGAATTTCCTGCTGCAAAAGTGCCTCGTCCACCCATATCAGCGCACCACCTTTCTTGAAGAACGATAATCAACTGGAATGATATTGCCGGACATTTCTTCAAATGGCGTTCCAATTCTGCCAATTCGCTGTCTTCAGTATGGTCTAAAGAAATGTGACCTAGCTCGTGCATAATCGTGTTGTTTATTCTTCCGTACTCTTTTTCATCATTATAGTAGCAGAATCATTTCCGCTACCCAACTATTATAACACTCTTTTAGAATTCAATTGCGAGAGATACCCAATGCTCATCTGCCATATCAATTGAGATTTCATTTGCATATCCTGAATTTTTTCCATGAAATTAGTTAATAATCCCTTTAGACTGAATTACAGTCTTTCCATAATTTATATCAAAAAAACTATCTAAAAGGAGATTATTATGCCCATTGAAAACACAATATTAGCAAGAAATACGGGGAATGCCCCAAAAAATTCCTTATACTCGCAAACTGTAGCTTTCTCTCATTACAACAACCTTTCAGCTCAATTGCCTATTGAACCAAAATCTGGAAAATTAATAGCTGGTGGTATAAAAGAGCAGACCAAACAGTGTTTTAAAAATATCCAGGCAATTGTAGACAGCATCTCCCATGTTATGAACGATATTGTTAGAATTACTATCTTCGTTAAAAATATTAAAGATACTGACGCTGTAGATGAGATTTATAGCTTGTTCTTTGGAAGCTACCTTCCTTCTCGTACGGTAGTCGCCGTTACTGCTTTGCCTATGGATGCTTTGGTGCAAGTTGAAGCACTTGTTTCAAACGGTGAAGGTACAATTCCAAAGTCACCACAAGCAGGCGACCTTATAAAGCTTACAAATAACACGACAAATGCACCAATAAATCCCCTAGCTACACAAACTGTAGCTTTTTCTCATTACAATAATATTTCTGCTCAATTACCTATCGATCCAAAATCTGGCAGAATAGTAGCTAGTGATGCAAAAAATCAATCTTTACAATGCTTAAAGAATCTCAAGGCGATTTTAGAAAGCATCGACGTTCCATTTGACGATATTGTTAAAATTACTGTCTTCCTTAAAAACCTTTCGGATGTTGATGCAGTAAACCAAGTTTATAGCACGTTTTTCCCAGACTCAGCTATCGCCCGGTCCGCAGCCTATGTTCCTGCACGGACAACAGTTATAGCTTCAGCTTTGCCTATGAACGCTTTGGTACAAATTGAAGCTGTGGTATCACACGGAGATGGTACACCCCCACAAGCCGTTGAGGACAGGCATGGACTCATCACAGAAGCAAACAATACGACAAATGCACCAATAGATCCGTTAGCTACACAAACTGTAGCTTTTTCTCATTACAATAATATTTCTGCCCAATTACCTTTAGACCCAAAAACTGGTGAAATGATAGTTGGTGGTGTAAAAGATCAGGCCGAGCAGTGCTTAAAAAATATTAAGGCAATTATAGAAAGTGTTGATCACGTTATAGGTGATGTTGTTAAAATCAATATCTTCCTTAAAAATATTGGAGATATTGATGCTATAGACGAAGCTTACACAGCGTTCTTCCCAGATGGTGTTCCTGCACGAAGAACAATTGGTGTATCAGCTTTGCCTAAAGATGCTTTGGTTCAAATCGACGCAATTGTAGCAAATGTTGAAGGAACACCTCCAAGAGCATAACAAGGGTTATTTGTATTTATCCTATAATAAGCAGGAAGTCAAAGGAGGCTCGACTATGAATTATTTATCGGTAGCAAAAACGGCAAGGAAGTGGAATATGTCCGAGCGCACGGAACAACTGGTTTACTGTTGGCGACTACAAGCGGATGCCCAATGAGGTGGGTGGCAGAGAAACCACTCTGCCAGAGAACGTGGCTACTGCGATGAGTGCGTTACTTGCCACGTACAATGCAGTGAAGGAAAAGACCCTGGAGGACATCATCGGCTTTCATATTCGCTTTGAATCCATCCACCCCTTCCAAGACGGCAACGGGCGTGTCGGGCGGCTCATCATGCTTAAGGAGTTCTTGCGAAACGGCATCGTGCCGTTTATCATTGACGACAATATGAAACTTTTCTATTATCGTGGTTTGCACGAGTGGGACAACGAAAAGGCCTATCTGACCGACACCTGCCTTGCAGCGCAGGATAAGTTCAAGAAGTATCTGGACTATTTTCGGATTAGGTATTGAACAATTTCTTTTGCGTTCTCGGCTCGCCCCTTACCGCTACGGTGTGGGAGTTCCCCGCTATGCCATCGATACGCACATTGATGACGCCGAATTTAGAGTAGTTCTGTTGATTCAAGATGCTGGAATTCTGCGGTGTTTCTTCTGTGGTAACGGGAGCTTCGGGCTGTACCTCTGGCTCAGTGGTCTTCGGCGGAGCGTCGCCCGGCTCAGTGACTGGCGGTGTTTCTTCCGTAATAACGGGAGCTTCGGATTCAACCGTAGGGCTATTTGGTGGAGTCCTTATTTGACCGATTTCTGTTCCTGCTTTTATCGTGTTGCTTTTGTCTGCAACAGCGCAGATGCCCCATTCCGGCGTGATTATCAGTATGCTATTTTGGCTTGCGTGTGCCACAAAGGATATAAAACCAGTAGCTAATTGTTCGGTATAATAATCCACATTCTCAAAAGTTACCTTGCAAAAACCGCTTGTTGCCGTACCGGTAGGGGTGAGCTTGATGTTGTAACTCTTGCCAGCTTCGAGAGTGAACTTGGTGATACCGCTGTTTTCAGTGTTTCCAGAAATGGCCGTTTCGCCCTGCTTTGCCATAACCTGTACGGTATAGGTGGCGGTTTGTATTTTGGCCGTTCCGGAAGTCAAGGTGACGGTGAACCAAGCCCAGCTTGTGCCACACAGGCAGAAGGTACAAAGAGCAATACCGAGGATGGACGGCGCAAGAATATGACCGATTGTGTCATTGTGGTTCGTCCTTTCTGCACGCTTCCCACGATAGAACAGGCGACGATACAAGAACTTTTTATTATTCGCAAGCTTAAAAACAACCACCAGCAAGGCAGATACAATTAGAACAATTAAAAGAATTAAAAGAATTACAGTGCTATTATTGTTTCCCATGTTATGTATCTCCTTTTTTTGTTTCTACGAGCAATCAAAAAGCACAAGGTATCGCTTATGCCCTTTGATTGCCCCTCACCTGCAAGAGGTAAGAGGACTGACTACCATCAATAATTTGTCTTGTCGAAGTAATAATTTTTTCCATAGTCATCTGAAGTGATACGGCATTTATAGGTATCTGGCATGTTTACAATTGCCTTCCCAGGATAAGAGCTATTCTGAATCCAGATATCTTTACCAGTAGATGTCTTTGCACCAATTTTACCGCTGTTAAGGTTTATAGTAGCTTTATTATCCTTGCTACCAGGCTGATCCGTAGTATTGTTGTATATTCTGATAGGAATATAGGTGCTCTCTAAAGTTGCTCCATCAATATTCACTACGGGTTCGCTGAGTATATTTGCCATGTCAACAGCATAAGCCATAGATGTTCCACCCAGGTTCTTGATATGAGCTCCTTTACCCAAGTTCAGTGTGCCGTGTACTTCAAATGCATCGTGAGAGTTGCTCCACGACATGTCTACACCTGTATGCTTAACTTCAATCGTACCGTTAACAACCGTCAGTTCACCATCAACCCTGATGAACGTCGTTCGTTGTTTAGCATCGGCATCGGTAGACACACCAGTAATTTTCTTGCCGTTTAAATCAACTGTGGCCTTAATGTTTTGGGGAACAACATGACCGAATGGAAATGTAATGTCTGATGCAAGCACGATTCCACCGCCTTTGGTAAGTGCGTCTTCAAGTTCCTTTGCACTGGAAACAAACGCTATGCCATCATAGGTATTTTTGTAAGAGTCATACTCTACAGTATCTTGGGTTGCGTAAACGGTGATGCCGAGACCTTCGATTGCCAGACCCTGATACTCATTACCAGAACCTTCACGCATATGCCCCTTTAAACGTATACCCGTAGCGGTTTCGCTTGGTTTAAGGTGACCCTCAACACTAATGTCAATGCCATTGCCATAGGTGAAATCAATAGCCTCAAGAAGCTTTGCATTGCCATTGACACCATTTACAACAATCTTGTACTTGAGTGCAAGATTGCCTTTGTTGACAATGCGAAGCTCAGGCAGTTCATAGGTACAACCTGGCTCCCAAAGAATCGCTTCGCCAGCAGGTGCACCAGCAGCCTTCTTGAACTCCAGACTTTTGCCAGTTGCGGTTACCCAGTTGCCATCTGCGCCCTTCATTTCTAGATCGATATCAAGAGTACCTGCTTGAATCTTGCTTCCTGCAGTAGATGCAGTGTCTGTGAACCATGCGAAGGTTGTAACTATCAGCATGGTTACGCACATCAGCATAACCATAGCACTAACAATTAATGAGCGTTTTGTTGATTTTGAGTTTGTCATTTTTAAGACCTCCTTATGTTTTTTTGCCGACAAGGTTTATGGATACTTCTCGCTCTGCCAGCTAAGAACAGAAGCCCTTCCACTGTGATAATATTTTCCAATTGTGTAGTTCCCATAACTTATTCTCCTTTGCACCCCTTGTATGTAATCGGCTGTGAGCCATTTACATCTGTATCTTCTTCAGCCTGCGAGTTGTCGGAATCCGCAACGTTACTGTTGGCCATTTGCGCTTTCATTTGCAGCAGTTCCTGCATCATGCGCTGGGCTTCAGCACGGTCGACCTCTATTTTATCCCTCTCTGCCTGCAATTCGGCGATCTGCTCCGCTTTATATTGCTTAAACAAACGGATACAACGTATACCCTCAAGTAAAATGAGGAGCAGGAACGGAGTCAAAATACAAACAATATAGCCCGGCGTAGTTTTCAGAAACTGAAAAAATGTGCCAATCTTCGGAATATGCCCGGTGAACTTACCGAGGACATGCGGATATGTTACAATCGTCTCATCATCGGTATCTGTGGTAGTACCATAGGTGATAAAGCCCTGTTCTCCGTTTGCATCGGTTTTAAGAGCGCGTATTTTATGTGTTACTGTCTCGCCGTAGTTTGCCGTATTCTGCGAGATGTAGGAGATAATGTCTCCCTCTTTCAGCGTAGACGGCTCCACCTCTTTGACAAGCACCAAATCCCCAGCGCTAAAATCTGTTTTGCTCATGGAGTCGGACAGGATGATAAATGCTTTGTATCCAAACAGATCGCGGTCTGTTTGGTCAAAGGTAGTAACCGACACAATGGTGAAAATCATCATAGCAATGGCAATGACTCCAATCAGCCACACCACCGCAGTTTTTATTACTTTTAATGCTTTCATATATCATTCTCCTTATCTTTTGGTTTTTTCTATCGCTCATTCTCTTTTAATCGAATAATTTATTCGGGTTATTCTTGATTTGCGTTGCCTCGGCGCACAAGTTAAAGGACAGATCCAGATTCTGTGCTTCGTTACCTGCGCTTTCTGGGAAATGGAAATACACCGTAAGCGTTTTGCGCTGACCGATTTTCAGCGTATCACCAGCGGCAACAACATTCTGCCGTGACAGCTCGTTTGCTGTACCGGAGTAAAGAACCATTTTGCCGTCCTTTATCGTCACGATCAGCACATCAGCAAGACCACCCGAAACATTGTCCAGATACGGCTTGTAGTAAACATCCCATGTGCTGTTGTTTTCGATAAAGAAATCCTTTTTCACGGTCATGCCCGACTCGAAGAGAAATTCATGTTCCCGAATCACGGGCTTACCGTCATTAAGATTGATTTCCACCTCGCCGGTATGGAACAGGTTGTTTTCAACCGAAACACTGGCATATACAATGGCAAAGGTGGTAATGCACAGGCAAAGGGAAAGAATGATAATGGCAATAATGCTGCCTGTGAGCTTTTTGGCGGTTTTGAAGTTACTCCTTTTCTTACGCCGTTCTTCAAGTAACAAGAATATCAGTATAAAGCCGAAGGAGACCGCAAGCACCATCCACAGCAAGATATTCGAGGTGTCGCCGGTCTTAGGAGGATCGACAAGGTTTCCAGTTTCCTCTACCCACCATTTGAAGTCGGCAATCAAGTCTTTGTTTTGGTATTCATTGCCGACGGAAGTCTCCAGATAAGCTGTGACTTCATAGTAAAGCTCATCCGTGGTGTTGCTTTGGGATGACAGCTGGTGCGTCACGCTTCCCGGCATATCACGCATAAACCCGTCGTACATGATTTCGCCAGTGGTAAGAAGTTTTACCCGAACCTTCAGCACCTCAGCAAGCTTTTCATAGCCGGTGCGGACGGTGGCTTTATAATGCACCGTGATTCTATCGTGATAGGATACACGGACACGGAAATACTTTGTTTCCGTGTCGCCGGGGAACATATTGCCCACCTGAAATACTGTGTTTTCCTCTGGCTGCTTGTTGTATAGCTCTATGGTTGTAGCTTCTCTTGTTTTAGTTGTGTTTTCCGTATCCGTGGTTACGGAATGGGCTGAGGACGGATTGCCTTCAGCTTCGCCACTTTCTGATTTGGTTGTATATTCATCCGGCACGCTAATAGTTGCGGTAGAACGGCTTTCCAGCTTGTTATAAATGACTGTTCCACCAAGTGCCAACAGACTGAGAGTGAGCAGAACAGAAAGCACAGCAATTGTTATTTTTATTTTCTTTTTTGGTTCCACACAAAATCACACCTTTCAATAAAAGTATCTGTTTGTTTTTTTATTATACAAGCAGTACATTCATCATTCCTTTTGCAGCATAAAATACGAAGCGTCGGAAAAGCGTCGGGGATTTTCATCTTTTTCAATAAAATTGTACTGGTATACTAAATTTGTAAC
>JAVXGM010000013.1:0-45984 GCA_036657395.1 Anaerovoracaceae bacterium
AGCGCTGATGATACTTGGTGGGTGACTGCCTGGGAAAGTAGGTCGTTGCCGGTTTGAAAAAGAACTACGTATGTAGTTCTTTTTTTTAGTTATCATTTTGTTGTAGAACTTGGGCAAAATATGATATAATATTATGATGTGAATTTGTATATAGAGTGTAGAAAGTAAAAGAAGGGAACGGGCATTATTGTGGATTTTTTTAAAGTTATTTTTGTTTTGTTACTTTGTGTCCCTTTAATATATGTTGTTGGTTTTATAATTTCTAGATTGCTGGATCAAGTTATTAAAAAGAAGTATTAGTTGGGGTTTTATTTGATGAAACGTGGTATATTTATTACAATTGAAGGTCCTGACGGATCGGGAAAGTCTACACAAATTGATAATATTCGTAGATGCTTGGAAGAAAAAGGCTATGAGACAATCGTTACAAGGGAACCAGGGGGAACTTCTATTAGCGAAAAGATTCGCAAGGTTATTTTAGACAAGAATAACAATGAAATGAACCCTATGACGGAGACATTGCTATATGCAGCGTCTAGGGCGCAACATGTAGCTGAACGTATTGGACCTGCAGTAGAGTCCGGAAGGACAGTAATATGTGACAGATTCATAGATTCTAGTATTGCCTACCAAGGATATGGGAGAGATTTAGGAGACTGTGTCAAAGCAATTAATGAATATGCGATTATGGGATATATGCCAGATATAACATTTTTAATGAAGTTGGATCCTAAAATTGGGAAAAAAAGGATTAGAGAAGAAGATCAGGATCGTCTAGAACAAGAAAAACTTCAATTTCATAACAAAGTTTTTAAAGGATATTTGGAACTTGAAAAAATGTACCCAGATCGAATAATAGGTATTGATGCTAGCAAAACAATAGAAGAAATTAGAATGGAGATTACAGTAGCAATGGAGAGATTATTGGAGTTAGACCATAGATGAGTTTTAAAAATATTAATGGTAATCGTGGGCTAATACAAAGATTAACAAACACTATAAAGAATAATCAAGTATCTCATGCATATATTTTTGAAGGGGAAGCTTGTATAGATAAGAAGGCTTTTGCTAATGCATTTGTTAAGGCGATACTTTGCCTTCAGGCTCCAGGAGAAGGGTGTGATTACTGCCCCATCTGTAGAAAGATAGACCATGGTAATCATGAGGATATTATTTATGTAGAGGCTGACGGACGTTCTGTTAAGGATCAGGCTATTGAAAAAATGCAGGCTCGCTTAAAGGTAAAGCCTTATGGAGATAGAAACATTGCTATAATAAGCCATGGGGATACGATGACTCTTAGAGCCCAAAACAGGCTATTAAAGACTTTGGAAGAACCTGCTACAGGAACAATTATAATTATATTATCTGAAAATGTGGAAAACTTAACGTCTACAATTATTTCCAGGTGTGTAAGATATAGAATTAATTATTTTCACAGCGAGACTTATGATGAAATGATGTTTACTGCAGAGAGTGTTGCAGATTTACTTCTGGAGGGACAACCATTTTATAAAATTAAGGATGCCGTGGAGGATATCATAAAGGATAACCAAAGAACCAGCGAATTTTTAGATGCACTGCAAAAGGTATACCGAGATTTTCTTATTAAAAACCAAGAAAAGGGAAAATTGTATACAAAAGGTCATATATTTGACAACATTAGTGCAATTGAAGAAGCAAGAAGACAAATTCAACAGGGTGTGGCAAAAAGTTATGCTGTCAAGAATTTGATGATCAAAATTGGAGGATAGATAATGGTAAAGGTCGTGGGCGTAAGATTTAAACATGCAGGGAAAGTATATTACTTTGATCCAGCTGATTTCCAAATGGAAATTGGTAGTAGTGTGATTGTGGAAACCGCTAGAGGAACAGAATTTGGAACCATTAATATGGGACCGAAGGAAATTCCTGAATCACAAATTGTGGCTCCTTTGAAAAAAATCATTAGAATCGCCAATGAAAAAGATTGTAGGCGGTATGAGGAAAACAATAAGAAAAAGGACAGGGCACTTAGCTTGTGTGAAGAAAAAATTGTTAAGCATAAGCTAGATATGAAGCTTATTGATGTAGAATACACTTTTGATAACAGTAAGATTATATTTTATTTTACAGCAGATGGGCGAGTGGATTTTAGAGACTTAGTTAAGGATTTGGCTGGAGTATTTAAGATGAGAATTGAGCTTAGACAGATCGGTGTTCGAGATGAGGCGAAAATGATAGGTGGTATTGGCACATGTGGCAAAGGATTATGTTGTCATACATGGCTACCAGAGTTTGAACCAGTATCCATTAAAATGGCAAAAGTACAGAATTTGTCATTAAATCCTACAAAGATTTCTGGGATTTGCGGACGACTTATGTGTTGCTTAAAATACGAAAATGACACCTATTTGGATTTGCGTAAAGGTATGCCAGATTATGGAGAACGAATAAAGGTGCCAGATGGGGAAGCAATTGTAGTGGATACAAATATTCTCAAGGATAGGATTAAAACCCGAATGATTTTAGAAGAGTCAGAGAAGGATCATCAACTGAAGTTAAGTACAGAGTTTTACTATTATAAGAAAGAAGAAATAAAACGGATAGGGAAAAACAGAAAGCCTCAAAAGCGGGATGATGAAAAACTTCCAGAGGAAATAAAGAATCTACTAAAGGACTAAAAAATGATTTTACCAGGAGAAAGAATTGATAAAATTGGATTTGGAAACCTCAGGCTTATACAAAAGCCTGAGGATTTTTGTTATGGGGTGGATGCTGTGATTTTAGCGGATTTTGCTAGTCAAAAAAAGGCGAATCATATCGTAGATCTTGGAACAGGGACAGGAATAGTTCCTCATATTCTCAGTCATAAAACTGATGCAAAGAAAATTTATGGTGTAGAAGTACAAGAAGATACTTATCTTAGAGCTAAACGAAATCAAGAAATAAATGGATTAAAAGACCGTATTTCTTTCGTTTTAGCAAATGTGAAAGATTCCCTGCCTATTGAGGATGGATGGGCAGATGTTGTAACCACAAATCCTCCCTACATGATTAATCAGGGAGGGATTACAAACAAGACGCAGGCCAAAACTATTGCAAGGCATGAGGCCTTAGCTACCCTAGAAGATTTTGTTGCTTGCGGAACAAGGCTTTTAAAAACTGGAGGACATTTTTATTTAGTACATAGACCAAGTAGATTAGTAGATATTTTTACAACTTGCAGAAAACATCGCCTAGAACCAAAAGAAATTCGTTTTGTTTCTTCAAAACTAGGGGAGACACCTAATATCGTTTTGGTACATTGTGTAAAAAATGGAGGAAAAGAACTGAAATTTTTGCCCCCCCTATATGTGTACAAGGAGAATGGTGAATACACTGAGGAAATCAATGTTATCTATGAACGGTATTAAATAAGCCTACAGAAAAAAATAGATGCTATGATGCCGGCAAGATAGCCGAGCAGCCCAGAAACAACGGCGTGACGCATCTTTTTTACCTTGGTTACTCCAAAGTATAGAGCTAGGACATAAAATACTGTCTCGCAGCTTCCAACCATAACAGATGCGGAGCGTCCGATAAAGGTATCTGTTCCATTTGCTTCCATGATTCTTTCTGCTAATACTAGGGAACCGCTGCCAGAAACGGGGCGTAAAAGAATTAAAGAGAGGAGCTCCTTGGGAACGTGGATTAGAGAAAAGAAGGGGGCTAATATACCTTCTATCCACTCGAGAGCACCAGAGGAAGTAATGGCTTCAATGCCAATAAAAATAGCAATTATAAAGGGCAACATTTCTACTGTAGTTGAAATTCCCTCTTTAGCTCCATCTACAAAAAGATCATAGATGGAGGCTTTTTTCTTCAAACCAAAGAGAATTATAGTAGAGATGAGAAGAGGAATGCAAAATATTGAGGCGGTGCTAAGTATTGTGGACATCTTCGTATTTCCTTTCATAAAGTTTGCATATGGCTATGGAAACAACCATAGAAACTAGGCCAGCTAGAAGGGATGGAATGATAATACTCCCAGAATCGGTGGAGCCCAGGTCATTTCGTATTTTTATGATACTGATGGGAACCAGTTGTATCATGGACATGGTGGCGGCGGTAAACATACACATGGCATTGCTAGCACAGGATGAATATCCATTTTCTTCATCTAAAAGAGCCATGGCCTTTAAGGAAAACACGGTTGCACTATTACCAGCACCAAAGATGTTTGCAACAAAGCTCATAAGCATCATGGCTATGGTTTTGCTGTTTTTTTCCAAGGGAAACAAAAAAGTCATCAATGGATGGACTATCTTTGCCACCTTTTCAATTAGCCCCGATTTATCAGCAATATTCATCAGTCCGCTCCAAACGGCCATGATACCAATAAGACTGATTACAAACTCTACTGCTAGGGTGCAGCTGTTCATAAGCCCATCGGTGAAACTGGATAGGGTACCATTTATACAAGCAAAACCAATGCCAAGGAAAATCATAAAGGCCCAGATATAATTCATCATTTTATCACCTCCATAAAAAGGTATGCAGCAATAAGCAAAAATATGTTGAAATTTTCCTCATATTGGGCGATAATAAATATATTAAGTTTTGTTTAAAGAAAGGGGTTAACATGTTAGTAACCGTAGATTTAAAAGCTATTGGAATAGGATTAATTATTATAGGTTTGATTGTTTTGATTATTTTTGTGATTATTTTATTAAAAAATCTGATTGTAACAGTTAAACATACTAATAAAATACTGGAAGATACGGAAACCATATCAGGGATTGCATCTGAACGAACTAAAGAGGTTAATGGTGTTGTAGGCAAATTAATAGAAGCTGTTAGCAGTGTTTCGGATATTATAAAGGGAAATCAAAGTACTGTAGGAGCGTTGACTGCTATCGCTAAAGCAGCCATGTCCTTAAAGAATTTGCTGCAAAAAGAAAAAAAAGAGGAGTAAAGGAATTTAAAAAACACATTTAATCTAAAATGAGAGGAGCACAGTATGAAAGCCACGGGAATTGTAAGAAAAGTAGATGAGTTAGGGCGTATCGTTCTACCTATAGAATTAAGGAGAACTTTAAATATAAAGATAAAGGATCCAATTGAAATATATGTTGATGGGGATATGATTATGTTGAAAAAATATGAACCATCATGTATCTTTTGTGGCAGCAACGAGAGTATTCATGTTATAAATGGAAAAAATATATGTCAAAATTGTATTGATGAATTAAAAACATTATAAAACAGGAAAAGAAAAGCACTCAAGAACGGTGCTTTTTTTGCTAGGTTAAGTATGGGGATAGAAAAAAGGGAAAGAATAAAATAGAAGAGAAAGAGACGATAAAATATGTTTTGTTCCCCTTTAGTATAAAACAGATAGGTCTCTTTCTTTTTATGCGTATTACTTGATATATTGTGTGAAAACAATTATACTATACTAGATATTTAATATTTGGAGGAGAGAAGTGGCAAAATTTTTAGTACAAAAAAGCAAACCACTGCAGGGGGAAGTTGAAATAAGCGGAGCAAAAAACGCAGTGCTTCCAATTATGGCAGCGGCCTTATTGTCAGAAGGAAGTTGTGTAATCAAGGAAGTTCCTGCGCTTAGAGACGTAGAAGTAACTTGTAGATTGCTAGAGAGTTTGGGTTCAACTGTTAAAGAGAACTTAGACGAACATAGAGTTGAAATTAATACAAAGAAAATTACTAATTGCGAGGCACCATTTGAGCTAGTGAAGAAGATGAGAGCTTCGATTCTTGTAATTGGACCGTTAATTGCGAGGACGGGTAGGGCGATTATACCCCTCCCAGGTGGATGTGCCATCGGAAAAAGACCTATAGAGCTTCACCTAAAAGGGCTGAAATCTCTTGGAACTACCATTAAGGAAGAAGATGGGTATATTGAAGCCATCGTGGAAGATAAATTAGTTGGATCAACAGTTTACTTGGATTTCCCAAGTGTTGGAGCTACAGAAGTAATTATGATGACTGCAACTTTGGCGGAAGGTGTTACATTAATTGAAAATGCGGCTCAAGAACCAGAGATTGTAGATTTAGCCAACTTTTTAAAGAAGATGGGAGCAAAGATCAAAGGTGCAGGAACAGATACTATTAAAATAGAAGGTGTGGAAAAATTGGGTGATGTAACTCATCACGTAATACCAGATAGAATTGAAGCAGGAACTTTTATGGTAGCAGCAGCTATGACTAAAGGAAATATTTTAATAAAAAACATATTGCCGGATCATGTTAAACCTATTATTGCAAAGCTAAAAGAGTGTGGAACAGTAATTGAAATGACAGATGATGGTATGGTTGTTAGGGGAGATGTGAACCCATTAGTTTCCACAGATGTGAAAACTATGCCTTATCCAGGATTTCCTACAGACATGCAATCCCCATTTATGGCATTGCTTACTGTGGCCAAGGGGCCTAGTGTTGTCATTGAGACTGTATTTGAAAACAGATTTATGCATGTATCAGAATTCAATAGAATGGGTGCTAATGTTAAAACTGAGGGTAATTGTGCTGTTATTCCTGGAAGTAAAAATCTTCAGGGTGCTCAGGTAGTTGCAACAGATTTAAGGGCTGGAGCAGCGGTTGTGCTTATCGGTTTATTAGCAGAAGGGACTACAGAGGTTTCGGAAATATATCATATTGATAGAGGTTATGAGAACTTTGCAGAGAAGTTTAGAGGTTTAGGTGCGACTATTATTCGATTGGATGACTAGTAATAATATTCTAATTATCGTATTTTAAAATGAAGTAATAAAAAAAGCAAGTGGATTCAGAATCACCTTGCTTTTTTTATAATTTTAAACTTTAAAGAATCTCACGAAAAGCTAAAGTGCATTAGACACCTTATTAGCAATATTAAAAGTAGACTATGGCATCATTTAATAAGAGTTGTGTCATAGTTTTGGATTGTTGGCTAAAAATTGCAAGTTTTTTGATTTTTTGTCCATAATAGTATTGACTATTTCCTAATAATGGTATATATTACTTATTGATACAAAGTACTAATAAGATTGACTTTTTGCAAATGATATCTTATGATTAGGTAAATAGAAATGATATTAAAAGTTATATTAAAACTTAGGAGGTAAACAATGAAAGATTTAAAAGGCACAAAAACTTATGAAAACTTACTACTTGCATTTGCAGGAGAATCTCAGGCTAGGAATAAGTACACTTATTATGCATCTAAGGCGAAAAAAGATGGATATGTACAGATTTCAAAGCTTTTTGAAGAAACTGCCGGTAATGAAAAGGAACATGCGGAGCTTTGGTTTAAATATGCGGTAGGGATTGGTTCTACTGAGGAAAACCTTATTGCAGCAGCAGAAGGCGAAAATTATGAGTGGACTGAAATGTATGCAGAAATGGCTAAAGTTGCTAAAGAAGAAGGATTTCCTGAAATCGCAGCACAGATGGAAGGCGTTGCGGCAGTAGAAAAAGAACACGAAGAACGTTACAGATTGTTAGCGGATAACATTAAGTCTGGTAAGGTGTTTAAGAGAGAAGAGCAGGTTGTATGGCAGTGTTCAAATTGTGGACACCAGTATATTGGAACAGATGCAGCAGATGTTTGTCCTGTATGTTTCCATCCAAAAGCTTACTTCCAAATCAAACCAGAAAATATTTAAAGATAATTAAAAAGATAGTAAAATGCAGTTTGCTTAGGCAGGCTGTATTTTTTTCTATTTAAACTATTGACAAATAAAAAAAAGAATGGTAAGTTACAACTAACGCAGTTAGTGCAAACAAACCGCAGAATATAAATTACAAAAAAAATATAAGCAAGAGGAGGAAATAAAATGCCATTAACAATGGTTCAGGCCGGCAAGGTCAATAAGATAAAAAAGATTACGGGAAAAGATGAAAGTCAAAGATTTCTAAACAATTTAGGCTTTATAGTTGGGGAAACAGTTACAGTGGTTTCTCAATTTGCAGGTAATATGATTTTAACTGTAAAAGAAACTCGGGTTGCCTTAGATAAAGATATGGCCAAAAGGATTATAGTTTAGCATATAGAGAAGGAGCAGATAAAAATGAACACATTAAAGGACTTGAAAGTAGGAGAGACCGCCAAGGTGACTAAACTTCATGGCATTGGTATGGTGAAACGAAGAATTATGGATATGGGAATTACAAAGGGCACGGAAATAACCCTTAGAAAAGTAGCACCTTTAGGAGATCCAATGGAAATAAATGTGAGAGGCTATGAACTGTCTATTCGTAAAAGCGAAGCGGAAAATATTGAAATAGTATAGAAAAATAAGAATGGGAATTTTTTTTACACGTGAGTTAGGTGCAACTAACGTACGACTAACGTGAGGTGAAGATTATAGGAGGAAAAAAAATGAAGTTTAATATAGCGCTGGCAGGCAATCCGAATTGTGGAAAGACAACAATGTTTAATGGATTGACAGGAAGCAGCCAGTACGTAGGTAATTGGCCAGGTGTAACAGTAGAGAAGAAAGAGGGAAGGTTAAAGGGAAGTAAAGAGATCGTGATTATCGATTTGCCTGGAATTTACTCATTATCCCCATATACACTGGAAGAAGTCGTTACTAGAGACTACCTAGTGAATGAGCCACCTGATGTGGTGGTCAATATGATTGATGGAACTAATCTTGAGAGAAATCTTTACCTGACCATGCAACTTGCAGAATTAGGAATACCAATGATTATAGCCATTAATATGATGGATCTTGTAAGAAAAAATGGAGATAAAATAAATATTAAGAAACTGGAAGAAAAATTTGGATGTAAAGTTGTTGTGACTTCTGCACTAAGGGGAGAAGGGTGCACTCAAGCTGTAGAAGCGGCAATTGCCTTGGTTTCATTGGACTCCTTAAATCACATGGATAAGAAAAAAAAGAGCAAAACCCAATCATATGAGTTTTCAAAGACAGTTGAAAGTGCCATTGACACAATTGAAAATCAGATTAAAGATAAAGTAGATGGAAGAAATAGAAGATGGTTTGCGGTGAAAGTATT
The DNA here is from genome assembly GCA_036657395.1 of Anaerovoracaceae bacterium. Classification (GTDB taxonomy): domain Bacteria; phylum Bacillota; class Clostridia; order Peptostreptococcales; family Anaerovoracaceae; genus JAVXGM01. Next base: position 8,986 of record JAVXGM010000013.1, read on the forward strand.
TGAAAATGATGAGAAGGTAATGGAACGACTTAATCTGGATTCATTTAGGCTAATTGACATTAAAAATGCAGTAGATAAAGCAGAAAAGGTTTTCGACGATGATGGAGAAAGCATCATTACCAATGAACGGTACGAATATATTTCAAAGGTAATAGACATCTGTGTGAAAAAAGGAAGAAAGGGGCTTACAACCTCAGACAAAATTGATCAGGTGGTTACTAGTAGATGGTTTGCACTTCCAATATTTGCAGCAGTTATGTTCATGGTGTATTTTGTGTCTGTGACTACTGTAGGGGCATTAGTCACAGATTGGACTAATGATACATTGTTTGGAACGTGGATTGGGCCGTCAGTTCAAGGGTTCATGGCAGGGATCAATGCGGCGCCGTGGCTTACAGGACTTGTGGTAGATGGTATTATAGGAGGCGTAGGTGCGGTGCTTGGATTTGTGCCACAGATGCTCATACTGTTTTTATTCCTTTCCATATTGGAAGACTGTGGATACATGGCTCGAGTTGCCTTTATCATGGATAGGGTTTTTCGTAAGTTTGGCCTTTCAGGAAAAAGTTTTATCCCAATGCTGATTTCTTCAGGATGTGGGGTACCAGGAATAATGGCTACTAAGACAATCGAAAATGAAAAAGATAGACGTATGACAATAATAACGGCAACTTTTATTCCGTGTGGTGCTAAGCTACCTGTAATAGCCTTAATTGGAGGGGCGGCTATGGGTGGCGCATGGTGGATGGCGCCGTCAATGTATTTTATAGGCGTAGGTGCAGTAATTCTGTCTGGGATAATGTTAAAGAAAATGAGAATGTTTGCAGGAAATCCGGCTCCATTTGTTATGGAACTTCCTCAGTATCACAGACCAGCAACAAATAGCGTATTAATACATATGTGGGAACGCTCCAGGGCATTTATCATCAAGGCTGGTACAGTAATATTTATTGCCTGCGGAATCATTTGGTTCCTACAAGCTTTCGGATGGGAAAATGGAAGTTGGACCATGGTGGAAAATATAAATAATAGTATGTTGGCATCAATTGGCCAGGGAATTGGATGTGTCTTTGCACCTCTTGGTTTCTCTGATTGGAAAGCTAGTATGGCTACAATTACAGGTTTAGTAGCAAAAGAAAATGTTATTGGAACCTTTGGTGTACTCTTTGGGATGCCAAATGCTACAGAAGCAGATGCAGGATTGTGGGGATCTATTATGGCCATATTTCCATCAACAGCCGCAGCTATGTCATTTTTGATCTTCAATCTTCTATGCGCACCTTGCTTTGCGGCGATGGGAGCGATTAAGAGGGAAATGGCAAGTGGTAAATGGACCGCATTTGCCATTGGATATCAGACAATATTCGCCTATGCTATCGCACTTATGGTATTTCAGTTTGGACAATTCTTTGCAGGCGGGGGAGTTACAATGGGTTTTATAGTTGCATTGATTACGTTAGCAGGTATGTTATACTTATTGTTTAGGCCAGCTCAAAGAGAAAAGAGCATTAATAGAGAAAGGGTATCAGCGTGAATTTAAGTACAGCAATTGTAGGATTGATTATTGTAGGACTTGTAGCTCTAGCAATAAGACATATAGTACTTGCTCATAAAAAAGGGGGATGCTGTGGCAATTGTGATGGTTGTCAGGGTTGTAACCTATCATATGAGGAAGTTAAAAAAGAAAAAAATAGTTAACAAATTACAGTACCTTTGTAATAATGGGTAAGAATGTCCGTATATTCGTAACCTTTTCTGGCCATACCGTCAGCACCATATTGGCTCATACCCACTCCGTGGCCAGAGCCATTGGTAGTAAAGGTAATCGTTCCTTTATTTAATGAAATTACGAAATTAGCAGAGGGAAGGCCCAGGGTTTGGCGGACTGCAGTACCAGGGAGAGAACTTTTCCCTACGGTTATATTTTCTGCTCGTCCACCGCTACTATGACTTTTTATACGAATATTATTCATAGAAATATTACCAAAAGTATTATTTGGATAAGCCGCCTTTATCTTTCTGGAAAAATCAGAAATGGTCAAGGTGGTTTTTTCGTTTTTGTGGGTTGCCTTGTCCTCATATGGGCTGCTTACGCTGACTAAGTAAGGAACGGCGGCGGTAAAGACATCTTCGCAATTTTCGGTTTTTCCTCCACTTGAAGAGTGGAAAAGTGCTTGGTCGATTATTTTGCCATTGTAATAGATAAGTTGGCCTTTTGTGTCGTCCACTGCCTTAGATACTTTTTTCCAGCCATTTTTCATCCAATCAGAACCGTTGAACTTCTTTAATTCATTTTTACCCTTATAAACTTGGCAGTGAACTGAGTCGCAAACAGGTGCACTAGGATGGGCAGAAGGGTTTCCTTTATCCTTAGCCGATAGGAATTTGGATAAAGAGTAAGTTCTAGCGGCAACAGCTTGAGCTTTTAAGGCTTCATTTGCAAAACTAGATGGCATTTCACTGGAGACAACTCCTTTTACATAGTTTTCAAAATTTACCAAATCAACTCTATGAGTATCAGTTCTATATACTTTAATACTAGAAGGAACCTTTGCCTTGAAAATTTTACTAGAGGAGATTTCCTGAGGGATTTTTTTGGGAAAGTCTTTGGTAGGTTTCTCATCACTAGACAGTAGGCGTGTTATGGAAAAGGGGAGAATAATCAAGGTGAAGAGGACTATCATCAAAGATATTGATACCCATTTAATTAACCATGTATTTCTTAGGGGTATTTTGTTGTGAAGTCTCTTCCAAAATCTTGGGTTAAATTTAAATCTACGCCTTCTCATTTTATATTTCATACAATCCTCCTTAATTACATCACAACATTCTATGAAAGTGTATAAAGAAATATACGGACAACTTATACTATCTACTTAAATATGGTATAATAATGTGGTAAATTAAGGAGAGAATGATGAGAAGAATAAATGTGAGTCATATCACTGAAGCGGTTATAAAGTTAGCAGTGGAGACCAACCACTTTCTTGGGGATGATGTAAAATCCTGTATAGCAACTAGGGCAAAGAATGAACCATGGGACGTGGCGAAAGGCGTGTTAGAAAAAATAGAAGAAAACATTAAGATTGCGGAGGAGGGGTTATTGCCTCTTTGTCAGGATACAGGAATGGCATGCGTATTTTTAGAAATAGGCCAAGATGTCCATTTGGAAGGTGGATCTGTGGAAGATGCAGTCAACCAAGGTGTTAGACGTGGATATGCAGAGGGTTATTTGCGTAAATCAGTGGTAGAAGATCCTTTGCGAAGGGTTAATACCAAGGACAATACTCCAGCTCATATTCATTATGAAATAGTAGAGGGAGATAAGGTGAAGGTTATATTTGCGCCTAAAGGGTTTGGATCAGAAAATATGAGCCAGGTGAAAATGTTGCCGCCGTCAGCAGGAGAAGATGGAGTTAAGGACTTTATAGTAAAGGTGTGTGAAGATGCAGGTGCAAACCCTTGTCCGCCTATTGTGGTTGGGGTAGGAATAGGTGGAACTTTTGACAAAGTCACCCTTATGGCAAAAGAAGCACTACTACTTCCCTTTGACAAGGCTAATGAAGACCCTTTTTATGCCCGTATAGAAGCAGAGCTCTTGAAGCGGATCAACGGACTGGGGATCGGTCCTCAAGGATTTGGAGGGGAAACTACGGCGTTGTCAGTGAAAATAAAAGCAGCACCTACCCATATTGCAGGACTTCCTGTAGCAGTTAATATAAATTGCCATGTTAGTAGACATGGAGAGATTATTTTATAGGGAGAAATTATGGAACACAAGATAGAAGAGCCATTTACTAAAGATAAGGTGAAGGACTTAAAAGCAGGAGATACCGTAGTTCTTACAGGAATTATTTATACGGCAAGAGATGCAGCCCACAAAAAATTAGTGGATATGATAAAAGCAGGAGAAGAATTACCTTTTGAAATAGAAAATGCGGCAATATATTACGTTGGACCCACCCCTGAAAAAGAAGGATGTCCAATCGGAGCTGCAGGGCCGACTACTAGTTATCGAATGGATGCTTATGCCCCAACTCTTTTGGATTTAGGCCAGAGGATAATGATCGGCAAGGGAAATAGAAACAAGGAAGTTATTGATGCCACAGTTAAAAATGAAGCAGTATATCTGGCTGCAATTGGTGGTGCGGGGGCTCTTATGGCGCAGAGGGTAATTTCCTCGGAAATTATTGCCTTTGAGGATTTAGGAGCGGAGGCAATTAGACGTTTGGAAGTGAAGGATTTTCCACTTACTGTAGTAGTAGATTCCAAGGGAACAGATCTTTATAAGGAAGGGCGAAAGAACTATCTAAATGCTTTGGTGAAATAGTAATCTAAGGAAATAAGCTTTTTATAAGGAGGAAGCCTGAATCGTATTGTATGACAGGCATACATAAATGAAAAAATCAATTTTAGTAAGTATCATGTTATGCATTTTTATGTTTACCAGTATATTTGTCATCCCCCTAACAGGAGATCAAGGTCAAGTCTATGGGGCTACAGTTGGAAAAACGAAAACGGCAAAGCAAGAAGTCAGGGGCGTGTGGATTGGCTATATAGATTACAAAGCTTTAGGATTATATAATCGTTCAAAAAAAGACTTTACTGCCAATGCAGGAAAGTTTTTTAAAAAAGCTAAAGCAAATAATATTAATACAGCATATTTTCATGTACGTGCTTTTAGGGATGCAACATATAAATCTAAATATTTTAAAATGAGCAGATTTATGTGGGATAAGAAGTCTAAGATCCCTTATGATCCGTTGAAGATCATCATATCACAGGCTCATAAAAATGGAATAAAACTTCATGCCTGGATGAACCCTTACCGAAATCATAAATCTGGCCAGACTATTTTAAATCCAGCTAAGGCATCATCTACAAATGAGATTCTCAGATGTGTTAAAGAAGTAATTCGAGGCTACGATATTGATGGAATACATTTTGACGATTATTTTTATCCGGAACATGGCTATAGCAGCGTGAGAAAATCAACCAGAAGAGCGAATGTTAATAAAATGATACGGGCAGTATATAAGACGGTTAAATCCCTTGATAAATCGGTTAAATTTGGAATCAGCCCTGCGGCTAATGTTGACTTTTGTTATGACATTGGTGCAGACATTAAGACATGGATGAATAAACCAGGATATGTGGATTACATTGCGCCTCAAATTTATTGGACTGATAATCACAGTGCAAAATGGCGGAAACGAATGTACACGGACACTTTGAGGGAATGGAAATCCCTTAACAAGAAGGACAAGGAATTGTATGTAGGCCTTGCAGGATACAGGGCAGGAACTCATCAGAGAGAAGATAGGGGCTGGGCTGCTAGATCTACTAATTTGCGGACTCAATTAAGCTTACTTCGATCATATGGAAGTGAAGGATATATTCTATTCAGCGCAAAGGATCTTTTAAGGCGTAGTGCTAAAAAGGAATTCACGAATTTTAATAGGGCAGTTAAAGGTAATCCGGGAAAAGTCTCATTAAAAGCAAAAGGCGTGGATTACAAGACTATAGGATTAAGATGGGAAGAGGTTTCTTCAGCTTCTGGATATGCGGTCTACAGAGCAAGTGAAAAGACTGGAAAATATGTTAAGGTGAAAACCTTATCGCTGAGAAGTAAAACAAGCTACAACAATACAGGGCGAATTCCAGGGCACACCTACTATTATAAAGTTCGGAGCACTAAAAACCTTGCTGAAACAAAGGTGTATGGAGCATATTCCAAAGTAGTAAAGAAGACGGCAATACCAGCTACTTCTAAAATCAAGGCTGACACTGGTAAAAACTATGTTGCCCTGACATGGAATAAGGTGCCTAGAGTCGATGGTTATGAACTATATCGTAAAGTGACAAAGGCTGGAAAATATGAAAAAATTAAAGTCATATCTCAGAAAAGCAAACCTAAATATACAGATAAAAAAATCAAAAAAGGAAGGAAAAATTATTACAAGCTACGTGGATTTAAAAAGATAAAGGGAAAGAGGCTATATAGCAACTACACTAATATTGTAGGTAAAACTGTAAAATAGGGAGAAATAAATGAAGAAAAGAATTATGCTTATGATGGTGTTTAGCATTGTGGGACTAACTATTATACTTGGTGGAACTCCTATAAACAAAGTTTGTGAGGCAAGTGGGGCAACAGAAATGAGAGGTGTTTGGATTGCATATGTTGATTTTTACAAACTAGGTTTAAAAAACAAGAGTGAAGCCACTTTCAGAAAAAATGCCGGTGTTTTCTTGGACAAAGCAAAGAAAAACAATGTAAATACAGTTTTCTTTCATGTGAGAGCCTTTGATGACGCAGTATATAAGTCAAAAACATTTGACATGAGTGAAGATATATGGAGCTTGAACTCAAAAATCCCATATGATCCTTTAGATGTTATGGTAGAACTGACGCATAAAAAGGATATGGCTATTCATGGATGGATGAATCCATATAGGATTACCACTAACTATTATCTTGATCCGGCTAAAACCGCTACCAACAATAGAATAGTAACGGCAGCTAAAGAGGTGATGGCTCACAAGGTGGATGGAATACATTTTGATGATTATTTCTATCATGCAGGAAAAGGATACAAAGATGTAAATGGGAAGGTTACCATCTACAAAAGTAAGGAACCGTCTAGTGGAAAAAAGAAAGCCTACGTTAATAAAATGGTATCTAGCGTATATAAAAATGTTAATGCCATCAAACCTAGTGTAAAATTTGGAATTAGTCCTCAAGGAAACATTGAAAATTGCAGGAACTCAGGCGGGGATATTGATAAGTGGATGTCTAAAACTGGATATATTGATTATATAATTCCACAGATATACTGGACTGATCAATGGGGATCTAGTGGAAAAATCACCATGTTTTCTGATAGATTAAAGGCGTGGCAAAAATTAAACAAACGAAAGATGCCAATATATATAGGGCTGGCTCTTTATCGTACAGCGACTAAGTACAGCGATGACATTGGTTGGAAAGCTAAGAATACTAATCTGTATTCTCAACTTAAACTCCTAAGAGGGGCAGGGTGTAAAGGCTTTGTTCTCTTTAGTGGTCAAGATCTCAATAGAAGTTCAGCTCAAAGAGAATTGGAATACCTAAACTATGGAATTACAGGGCAGCCAGTGAAGACTTCTATGAAAACGTATTATGTAAATAGCAAGGCGATAAGGTTAAAGTGGAATAAGGTGTCTGGAGCCAAGGGATATCAGATTTGGAGAGCCACCCGTGAAAAAGGAAAATACGCTATGGTGAAAACAATTACCCCTAATACCATGTTAACCTACAATAATACAAACTTAACCCCAGGGAAAAGATATTATTACAAAGTACGAACATATAATAAAAGTTCTTCGGGTAAAATCCGTTATGGGAATTATTCTTCTGTGAAATATAGGAGTGCAGTGCCTCAAGAGTCCAAGTTATCATTGGCTACTGGATACAAGAAGATCAAGGTAAAATGGAGCAGGGTGCCATACGCTAGTGGATATGTTATTTACAGGGCTACAAGTAAAAACGGTACATATAAGATGGAAAAAACTGTAGATTCGGGAAGTGCTACTGAGTACTTAAATACAGGACTGACTAAAGGCACCAGATACTATTATAAAATACGGGCATTTGAAAAGGAAAAGGGAAAACGAATTTATGGGCCATATAGTGACTATGCTTCTATGGTATCCAAATAAAGAAAAAGGCATTGGAATGCTCTTACTCCAATGCCTTTTTATAATTTAATTTTAAAAAGTTTCTTTTATGTTGCCAGTTCTGTAGGCTTCTAAAAGTGCCTTTAGCTGTTCAACTTCTTGGCGAAGTTCTTTGGCCTGATCACTGTCTCCAACAAGCATTCTCTTTTGAAGAGTTTCTACAGTTCGAAGGTGAGGATCATGGAATGTTTGAGTCCCATCATCCCTTAACGGTTCGTATGGTTTGTGCTCGGATAGAGCCATAAATCTAGAATTAAAAATGAATGTATATCCGGCAATTCCTGTTTGCTTTTGGTAAGCTTTTGAAATACCGCCATCAATAATAATCAGTTTTCCGCTACCACGAATAGGGCTTTCTCCATCTTTGATTTTAACGGGTACGTGGCCATTTAAAATATGACAACTTTTACCATAAAGGCCAAATTCGGCTAAGATTTTTTCACATATTGCTTTATCATGAATCAGCTTGTAGTAAGGCACAGTAAGCTCTTTATGAGACTTTTTATCAGCAATAAAACATCGTTCAAAAGTGGTCATTTGATCCTTACCAAATAGTGGAGAATTACTTCCTAGCCATAGATACCACATAAGATCACCGGAACGACCAGTTTCTTCTGATTCTGCTGGAGTAAAGTATGCCTTTCGAACCTGTTGATCTAAATAGTCCATATATGCTCTACCCTTGTGAGTTGCCCCGTTGACGGTACATGGTTTAAACTCTCCATCATCAGTCATTGGAATGCATCCATGGTACAGCAAATTGCCATTGACACACTTATACATGGCTCCATGACTGTATAAGAAGCGAATATGTTTTTGTAATTTTTCGCTTTGCAGGAAAGAAGCCTCAAGAGAATTAAGAACATCTTTCTCTTCCTTAGTTAAAGTATAAGGATCCAGAGGGTTTATGGTAGGGAAGTTGTTGTCACGAAGTGTGTACTTAACTCCTTTAAGGGTAATAGTTCCATTTTTATAATCTACTTTATCTAAAAGAAGCCTATTGTCTAATTTGTATTCAGGATGAGCCTTAATTCGCTGACCCTCTACCTTAAATTGGCAGATAGCAATGGCTTTGTTCATCTTTGCAGCTAAATCTTCATCAATAGGGTCATATTCATTTTCATCAAGAATTTTAGGTTTGAAATATTCACATGAATCATCAGCATAGACTTTGGAAGCAAAGATAGCAAGAGGGCGTAGGTTAATCCCATAACCTATTTCCATCATGTCAAAGTTGTTGTAGCTAATATTCATTCGCACTACATTGGTAATGCAAGCCCAGTTTCCTGTGGCAGCTCCCATCCATACGATATCGTGATTTCCCCACTGGAAGTCCACATCATGGTAATTCATAAGGAAGTCCATAATATCATCAGGGTGAGCACCTCTATCCCAAATGTCCCCAATTATATGAAGCCTATCTACAGCAAGACTGTGAATTGCTTCAGTTAGTTCAATAATAAACTTCTCCGCAACACGGCAATCTATAATAGAGTTGATGATTTGAGAATAGTAATGAGCCTTGTTAGCTGCATCATCAGAATGTAGAAGTTCATCCATACTATAGGCAGAATGAACGGGTAAACGTTTACGAACTTTTGATCTTGTGTATTTTGTTGATACGGATTTACAGATATCAACCAAATAATAAATAGTGGTCTTACACCATTTGTCAAAGTTTTTTTCTCTCAATTTGCTTCGCTTCAATTCGGCTTCGGCATTGTATACAAGAGAAGCTAAATTGTATCGTTGCTCTTCGGTCATTTGGTTGCTAAAAAGCTCATCAATCTTTGAGCGAATTACACCAGAAGCACTTTTTAACATGTGAATAAATGCTTCGTGCTCTCCATGGATATCACTTAAGAAATATTCTGTGCCTTTTGGAAGAGCCAGTATCGCTGTTAAGTTGATAATCTCTGCGGAGGCGGCATCAATGTTTGGGTAATCCTTGGAAAGATGGTGTAGAAATTGCTGATCAATCATTTTTGTCTCCCTTCGTGTTAAGTTTGTCCAAATCAAACGGAGTTCCTTGGTAAACGTAGTAATTTAGCCAATTAGAAAACAGCAAGCTGGCATGGCTTCGCCATCTAAACAAAATTTCCTTTTCAGGGTTGTCTTCTTCAAAATAATTTTTAGGCACAGGAGGGTCTAGGCCTTGCTTTACGTCACGGATATATTCACCATAAAGGGTGTTCTTATCGTATTCCTGGTGGCCTAAAACGAAGATCTGACGACCGTTTTCTGTGGAAATGATATGAGGACCCACTTCATTAGATTCTGCCAGAATTCGAAGCTCAGGATGTTTTAGTATTTCTTCTTTTCGAATTTCGGTGTGTCTTGAGTGAGGGGCATAAAACAATTCGTCAAAGCCACGAACCATAGGGTTGTGTGCTCGTACTACTTTGTGTGGAAATACTCCAAAGACCTTTTTATCTAGAAGGTGCTTGTCAATTCCATAATAATAATGCATTGCAGCTTGTGCTCCCCAGCAAATAAACATATTGCTGTATACGTGAGTTTTTGCAAATTCAAATATTTCGCAGAGCTCAGGCCAGTAATCAACTTCTTCAAAAGGCATCTGTTCAATTGGTGCGCCAGTGAGAATCATTCCATCAAAATAATCTTCCCTAATTTCATCTAAAGTCTTGTAAAAAGAATCCAGGTGAAATTGAGAGGTGTTTCGTGATTCATGGCTGTCCATACGAATCAAAGTAAGTTCAACTTGAAGAGGACTGTTTGCAAGTACTCTTGCAAGCTGTGTTTCAGTTGCAATTTTTGTAGGCATTAGGTTGACGATTACAATTTTTAGTGGACGAATATCCTGTGTCGCCGCCCTGGCCTTGTTGATAATAAATATATTTTCATGTTGCAGTGCTTTTGCAGCTGGTAATTTATTTGGTATGATTAAAGGCATTTACACTCCTCGTTTCTTGGCTATTTTACTTTAGCTAGTGCTTGATCAAAATCGGCTAAAATATCATCTAGTGATTCTAAACCAACAGAGACACGAATTAATGAAGGACTAATTCCTGCGGCGATTTGTTCCGCCTCGGAAAGCTGTCTATGAGTGGTACTAGCTGGATGAAGCACAGAAGTACGAATGTCGCCTACGTGAACAACAATACTAGTTAAATCTAGGTTTTCCAGTAATTTTTCTCCTGCATCTTTTCCACCTTTAACGCCAAAACAAAGGACACCACTGGCACCATCTGGCAAGTATTTTTGTGCCATATGGTATGCTCTATCACCTGCAAGTCCAGGATAAATAACCCAGTCTACCATAGGATGATTTTGAAGGTGCTTAGCAAGAGCCAAGGCATTGTCACAGTGACGCTCCATACGTAAATGAAGAGTTTGCAATCCCTGATGGGTAAGGTAGGCATTCATAGGTGACATTGCACAACCCATATCTCTAATTAAAACAGCACGGAGTCTAAGTGAAAAGGCCATATTTCCAAATTTCTCATAAAATTTAAGTCCGTGATAGCTTTCATCTGGTTCAGTTAGTCCCGGGAATTTGTCAGAAGCCCCCCAGTCAAAATTTCCACCTTCCACAATGCAACCACCTACGCAGCTAGCGTGGCCATCTGCATATTTAGTTGTAGATTGGATAACGATATTTGCACCTAATTCTAGTGGTCTACACAGTGCAGGGCTAGCAAGGGTGTTATCTACTATAAGAGGGACACCTAATTCCTTTGCTACAGCTGAAAATTTTTCAAAGTCAAGTACGGTTAAAGCTGGGTTGCCTAAAGATTCTCCGAAAATAGCCTTGGTATTTGGTTTTCCGTAAGCTAGAATTTCTTCCTTAGAAAGATCCTGATCAACAAAATCTACGCTTATACCTAAGTTCTTAAGTGTAACTCCAAGTAGATTGTGGCTACCACCATATATGCTTGCAGCGGATATTACATGATCTCCAGCATTACACAAGTTGAGAAAAGTAATCATAGTGGCTGCTTGTCCAGAAGAAGTAGCTATGCCGCCAGTTCCACCTTCTAGAAGAGCCATTTTTTCTTCTAAGGCACTTACTGTAGGGCTACCAAGTCTAGTATACATAAAGTTACCGCTGTCAAGATCAAAAAGCTCTGCAACATCTGGGGCATTATAATATCTATAAGTAGTATTTTGCACAATTGGTAAAACCTGTGGTTCTCCACTTTTTGCCTTATATGTACCATGGACACAATTTGTTTCAAATCCTCTTTTATTGCTCATTATTATCTCCTTATTTACTATATTATTTTAACGAAAGTGTTTAACATTTCGAGAAATCTCATCCAGTTCTTTTTTCGACAGTTGGGATAGATGTTCTAATTTCTCTAAAAACATGGATACTGTTACATTTTTTCGCCGTTCTATAATCTCCATATAGTAGCTGACTACTATGCCAGGAATGATTGCTAAAATTAAGATGGCATGGAGGGAAATATAGACGGTGAGAACACGTCCAATTCCGGTGACGGCAGTAAAGTCACCAAACCCAATGCTAGAAACAGCCGTAAAGCAATACCATAAACTGTCACCATAAGTATTGATGCCTGGTTCAAAATATTGGATAAACCCGGCAGTAATAAACAAGGCAAAAACAAAAGAAATCAGTATTTTTGACCCATTGGTTTGCTTTAATATAGACAATAACATTCTTAAATTTTTCACGATTTGCTCCTAAATTTAGTTCTTCAAACTTTGAAGTGGGGCAGGGATTCGTCCGCCTCGATTGATCATTTTACTAGGAGACTTAGAGTTGACCCGCATTACAGGTCCATTGCCAAGTAGTCCGCCAAAGTCCAACTCCTCATTTTCTCCAAGTCCTACAGCAGGGATCACTCTAACAGCCGTAGTTTTAGAATTGACCATGCCAATAGCCGCTTCATCAGCAATAATTGCAGAAATCACATCAGCAGGAGTATCTCCAGGAATTATGACCATATCAAGACCTACAGAACAAACTGCAGTCATGGCCTCTAATTTTTCAATAGTTAAGGCACCGCTTCTAGCAGCACTGATCATTCCAGCGTCTTCACTGACAGGAATAAATGCACCAGAGAGGCCACCAACGTTGGAAGAGGCCATGACACCACCCTTTTTAACAGCATCGTTTAGCATAGCAAGTGCGGCAGTAGTACCATGGGAGCCACATTGTTCTAATCCGATTTCCTCTAAAATGTAGGCTACAGAATCTCCAATTGCAGGGGTAGGTGCCAAGGAAAGATCTATGATTCCAAAAGGAACTCCTAATAGTTCAGAGGCTTCAGTACCAACAAGCTGGCCTACACGTGTAATTTTAAATGCTGTTTTCTTAATTTTATCAGCAACTTCAGTCAAGTTTGCATCAGCAGGCATTTTAGCAAGGGCAGAACGGACAACCCCCGGTCCAGAAACTCCTACGTTAATAACGCAATCTGGTTCTCCAGGTCCGTGAAATGCACCAGCCATGAAAGGATTATCTTCAGGTGCATTGCAAAATACAACTAACTTAGCAGCACCGATACATTGACGGTCCTGAGTCAGTTCAGCAGTTTCTTTTATTATGCCACCCATAAGCTTTACTGCATCCATATTTATACCAGCCTTTGTAGTTCCTATGTTTACAGATGAACAAACAAAGTCAGTCTCCGCAAGGGCACGAGGAATAGATTCAATAAGTGCCTTGTCCCCAGGAGAAAACCCCTTATGTACAAGAGCAGAATATCCACCGATAAAGTTTACGCCTACGTCTTTGGCAACCTTATCTAAAGTTTTGGCATACTCAACAGGGTCTCCACCAGAGGCACCTACAAGCATGGCAATTGGAGTAACGGCTATACGTTTATTAATAATTGGAATACCGTATTTTTTCTCAATATCTTCTCCGGTTTTTACTAAATCTTTTGCTTTGTTGTATATTTTATTGTAAACCTTGTGGCAAGATTTTTTAATATCCCCATCGCAACAGTCTAATAGGGAAATTCCCATCGTAATAGTTCGTATGTCTAAGTTTTCTTCTTGAATCATGGTGATTGTTTCCATGATGTCGCTCATATTAATCAAAGTTTGCTACCTCCCAGCTTAAATGCGGTGCATGGAATTGAAAATATCTTCATGCATTACGTGAATCGTCATGCTAGGTACATTTTCCTCTAGTTTCAATTTAAGTTCTTCTAAGCTACAAGCCATTTTTTCAATGTCGATTAGCATTACCATTGCAAAGTATTCTTGCAGGATGGATTGTGTTACTTCAATTACATTTGCATTGGAATCAGCACAGCCAGTACTTACTTTGGCTAAGATGCCTACCATGTCTTTCCCGATTACGGTTACTACTGCTCTCATTATATATTTCCTCCTATAAGTTATTTGTTAAATTAAAACATCATTTTATCACATTATACTCATAGTCTGCAAGGTTTGGGTCTATTTTATAGGAAATAGTAAGGTGGGGATATTTTTCCCGGAAATAATTTTTATTCGCCCGATTATTTCCCACTAAATTTGAAAAAGATTTAGGGTTAGCTATTAAAGTTATTTCCTGGAAATCTTTAATAGTTTTAATTATTTCCTCAATATTTTCCCGGGCAATTTCACCCTCTACAAGCTGGCGAAAGGCAGGGTGAAAATTATTTCCCGAAATTCCGGCACCATCTTTAATCAGGTCGCTGCTTTTTAGTCCAACCCTGATAATATTAATCCCAGCATTGGTAATAATCTTGTACATTTCCTTGGTGATTTCAACAGCGGTATCCATGCTTAAAGGCGTGTATTCTTCACTATGGTACATTTCCATAAGCTTAGTATTTTCAATGATGATGGTAGGGTAGAGGCGGGCAATTTGTGGACGAATTTTTGCTGTTTCTTTTGCTGAATATAAGCAAGTCTTAAGTGAATCACCAGGAAGTCCGATCATTAGCTGAATTCCAAGTTCGAATCCATAGTCTTTAATAAGCTGTGAAGCTGTATAGACAGCCTTTGCTGAGTGGCCTCGTTCAGAAAGTATAAGAACTTTTTCGTCAAAAGACTGGACTCCAAGCTCAATTACGTCCACAGAAAAAGCCTTAAGGTTGTTAAGTATTTCCCGGTCAATATAATCTGGACGAGTAGAGAGGTGAATTTTGTCTACAATACCTTTGTCCTTGTACTGACGAGCAATCCTCAAATAAAAAGATTGTTCCTCTATTGTAAGCCCAGTAAAGCTACCACCAAAGAAGGCAATTTCAATGGTGTCAAGACCTTTTCCTATCAGAGTAGAAAGGTATGTTTCAATTGTATTTACTACATCTTGTTCACTCACAGCAGCCTGCCTAGCTGTAATTGTTTTCTGATTACAGAAAACGCAGTGGTTAGGACAACCTCGGTGAGGGATGAAGATAGGGATAATCGCATGTTTTTTCATAATTTTATTTTAACCTCTTCAATAATGCTGCCAATATCAGTTAAAGGATATTCTGGAAAGAAGTGTATATCCAGCCCTAGATTTTCAATAAATGTGGAAATTCGCCTATAGTCAGGGTGTGCCTTTAGATTTCCATTAAACAATATAGTGTTGCCAACCCTTCCTGAAGCTCCTCCCAAAAATCCATATGGAAAACCAGGCAGATCAACATGACCTGGCCTTATGAGAAGAATATTTAATTTATTTTGGCAAGCTTTTGCAATGCCTTCATCAGAAGTAATGGCAGAATTCTCATCAATAATGACCATGTTACACTTAGTGTATCCCTGGGGTACATTAATCAATTCCATATTCATACTTTGTGCAACCAAAAGAAGTTCCTTATTTGTATAAGAAAGATTATGGATAAAATACTTTCCAGTAGAGGCAGCATTATAAATAATATTCTTTGGATAGGATTTGCCCAGCAGGGCGGAATTGCCAAAGAATACTAACCCACCTAGCTCCATTTGGCACATGTGTATGTCAGGGTGATGGGAAATGTCATTATATGTATGAAGGGATTTTTCCATAAGGATTAAATTATGGCCTTGCTTTTCTAAATAATTGCTTAAGCCCTTGAATGCTAGGGCAGATAAATAAATATTACTCATAAAGAACATTATACATTATTATGGATATGCCGTAAGTAAAAAGTGAAAAAATATTCCTTGACGGGGTAAAAAAAATAGAGTAAAATAACAAACATAAATGCAAAGACCAAAAACAAGTAAGATTGCAGGATCTCAACAGAGAGTTGCCGGTAGGTGAGAGGCACAAGAGACAAAGCGATGATGAATACATTTTGCGAGCAGTCCCCCCCAAAGATTGAAAGATCCAGTAGGTTGGAACGGGTTCACCCGTTATAGTGAGCGAGTTTGTAAGAACTCAGAGAGGCTAAGGTCGTGAGGCTATAGCGAACAGAGGTGGTAACGTGGATTTAATTATGTCTGCCCTCTGAACTATGTTCAGAGGGCAGTTTTTTTATGCTCTTTTAGAAAGGCAAAGAAAGGAAGACAGAAACAATGATAATCAAAATCATACTATTAGTCGTATTCTTTTCCATAATGATTGGAATTGGGTTGTATTGTAGAAAACATACTACAGATGTAAAAGGGTTTGTACTGGGAGGGCGATCTGTTGGACCGTGGCTTACAGCATTTGCCTACGGAACATCTTATTTTTCAGCAGTAATTTTTGTTGGGTATGCAGGACAGTTTGGGTGGAAATATGGTATCGCCTCAACTTGGATTGGTATAGGAAATGCACTGATAGGGTCTCTTTTGGCTTGGGTAGTATTGGGGCGTAGAACTCGCATTATGACCCAGCACCTTGATTCTGCAACCATGCCAGAATTTTTCGGAGCACGATTTAATAGTAAAGCGTTGAAAATAGGAGCATCAGTGATTACTTTTGTATTCCTTATTCCTTACACAGCATCCCTATATAATGGGCTGTCACGCCTCTTTGGAATGGCATTTAATATTGATTATGTACTGTGTATTGTAATTATGGCGATTCTAACTGGAGTATATGTAATTGCTGGAGGCTACATGGCCACGGCAATCAATGATTTTATACAGGGAATTATCATGATCTTTGGAATAATCGCAGTAATTGCTGCTGTAATTATGAGCAAGGGAGGATTTGTGGAAGCCATTGATGCACTGGCAAGAGTGGAAGATCCAATGGTAACATCAACTCCAGGTGCCTTTGCTTCATTCTTTGGACCAGAACCACTTAACCTTTTAGGCGTTATTATATTAACATCTCTGGGGACATGGGGTCTACCTCAGATGATTCAAAAATTTTATGCAATTGAAAGCGAAAAATCGATTCATAAAGGAACGATTATTTCTACCGCATTTGCTATTATAGTGGCAGGGGGGTGTTACTTCCTAGGCGGATTTGGACGTCTCTTTGGAGATCAGATAAATGTTGAAACCCAAGGATTTGATGCGATTATTCCTGAAATGATTTCCCATCTTCCATCAGCATTAATTGGGATTGTAGTTCTTCTTGTACTTTCCGCATCAATGTCAACCTTATCCTCACTTGTTATGGCATCGAGCTCAACCTTGACTATTGACCTTATTAAGGACAACTTAGTTAAAGGGATGGATGACAAGAAACAAGTGCTTTGTATTAGAATTTTGATAGTTATATTTATTGCTATTTCAGTGGTAATAGCCATTGTTCAATATCAGGCTAACGTGACATTTATTGCTCAACTTATGGGAATCTCATGGGGAGCTTTGGCAGGAGCATTTTTAGCACCTATGCTTTATGGACTTTACTGGAAGGGCACCACGAGAATAGCTTGTTGGGTGAGCTTTGTCTTTGGTGGAGGAATTATGATCCTCAACATGATATTTAGACCGTTGTTTCCTATGATTCTTCAATCGCCAATTAATTGTGGTGCGTTTGCAATGATAGCTGGTTTAATACTAGTTCCACTTGTAAGCTTTATTACCCCAAAGCCAGAGGCTCATATTTTGGCAGATACTTTTGCTTGTTATGAAAAAACAGCCCATGTTCCACAAAAATTTGCTTTAAGTGATGACGAGGAAGAATGATTCGGGGGTGACAACTCCAAAGTAATAATATATAATGTCAATCATGGTGAATATAGGCAATGACTGGGACACAGTCCTAGTAGAAGAATTTAAAAAAGAATATTATCAAAACTTAAGAAAGTTTTTGATTCAGGAATACAAGACCAAGATTATCTATCCTGATATGTATGATATCTTTAATGCCTTGAAATTAACCTCTTACAGGGATGTAAAAGTAGTGATTTTGGGACAGGATCCATATCATGAACCAGGACAGGCTCATGGTCTTTGTTTTTCTGTTAAGAGGCCAACGCCTAAACCACCATCACTTAGGAATATTTTTATAGAATTAAAGAATGACTTGGGTATAATACCGCCAGACCATGGAGATTTAGAAGCGTGGGCAAAAGAAGGTGTTCTTCTTCTTAATACGGTACTGACCGTAAGAAAAGGCCAGGCCAACTCTCACAGAAAAAAAGGCTGGGAAATACTTACAGACCAGATAATTTCCTTACTTAACCAGAGGGAAGAACCCATAGCGTTTATCCTGTGGGGGGCAAATGCCAAAAGTAAAGAGGTTCTTATTACTCAAAAACAGCACCTAATTTTAAAGGGTGCTCATCCCAGTCCATTATCAGCATATAATGGGTTTTGGGAAGGGAAATATTTTTCTAAAGCAAACGAGTTTTTAGATAGTAATGGAAGAAAGCCCATTAATTGGGCAGCTGTAGACAAGACAGATTAATGAAGGGAGAATCGTAAATATGAAAAAAAGAGGTTGGGCACTATTGCCATTTGTAGTATTTATTCTGCTATTTGCGGGAATGGGAATGATTAGTGGGGATTTTTATGCAATGCCTGCACTAGTTGCCTTTGTAATAGCACTGTTTATTGCCATGTTACAAAATCCAAAAAAAACCTTTGATGAAAAATTACACATTATTGCAAAAGGTGCGGGAGATGTTAACATAATTACTATGGTGCTTATATTTCTTGTGGCTGGTGCATTTTCAGGTGTAGTAACGGCAGCAGGAGGTATGGAAAGTACAGTAAACTTCGGCTTGTCAGTTATTCCACCAAACTTTATGGTAGTAGGCCTTTTTATCATCGGATGCTTCATATCCCTTTCAATGGGTACTTCTGTGGGAACGATTACTGCTTTAGCACCAATTGCTTTAGGTGTTTCACAGCAGACTGGATTTCCATTGGCCCTATGTATTGGGGCAGTAGTTTGTGGAGCAATGTTCGGAGATAATCTGTCCATGATTTCAGACACTACTATTGCAGCAGTAAGAACACAAGGCTGCGAAATGAAGGACAAATTTAAACAAAACTTTTTTATTGTATTACCAGCGGCGATAATTACCTTAATTATATTTTATGTTATGACTATGGATATGACTTATAAATCAACAGCCACTTATGAATATAGTTTTGTTTTAGTAATTCCATACTTAGTAGTATTAATTGGTGCCTTAATTGGATTCAACGTATTTGCAGTGTTGTTTTCTGGAATCATCCTATCTGTAATAACAGGAGTAATTAAAGGTTCATTTACCATATTTGAAAGCATTACAGCTATTGGAGAGGGAATGACTAGCATGTTTGAGATTTCAATTATTTCAATTGTTGTTGCATGCATCGTTTCTCTAATTAAGGAAAATGGGGGTATTGCCCTTATTATTGATATGATTAAAAAGCGGACTAAAGGTAAGAAAGGAGCAGAGTTTGGAGTGGCTATTTTGGCACTTTTAGTGGACATTTGTACAGCCAACAATACGGTGGCAATCGTTATGTCCGGCCCAATTGCTAAAGAAATCGGTGATGAATTTCATGTGGAGTCAAAGCGAATAGCGTCTATTTTGGACATTTTCGCATCTGTAGGTCAAGGACTACTTCCATATGGAGCCCAGCTACTTACTGCAGCAGCAATAGTAAAACTTACACCACTTGATATTATGCCAACTTTATTCTACCCAATTCTCATGGGGGTAAGTGCAATTATCTTCATAATATTTAGACCTCAAAAAGAAATAAAAAAATAGAAGAAAGCAAAAACCGTGATACAATTTTTTCGTATCACGGTTTTTTTTGGATGAATTTTCTGTTTTATAATTGATCAATAAGAGGGGTTACTTTATAGAAATCTTTAAGGGCTGTGTATTCCTCGATAGCGTTTTTATTTGGTCTGCGTGTTTTAACCGCTTTGATCATAATATTTTTAGAAGTATGTTCAAGGCTGGTAAATTCCATCATAGTCACTTCATATCCTTTAGACTCTAGCTTTAATCCTCTAAGGCCATCAGTAAGTAGTTCAGTAAACTTATCTTTTACTATACCGTGTTTAAACATAGGTTGGTGAAGCTTGTTATCAATTTGTCCAAACAGCTCATGTTGGCAGCAAGGTACTGATAAAATCACCTTGGATTTCCAATTTACTGCATTTATTAAGGCAAAGTCTGTAGCAGTATCACAGGCATGGAGTGTAACTACCATATCCACATTAGAACTTGTATAATCTGCAATGTCTCCCAGTACGAAGGACAAACCCTTATAGCCTAAATCTTCTGTGACCTTATTACAGAAATTAATCACATCTTCCTTTAAATCCAACCCGACAATTTCTACATTTCGTCCACGGATTACTTTTAAATAATGATAAAGGGCAAAAGTAAGGTAAGCTTTACCGCAGCCAAAGTCAATAATCTTAAGAGGTGTATTCGCATTTTTAGGGAGTTGGTCAAACTCATCATTTACGATTTCTAAAAATCGATTGATCTGGCGAAACTTACTGTAATGCTTGCTGACTACCTTTCCTTTTGAATCCATAACTCCAAGGCGAACTAAAAAGTCACAAGGAGTAAGGTCAGGAATGATATAGTTCTTTTTCTGGTTGTGGTCTAAATTCCCTTGTTTCTTGGTAGGTGCACTTTCAATAATCTTAGGATTCATAATTTTACTGGCTAGAACTTGAATATTTTTTTCTTCAGTAAATACGTTGATCTGCTTAAAATCCTTTAAAACAAGATCCATACAAAAATCCATAAGTTCATCTCTGGAAAGATTATCATGGATAACCTTTGTTTCATAATGATATTCAGCTTGATACATTAGAGTTCCCTGTAGAAGTACGGGTGTAATAATCACCTTCTTATATGGAAGGGATTTTTTACGTTGGTTTGCAAAAATCATTTTAACAAATGTTTGATGAAAAATGCAATCGTCTAATAATTGTTTTAATATGTCCATATTTTACCATCCTTTTATTTTGATTAATCCTAGTGTATCATATTTATCATTTAAAGTAATCCGTTAAAGACAGAACTAAGTTCTTCCCAATAGTATTAATGTTATCTACAATCCACTGAGCATCATTAGGATTGTCGTGGTAAGCAAGTTCTGTGAGAATTGAAGGAGCTTTAATTTTTCTCAGTTCTGCCAGAGTGGTATTTGGAATTGTGGCGACTAACTTAGGATTAGGATAGATGGCTTTTAGATTATCCGAAAAAATGTTTGCGGCTTTTTTCCCTTCCTGGCTGGACGGGTAGTAATAGACATCCGGGCCTTGTAATGCGCCAGATAGATTTTTTGGTGCAGCATTAGAGTGAATAGCTAAATGAAAATCATAATTTTCCTGGTTAGATTTCTTTATTACCTGAGACAATGTGTCCAAGGGATTATTTCTTGTGAAAGTAATATTGCTGCCACGTAAATATGGAATCATGGCATCCACCACAAGGTTCATATAGTATTCCTCACTTCCGGCATCGGATATGTATTGATTGTGTTCTTGAAGGGAAGGACTTAAATATATATTAGGCATAGCATTTCTCCTTTTTTTATTTAATATATGCGGTAAAAATAGGCAGGTGAATAGGTCAGTTTATTTTTTGACAGGTCTTGCAAGAGCCATTCTTATATGATACACTAATACGGTTACAGTTTATGTATTTTTATAACTGTATTTTACGTAGAGAAAGCAGGAAAACAGATAATGAAACAAAATGAAAAAATGATAAATATTGCAGTAATTGCCCATGTTGATGCAGGAAAGTCTACACTGGTAGACGCATTTCTCAATCAAAGCGGAGTTTTTAGAGCAAATGAAGACGTAGTTGATTGTGTAATGGATAGTGACGATATTGAAAGAGAACGAGGCATAACTATTTATTCAAAAAACTGTTCAGTTATGCACGATAATGTAAAAATAAATATTGTAGATACACCAGGGCATGCGGACTTCTCTTCAGAAGTTGAGCGAATTATGAAGACAGTAGATACAGTAATTCTTTTGGTTGATTCTAGTGAAGGACCAATGCCTCAGACTAGATTCGTGTTGAAGAAATCATTAGAACAGGGGATTAATCCAATTCTCCTTATTAATAAAATTGATAAAAAGGATTCTAGAGTTGAAGAGGTAGTAGATGAAGTTTACGAATTGTTTATGGATTTACATGCCAACGACAAACAGCTAGATTTCCCTATTTTATACGGAATTGCAAGACAGGGAATTGTAGTTTATAACCCAGAAGACGCACAGGCTATTCACGTAGAAGAAGCAGATAAGAAGGCTAAAAAAAGTGCAATAGGTATGTCAGGACTAGATATTACACCTTTATTTGAGACTATTATTAAACACGTTGAGCCTTACCCTGACCTTAACCAAGAGCCGTTACAGTTTCAGGTATCAGCTTTAGGGTATGATGATTATATAGGAAGACTTGGAATTGGAAGAATCACCAAAGGTACTATTAAATCTGCTCAGACAGTAACCGTTTCCAAAGCAGATGGCAAACTAGAACAGAGAAAAGTGAATCAGGTATTTGTGTACAGAGGACTTAGCAGAGTTCCTGTAGACGAAGCTGAGGCAGGAGATATTATCGTTGTTTCAGGAATTTCTGATATTTCTATTGGAGAGACAATCTGTGATTCTAAAAATCCAGACCCTATGGAGATGATTTATATAGAAGAGCCTACACTTTCCATGAATTTTATGGTCAATAAAAGCCCATTTGCAGGAAAAGTAGGCAAATTCGTGACTTCTAGACACATCAAAGAACGTTTGGATAAGGAATTAGAAGTAAATGTAGGCCTCATGGTAGAAGAAACAGAAGCGACAGATAGCTTTAAAGTTTCAGGTAGAGGTGAGCTACACCTTTCAATACTAATTGAAAATATGCGTAGAGAAGGCTATGAACTTGCAGTTTCAAAGCCAGAGGTAATTATGAGAAGAGCCGATGGTGGAAAATTACAAGAACCAATGGAAGAAGTTGTACTTTCTGTTCCAGAGGAATATTCAGGCAGTGTTATTTCTAAATTGAATTTAAGAAAAGGTATGATGCGAGAAATGTCTAGCGAAAATGGATTCGCTCGTATGGAATATGTTGTTCCAACAAGAGGCCTTTTAGGATATAGAACAGAATTTATTAATGACACACGAGGCGAGGGTACTATGGTAAGACGTTTCGATTCATTTGATGACTATAAGGGAGAAATTCCACAGAGAACTAATGGTGTTGCCATTGCACAGGAAGCAGGAGTATCCACGCCTTATGCATTGTTCAATGTCAGTGAGAGAATACAACTGTTTATAGAGCCAGGAACAAAAGTGTACGAAGGTATGATTATCGGAATGAATAGTAGAAATGATGACATGATTGTTAATCCATGTAAAGCAAAAAAAGCAACTAACATGAGATCTTCAGGAAATGATGACTCAGTTAAATTACCACCAGCTAGAGATTTCACATTAGAAGAAGCTTTAGAGTTTATCGATGATGATGAATTGGTGGAAATCGTACCTGATGACATTAGACTGAGAAAGAAACAATTAAATGAGCTTGAGCGACGTAGAAATGGCCGTACAATAGGTTAGGAGACACACAATGGATGAAATCAAACAATATTTAATTGATAACATGGGAATGTCAAAGGGTATTGCAAACTTCATTGTAGAGATTGGAATAGTCATTTGCCTTATTGTCATAGGAATCATTGCAATAAAAGTAACTCTTAGTGTACTTGGGAAGATACTGGAAAAATCCTCAATGGATCCAGTACTATATAGATTTATTGGAAATTCTGTGAAAGCCGTCTTATACGTTATGCTGGCAATTACAGTGCTAGTTCGTTTGGGTGTGAATATGCCGAGCCTTATTGCTGTAATAGGTGTAGCAGGTGCGGCTATTGCATTAGCCCTTAAAGACAGTTTAGGCAATGTGGCCGGTGGTATTATGTTGATTATCAACAAACCTTTCAGCCAGGATGATTTTATAGATATTAACGGAATTACAGGTAAGGTTAAGACAATTGATATGTTTGTAACACATTTGATTACCTATGATAACAAGGTTATTACCATTCCCAATGGTCTGGTTAATACTTCAATTTTAATCAACTATACTACAGAAACGAAAAGACGTGTAGATTGTTGTTTTGGTATAGGGTATCATGATGATATTGGACAGGCAAAAAATATTTTGGCGAACATTGTAGAATCGGATTCTATGATTCACCAAGAACCAGCGCCAATTATTGGTGTTGCAGGGCAGCAAGATAATTGTATTGCACTAGACTTAAAAGTATGGTGTGAAACAGATGATTATTGGGATGTGAAATACTTCCTAGAAGAAAATGTTAAATTAGCATTTGATGAGGCTGGAATTACTATTCCTTTCCCACAAATGGATGTTCATATAAAAAAATAAAGTTTTAATAAAGAGAGGAGACTCCGGATATGGATCAGAAAAGAAAGTTTAAAAGAGTGTTGGTAGCTAATAGAGGCGAGATTGCGATTAGAATATTCAGAGCCTGTAAGGAACTGGGAATTAGAAGTGTGGCAATTTATTCTGAAGAGGATAAAAATACACTATTTAGAACTAAGGCGGATGAATCGTATCGCATTGGAAAAGGGAAATCACCGGTAGATGCTTATTTGGCTATTGATGAAATCATTGAATTAGCAAAGGCAAAAGGGGTAGATGCTATTCATCCTGGATACGGATTTTTGTCCGAAAATGCTGAGTTTGCAAAAGCCTGTGAAGAGGAAGGCATTGTGTTTATTGGGCCTACACATGAGATGATGAATCAGCTAGGCGATAAGATTAAGTCTAAGATTGTAGCCAACAGAGTTGGCGTTCCAACTATCCCTGGGATAGAAGAATCAATTCAGTCAGAAGAAGATGCAGTGGCATTTGCAACACGTTGTGGTTACCCAGTAATGCTAAAAGCAGCAGCAGGCGGTGGTGGTAGAGGAATGAGAATCGCAAGAACTGAAAATGAAATTATTCCTCAGTTTAGAAGTGCAAAAAGCGAAGCAAAAAAAGCTTTTGGTATTGATGATATTTTTATTGAAAAATATTTAGAAAGACCTAAGCACATTGAAGTACAAGTGTTTGGAGATAATTATGGCAATACTGTTCATTTATTTGAACGTGATTGCTCTATTCAACGTAGGCATCAAAAGGTTGTAGAATTTACACCAGCTATTTGTATCACACAGGAGCAACGAGAAAACATTTGCGCAGATGCACTTAAAATTGCTAGAGCAGTTGGATATAGAAGTGCAGGAACAGTTGAGTTTCTAGTGGACAAAAATGGTGATCACTACTTCATCGAAATGAACCCTAGAATTCAGGTAGAACATACTGTAACAGAAATGACTACAGGAATTGATATTGTTCAGTCTCAGATCCTTGTTGCACAAGGTTGTAGCTTAGACTCAGACAGAGTGAACATTAAGAGCCAGGAAGCTATTAAGCCAAGGGGCTTTGCTATTCAGTGCCGTGTTACTACAGAAGATCCTATTAACGGATTTGCGCCGGATACAGGTGTAATTAGCATGTATAGAAGTGCATCTGGATTTGGTATTAGATTAGATGGAGGAAATGCATTTACAGATTCAACAATTTCTCCTTACTATGACAGCTTACTTGTTAAGGTTACTTCATGGGCAAGATCATTTGACGATGCTACAAAGAAAGCAATTAGAGCTTTGACAGAAATGAAAATCACAGGTGTAAAAACCAACGTAGCATTTTTATTAAACGTACTTAACCATCCTACTTTTGCAGATGGAAATTGTGATACGGGATTTATTGCTGATAACCCTGAGTTACTTAATATTCGTGCGAGAGAAGATAAAGAATTAAAAGTACTTAATTTCCTTGGGGAAAAGTTTATTAACGAGACAAAGGGCATTAAGCATGAGTTTGATGTACCTGTGTTCCCAAGAATTAAACAAGAAGTAATCAACAAACTTTCTGGTACGAAGCAGATTTTAGACAGTCAAGGACCGGAAGGCTTAGTTAAATGGATTTCAGAACAAAAACAGCTTTTACTTACAGACACAACAATGAGAGATGCCCAGCAATCCTTAATGGCCACTAGAGTAAGAACAGTGGATATGGAGAAAATTGCACCAGCAGTAGCTTATTATGGGAAAGACCTATTTTCATTGGAAATGTGGGGCGGAGCAACATTTGATACTTCCTATAGATTTTTAAAGGAATCACCATGGGAAAGACTAGACACATTACGTGCAAAGATGCCAAACATATTGTTCCAAATGTTAATTCGTGGAGCAAACGGAGTTGGATATAAAAATTATCCAGACAATGTAATTAGAAGATTTGTAAAAGAATCAGCTAATTCAGGCATTGATGTATTTCGTATTTTTGATTCACTAAACTGGGTTGAAGGCATGGAAATTAGCCTTGATGAAGTTTTAAATCAAGGAAAAGTTGCAGAAGCTTGTATTTGTTACACAGGAGACATTCTGGATAACAGAAAAGAAAAGTACAACTTGAGCTACTATGTAAACTTGGCTAAGGAACTGGAAAAGAAGGGATCTCACATTCTAGGCATTAAAGATATGTCTGGACTTATTAAGCCTGTGGCTGCCAAGAAACTGATTGAGGCATTAAAGCAGGAAATTAGTATTCCTATTCACCTACATACTCATGACACAAGTGGTAATGGAATTGCAACAATTCTTATGGCTGCTGGTGCAGGTGTAGACATTGCAGATGCAGCATTTAACAGTATGTCCGGTTTGACCAGTCAGCCCGCACTTAATTCTGTAGTTGCAGCAATTGAAAATACAGATAGAGAAAGCAATATTGACCCTGATGGAATTCAGAAGATTTCTGATTATTGGGCAGCAGTACGTCCGGTTTACAAAACATTTGAATCTGAACTTGTATCCAGCTCAGCAGAGATTTATAAATATGAGATTCCGGGAGGACAGTATTCTAACTTGAAACCTCAGGTTGAAAGTTTTGGACTTGGACATAAGTTTGAAGAAGTAAAAGATATGTACAAAACAGTAAATGATATGCTTGGAGATATCGTTAAGGTAACACCGTCTTCAAAGGCAGTTGGGGATATGGCTATATTTATGATCCAAAACGACCTGACACCGGAAAACATTTACGACAAAGGAAAAGATATTGACTTCCCAGATTCTATCGTGTCATACTTTGAAGGCATGATGGGTCAGCCAGTTGGTGGATTTCCTGAGGACTTACAGAAATTAGTCTTAAAGGGTAAGAAAGCCATCACTTACAGACCAGGAGAACTTTTGCCAGCTGAGGACTTTGATAAAATCAAGGAGACCTTGAAAAAAGATTTAGGCAAAGAAGGTACTGAACGAGAAGCTTTAAGCTATGCATTGTACCCTAAGGTATATGAAGATTATTTGAAGGGCATTAAAAAGGATGGCGACTTCCGATTGATGGGCAGTGATATATTCTTTCATGGTCTATCTCAAGGTGAGACTTGCGAAGTCAAAGTTGCAGAAGGAAAAGAACTCGTGGTGAAATTAATCAACGCCAGGGATGTAGACGAAGAAGGCTATAGAGATTTAGTCTTTGAAGTTAATGGAAACCGTAGTGCAATTAGAATTAAGGATAAGGACGCTAGCATTGTAGCTACTGCATCTCAAATTGTTTATGCTGATGCAGAAGATCCTTCGGAAATAGGCGCCAATATTCCGGGAAATATTATTAAAATTCTCGTTAATGAAGGTGAAGTGATAGAGGAAAAGCAGCCAATTGCAGTCATTGAAGCTATGAAGATGGAGACTAACGTATTATCACCAATGAAAGGAACTATTGACAAAATATATATTAAGGAAAGTCAACAAGTTAAGGCTGGAGAATTGATTGCGAAACTAAAATAGAGGAGGCTATCATGAACAGTGAAATAATTGGAAAATTCCTTTTTTTCTGGGTCTTCGTTTTAGGAGGCATGGTAATGGGTAAAGTTTTCGGACTTACGAAAAGCACACCTAGTGTTATCGGACTGTTCATTTGTTTAGCTATTATGTATGTAGGTTTTCAATTAATTCGTTCAAATGCGAAGAAGAAATCAGCAGCTAAACGAGCGGCACCCACACCTAAAAGTAACAATAGACATGGCAAGAAAAAACATTAATAAAGAAAAAAATATAAATTGAGCATATCCAAGGTAGCAAGACTCCCTTGGATATGTTTTTTATATGTGTAAACTTGTTGTGAGTTCTCCTGGAATATAGTAAAATGAACGAAGGACATCATATATAGGAGGGTAAGAGGGATTGAAAAAGCTTATTATTGCAGAAAAACCATCAGTTGCTAGAAATATTGGTGATGCTTTAGATATTAAGGTGAGAAAAAATGGATATATGGAAGGAGATGACTACATTATCACTTGGGTATTTGGTCATTTGCTTCAGCTTTTTGATGTAAAGGATTATGATGAGACACGTAAAAGTTGGCGAATGGAAAACTTCCCCTTTATTCCAGAAGAATTTCAATATAAGATTAAATCGGAGAATAATAATAAGAATATTATAGATCAAGGGGCGCAGAAACAGATTAAAATCATTGAGCAACTTATGAATCGGGAAGATGTGGAAGGTGTAATTTCTGCAACGGACTATGATAGAGAAGGGCAGATTATTGCAGATGAAATCTTTTCATATTTAAAAACAGAACAGAAGATAGAAAGACTGCTTCTTAACGAGTGGACAAAGGATGAGGTCTTGGCAGGGCTTAATAAGCTTTGCTTAAATTCAAAGATGCAATCTATGCAGGATGCTGGATTTGGTAGGCAGATGGCAGACTGGCTCATAGGAATTAATCTTACGTCTGTTGCTACTGTAAAATACAATAATGCTAACCATGATAAGATGCTTAACATTGGCAGAGTGCTACTTCCTACCCTTAAAATCATTTATGATCGGGACAAAGAAATACAGGCATTTGAAAAATCCACATACTACAAACTAAATGCTACTCTTAAGACTAAAGAAGATGGCATAATTAAGGCTACATATCAAGAAAAAGACCGGGAAAAATTCGAAGATCAAGAAGAACTAAAAACAATATCCTCTAAGCTAGAAAGAAAAACAGGACGAATCATAGAGAAGGAAGTAGAGAGAAAAAAAGAAAACCCACCTTACCTTTTTAACCTTTCAAACCTACAAGGACATATCACCAGTAAATATAAGGATTGGACTTCGGATAAGGTTCTAAAGGTAGCACAAGATCTCTACGAAAAGAAGATCATTACTTATCCTAGAACTGCAAGTAGTGTTTTGGACGAAAGCTTAAAAGAAAAAACTGCCAAAGTACTTGGAGTAGTGAAAAAAGGGCTTCCATATGAAGAAGAAATCAAGTTCGTTGCTACAAAACGTATATTTGACAGTAGTAAGGTGGAAAGTCACTCAGCTATCATTCCCACATATATAAGGCCAAAAGACTTGTCACCAGACCAGGAGACCGTTTATCAGGCAGTAAAAAATAGGTTTATCGCTCAGTTTTTGCCTATATCAGAAAGTGAAGAAACAAAATTAACTATAAAGGCAGAAGAATGTGATGTTGCTGGAATATTAATGGCAAAGGGGAAAGTACAGCTAGTAGAAGGCTGGAAAAAGGCAGAATCAATTGTTACAAAAGAAGTGATGATGCCACCAGTGGAAAAGGGAGAAGCTCTGGAAATTACAAAGGTTGAATTAAAAGAGGTGGTACGAAAACCACCTAAATATCATACAGAAAAAACACTCCTTAGAGTAATGGAAACCTGCGGCAAAAGTGCAACAGAAGAGGATTCTGAGGAAATGATGATGGCTATACTCAGTGGGTTTAGCATTGGAACCCCTGCCACAAGGGCGGAGACTATTAAGAAGCTTAAAGATATAGGCTATATTATGGCAAATAAAAAATCTCTCACCTGTACAGACCTTGGTGTGATGATGGTAGAGACGTTTCCTGTAAAAGATTTGTTTGATCTTGATTATACTGGACGTTTGGAAAAGACTTTGACTGATATTGAAAAGGAAAAATTCAGTAAAGATGACTTTATGAAGATGATTAAAGAATTTACTATAAAATCAGTAAATCAAATTAAAAACGACAAGGAATTTGCTGGAAAGGTGAGTGTTCCCGATGATGCCAAAGTGGTAGGGATCTGCCCAGAATGTGGTAATTTGATTGTAGAAACAGAGAAGGCATTTGGATGTAGTAACTGGAAAAATGGCTGCAAATTCACCATATGGAAAAATGATAAGTTTATAGAGGGCCTAGGAAAAAAAGTTTCCATAGATATGGTTGAGTTACTTTTAAAAAATGGAAAAGTGGGATTTCGGGGTCTGACTAGTAAAAAAGGAAACAAGTTTAATGCGTACTTGCGATACCAAAAAGACCCAGAAAAAGGATATTATAACTGGAAATTCGAATTCATTGATTAACCATCATTTTCTGCGGTATCTGCACCTACTAAATCCTCATCACGAGTAACACTAATGTCTACACCGTTGACCTGAATATTGTCGTTAATGGCAATGACTAGGCACCGCTTATTATCAATCACTTTTGTTTCAATTAGGTCAGCACATTCAGAGTTAACCTTAATTACAATATCAGGCATTTCAATATTAAATTTCTTTGGTGCTACCACGTTACTAGCAAGCAAAGAAGTTTTTTCTCCGGCAACTATTTCAAAATCCTCCTCAAAAGTTACCAGCTTTTCTTCTGGCACACCACTTTGTGCTAACAATCTTTTCATGTCACCTTTAGTAATCTCTAAAGGATCAGGGTCTTCCTTGTTTTCCAAAATCAGTTCATTAAGATTTTCATGAATATTTTTTACAGTAGTATAGTCACAATCATCACCTAATGTATTGGAAAGAACTGCGTTGAAGGTTTCTTTTTGGCTACCTGCAGATAGGGGGATTTCAGCACCTAAAAGTTCTTGAATCAATCCTGGCTGTAGGTCTTCTGGTTTCTTTGAAAAATATAAAACGCTGTGAATGTCAGATGCTCTGTCATTAAAGGCAGGGAAGAGAAACCCTTTACTAGGAGATTCAACAATCCAATCACGACTTCGGCCAACCATACAGTTGTTTTCTCCATCATAGCTAAGGCCAGCTTTGGCCAATGTTACGGGACAAATACTGCAAAGTATGTAATCGTAGATTGTGTCAGATGCATCAGACATACGCATACCGTCGGAAGCTTTTCCAGGAACATCGTAAACCCCGTGGATTAAAACGATATAATAGTTTTCGCCGAAATTATAATTTTCTACAACACGATTATAAAAATCGCCGATTAGATCATCGTCCTTAAGCTTAGTATCTCTCAGCTTTAGAAGAAATTTTTGAGTACCCCCCTCATCTTCTTGATCTAAAGGGAAGTCGATGTTTAAAAGCTTTTTACCCATAGCCCCAGATAGAGTCTGTTTAAAAAGATCAAAATACTTGAAAGCTTCCTCTTCAGGTAGAGACATAAATGAACTGGCGGACTCCATTTTACGCTCTTTTTTATAGTCCACGTAGCAGCCACAAATTCGGGTTATGGAACAGTTCTCCGGGGTGAATTGTTTTTTTATTTCTAAAACTTCTTTATTGTTCATATTTAAAGCCTTTCTTTAATCATAAATTTTGAAAATATCACCTGACTATCTTATCATAATTCTTTGTGGAACATAAAAGAAATTAATAAATTTATCAAAATAGCTATAAGGGGACTGTTATTGAATATTAAGATAACATATAGTATAATGGAAAAAATTAGAAAACATGGAGGTGTACATATGAAAACTGGACTTTCGGATAAATTAAAAGGTATGACAAAGGCAGATTTATCAAGAGATATAACTCAGAATAAGAAGGGGCTCTTAATTGGATTGGGTATATCAGTAGCTATGCTTTCAGGATTAGCAGCACTTATTATTGCGACAAAAGGAAAAGAGACAGAAGAAAAATAATGGAAAATGTACATAAGATGATTATAGCCACTTGGTGTGGAGGTGGCTTGTTGGCTAGTACCTGCTTTTTTTTAGGTGAACAAAATCTAGCTCTGGTTTTGCTTGCAATTACAGCGATGATCGTGGCGATTATTGGAGCTTTTGAGTACCGAAAAAACAATGAACACATGAAGTTTACGACTATGGTAGCAGGAGCCTCTGTTTTTTTGTTTGTCCTAGTGCTCGTTTTAATCAAATCCTGGAGTTATTTCTTCTCATAATTTGTAGAATAATATAATAAAACAGATGGGTAGGTATCCATCTTACTTGCCTTTGCATATACTTAAAGGAAACAATGAAAAGCAGAGGTATTTTTTATGTCATTAACCACTAGAGAACTTTTTGCTCGGCTGATTCAGTGTGAAGCCGGTGGAGAAGGCGATGATGGAAAGTATCCGCCATGATACCACCAAAGGTATTTTTTATAGCTTGATATGGATGTCAAGCTTGAAATCTGAGGGTTTTGAGCCTTTCTTCTTGTAATAAGTTACGTACTCAACCCGTTCACGCAAAAAGACATTTTTTTGTTCGGCATTCAGCTCCCAATACACATTTTCAAGAAAATCCAATGAAGATGTGATTCGCGGCAAAACATTGCAGGAGTTGTTGATTTTCTCTTTTGCTACCGGAATTCTTTCCTGCAGGTCGGCCTGCTTTATCTGTTCGGCCTCGATATCAGCGCCCACCTTCTTACTTCGTTCTAAAAAAACATCCGTTGTATAGACACCCTCTTCTAAGAGGTCGTATTGCTTTGCCTGCTGTGCCCGAAACTTTGCTTCTTGTATATGACTTTGTTCTAAAGCTTTTTCAAGCAAAAGCAAATCACGTTCCAGCTCCTCCGATCTGGTACTGTCGCTATATTTAACCTGTTCTTTTTTCCAAATATCACGCAGCATTTCAATTAGTCGTACCTCAATAGATGAAATATATGAAGAGGCTGTTTGACCACAATGACGATAACAACGCAAAGAGGCAGGCTTGCCCTTAGCTGTACGCTGCGTCATTGTCTTGTTGCACCCGCCGCACTTCATGATATAAGCAAGTGGATTACTGAGCGCCTTGCTCTTGTGTATATGCGGACAATACCGATCCTTGGCCAGCTCTTGTGCTTTCCAAAAGGTAGATTCATCAATAATCGCTTCGTGTTTACCATCGTAAATATCCCATTCCGCCATTGGCTTCAACGTGCTGTCATGGCGCTTGCCGGCCTCATAGTTGTAACTGCGCTTATTCCATGCAATTTTACCAATGTAAATAGGGTTATTTATCATCCTGCGTATTGTTGTTCGCTCCCATCCAGTTCGTCCGGAGGCATTCAAAATTCCATGTTCATCAAGATAGCGGGCTATCCGAGTGTCGCCATACCCGTTATTAACATAGAGGTCAAACATTAACTGTACAATTTTAGCCTGCTCCGGGATAATCACTAGACTCTTTCTTTCTTTACGATATCCGTACGGAGCGTTGGCGCCGATGTAGTTCCCTTCATTCAAAGAGGCCTTCTTCCCTCTCGCCAGCCGGCGCTTAATCATCTTGAGCTCTTTCCTTGCAAAAAAAGCGGAGATATCAAAAAAATCCTCGTCGTATTCGTCATCAAGATTATATGTTTTGTCCGGGGTTACGATCTGTACATCGTTATTTTTGAATGTGCCAATGATAATCCCTTGATCTGTCATATCGCCCCGGCCGAGCCGATCAATATCCATAATGAGGACGGCGTCCAGCAAACCTTCTTCACAATCGTGGAGCAGCTGCATCATTTGCGGCCGGGCAGCAATGCTGTCTCCAGAAACGACTTCCTTTAAAATTTTCACAACATTAAGATTCTGTTTTTTAGCAATAGTAAGCAGCTGAGTCTCATGTCGCTGGAGGGTAGTCTCCAGGGACTCAGTTCGGTGTTGTTCATCTTTTCTGGATTTTCTTAGATAAATGTATGTTCGCATAATAACACCTTATTTTATTTATGATCGTGAGACTGCGCAATATTAAGCAAGCTGTCTTGGATTACTTTTGACAGGCTGAGATTATTTTTCTGCACATAAGTATCCAACCAGGCGGGAATTGTTATATTTCTGCGTACAGCCTTATTTCCGTATTGTTCCGCATAGGCGTTCATATCCAGCACTAAGAGATTTGAAAGACTACCATTCGGTACCTCTAAAGAACTCAAAGCACTTGCTGCAGGAAATTCATTACCTTCTTCGATTTCATTAAGTATCCATCCACTGGCAGCATCCACGCCCATGTCAATAGCTTCAATTAAATTAGAACCTTCTGTTACACAGCCCGGAAGGTCAGGAACGTCTACAGTATAGCCGGGTTCATCCCCAAATGGCGTAAAGATGGCAGGGTATACAAGTTTCATGATATTACCTCCTTTTTTAAAGAAGCATAAATAGAAATGGTTTTATCACAATCATTTAAAGAACGATGCAAATTGCGTGATGATATTTGGTAGTATTTAGTGAGATCGTCAAGCCTGTGATGGGGCAAATCAGGCAACAGTCTCCGAGCAAGCCTAAGAGTATCAATATAATTATTTTTTAATTCTGTGCCTAAACATTCTAGAAATGCATCATATAAAAAATTAATATCAAAATTAGCATTGTGTCCAACTAGAGTTGAATTCCCAATAAAGTTTTGAAATTCATTCAATACAGATGCTAAAGGAGGTGCTTGTTCAAGCATTTTATTTGTGATACCGGTTAATTTAGTGATAAAGGAATCTATGTAAAAAGCTTTTTCGCCATTAATTATAATGTAGTCTTCTTCACAATCTTCATCCCAATAATAATAATTACTTGGCTGCACCAAAGAAGAATATTGCGAAATTGTCGCTTCATCACGAAGAGGAGAAAGACCCGTTGTTTCAATATCGAGCATGATATATTCGGAGGGGAAATCTAACAAACTTTTTCCTTTATTTCGCCCTCCTCTTTTCTTATTGTTATTTTTTTCATCAAGAGTAATTGTGCCATCTGAAATGCTAAAACTCAAGGTATCCATAATAGCCTCCATATATATTACATAATATTACCAATCCAATTTATACCAATAAAGAGTTACAATATCATGGCGCCCTCGATTCAAAAGGAGGGAGCAACATGATAAAACTCTATGAGTACATAGAAAACCCAAACATATATGCCATATTTGACAAAGCGGAGAATCTGTTAATATATTCATCAAATCCGAATGCAGCCAGAGGCATAATTGTAATGATTTAATCTACTTTTTGGGCGCGCATCTTATCTTTAACTCGCTCAGCTACTTCAATAGCTTCATCTTGCAACGTATTTGCCGACGAAGAGGAACTTCTTTCGTATTCCATTTCCAATACTGTATCTACCGTATGTTTACCCTTATCGTCAACGGAACGATATTTGCACATATGCTCTTTTTCAGAAGACGACAGAGTAATATAAAACCCATTAGATTCATCAGCAAAATCTGTTCTTGCTTCTTCTAGGGTATTGGGAGAGCCGTCGTAAAGAGGTACCTCCTGTCTGGCAAGAGCAGCTCTTAATTTGCTACCTGGTAAATTGAGGACATTTGCTACCCTTGTTATCCATTCGTAGCTTTCATATCCGCCAATCTCATCATCCCAGTCTAATTCCTTACCCTCTCGCTCGCCGATCATATATTCCATTTCGCCAGGGATAAATGCATGAATGCCCTTTAACCATGAAATGGGGACGTCGGCTTTTTTAGATAGGGTTTCTAAAGACATACCTAGTTCTTCCAACCTATTCTCTATTATGCTGCTAACAGCTTCACCGGTAAGGCGGTCTATTGAAATGTTTAAAGCGTCCGCGAGTTTCTCTAAAATGATGCTATCTGCTTTTCGCTTTCCATTCTCTAACTTGCTAATAACTGACTGAGATACGCCTGTTTTTTTTGCGAGGGCGTAAGTTGATAGCCCTGATTCTTTTCTTATTTTTTTTATTCTTTCGTGAATATCCATATTTCACCTCTTTTGATTCTAGTATTGAATTTTTCTTAAGCTTAATTCAAAAATGGAATTTTGTCAAGGAAAACAGAATGAGATTAAAAAAAGATTCTAAAATAGACTTGACACTAAGTATATTTTAGGGTTACAATGAATTTGATTCTAAAACAAACTCAAAAGGAGGTGAGAACAGTGCTGCTAAACGAAAGAATAAAGCGTAGGCGAGAAGAAGTTGGCTTAAGTCAATACGCCCTCGCAAACAGATTGAAAGTTTTAAATCAATCACAGATATCAAAAATTGAATCCTGCGAGAGGGGCATTTCAGCAAAAGATTTAATTCTTCTGTCGAAAGCGTTAAATGTTCCAATAAGTGAACTGCTGGATGAAGAGGAGAGTTAATACATACAGCTAGTTTTATAAATAATTAAATAAAGAGAACACCCTCTGCGGTACGAGACGGCATTAACGAGGGGAGGCAGTATGGATGAAGAGGAGATAACATGAATGGTTTAGTAACAGAAATTAGAGGTAGGCCAGTAACAAGCAGCAGGAAGGTAGCAAAAGCGGCAGTTAGACCGGCAACAGAAAGAATGGTCTGAATAACAAATGATTTCTTAGCGGTTGAGCGATCAATTTCAGCATCTTTAGCCATTTGTTGTTTTGTCGTAATGTGAGAATTGCAAAAAGTAAATTACTGGAAGTTTAAAAGAAACCTGAATAGTACAACTTACTACAAAAATATAGTAAAGAAGGGAGGTGAATAAAATGCAGCGGGTATATACCGGGGAATCTGACAAAGAAGGGTACAAAAACATGGTCAAATATGATGATGGTAGTCGTGTTTATTATAACGAATTTGGCAGTGTAGAAGAACTAAGCAGAATCTTTTCGGCAGCCTGGGACAGCCTGCCGCCAGAAAAACAGATAGCAATTAATAAAAAAATCGAAGAAAGGAAGAAAAGCAATGCAAGAAATAGAAATGAATATATACGAAGGTAAATGCAAATACTGCGACAACATCTATAGGAACATAATATAAAAAGGAGAAAATAGAAGTATGCTTAAAAAAATAGCAA
>JAVXGM010000014.1:0-38379 GCA_036657395.1 Anaerovoracaceae bacterium
CAATATTTACGTGGGGTTTATTTCTTTCGAATTTTTGCTTAGCCATTTTTGTTTCTCCTTTACTTATTAATTGATTCTACTAAACTATCGGGAAGTTTCTCAAAGTGATGGAATTGCATTACATAAACTCCACGACCCTGTGTCTTTGAACGAAGGTCTGTTGCATAACCGAACATTTCTGAAAGAGGTACAAATCCTCTTACTGCTACGGCTCCTGCGTTCATGTCTGAACCTTCAATCTTACCTCTTCTTGAACTAATGTCACCGATTACATCTCCCATATAGTCTTCAGGAACTGTAACTTCAACTTTAAATATTGGTTCAAGTAGTATAGGTTTTGCTTTCTTGCAAGCTTCTCTAAATGCCATTGATGCGGCAATTTTAAACGCCATCTCAGATGAGTCAACTTCATGGTAGGAACCATCGTAAAGCTCAACGCCTACGTCAACTACCTGATACCCTGCAAGAGGACCTACAGCCATGGCTTCTCTAATACCTTCTTCAATCTTACCAATGTATTCCTTAGGAATAGCACCACCAACGATTGCATTCTTGAATTCGAAGCCTTCTCCTGGTTCTCTAGGGTTGATTCTGATCTTAACATGTCCGTATTGTCCACGTCCACCAGACTGTTTTGCATATTTATGATCTACATCAGCTGGAACAGAAATTGTTTCCTTGTAGGAAACCTGTGGCTTACCTACATTTGCTTCAACCTTAAATTCTCTCAGCAATCTATCTACTATGATTTCAAGGTGAAGCTCTCCCATGCCGGCAATAATCGTCTGGCCTGTATCTTCGTTTGTATAAGTCTTAAATGTTGGGTCTTCCTCTGCTAGTTTGGATAAGGCAATACCCATCTTTTCCTGTCCGGCTTTTGTCTTTGGCTCAATAGCAATTTCAATTACTGGATCTGGAAATTCCATTGATTCCAAGATAATTTCATGCTTTTCATCACAAAGAGTATCTCCTGTAGTTGTATCTTTTAGACCTACTGCTGCTGCAATATCTCCTGAATAAACTACGTCTAATTCTTCTCTCTTGTTTGCATGCATTTGCAATATTCTGCCAACTCTTTCTTTTT
The DNA here is from genome assembly GCA_036657395.1 of Anaerovoracaceae bacterium. Classification (GTDB taxonomy): domain Bacteria; phylum Bacillota; class Clostridia; order Peptostreptococcales; family Anaerovoracaceae; genus JAVXGM01. Next base: position 1,085 of record JAVXGM010000014.1, read on the forward strand.
TACCCTTTGTTGAGTTATAAACATAAGAGCCTGATTTAAGTGAACCTGAGTACACTCTAAAGAAAGCAAGCTTACCAACAAATGGGTCAGCCATAATCTTAAATGCTAGTGATGAGAATGGGGCATTATCGTCTGCCGGTCTTTCCTCTTCTCTTTCGGTTCCTGGAATAATACCAGTAATCGGCGGAATATCAAGAGGTGATGGCATATAATCAACTACTGCATCAAGCATCATCTGTACGCCCTTGTTTCTGTATGCAGAACCACATGTTACAGGAATCATTGTTCCTGCAAGTGTAGCTTTTCTGATTGCTTCTTTCATTTCAGTCTTAGTTATTTCTTCGCCTTCTAAGAATTTCATGGTAAGATCCTCATCGGATTCTGCAACGGCTTCGATTAGTTTTTCTTTCCACTCGTTTGCTACATCCATAAGATCTTCCGGAATTTCTTCAATGCCAAATTCCTTACCAAGATCGTCCTTGTATATCTCTGCTTTCATTTCTACTAAGTCAATAATTCCAATGAAATTTTCTTCTTTACCGATTGGCAACTGGATAGGCACTGCGTTTGCTTTTAGCCTGTCCCTTACCATATTTACAACACGGTCAAAATCTGCACCTAAGATGTCCATCTTATTGATGAAAATCATTCTTGGAACTTTATACTTCTCCGCTTGTCTCCAAACAGTCTCAGACTGAGGTTCAACCCCACCCTTTGCACAAAGTACAGTAACAGCTCCATCAAGTACTCTCAGTGATCGTTCAACTTCTACTGTGAAGTCTACGTGTCCTGGTGTATCGATAATATTGATTCTAATATCTTTCCATTGCGCTGTAGTAGCAGCAGAGGTGATTGTGATACCACGTTCTTGCTCCTGTTCCATCCAGTCCATAGTGGCTGCACCCTCATGGGTCTCACCAAGCTTATGTGTTTTTCCTGTATAGAAAAGAATTCTTTCTGTGGTTGTGGTTTTACCCGCATCAATGTGCGCCATAATACCAATGTTTCTAGTTTTTTCTAATGGAAAATTTCTAGGCATCATATCTCCCTTCTACCTGTTGGTTATTTTGTACTACCATCTGTAATGTGCAAATGCTTTATTAGCCTCTGCCATCTTGTGAGTATCTTCTTTTTTCTTAACTGATGCACCTGCATTGTTTGCAGCATCCATAAGTTCCTTTGCTAGTCTGTCTGACATTTTCTTTTCGCCTCTGGCTCTTGTGTATTTTGTAAGCCATCTAAGACCTAAAGTCTGTCTTCTCTCAGTTCTAACTTCGATTGGAACCTGATAGTTTGCACCACCTACACGTCTAGCTTTAACTTCTAGAACGGGCATAATGTTATTAATTGCTTTTTCAAATACTTCCAAAGGTTCTTCGCCTGTTGTTTCTTTGATCTTATCAAAAGCATCATAAACAATGGCTTGTGCTGTTCCCTTTTTCCCGTCTAACATGATGCTGTTGATTAGCTTTGCTACAACAACACTTCCGTGAACTGGATCAGGAAGCACTTCTCGCTTTGGTATGTTTCCTTTTCTTGGCACTTCTCTTCCCTCCTTGCCTGGTTTAACTTCACTTTTCACTGTAATTTGTGAAAAATTACTCTGGGTATTTCCTTACAACGAAGTGGAAATATCCAGCTCGCTTTCGGTACTCGAACACGTTAAACGTGCCCGTGGTGCACATGATATATATGGTTTTTCCGGAAAACTCCGATAGTTTTATATATAAAAGGCACTCTTTATTTCCCGATTATTACTTCTTTGGCCGTTTTGTTCCGTATTTTGAACGGGACTGGGCTCTCTCTGCAACTCCTGCAGTGTCAAGTGTTCCTCTAACGATATGGTATCTTACACCCGGAATATCTTTTACTCTTCCGCCTCTGATAAGTACAACACTATGCTCCTGAAGATTGTGGCCAATCCCTGGGATATATGCTGTAACTTCAATACCATTTGTAAGACGAACTCTAGCTACTTTTCTAAGGGCTGAATTCGGCTTCTTAGGGGTTACTGTCTTAACAGAAGTACATACGCCTCTCTTTTGAGGTGAGTTAACATCGGTAGAAACTCTTCTAATTGAATTCATTCCTTTTCCTAATGCTGGTGCTGTAGACTTCTTTACACTACTGGTTCTGCCTTGACGTACTAATTGGTTTATAGTAGGCATCCTTTTCTCCTTTCTTGCGTTGAAAGACCCTCTTCATACTACGTTGTTTATTAACAGTAAGAGGTTCTTTGCAAAATATATATGTTTAAGCGGTTAAACGCTCAAAACCAAAGTTAATTTTATCACGAATATTATTATTTTGTCAATTTAATTTTCTTCATTTTCTGATTCAGACTCAACATTAATCTCTACAACCTGTTCGACTTGGGTTATTACCTCTGTTTCTGCATCAAGTTCTATAATCTGTTCTACTTCAGCTTCTACTATTTCTTCAGCTTCTACTATTTCTTCAGCTTCTGCCTTTTGTACTGGTGGAGCTTCTATGCTTGACATATCCTCTAAACCAGGAACAAAATCGTCATCTTCTTCATTCTCTTGTGCAAGCATTGCTGTATAGGCTTCCATAAGTGCAGTATTTACACCATAATCAAGGTTTACGTTTTTGTAACGTTTCATGCCTGTTCCAGCAGGTATCAATTTACCAATAATAACGTTTTCCTTCAATCCTAGAAGTTTGTCGTTCTTGCCCTTAATAGCTGCGTCTGTTAGGACTCTAGTAGTTTCCTGGAATGAGGCTGCCGATAAGAATGAATTTGTTGCAAGTGATGCCTTGGTAATACCAAGAAGAACTCGATCTCCTTCGGCTGGCTCTCCGCCCTCACTTATAGCTTTTTTATTTGCCTCTTCAATCTCACGTTTCCCGTATTGTCCACCTGGAAGGAGCTTTGTATCTCCTGCCTTGGTAATCTTCATCTTGGAAAGCATCTGGCTTACAATTACTTCTACATGCTTATCGTTAATGTCTACACCCTGTTGTTTGTATACACGCTGTACTTCTTTTAGCAAGTATTGATAAACACCTTCTACGCCGTTTAACCTGAGAATATCTTTAGGATCAAGTGGTCCACGGGTAATCTGTCCTCCTGCAAGGACATAATCCCCTTCTTTCACGTTTAATCTTGCCCCATAAGGTACGATGTATACGTGTTCCTCTTCTCCTCTAACTTTTACTTCCGTCTTATTGTCTTTTGTCGTTTCTACAGAAACGACAGTACCGTCGGCCTCACAAATTTCTGCAAGTCCTTTTGGTTTTCTTGCTTCGAACAATTCCTCAACCCTTGGAAGACCATGGGTGATATCCGCTCCAGCAACACCACCAGTATGGAATGTTCTCATTGTCAGCTGGGTACCCGGCTCACCAATGGATTGGGCTGCGGTTATTCCTACTGCTTCTCCAATGTTTACGCTTTCGCCTGTTGCAAGGTTTCTTCCGTAACATTTTGCACATATTCCTGCACTGCTATGGCAAGTCATTACTGAACGTATAGCTACTGATTCAATTCCTGAATCTGTAATTGCTGTGGCTGCAGCTTCGCTAATTTCCTGGTTTTGTTCAACTAGAAGTTCTCCTGTTTCAGGGTGGTGAATATCTGTAAGTGAAGTCCTACCAATGATTCGAAGCTTAAGTGGTTCAATTACTTCTTTGCCATCGATGAAGGCTCTTACTTCAATACCTTCGTTTGTGCCACAGTCTACGTCTCTAACTATTACGTTATGGGAAACGTCTACAAGTCTTCTAGTCAGGTAACCTGAGTCAGCGGTTCTAAGGGCCGTATCTGCAAGTCCTTTTCTAGCTCCATTTGTGGATATAAAGTACTCCAATACGGATAGCCCTTCACGGAAGTTGGCTTTGATTGGAATTTCTATTGTCTTACCAGTGGCGTTAGCCATTAGACCACGCATACCACCAATTTGTCTGATCTGATTCTTACTACCTCTGGCACCTGAGTGCGCCATGATAAATAAGTTGTTTAGGGTTCCTAGTGAATCCATAAGCGCATCTGCTACATCATCTGTAGTCTTGTTCCATACCTGGATAACTTTTTCATATCTTTCCTGGTCGGAAACAAGTCCTTTTCTATAAGCCTTCTCATATTTTTCAACCATTTTTTCTGATTCTGCGATGATCTCATGCTTTGCCTCTGGAATTTCCATGTCAGAAATACTGATGGTAATCGCTGCGATGGTTGAGTAATGGAAACCCATATCTTTAATGTGATCCAGCATAATAGCTGTTCCTGTATTACCATGAACTCGGTAACATCTATCGATGATCTGACCTAATTTTTTCTTATCACATAGAGCGTCCACTTCTAGTGAATATGGGTCTATGTTTCTGTCAATATAACCTAGGTCTTGAGGAATATTCTGGTTAAAGATGAATCGTCCTACTGTAGACTCTACTAGCTTTCCTCTTTTATCATCTTCTCCAATATACCTTCTTACTTTAACTTTGGCATGAAGTCCTACCACCTTGTTTTGGTAAGCCATAAGCATTTCGTCGATGTCTGTAAATATTTTACCATCTCCGGCTTCTGCTTTTGTATTTCTTTCTTCTACTCCAGGATGAGTAAGGTAATAACTACCTAAGATCATATCCTGTGTAGGTGTTGTAATTGGAGATCCATCTTTTGGCGCCAAAATATTATTAACAGAAAGCATTAAGAATCTTGCCTCTGCTTGTGCCTCTACTGAAAGAGGTACATGAACTGCCATTTGGTCTCCGTCAAAGTCGGCATTAAATGCGGTACATACTAGTGGATGAAGCTTAATAGCCTTACCTTCTACTAGAACAGGTTCAAACGCCTGGATTCCCAATCTATGAAGTGTGGGCGCACGGTTTAGCATTACTGGATGTTCTTTAATAACTCCTTCTAGTACGTCCCAAACTTCTGGCCTTACTTTTTCTACCATACGTTTTGCACTTTTAATATTGTGTGCATGGCCATTTTCAACCAACTTTTTCATGATAAACGGCTTAAATAATTCTAGTGCCATCTTCTTTGGAAGACCACACTGCCAGAATCTTAATTCTGGGCCTACTACGATTACTGAACGACCTGAATAGTCAACTCGCTTACCAAGTAGGTTTTGTCTGAATCTACCCTGCTTACCTTTTAACATGTCTGATAATGATTTAAGAGGTCTTGATCCAGGACCTGTTACCGGCCTACCTCTTCTACCGTTATCTATTAGAGCATCTACTGCTTCCTGTAACATTCTCTTTTCATTTCTTACGATAATGTCTGGAGCGCCTAGTTCTAGCAGTCTGTTCAATCTGTTATTTCTGTTGATTACTCTTCTGTAAAGGTCATTTAGGTCGGATGTAGCAAATCTGCCTCCGTCTAACTGTACCATAGGTCTTAAATCCGGTGGGATTACTGGAATTACTTCCATAACCATCCACTCTGGTCTATTCTTTGATGTTCTTAGGGCTTCGATTACTTCTAGTCTTCTAACGATTCTAATTTTCTTTTGCCCTGATGCATCTTTTAATTTTTCTCGAAGGTCTGCAGACAGTTCTTCTAGGTTGATTTGTGAAAGAAGGGTCTTAACCGCCTCTGCTCCCATTGCAGCCTTGAAGGTATTTCCGTACTTTTCATAGGTTTCTCTATACTGTTGTTCTGTCAATACTTCTTTGTATGCAAATTCACTTTCTCCTGGGTCTGTTACAACATAAGAAGCAAAGTATAATATTTTTTCTAGGTTTCTAGGTGACATATCAAGAACGAGCCCCATTCTTGATGGGATCCCCTTGAAGTACCAAATGTGAGATACTGGTGCCGCCAATTTAATGTGGCCCATTCTCTCTCTTCTAACCTTAGATTTTGTGATTTCAACGCCGCAACGATCGCATACAATTCCTTTATATCGGATTCTCTTGTATTTACCGCAATGGCATTCCCAGTCTTTTTGTGGTCCAAAGATTCGCTCGCAAAACAAGCCCTCTTTTTCTGGTTTTAAGGTTCTATAGTTAATTGTTTCTGGCTTAGTTACCTCACCATGAGACCAGCTCATAATCTTTTCTGTTGATGCCAGGCCGATTTGTAATGACTCGAAATTATTTAACTCATAATTGTTATTGTTCTCATTCATTGGTCACGTCCCCTTTCCCTATAGCTTTTCTTCTGATTCAACTTTAAAAACTCCGTCATCTTCACTATCTTCATCGTCTTCGCTGTCTAATCCCTCTTCTGAAAAGCCGCCTTCCTCAAAGATCTCCTCTTCATCAGCAACTTCTGTATCTGCATCGATAATGTCCTCAATGGCAGCTAAACCTTCAAGTTCGGTTGCCTCTTTGATTTCAATCTCTTCGTTGTCTTCTGTGAGTACTTTTACATCAAGGCCTAAACTCTGCATTTCCTTGATTAATACCTTAAAGGATTCTGGAATTCCTGGTTCAGGAATGTTTTCTCCCTTAACAATGGCCTCATAAGTTTTTACACGGCCAACTATATCATCTGACTTAACTGTGAGAATTTCTTGAAGAGTATAAGCTGCACCGTATGCTTCTAGTGCCCATACTTCCATCTCTCCAAAACGCTGTCCACCGAACTGAGCTTTTCCTCCTAATGGTTGCTGTGTTACTAGGGAGTAAGGACCTGTACTTCTTGCATGAATCTTATCATCAACAAGATGATGGAGTTTTAGCATATACATATATCCTACCGTTACTGGATTATCAAAAGGCTCCCCTGATCTTCCATCTCTTAGGGTAAGTTTACCGCTTCTGTCATAACCACACTCTTCTAAAAGATCAATAATATCTTTTTCGTTTGCACCGTCAAATACTGGCGTAGCGATATACCAACCTTTTTTCTTGGCGGCAAGTCCTAGATGAACCTCTAATACCTGACCAACGTTCATTCGAGATGGTACTCCCAGCGGGTTAAGCATGATCTGTAGGGCTTGGCCATTTTCCATAAATGGCATATCTTCTTCAGGCAGAATTCTGGAAATAACACCTTTATTTCCGTGCCTTCCAGCCATTTTGTCTCCTACACTTATTTTTCTCTTAGTTGCAATATAACACCTAACTAATTTGTTTACTCCTGGTGGAAGTTCATCTCCATTTTCTCTTGAGAATATCTTAACGTCCACAACGATTCCTATTTCCCCATGGGGAACTCTCAGGGAAGTATCTCTAACTTCTCTTGCCTTTTCGCCAAATATTGCTCTTAGTAATCTCTCCTCGGCAGTAAGCTCGGTTTCGCCCTTAGGTGTAACTTTACCTACTAAGATGTCGGAAGCGCCTACTTCTGCGCCGACACGAATGATTCCTTCTTCGTCAAGATCTTTTAGTGCATCTTCTCCAACGTTTGGAATATCTCTTGTAATTTCTTCAGGGCCTAGCTTTGTATCTCTTGCCTCTGATTCATATTCTTCAATATGGAGTGATGTAAGCACATCCTCCATAATCAATCTTTCATTTAGGATTATAGCATCCTCGTAGTTGTAGCCTTCCCAAGTCATAAATCCAATAAGCAAGTTCTTGCCTAAAGCAACTTCTCCGTTTTCAGTTGAAGGTCCATCTGCGATAACTTCACCAGCTTCAACGTGTTCTCCATTATAAACTATGGGTCTTTGGTTAATACAAGTACCTTGGTTGGAACGCTTAAACTTAAGCATTGAATATTTATCTACACCATTGCCGTCATCTCTTGTAATTTGAATCTTTTCAGCATCAACAAACTCAATTGTACCTGCATTCTCTGCAAGAAGTACTACTCCTGAGTCTTTGGCAGCTCGATGCTCCATACCCGTTCCTACGATTGGCGCTTCAGTAACCAAAAGAGGCACTGCTTGTCTTTGCATGTTGGCACCCATCAAGGCTCTGTTGGCATCATCGTTTTCCAGGAATGGTATCATGGCTGTAGCCACAGATACTACCTGCTTTGGAGATACATCCATGAAGTCAATCTGATCTCTTGGCACTAGGTCGATTTCTCCTCCTGGTCTTCTGGAAGCAACCCTAAGATTTACAAATTTTCCCTCTGAATCAAGAGGCTCATTCGCCTGAGCAATAATCTTGTCTTCTTCATCGTCTGCTGTAAGATATTGAATTTCTTTTGTCACTAATCCGGTTTTTTTATCAACAACTCTATAAGGTGCTTCAATGAAACCATATTCATTGATAATACCATAAGTGGTCAACGACCCAATAAGACCAATATTTGGTCCTTCTGGTGTCTCAATAGGGCACATTCTTCCATAATGGGAATGATGTACGTCTCTAACCTCAAACCCTGCTCTTTCTCTTGATAATCCACCAGGTCCTAGGGCAGATAGTCTTCTCTTATGAGTAAGTTCAGCTAATGGATTGTTTTGATCCATAAATTGGGAAAGCTGTGAACTTCCAAAGAATTCTTTAATTGCTGCAGTTACAGGCCGAATATTCATCAATGCCTGTGGTGTTGCAATTTCAATGTCCTGGGTAGTCATTCTTTCTTTAACGGTTCTTTCCATTCTAGCAAGACCAATCCTAAACTGATTTTGTAAAAGTTCTCCTACAGTTCTCAGCCTTCTGTTTCCTAGGTGGTCAATATCGTCAACAAATCCAATGCCATGGTTTAGGTTTAATATATAGCTTACTGATGCGATGATGTCAGCAATTAAAATATGCTTTGGTGAAAGCTCGTGCTTTCTCATCATTAGCGCTTCCTTAATCGCCCCTTGATCTTCGCACTCTTGAAGAATCTCTTTTAATATAGGATAATAGACTCTCTTAGGAATGTTTATCTCAGAGATGTCAAATTCGATATAAGCATCTAAATCAACGAATTGATTACCAATAACTTTGGTAACAACTGTTTCATCGTTTTGGCTATATACAAAAGCATGGGCAACACCTGCATTTTCTATTTGCCTTGCCATTTCTCTACTGATCGTTTCGCCCTTTTCTACTAAAACCTCTCCCGTATTGGGGTCAATTATAGTCTCTGAGGCGATAGCACCAGAGATTCTGTTTGAGATTCCTAACTTCTTGTTGTACTTATATCGTCCAACTTTGGCTAGGTCGTATCTCTTTGGATCAAAGAATAAAGCACTAAGTAGCGATTCCGCACTATCTACAGTTGGAGGTTCGCCTGGTCTAAGCTTCTTATAAATTTCCTTTAGTCCTTCTTCATAGTTTGTGGTTGCATCCTTTTCTAAGGTTCTTCGCAATCTTGCATCTTCACCTAAAATTGCGATAATCTCTTCGTCACTACCTATGCCTAATGCTCTAAGCAATGTAGTTACTGGCTGTTTTCTCGTACGATCCACTCTTACGGAAATAATTTCGTTAGAGTCAGTTTCATACTCAAGCCATGCTCCTCTGTTAGGAATTACTGTAGTGGAAAACAAATTTTTTCCTGACTTGTCTATTTCTGTTGCATAATATGGCCCTGGTGAACGTACTAATTGTGTCACCACAACTCTTTCTGCGCCATTGTAAATAAATGTACCTTTTTCAGTCATCAACGGGAAGTCGCCCATGAATACTTCTTGTTCTTTGACTTCTCCTGTTTCCTTATTAATTAACCTAACCTTTACTTTAAGTGGAGCTGCATATGTTACATCCCTCTCCTTGCACTCTTCCTGTCCATATTTAGGTGAGTCCTTCAAGGAATAATCGATAAATTCCAGTACTAAATTTCCTGCATAGTCCTTAATTGGAGAAATATCTTCAAAGACTTCACTGAGGCCTTCTTTGAGGAACCATCCATAGGAATCGCTCTGGATTTGGATTAAATTTGGCATTTCCGCGACTTCATTGATCTTTGAGAATGTCATCCGGTCTTTTCTACCTAATTTTATTGGCTTTGGCATATTAATCACTCCTTATATATTTAACAAATTGCATTTGCGTGGCAGTCTATTATGATATCACATTGGACCCCTGGGGTCAAGTTTTTTTTATTTAAAGAAAAAAGCTTGTTTTCCATGTTTTGGATAACAAGCTTTTTTAAATCATGTGTTTTAAACTATTTTAAGTCTACGCCAGCGCCAACTTCTTCAAGCTGAGCTTTGATAGCTTCTGCTTCTGCCTTTTCAATGCCTTCTTTAACATTTGATGGAGAATTGTCAACTAATCCCTTAGCTTCCTTTAGTCCTAACCCTGTAATTTCTCTAACTGCTTTGATTACTTTAATCTTTTCGCCGCCGATGCTTGAAAGAACTACTGTAAATTCAGTCTGTTCCTCTGCTGCTGCACCTGCTACTGCACCTGCTGCTGCTACTGGAGCCGCTGCTGATACTCCAAATTCTTCTTCGCAAGCTGATACTAACTCGTTTAATTCTAAAACGGTCATCGCTTTTATTGCTTCAATAATTTGATCTTTATTCATTTTGTTATCTCCTTTTTATTATTTTTGCACTTAATGTGCTATTTGAATTCATTAACTTTATTATTCTGCCGCTGGTGTTTCCTCTGCTGGTGCAGCTTCTACTACTGGAACTGCTTCTGCAGGAGCATCTTCTCCTTTAGCATCTGCTATTGCCTGGAATGTACGTACAGCCTTTGATATTGGTGACTGAATACTTCCCAAGAATTTTCCAATCAATACTTCTCTTGATGGAATACTTGCAATTGCTTGAATAGCCTCTGCATCAAAGAAAGTGCCTTCAATAACACCTGCCTTAAATTCCATTTTTTTGTAAGATTTGATTGCATCGTTTAACACTCTTGCTGGTGCTGTTGCATCATCATAACTGATGGCAAATGCACTAGGACCGCTTAGAACATCACCAAGTGGTTCATAAGGTGTTCCCTGAATGGCACGTTTTACAAAAGTATTTTTGTAAACTGTGTAATCCACATTAGCTTCACGAAGTTTCTTTCTCATTTCATCTGCTTCAGACACTGTAATTCCAATATAATCGATAACTACTGCGGACTGAGCTTTTTCTAGTTTTTCTTTTATCTGGTCAATGATGATTTGTTTTTGTTGTTGTACTTCTTTTGACATGTTTTCTCTCCTTTCCTTAGAGTTTTTGTTTTGGTACTCCATAATCGCCGTAAAAAAAACCTTACTTGTATAGACAAGCAAGGTTCAATATACATTCATTTATATTGTACCTCGGCGGGGAATTAAGTGGTTTGCACACCCGCTGTCTACGGTTAGTTCTCTATTTTATTGTGTCTTGCTTTAGCCAAATTTTACTGAATTTACCCTTACTCCAGGTCCCATTGTTGAAGCAACAGTTACATTCTTCAAATACTGACCCTTTGCTGCTGCAGGCTTAGCCTTGATTATAGCATCTAGTAACGCATTAAAATTGTCTGCAAGCTTTTCAGCACCAAATGAAGCTTTTCCAATTGGTGTATGGATAATGTTACTCTTATCAAGACGATACTCAACCTTGCCGGCCTTTACTTCCTGAATTGCTTTTTCAACATCCATAGTTACAGTACCTGACTTAGGGTTTGGCATTAAGCCTTTAGGTCCTAGAACCTTACCTAGTCTGCCTACGACACCCATCATATCCGGTGTAGCAATGATTACATCGAAGTCAAACCAATTATCCATTTGAATTCTCTGTGCCATGTCTTCTGCACCTACGAAATCTGCTCCTGCTGCTTCAGCCTCAATTGCTTTAGGCCCCTTAGCGAATACTAATACCTTCTTTGTCTTACCTGTTCCATGAGGAAGAACCATCGCACCTCTAACTTGCTGGTCTGCGTGTCTTCCGTCAACGCCTAGTCTGATGTGTGCTTCAATAGTTTCATCAAATTTAGCTTTTGCAGTCTTTGTTATAATTTCCATAGCTGCCTGTGGATCATATAACTCTGTTTTGTCATACAACTTTGCTGATTCGTTGTATGCTTTTCCTCTTTTAGGCATATTTACCTCCTTGTGGTGCAAACGGCTTTCGCCTCCCAACTGTTAACCTTCAATAACTATTCCCATGCTTCTTGCTGTTCCCTTAATCATTTCTGTTGCCGCTTCTATAGTTGCTGCGTTAAGGTCTGGCATCTTTGTCTTTGCAATCTCTTCTGCTTGTGCGCTTGTAAGTGTAGCCACCTTTTTGTTGTTAGGCTCACCTGATCCTGAGTCAAGTCCTGCTGCTTTCTTGAGTAATACTGCTGCAGGTGGTGTTTTACATATAAATGAAAACGATCTGTCTGCATACACTGTAATTACTACAGGAATGATCATGCCTGGTTGGTCTTGAGTCTTTGCGTTGAACTGCTTACAAAAGTCCATAATGTTCACGCCTTGCTGACCTAGGGCAGGACCTACTGGAGGTGCTGGATTTGCATTACCGGCTGGGATTTGAAGTTTAATAAAACCTTCAACTTTCTTTGCCATGATATTTCTCCTTTCTTTTAGAGTTTGTCAATTTGTGCGAAGTCTAACTCCACTGGTGTATCTCTTCCGAACATAGATATCCTTGCTTTTAATGTTTGTTTCTCAACGTTAATCCCTTCGACTACGCCCATAAAGCTTTCGAATGGTCCGTTGATAACTTTAACACTATCACCAGGCTCTATATCCAAGTCAATATATATTTTTTCTATTCCCATTCGTCTGACCTCTTCTACGGACAGGGGAACAGGATCGGAGCCGTTACCGACAAAACCTGTAACTCCCTGTGTATTTCTCACAAGGTACCAAGATTCATTTGTAACGATCATTTTGACAATCACATAGCCGGGAAACATTTTCTTTGTTTTTATTTTACGTTGCCCATTTTTGATTTCGACTACATCTTCTGTCGGCACAACGATATCAAGTATCAGGTTTTGCATACCCCGATTCTCAACGATCTTTTCGATATTTACCTTTACTTTGTTTTCATGGCCGGAATAAGTATGTACAACATACCATTTTGCTACTCCGTCACCTCTCAGCCCTTCCATACCATCTACATCAGCTGTTTCTGCCGCTTCTGGCACCTCTGCAGCTTCCGTGACTTCTGGGGTCTGATTTAAGTTTTTTTCGTTTTCAGTCATTGTACCTTCAGTTCCTTTTCTATAGATTTACTACATGTTAATTCCAAGTGCTGCTCTTAAGAGAGCTAGGAACCCTGTATCAATTGCCCAAAAAGCAATTGCAAAAGCTGCACAAGTAGCCAATACAACTACCGTGTATGAACCTAACTCATGCTTTGTCGGCCAAACTACTTTTTTCATCTCAAGCTTAACGCCTTTAAAATAGTCTTTTATACTGCCTTTCTTTTTTTTGGGAGCTACTGGAATTTTTTTCTTTTCCTTTGCCATAATATCACTCCTTATTTTGTTTCTTTGTGAAGCGTATGCTTCTTACAGAATTTGCAGTATTTGCTGAACTCTACACGATCAGGATCGTTTTTTTTGTTCTTCATCGTGTTGTAATTTCTTTGCTTGCATTCTGTACATGCCATTGTTACTTTTACTCTCATGTTGATTGTCCTCCGTTAACTTAAAATTCAGAGCCTTCCACAGCTCTGTCCTAATTATCATCATAAAGTCGCTTGATAATTGTATATTACACTTGTGTCAATGTCAAGAGCTTTTCCATATTCTTAAATGTCGATTTCTTTTGGATCATCTTCTACTATGTTGTACCATTCTTCCTCTAGGAATCCATCATCGCTAATCTTGTCTATAGGAAGGATCATATACTTGCCTATAGCCTTTACAGCCACAGTTCCATCTTCAAGTAAAATCTCCCCAGTCCCTTGAAAAACCTTACGGTTCTCTTTAGTGACTCTACCTACAGCCTTTAGATTTGCTTTGGTTGGAATTGGCTTTTTATACTTTAAACTTAGCTCAACAGTCACACCCCAGAAATCATCACGTCCTCTTGCAGCGGCTCTGCCAATTAGTTCATCTAAGACGCCGGCGGCCATGCCTCCGTGCATACGTCCCGGATAACTTTGGTGCCAGTCTTCTGATCTGAATGTGGCTGCTAACTCACCGTTTTCTAACTCGTAGAATCGGCAATTAAGGCTGGCTTTATTCTGATCTCCGCAAACAATACATCTAGCACTATTATTCTGCTTTTTGATAATTTTATGTTTCATTTTTATCTCCATTTTAAAACTGCGGGGATTTTGCTTCCCGCAGTTTTATGTGTTCATTATATTCCTATTAGCTGAATTCGTCAACTAATATCCGTAAATAATAATTTGCTTTTCTCAACATAAAAAGAGTAACCATATTCTACAGTTACTCTTTTTTCATACTTCTTATAAAGACAGGCACTTCTTTGGACATTTTTCTACACATACGCCACAAGCGACACATGTATCTTGGTCTACTTCCCATACCTTTTCTTTTCTGTCTACGGTCAAAGCGTCACAAGGACAATTTTTCACGCAGATGCCGCAGTAAATACAATCGTCTAGATTGCATTTTAGACCTTCACCATCGCTGGCCTTGGATTCTCCCTTAGGAGCTGCTGGTTTTTTTGGTGCTTCTGGAATTGCCACAGTTGTAACCACTTTTTCAGTGTTTGGAGCTGTGTACTCAGGTTCCATAACTAAGCATTTCTTAGGGCATGCTTCTACGCAGGAGTTGCATTGAATGCACTGCATACGTTCGATTACCCATGTACGTTCTTTCTTGTCTACTGTAATTGCATTAGCCGGGCATTTTTTTGAGCATATACCGCAAAGGATACAGTCGGTTTCTTTAATGCCTATCTGGCCTCTAGTTCTTTTTTGCCACTCTCTAGGTACTACAGGGTACATAAGAGTCGCCGGCTTTCTAAACAAACTTTTTAAGACAAGTTTGCCAATTTTAAAAGTTACCATTGCTCTCACCTACCTTTCTGTACAACTAATACAAGGGTCAATTGTCAGTACCAATATAGGTACATCTGCCAAATCGCATCCTTGCAACATTTTTACTAATGCAGGAATGTTCTGGTTGGTCGGTGTACGCACACGCATTCTTTCTAAGAATTTAGTGCCTGCACCTTTTGCATAGTAGAATCCTTCACCTCTAGGCTGTTCTAGTCTAACTGTGTATTCTCCTTCAACATTTCCCTTTACTGGAACTGCAATGGGTCCCTCAGGAATTTTTTCTATGGCTTTTGTTATTAGCTCTATAGATTGATAAACTTCTCCAATTCTCACCTGGCATCTAGCATAGCTGTCTCCAGCTTCTGCAGTGACCGGCTTGAAATCTAGTTCGTCATAAACGCCGTGACCATTTAATCTCATGTCCTGAACAAGTCCAGATGCTCTAGCTACAGGTCCAACTGCACCTAAGTCTATAGCGTCTTGTTTTGTAAGAGTACCAACACCGCATAATCTGTTCTTTACAGATGAGTCTTCCATAAATACATCAGCCACTTCTTTAATGTCTTTTTTGATTTTTTCTAATGTACCTACAATTTCCTTTAATGTCTCTTCATCGATGTCTTTTCTAAGTCCACCCACTTTACATACAGAGAAGATAACTCTTCCGCCTGTAGTCTTTTCGAAGATGTCAAGAATTGTTTCTCTAACTCTCCAGCAATGCATGAACAGACTTTCAAATCCGAATGCATCTGCAAGAAGACCTAGCCACAATAAATGACTGTGCATTCTTGACAACTCATGCCAAATAGTTCTTAAGTATTCTGCTCGCTCTGGGACTTTGATATCCATAGCACCTTCAACAGATGCACAGTACCCCCATCCATGACCGAAGCTACAAATACCGCAAATTCGCTCTATTACATATACCATTTCGGTATATTCCTTTTTTTCCACTAGCTTTTCCAATCCTCTATGAATAAATCCAATCGAAGGAATGGCTTCTACAACAACCTCATCTTCCAACACTAAGTCTAGATGAATTGGTTCCGGAAGTACAGGATGCTGTGGTCCGAAAGGAATAATAGTTCTTTTACCCATAATATTCTACCTTCCTTTCCTACTTCTTTGGATTCCATGGAGTAGGCTGGGCAACTTTAAAGAATTGCCCACCATAGTCCAGTTCGCTATTTTTGATCTTAATGCCAAATAAATCATGCATTTCATTTTCATAAATAAATGCAGACCAGTATTCACCAGTTATGCTTTGAATTTCTTGATCTTCAGAAATTATCAATCTAAGATTGAATAATTCGTGCTCTTTATCAAAAGAGTATAGAACCTGAAAGCCTTCTGAAATCTTAGTTGCACAAATCTGTGCTAGTCTATGACCGTTGGCTTTATAATCTCTTACTTCAGCTAAAAGTTCAGAAGCAGTAACGGGAATAAAGTTTTGTTTTTCAAATAATTTCTCGCTCATCTACTATGCTTCCTCCTTTACTTTTTTCTTTGACTCTTCTACTATCGGTTCTTTCACAGCTTCTTGAGCTGTTACTTCTGCTTCATCAGCCTCAGTTTGCTCAGTTATTACTAAGTTGTCTCTTTTCTGTTGAAGTACACCTAAACCTTGAACTACACCATCGATGATGGCTTCAGGTCTAGCTGCGCAACCAGGAACATATACATCAACAGGGATAACTGTGTCGACCCCGCCAAGAATGTTGTAACATTCCTTGAAGATTCCTCCGTTGTTTGCACAGATACCAATGGCTACAACCACTTTTGGTTCTGGCATTTGCTCGTATATTTGTTTTACAACGCTTTTGTTTTGTTCGTTAACTGAACCAGTTACCAAAAATACATCTGCGTGTTTAGGATTACCAGTATTGATAATTCCGAATCGTTCTACATCGTACATAGGTGTAAGGCATGCCAAAACTTCTATGTCGCAGCCGTTACAGCTGGAGCCATCATAATGTATGACCCATGGTGATTTTGTTACATATGACATAAGTACACCTCCTTAAAGTAGATTTAAAATAAATAGATTAATAACACCTAGAACCAACGCAACTATCCACGATGAATTCAGTGCAACTTGCCATTTTACTCTTGCAAAGCTGTTGTCTATGAGTACCTCTATGAAGTATGTCACAAGACAAACAACTACACCAATTACAGCCCCTAGCACTGTTCCATTTGCAAAGAACAGGAATATGAAGCCAAGCAAGAATATATTTTCATACCAATGCGCCATTTCTATTAATGCTAGTGTTTTTCCAGAAAACTCAGTAGTAAGTCCTTTTACCAATTCCTGATGGGCATGGTGTGACATACTAAGGTCAAAAGGTGACTTTCTGAATTTAATGGTAAGTATAAAGGCAAACCCAATGAATACTCCAAGTAATGGTAGTATTGACATTCCGTCGCCTGTAACAATACTTCTGACATCAAAGCTGCCAGTGGACATGTAAAACCCTATTGCTGTTAAAAGAACCATTGGTTCATATGCAAGCATCTGTAGCAATTCTCTTTCTGCACCAAGTTGTGAATATGGTGAGTTTGATGAATATGCTGCAACAATCAAGAAAACGCTTGCTAGTGTTAAAGTAAATATGATCAGCAACAAGTCTCCTCCAGAGAAGAATATTGCTCCTGTTGCAAGTATGAAAATAAAGAAACACATCACATAAAAGTCTTGTACTTTATTAACAGTCATCGCTTCTTTTTCTCTCAGCTTAAGCACATCGTAAAATGGCTGTAATAATGGAGGTCCTACTCTGCCTTGCATTCTTGCTGTAATGATTCTGTCTGCACCTGCTAGCAGTCCGCCAACGAAAGGTGCTAAAACCAAGTATGCAACTACGCTTATAATTTGAATAATCATTAAGCTGCACCTCCTGTTAATAAGCTAATTAAAGTTCCACAAATAAGACCAAGTCCGATTATGATGATTGCGCTTGTAGCTATACCACCAATTAGGTTCATCTTTGTCTCTCCGAAGTAACTTTGTAGATGCCAGTTTTTAAGTGCAACTGGCACGTCTTTGTTCATTGCGCCGTTAAATGTTAAGTCATCGCCCTTGTTTGCACCTGATAGATAAATCGGTACGATCTTCTTCTTGGTTTTGCCAAAGAAGAATAAAACCAACATTAGTATTACTACTATCATTACGCACATGATAATCATGTTTCCTGCAGATAATGCCATTGCTGGAATTCCACCAAAGACTCCTACAAGGTATGGAACGATCATCTCACTAGATATTATTGGGAACGCTAAGCAAACTAAAATTGTAAGTCCAACTAAAGTTCCTTGAACAAAACTTTCTTCTCTATGTACGTTCTGCTCAATGTTGTGTTGCCCTGCCATAATGGCTGAGAGCTTCCCTAACCACTTGGTCCAGTAGAATGCGGTTGCCGCACTACCAAAGCATATGATTGCTACTAGTACAAGGTTTCCTGAATCAACAAATGATGTCATCGTCGCCCACTTTGAAATCAACATTCCGAATGGTGCAAGGAACATCCCTGCGATACCAATCATCATAAATGCTGCTAAACGAGGCATTTTTACAAACAGGCCGTCCATATCTTCGATATCTCTGCTGCCTATATTATGTTCTGCTGTACCTACGCATAGGAATAATAACGACTTGGTGATTGCGTGGAAAATAATCAGCATGGTTCCTGCCCAAACCGCTTCTGATGTCCCGATACCTCCGCAGGTAACGATTAGTCCTAGATTAGCGATAGTGGAATATGCCAGTACTTTCTTTGCATTGCTTTGGGATATTGCAGCAAATGACGCCATAAGGAATGTAATTCCACCTACGGTCATTACCATCAATCCAGCAAAATTGCTCATGCCAAGGCATGGTGCCAATTTGATAATTAAGAATACACCTGCTTTAACCATTGTTGATGAATGGAGTAATGCTGATGTAGGTGTTGGTGCTACCATCGCACCTAACAGCCAACTGTTAAACGGCATCTGTGCCGCCTTTGTTATACCTGCAAAAGCAAGGAATGCTGCAGGTATGGCCATTAGTCCGTTATACATCATGCTCATTGAAATCATTGTACTTAGTTCTACTGTACCAAATACAATTCCTAAAATTACAATTCCTACTGCGAATCCAACTCCACCAAGCAGATTCATAATCAATGCTCTAAATGAGTTGTTTGTCGCTTCTTTGGTCTTTGTATATCCAATGAGGAAGAATGAGCAAAGGCTCGTAATCTCCCAGAAGAAATACATCCAAATTAGGTTGTTTGCGGTTACTAGTCCAACCATGCAACCAAGGAATATAAACATAACGAAGAAGAACCAAGGTCTTCTGTCTTTATCACCTTCGTGGTGATGCTGGAAGTCTTTCATGTATCCTAATGCATACACGGTAATCAAACTTCCGATTATCCCAATAATAAGTACCATTATCACTGAAAGTCTGTCAACATACATGTTGCTCTCAACTTCAATGCTGTGTCCTTTAGTTAGTTCAAACCATATCATTAGTGGTGTTTGAACCGCTGCAAAAACTGAGGCTAGGTATTTCTTATGCTTGATGCCAATGAAGATGATATAAAGAGCCAGTATGACTTCGATACCCATCATTACATAGTTGACTATTTCACTTTCAAAAGTGAAATACTCGCCACCTGTTTTGAAATACTGTACTGCAAGGAATATTGAGGCTGCTGCAATTATTGCTGCTGCACCTTTTACAATAATATTTCTTGCCACGTCAGCTTTAGTAACTAAAAGAATTAAGGCGATTATTATCGGAAATAGAATTAGAAAAAAAATAGTGCCCATTTAATCCTCCTAATAAAATAAACTTATGAGCTCAAAAAACTCACACTTCATTATACATATATATATATGTAATAACAAGTCTTTCCTGTTTTAATTTCTTAGTTTTAATATTCTGAAAAATCAGTCTTTTATTTTTTTCAAAAATAGTTATAACCTTTGCAATAAGGTGAGTTGAAGTTGCCAATACCTTTTGCAAATATAAAAGGAAACAGCAAGACTGTCTCCTTTTATACTTAAATTTGTTATTAAACCCCTTATTTTAATTTGCTTTTTCGTTTTGCTTGTTAAGGTCCGGAAAAGTTTCATCAAATGTCTTTTCGCCGCTAGTTAGAGCTGTTACGTCTCTTACATGACCAGTCTTCTTTGCAATGAAACGAATGATCATTGGAACAAATACTGCTGCGCAAGCCAAGATGAATATTGGTAATTGTCCCTCACCAAATGCAAGCATTACTAGACAAGCTATCTGTGCAATCATGGCAAAGACAGGAATCCATGCTTGACTTGGCTTTACAGCTGCTTTCAAGCATTTACTAGGCTCATATCCTCTCTTTTTAAGTCTTTTTCTAAATACGAGCTGAGATGCAATGATACCAACCCACGCAAGTGTTCCTGTAAATCCTGACATGGACAACAGACTTCCGTATAGACTTTCAAGTGCTCCTGTGATCTGTGAAACAAGACCAACAATTAATACAACCCACATAAATGCTAATGTGAATAATACGGAGTTCTTAGGGTTTGCGCTCTTGTTTAGCTTTGATAAGAATTTAGGTGCAAGGCCTTCAACAGAAAGACCAAACATACATCTAACAGTTCCGTAGAATCCTGTGTTAGCACAACTAAATGCTGCAACTAATACAACTGCTGTCATGATAAATCCAAATGTACCAAGACCGTAAGCGTTTAATGTATCCGCAAAGATTGGGGATGCATCAGTTCCTTTTGCCCAAGGGAAAACCAACACTACTAGTAGAATTGGTACTAAGTACAATCCAACTATACGATATGTAACACTCTTACATGCTGCTGGTACTGATTTGTCTGGATTCTGTGCTTCTGCTGCTGCAAGTCCAACAATTTCTGTGCCCTGGAAAGTTACTAATACGATTACCATTGAAGTAAGTACAATTGGTACTCCCTGAGGGAATAACTGTGCGCTAAATCCAAGTGAATCGTTTCCAAAGTTTACTGACATTCCTAGGAATCCATCGCTGCCCCATAGGCCAACCCAGATACCAAATGCGAGAATTACAAATAGAATAATTACGCATACTTTTGTGATAGCCAGTCCTGCTTCAATTTTTGCGAATATGTCTACTGCGCATAAATTGATGATTGTTAATGCTGCAAGTGCACCAACCGCAAAAGCTACGTAAGATACGCTGCTTGTTGTTTTGGTTAATCCTTGCAATACTGTAGCTACTGCGATGGCTTCTGAGGGTACATAACAAACCCAATTAAACCAGAATGCCCAACCCA
Source organism: Anaerovoracaceae bacterium (assembly GCA_036657395.1). Classification (GTDB taxonomy): domain Bacteria; phylum Bacillota; class Clostridia; order Peptostreptococcales; family Anaerovoracaceae; genus JAVXGM01. The sequence goes on from JAVXGM010000014.1 coordinate 22,102, forward strand.
TACCGGTGGACAATGTCTCGCCTAAAAATTCATTTGTATAAGCAACAAATGATCCTTTACGTGGTAGGTTTACTAATAATTCTGCATAAGCAATCATAAGACCGTAAACAATAACACCTACTACACCAAACGCGAGAAATACTGCAGGACCCATTTCTTGGATACATAATCCTAGTCCTAGGAAATAACAAGATCCTATTACTCCTCCAAGTCCAATAAATGATACCTGCCAGCCTTTAATACCTCTTTTCAGTTCTTGAGGTTCTGACTGTTCAACTACTGCTTTTTTTTCTTCTGACATTTTTGCCTCCTTCTCACATATATAAAATATGATTAGATCTGTCCCGAATTTTGATGACTACTCACGCTTTAAGGGGAAAAGCGGAGTCTTAATTTTCTGTCATTTGGAACTATTCTATTTTTTCACATTTTTAACTATGTGTCAACATTTTTGAGAAAGTTCTCATTTTTGATTTTTATCTTTCTCTATGTTGAGATTTTATAAGTTAAAAAACAGAAGGAGTCCTGCCGCCCCAGGGATCCCTAAAGCACCTACAACTATTGCAGTTATCCAATTTAGCGGAAGAAATATCCCAATAGTTGCTCCGAAAGAGTTTAGGATAAAAATTGCCACTCCTCCAATAAGACTGCTTAATAGTAATTTGCCTACTACCTTTAGTGGAACTATTAATAATTTGCCTAAAAGATAAATTAAAAAAAGCCCTGCTGCGTAGGCTACAAAAATTCCAGCTTCCAAAGTAAAACTCATAAACATTACCTCTCATTTCTTACTTAGTTTATAAGTATGCTCTTTGGCTATTTGTCAGAACAAAAAAAAGAGCCATCTCTAATGTAAAAGAGATGGCTTTAGTTAATTGGCTTGTTATAATTCCCTTCGCCCTTCCACAGCTTTGAGTAATGTGATCTCATCGGCATATTCTAAGTCTCCTCCCACAGGAATGCCATGGGCAATACGAGTAACTTTAATGCCTGAAGGTTTAACCAGGCGAGCAATGTACATTGCTGTAGCTTCTCCTTCGATGTTTGGATTAGTGGCAAGAATTATTTCCTTCACATCTTCTTGTTGCAAACGGATAATCAATTGCCTTAAATTTATGTCCTCTGGCCCAATACCCTCCATGGGAGAAATTGCGCCGTGAAGAACATGATACAATCCAGTAAATTCTTTAATACGCTCCATGGCTACCACATCTTTTGGGGTTTCCACTACGCAAATGGTTGTTTTCTCTCTTGACGGGTCGCTACAAATACTACAAGGATCCATATCTGTTAAATTTCCACATACCGAACAATACCTCATGGCTTTTTTAGCATCTAAAATAGCCTGAGCTAATCCCTCAGCTTCACCTTCTTGCATAGCAAGAAGGTGAAAAGCTAAGCGCTGTGCAGTTTTACCACCGATGCCCGGAAGTTTTGACAGCTCGCTGATTAATTTGTTTAAGGGTTTTGCATAATATCTCATAATTTACATTCCTGGAAGGCCTAAGCTCCCCGTAACTTTATTCATCTCGTTTTGGGAGATTTCTTCCATCTGTCTTAAGGCTTCGTTGGCTGCAACTAAAATTAAGTCTTGAAGCATTTCAATGTCATCTGGGTCTACTACTTCTGGTTTGATCTGAATATCCTTTATTTCTTTTGCTCCAGATACGGTTACAGTCACGGCTCCCCCACCTGAAGTTGTGGTGGTTTCCATCTTGTCAATTTCGCCTTGAACGTCTTCCATCTGCTTTTGCATTGCCTGCATTTGCTGCATCTGCTTTTGCATATTGCCACCACCGCCGCCTGATGCTTTAGGCCGTTTTCCGGCTCTCATTCCTTTTCCCATTTTTTATTCCTCCTATTCAATTTCAATGTTTATGCCAAGTCTATCTTCTGCTGTCTTGGCAATTTGGTTTATATCTTCAGTCTGTTCTTCTTCATTTTGATTTTGGACGCAGACTAATTTTCTTCTGATTTGAGTTTGTCTTTCCATTATTTCTTCCAGAATGATCCTATTGTTTTCTACATACCCGGCGACGGTTTCATTTGTAGCTAAGACAATAAAATCTTCCTCTTGGATGGAAATCAATTTTGTACCGCTACGAATCAAATTAAAGCTTCCTTTGGCCGCTTCTCCTTCTTCAAAGACGCTATGCCATATTCCATCTAAGTCAACTGATGGCTTTTCGCTGGTTTTACCAGATGCTAGGCTAGTTGCCTTTACCATGACTGACTTTTGATTGGAGGCTGATGATTTTTGAGCCACGTCCACTGGTTTGCTAATAGGAGCTGCTGGTTTTGGTGTGGAAGTTACTGGCTGTTGGTCAAAAAAATCCGTAGCCAACTTTACCATGCAAAGTTCTAAAAGGATCCTAGGCTGGGTGGACCACTTTGCTTCTGCCATGGTTTTAGACAACTGAATTATACCTTGATTGATCTGAAAAATATCTAAGGTGTCACTTTGACTTCTAACTCGCTCTACATTTTCACAAGATATATTAAGCATGTCTTCTGGATTTTTTATAAATTTTGTAATAAGCAGATTTCGGTAGTGGCTAAGCCAATCTTTCATAAACTGCCTAACGTCTTTTCCGTCTTGTAAAACTTCTTCCAGCTTTACGAGGGCTTGTGCAACATGGTGGAAAGTCATCATCTCTGTAAGGTCTATGAATACTTCTTCTCCTGATGTTCCCAAAAATTCTAAAACATCTTCTCGGTCTACTTTTATCTGCCCTGCACAAATGCACTGATCCAAAATGCTAAGCCCATCTCTCACAGACCCATCCGCATTGGCTGCAATTAGCCTTAAAGCCCCGGTGGAAACCTGAATTTCCTTTTCGCTACATATTTTTTCCATCCCTTGTGTCAAAATACTCTCGGGCACTCTTTTAAAATCCAAACGCATACATCTTGATAAGATTGTAGCTGGCAATTTCTGAGCCTCTGTTGTAGCTAAAATGAACATAACGTTTTCTGGAGGTTCCTCCAAAGTCTTAAGCAGGGCATTGAAGGCTCCTGTAGACAACATATGTACCTCATCTATAATATACACTTTTTTTCGCCCTGTTGAAGGTGGATATTTAACGCTTTCACGTAATTCACGAATGTTTTCCACTCCATTGTTAGATGCCGCATCGATTTCAATGACATCCATGAAGGTTCCTGCCTTGATTGACATACAATTGGAGCAAATACCGCAAGGCCTTATACCTTGATCTCCCGTGCAGTTTACGCCTTTTGCTAAAATTCTAGCTGTGGTGGTTTTACCTGTGCCTCTAGTTCCGCAAAACAAATAGGCGTGGCTCACTTGGTCATTGGCAATCTGATTTTCAAGTATTTTAATGATATGCTCCTGACCTAGAATTTCTCCAAAAACCTCTGGTCTGTGGGCACGATATAATGCTGTGTACATTTAAGTCCCCTCTTTTCTCAAAATAAAAATTGCCCTTTGATGACTCCGCATAGTGTTGGAGAAGGCTAATCTGCGGCACATAAGAACCTCCGCTTATTGCTGCTTCCTTCCGGACCTGACAAGGTTCACAGTGTCTTATTGCGCAGGACCCAAACCATACCATACGGAGCCATCAAAGGACAATTTCATATTTTATGATTATATTATTTTTTACCCTCTTAGTCAAGGATTACTTATCCTACCACCTTGTATAATTCATCACTTGCCGGTGGGGCTATTTCAATAGATTCTCCCTCTAGCTCCATGGAGATACCATATTCCTTTTCCCTGATCATTCCTACATAGGATGCCTGTATCCCTAGGTCTGACATAGCCTTAGCCATTTCATCCTTCTTTTCTGGAGCAACCATTATGATCATACAACCACTAGAAATCAGCCTAAGGTAATCAATGTCAAAGTGGTCACAAATCTTTTGGGTGACTGGCTCTACAGGAACCTTATCTATCCAAACTTCTGATCCGGTATTTGCAATCTGACACATCTCCCAAATTGCTCCCAATACTCCACCTTCAGTAACATCATGCATTCCATGGGTTCCCACTTTACCTGCAGCAACACCTTCTGCTACTACGCTTACGTCCTTAAGCAGCTGCCTGGCCTTGGAAATTTCTTCTGTTGTGAGTACTTCTCTCAGTTCATCCTCAAAGTCGCAGGCAATAATTGCTGCTCCCTCTAATCCTGCAGATTTAGTAATCATAATATAATCTCCCGGGTTCATGTTTTCAGTGTGCTGTGAAGCACCTTTGCCTCCTCTGCCTATGGCTGTGGAAACGATTACAGGTTTATTTACTGCCGGTGTAATCTCCGTGTGGCCTCCGATGATTTCTACGCCTAAGGCCTGTGATGCTTCTCCTGCCTGGCGCATCATCTCTGAAATCTCCTCCTCAGTAGTTCCTACAGGAAGCATAACAGCAAGCATAATTCCTAAGGGCTGAATTCCATTGGATGCTATATCGTTGCATGAGATATGGACTGACAGCTTACCAATCTCGCCGATGGCAGCTGTAATAGGATCTGTGGACATTATGCATTCGTAAGATCCAAAATCCACTACAGCGCAATCCTCCCCTATTCCTGGGCGAGTCAGCACCTCTGGTCTTTTAAATTTAATTTTATCAAATACGATTTCCTTTAGTAAATCACTGTCAAGCTTACCTGCTTTAAGCATTTTCTCCATCTCCTGTCTTTAACATTGCTATAAAATCTTCTTCTGTAATTATTGGAATTTCCAAACTCATGGCTTTTTTGTTTTTTGATGAGCTGGATTGGTTATCGTTATTTATAAGGTAATTAGTCTTTTTACTTACTGCTGCGGCTACTTTCCCGCCACTTTTTTCTATTAAAGTTTTTAAGGTATCTCTGCTCTTGTAATGATTTAAGCTGCCTGTTATTACAAAGGTTTTCCCTATAAAAGGCTGATCTTCACTTTCTGCAAATGATTGGTCAAGAGTTAATACCCGTAATAGGTCTTTCACATTTTTTTTGTTTTTCTCCTCTTGGAAAAATTTGACGTAGGCTTTTGCCATAATGGATCCTATGCCATCAATAGCCTCCAATTCTTCTGCTGTAAGGCTTTCCATCTTAGTCCAGTCATTTTTACATGCCTTAGCAATCACTTTTGCATTGGTAGCCCCTATATTAGGAATCCCAAGACCGTATAAAAGTCTGGCTGGTGTGGTGTTTTTCGCCTTCTTTGCCGCCTCTATCATGTTAATCGCCGATTTTTCCCCAAAGCCATCTATTGACGCAATCTCTTCACTGTATTTGTCTATGGTAAAAAGGTCTGCAAATTCTGTGACAAATCCCTTAGCTATAAGCTTCTCTATAGTTGCCTGAGAAAGACCCTCTAGATTTATGGCATTTCTGGAAACAAAATGGGTAAATGACTTAAGCTGTTTTGCAAGGCACTCTGAATTAGGACAGTAAAGAACTTCTACATCTTTTTCTTTTTTAATCTGTGTAGCTTTCCCGCAGACTGGGCAGCGATCTGGAATTTTAAGGTTGCCACTCTTGGTCAGGTTTTCTGCCACCTGAGGAATAATCATATTGGCTTTGTATACTGTAATCCTATCCCCGATACCTAGATTAAGCTCTCTTAAAATGCTTACATTGTGCAGGGAAGCTCGGCTTACGGTGGTGCCCTCTAGGTCTACCGGATGGAAAATAGCCACCGGATTAATGAGTCCAGTCCTGGATGCGCTCCATTCAACGTCCTCAAGGGTGGTTTCTTTCGCTTCATCTTTCCATTTGAAGGCAATAGAGTCTCTTGGGAATTTAGCTGTGGAGCCTAAGTTTTCACCATATTGAATATCATCATAGATAAGGACTAGACCATCTGATGGAATATCGTTATCTGAAACTTTACCAGCAAACCAATCAACTTCCTTTGAAAGGGTTTCTTTAGTGACTGATACAAAATGAACCACTTCAAAACCTTGATCCTTTAGCCACAGTAATTCTTCTTCTCTTTTTGGTTTTTTCAATGCTTCTGCCTCTACTAAAGCAAAAACGTAGAAGTGAACACGTCTCTCTGCAGTTATTTGATTGTTCAATTGGCGAACAGTTCCACTGCAAAGATTCCTTGGGTTCTTATATTTAGCATCCATATCAACTATGGTTTTGTTTAATTCTTCAAAGTCGGAATATCTAATGCAGGCTTCTCCTCGAAGGGTGAGTTCTCCTTTAAATGGAATGGTTACAGGAAGGTTGGCAAAGACTCTTGCATTGGCGGTTATAACCTCCCCTATTTCCCCGTTGCCTCTTGTAATTCCTTTGTAAAGCTTTCCGTCTTTGTAGGTTAAAACAACGGTAAGACCATCAATTTTCCATGAAAGCAAGCCTTTTTCTTCTCCAAGCCAAGCCCGGAGCTGATCCACGTCCTTAGTTTTATCTAGGGATAGCATGGGGGACGCATGAGCCTCTTTAGGAAGATCGCTTAAAACCTGGTACCCCACATTTGCAGTAGGACTATTTGACATAACAATGCCAGTCTCTTTTTCCAATGCCATCAATTTGTCATACTCTTCATCATATTCCAGATTTGGGATAATCTCCCTACTCTCTTGATAATATGCCTTGGCCGCTTTATTTAGAAAATCCACCTTTTCTTTCATGGATTTTTGTTTGTCTTTCATTGATCTTTCCCTCTCATTTTTCCTCAACCCAAGGCTCTAGTGGTGCAAGATCTGTTGCTAGTTTTTTTACATCTCCTGAACGGAATTCTACTGTGGTAATCTTGTTGTTTGAGGCAATAACTGTGCCGCCTCCAAACTTAGGGTGTTTCACTAATTGTCCCTTAACAAAAGCCTGGCTTTTTCCGCTTACATTTTTAGCCACTTGTTCTCTAGCCAGCTTTAACTGGTCAAATGGATTGTATGGTTTCTTTTTCTTAAAGCCATCTTCAAAGACTGGGGCTCCACTTTTTTTATGGTCGCTGAAAATAGCGTCTCCAATAATAAGGTGTTGGTCTAGTTCTCTTAAAAACTGAGATTCTCTAGTATTATCAGTTTTTCCAAATAATGTTCGCAAGGCTGCGCTGGTCAAAGTTAAACGTTCTTTTGCACGAGTCATACCTACATAGCAAAGTCTACGCTCTTCTTCAATTCCTTTTGGAGTTTCAAAGGATCTCCACCCAGGAAACAGGCCATCTTCCATGCCAGGCATAAATACTACTGGAAATTCCAATCCTTTGGCTGCATGTAGGGTCATGAGAACTACTGCATCCTCATTTTCGTCATGGTTATCCACTTCTGCTAGAAGGGCAATTCGCTCCATAAACTCACCAAGTGTCAGCTCCGGGTTTTCCTTTTCATAATCGTAAATAACCGATTTAAACTCTAGAAGGTTTTCCATTCTGCTTTCTGCTTCTAACTTTTTTTGATCTTCTAAGGCTTTTAAATATTCCGTCTTTATAAGAAGTCCATCGTAAATATCTGAAACCCTAAGGTTTTCTTTCTCTTGGCCGTAAGCTATAATAGCATGAACCATCAGCTTTACGCTTTCTACTGATTTTTTGGGTAGACTTTCCACCACTTCATCATCATTTAGGGTCTGAAATAGGCTTTCCCCTCGAACCTTGGCCAAGGCTATTAACTTTTCTATGGTCTTTGTGCCGATTCCTCGCTTTGGCTCGTTGATAATCCTCACTAGCGACAAATCGTCAGCTGGATTTTGCACCAGACGCATATAGGCCACCATGTCCTTAATCTCTTTTCGATCATAATATCGAAGTCCGCCAAGAACTCTGTACGGTATGTCTCTACTAGAAAGTGCTTCCTCGAAGGTTCTAGATTGGGCATTCATTCTATATAAAATAGCGAAGTCCTTATATTTCCGCTCTTGGGTTTTCAATCTGTCTATTTCTTGCCCAATGTATCTAGCTTCATCCCGCTCGTCATCACCACGGTAATAGGTGATCTTGTCTCCGTCTTCTTTAGATGTCCAAAGGGTCTTATCTTTTCGGCTGTTATTTTTTTTCACCACGGAATGAGCTACAGCTAAAATATTCCCTGTGGAACGGTAGTTTTGCTCAAGCTTGATTACTTTTACACCTTTAAAATCCTTTTCAAAGCTAAGGATATTTTTAATGTCTGCACCTCGCCATTGATATATACATTGATCATCGTCTCCAACTACGCATAGGTTATTGTGTGCCGCTGACAACATTTTAACCAAAGTGTATTGAATATAGTTAGTATCCTGATATTCATCTACCATAATATATTGAAATCTGTTCTGATATTCTTCTAAAACATTTTTGTCTTTCTTAAGCAGTAGTACTGCATTTAGAAGAAGGTCATCAAAATCCATAGCATTATTCTTTTTCAAGATTTTCTCATAGTTAAGGAAAACTTGATGGATTAATTTGGTCTTTGAATCTTCTCCATAAGTCTTAATATAGTCTTTTGGACTAATGAGTTTCTCCTTACAGTCACTAATTATTTTCAGTAGATACTTTGGTGTGTACCGCTTATCGTCTATCTTTAATTCTTTAATAATAGATTTAACTATTGTTTTTTGATCTGTAGGATCGTAAACCACAAAATCATTGTTGTAACCTAAAACATCTGCGTGATAGCGTAGTATACGCAAGCACGCAGAGTGAAAGGTAAGAATCCACATATTGACATCGCTTCCAATTAGGGCTTTAGCCCTATCACGCATCTCTTTTGCCGCCTTGTTTGTAAATGTTACGGCCAAAATGCTGCTAGGGTTTATGTTCTTTTCTAAAATCATATGGGCGATTCGGTGGGTCATGGTGCTAGTCTTGCCACTGCCAGCGCCAGCTAGGATGAGTAGTGGTCCTTTAGTATGTAAAGCAGCTTCTCGCTGCTCAGGGTTTAATTTATCTAAATATTCCATGGGTTATACTTCCATTCTCATCAAAAAATAATATACTGTGCAATTAGATTCATAAAGAAGTTAACACCAGGTGATAAAATCCTATCAGTTATTCCGAAGATAATTAGAAACATCAATATGAAAAATCCATTGTTGTAGATTTGGTAATATAGATTAGTATGCTTAATGTTAAATATCTCAGAAACTACGGAAAATCCATCTAATGGTGGCACCGGAATTAAGTTAAAAATCATAAGAACTAGATTGATTTGAATAACATATAGAAATACTGTCCAAATGGTGCCCCAAAGGCCTGCCCCTAACACTTCTTGACCTGCGGCCATATAAATAAACTTCATAACAAATCCAAAGACTATTGCCACAAGTAAATTCATCACCACTCCTGCAAGGGATACTAGTAATTCGTCACGTCTTCTATTCTTAAAATTGTTTGGGTTAATCTCTACCGGGACTCCCCAGCCAAACCCGGCAAAGAGCAAGGCAATAAATCCAATAGGATCTATGTGTGCCATTGGGTTTACAGTGACCCTTCCCTGGAGCTTAGGAGTTGGATCGCCTAGTTTGTAGGCTACCCACCCGTGGGCAAATTCGTGAAAGGACAGACCAATCACTACTCCTGGTATAATCATCAGCGTATTCATAAGCCAATCTAAAGGGCTATCAAACCTGCCACCCCTAAATGAATTGAAAATCAGTAACGCAAAAAATATTAAAAACATTGGGTTTATATTTCGTCTCAAAAAATCATTCCTTTCTTTTACATAAAGTATCTCATATTCTATCACAACTCACCCCCTTTTTAAATATGATAACTAATAAAATCAATATTAAATATTGGAAGGAGAAATGGTTTAATGAAAAGCCCTTATATTTGCGTCGCCATTTGCAAAGTTGCTCCTGGTGACACCTTATATTCTATTGCCAAGGCATATAAAGTGCCTGTGGATTTGCTTATGGCTGCCAACAAAATTACCAATCCATACAACTTAACAGTAGGTGCTAAGCTTTGTATTCCCGGAAAAGAAGAAAATATTCCTAATCCTCCAGAAGATGTGCCAGATCCATGCCAGGTCATTCATCGGGTAGACTCTGGTGATACTTTATACATGATTGCCAAAATGCATAAGGTCACTTTGGATGCTTTGATGAAAGCTAATCCTAATGTGGATCCATATGAGCTAACTATAGGCATGGAGCTTTGCATCCCTAAGGCATAAAAAAAAGTCCTGTGACAGATTTGCAAAGTTGCTTTTGTCATAGGACTTATTAATTACAATATATCTGATATAAGCCTAGCAAAGGCTTCCTTTGTTCTAATGGCCCAGGATCTGTTGTCATACAAGTTCTTTGTCAATTCATGACAGCTTTCCATGTCCTCCTCAAATATTTTTTCAAGCTTTGCTGCTTCATCTTGATCGTAAATCAAAGCATTTGATTCAAAGTTAAGGGAAAAGCTTCGCCTGTCAAAGTTTGCCGAGCCTATACTTGCCACTTCTGTATCCACCACTAGGGTTTTTGCATGTAGAAAGCCATCATCGTAAATGAATACTCTCCCACCAGAATTAATCAATTCTCCCACATATGAATAGGTAGCCCAGTACACAAAAACATGGTCTGGCATGCAGGGAATCATTAATCGAACATCCACTCCTGATTGGGCGGCCATTTTCAATGATTCTAAGATACTAGCATCAGGTACAAAGTAGGGTGTTTGCAAGTAAATATTTTTTTCTGCTGAGGTAATCATTTTCATGTAGGCACGTTTTACTTCTTCTCTTGGGGTATCTGGCCCACAGGAAACAATTTGAATGCCAGTGTGTCCAGCTTCAATCATACCACTGTAATACGCCTGGGAAAGAGCCACTTTTTCTCTGGATGCAAATCTCCAGTCTAATAAAAATCTTGCATTAATATCCTGTACACATCCTCCCATAAGGCGAATATGTGTATCTCTCCAATTGCCGAATTTTTTCTTTTTCCCTAAATATTCTTTGGCTATGTTAAAACCACCAATATATCCAATCTTCCCATCTACTATGGCAAGCTTTCGGTGGTTACGGTAGTTGAATTTAAGATTTATTACTTTCAATTTTGGTGGAAAGAAATATGCCCGTTTTCCACCAGCCAAAAGATATTCATTTAAAACCACATCATTGATATGGCGGCTTCCCATTGCGTCCACAAGAAATCGGACTTCAACTCCTTCTCTAGCCTTTTGGGCCAATACTTTAATAAGCATTTCCCCTGCCTCATCATTTTTCACGATAAAAAACATAATATTAATAGTTTCTTTTGCATTTTTAATATCTTCAATAAAGGCATCCATCAAACCGTTACCATCTGTAATAATTGACATTTTGTTGTTCTGGGTGTAATAAGCTCTACTATAAATTTGATTGAGATGAATCATATCCTTCCATAGCCTTGCAGGAGGTGTAGAAAAGTTAAAAACCCCATTCTTCATCTCTTCGCTCTGCCTCTTTAAGCTGCCACTTATAGACTTTTCCTCTTCTCTTGTCAATTGGAATATTTTCTTCCTAATAAGAACCTGAGAAAAAAAAAGGTAAAGAATTATACCTACAATAGGAAACACAAAAATAAGCACAATCCAAGTCATTGTCGCTCCTGAATTTTTATGATCCCAAATTACGATTATCAAGGTGGCAATCACATTTATTATAAAAATCGCCAGGACAAATTTTACAAAAATGGGCATTGTCTCCCAATTATCAAGCCAGTCCATAAAGATGCCTCTTTTCCTCGTGGTTACAGAAATTTTCTACTCTATAATTATAACACTTACAACAACATTCTGTCATTGTCAATCTTAAACTTTTCTACTAGCTGCTCTACAGTCATATTGTCTCGCTCCTGTCCAGAAATGTCCATTAAAATTTTCCCTTCTTTCATTAGAATGGTGCGATTTCCGTATTCTAAGGCGGCTTTCATATTATGGGTAATCATCATAGTACACATATGATCCCCTTTAGAGAACAAATTGGTCAAGGTCAGGACTTTTTGTGCGGCTCCTGGATCCAGGGCTGCTGTATGCTCGTCTAAAAGCAAAAGCTCCGGCTTTGCAATTACTGCCATAAATAATGTAAGCGCCTGTCTTTGCCCTCCAGAAAGAAGTCTGGCTTTTTCCTGCATTCTGTCCTCAAGACCCATGTCTAAAAGCCTAAGTTTTTCTCGAAAAAATTCTCTATCCGTCTTGCTGATTCCTGGCTGCATACCCCGTTTTCTATTTTTATTATATGCAATTGATAAGTTTTCTTCTATGGTCATGTCAAAGGCTGTGCCCTTAAGGGGGTCTTGAAATACCCTGCCAATATTCTTTGCTCTTTTATGCTCTGGTAATTTTGTCAGTTCCTTGTCATTAAGGATGATAGACCCGCTATCTATGTTGTGGACTCCTGCAATACAATTCATCAAGGTTGATTTTCCTGCTCCGTTACTTCCTATAATAGTAACAAAATCCCCTGGGTTTAAATCAAGGTTCACCTGATCTAAAGCCAATTTTTCATTAATAGTTCCTCTACTAAATATTTTATTCAAATTTTTAATGTTAAGCATTTCTCACACCCTCCTTCTTTTTTCGTCCAAAGAAAGAAAAGTTTTCTCCAAAGGCACCAATGGCTAGGGCGATAGTAACAATCACTGCAGAGACTAATTTCAAGTCTGTTGCGGGCATTCCTAGGTTGAGGGCAATGGCAATTACGATACGATATATTATCGCCCCAAGTGCTACGGCACAAAGTCTTCTTAAAAGGCTACCTTTCCCAAAGATAACTTCCCCTATAATTACAGATGCAAGTCCAATTACTACCATACCTACACCCATTCCAATATCTGCATAGCCTTGATATTGGGCAAGCATCCCTCCTGCAAGTCCTACGAATCCATTTGATAAAGCTAGACCTAAAATCTTCATGTTGTCGCTGTTAATTCCTGCGGCTCTTACCATTTCCTCATTATCGCCTGTGGCTCTTAAAGCAAAGCCTTTTCGGGTTTGTAGGAAGAAGTAGAAAGCTCCGATTGCCACAGCCAAAATAAGTATTCCAATAATAAGAGCTGACCATTTTTCTGGGAATATTTTGTCTGCCTCTTTATAAACAGTCTGATTTTGAGTAAGTGGCAGGTTCGCTTTGTTTCCCATAATTCTTAAATTTATGGAGTAGATTCCTAACATAACTAAAATCCCTGCAAGGAGTGGCTCTATTTTAAGTTTTGTATTTAAAAGTGCTGTAATCATTCCTGCACAAGCACCTCCAATAAATCCAGCTATTAAACCTATTACAGGAAATATGCCTTCTACAAATGCTGCCATTGCTGGATCCATTCCAGCGTAAATGCCTAGCATAAAACTGCTTTTTCCTAAAGTACAAATCATAGCTGAAGCTGCGGCTCCTGTTACAATACTTCCGTCTACAGTTAAGTCTGGGGTATTTAACGTTCTAAATGATAAAAAAACACCTAGAGCCAGAACTGCATAAATCAGTCCTAGCTCAACAGTACTAAGGAATATAGATATATTCATTATTTACTCTCCTAAATTTGTTCCCTTTTCTACAATAGTTTTTGGCAGTTTAAGTCCAATAGCATCTGCCGTAGCCTCATTATAATAAATTTCCATGTCGTCCATAACTTTTACTGGCATTGCTTTAGTGTCTTCTCCTTCAATGACCTGCACCGCCATTTTCCCTGTTTCCTTGCCTAAAGATTCATAGTTTATTCCGTAGGTTGCAAGGCCGCCATCTTTTACCATGGAGTCCGCACCAACGTATACTGGCAATTTAGCACCATTGAATACATCTGCTGCAACTGACATTGCTGATGCTACAGTGTTGTCAATTGGTAGAAATACTGCGTCACACTTGTTTGTCAAGCTTTGTGCTGCCTGCTGAATCTCACTAGCATTGGTTACTGCCGCTTCCTTTACCTTAAGGTTATTCTTCTTTGCGTAATCTTTTAAATCATTCACTACAGACTGTGAATTTACTTCGCTAGAATTGTAAAGAGTTCCAATCGTTTTTACGTCTGGTGTAATCTTTTTGGCTAAATCTACAATCTTATCTGCTGATACTAAGTCAGAAGTCCCTGTGATGTTTCCTCCTGGTGCTTTAAAGTCTTTAACTAGTCCTGCGGCTACAGGATCTGTTACTGCAGAAAAGACAATTGGAATATCTTTAGTTTCACCATAAGCTGCCTGGGCTGCTGGCGTAGTAATAGCAATGATCACATCATATTCTCCAGAGACAAACCCTTGACAAATAGTCTTTAGATTTGCCATTTCATTCTGAGCGTTTTTGTAATCCAGTTTGATGGCCTTACCATCTTCATAACCTTCAGATTTCATTTCTGAAATAATATTTTCTCTAATGGTGTCAAGGGATGGATGTTCCACTAACTGTACTAATCCCACTTTAATAGGTTCTTTTTGCTCTGTGTTACTGTTGCCGCATCCTGTTAATACTCCTGCCAGCACCATCACTACAGCCAATACCATTGCAATACTTTTCTTTCTCATTGTTCTATCTCCTCTATCTACTCTAGCTTGATGGCCAATTAAAAGGTGTTTTTTAGCAAAATAAAAACACTTATCCTTATATTCAAGGACAAGTGTTAACCTGCGGTACCACCTTGTTTAATGCAAATGCATTCTCTCTCTGGGTGCCATCACACCCTTAGCCTAATCACGTCGGCTCCACGTCTCCGCTACTACACAGCTTTTTGGCTATGGTTCACTTCACCCTCTAAGGCCCATTTGCTGAAACTTCGTTATCTGGCTTCCACCTTTCCAGAATCGCTTTGAACTAGTTTTTCAACTTTATTCCCTCGTCTGCGGTTTAATATGAGTATGGAGATATATTATCATTGGAGTTTAACCGTGTCAATGGTTTTTTCTCTTTAGTGAAATGAACACTCCTATTGCGCAAATTGCTCCAAATATGAGAAATGATGTGTGCATAATATTGATTAAAATGTGGGGATCTGCATCCGCTAAGGCTGAGTTTCCCATATATTTACCTACGATAAGGGTTACAATTACCATGCTGCTAGTGTGGCCCATAGAACGCATGGTTGCTAATATGGATGAGGCTACACCATAATCTTTCTTTTCCACACAGGCCATTACAGCATTTGTGTTAGGTGAAGAGAAGAATGCAAAGCCTACTCCTCCTACAGCCAAGATGATTAAGGTGACCCAAATAGGTGTATTTTCTGCAACAAATGCAAAGGAAAATACACCTATTGCACAAAGACCCATTCCAAATGAGGCTAACTTAAATGGAGAGATTGTATCGGATAGCTTTCCTGCAAATGGAGATAAAATCGCCATGAGGAGGGGCTGAATAATAAGGATAATTCCTGCCGTTTGTGATCCATATCCCATTATGATTTGCAGATAAATGGATACCAAATAGCCTATTGCAAAAGTTGCTCCGTAGTTTAACAGGGCTGCAAGATTGGAAAAGCTGTAGGCAATGTTGCTCCTAAATATTCTAACTTCAATGATGGGATCATTTTCCTTAAGTTCGTGAATTACAAAGAGAACTCCCATGGCTATCCCTATTGCTACTAAAGTTATTGGTACCGGATCTATGGAAAAGTCGGAAAAACCATATAGTGTAAGGACAATCATGGCAATGTAATAAAAATTACCTAATATATCGTAGTTTTTCTTATCTCCATCAAAGACCTTTTTTGGAAGATAAATGGCTGCCATAATTAAAATGCCAAGGCCTATTATACCAGTGACTATGAAGATTGCTCGCCAACCTAAATAATGGTTAAGCATACCTCCTACTGCAGGCCCTGCGGAAAGGCCTACATATGTGGATGCAATGGAATATCCTAAAACCTTCCCTCGATCTTTTCCAGGAAAGGCACTGATTAGAATAGCAATATTTGTGCTAAATATCATAGCACCTCCAGCACCTTGGACAACTCTTGATATTACTATGATCCACATATTCCACGCAAAAGCTGATGCCAAGGCTCCTATGGAGAAAATAAGTATACCTAGGACTAGGATACGTTTTCTGCATGTCAAGTCGGCGATTCTGCCAAAGGGAACTGAAAGTGCGGCTACAGTAAGCATATATGCAGTAACAATCCACCCTACAAGGCTGGCACTAGCCCCCATCTCCTGTCCAATGCTTGGGATTGCAAGGTTTAGTGCACTTCCTGTGAAGGTTGTTACAAATGAAGTAATTATGGCCACAAAAATAGTGGTTTTTTGTTCTTTGTTATAATGTAAATCCATATTTCTTAGTATGCACCTTTTTATGGTTAAAAACAAACTTTTTTATGGTGAGAAATATGGAAAACTAAAAAACCGACCTCCCAATCGTTAGATTTTTGATCTAACTTTTGGGGGTCGGTTCATATTTAAGAAGACGGCTTTTTTCTGTATGATTTATTAAATTATGATGCAGATAAA
>JAVXGM010000015.1:0-35653 GCA_036657395.1 Anaerovoracaceae bacterium
TCAATCATAACCCAATAGGTAAGTAGCTATGAGCTGCAAAGCAAAGACAGCTAAAAACAAAAATACCCTAGCATTTCAAAAATGCTAGGGTATTTATCTTTAAGTAGGAAGCTTCCTACTCATTTTTTGTGTCTTTGTTTTCGTCTTGATTTTCCTCTTGGTCTTCGCTTTCTGGATGCTTTTTGCCATATCTTATAGCGAAAATGACTGCCGCAGCACATCCGCCCCAAAGACCAACACAACCGATGACCATCATTACTATTGCACCAGTACTCATTATATTACCTCCCTTTGGGAAACGTGGTCAAGATCAGCATAGCCGTCTTTACCCTTCATAGTAGTAAGCACGTCTGCTACAACAATGCAGATAAGGATAATGCCCCAGCCAAAGATCATAATGTCTATAGAAGGATATTCCCCATAACCGTTAACAATAAAGTCCTTTGTATTTAGGATCAACATGATTCCTAGAAGAGCAGTTGTAAGAATTCTTAGTGAGAATACCCACCACCTGCCAATGCTAAAGTTTGAAAATTCGTTAGCTTCCCTGCGTAGACGCTCAGTGTTAAAGAATCTCGTAACCAAGACTACCTCTAGTACGCCAGCACTTGCAATACCAATGTTATTGATAAAGGCATCCACAATGTCTAAAATATTTAGTCCAGCTCCAGTAATAAATATGCTGCTCACAACAAAAGCCGGAACTACCACAAGAGTAACCGCTTTTTTGTGGTGCATGTCAAATTTGTCCTGAATACCTGAAATAACCGCCTGAAGTATTGAAATCATTGAAGTGAGTCCTGCGGTGAAAAGTGCGCCAAAGAAACAGATGCCAAACAATGCGTTAAGTGCAGGCAATGCACTGATTGCAGTTGGGAAAGTCATAAATGCTAGTCCAATTCCCGAGCTTGCAACTTCTTCGATTGATACACCCTGCTGTAAGGCCATGTAGCCCATGATACTAAACACACCAATACCTGCAAAGACTTCAAAGCCATGGTTAGCAGTAGCAGTAATAAATGCACTGTTTACCACATCTGTTTTCTTTGGCAAGTAGCTAGAATACGCTAGCATGATAGCAAATGCGATAGATAAGCTGTAGAAAATCTGTCCATAAGCAGCTACCCATACTTTTGGTTCAAGTAGTGCTCCCCAGTCAGGCTTAAACATATATTCAAGTCCATTAACAGCTCCAGGTAGTGTTATTCCCCGAACTACTAAAATAAGAATAAGCACTAACAAAATAGGTAAGCATATTTTACAAGCCATTTCTATTCCTCGGCGAATACCCTTATACATAATGAATATAATCAAGGCCCATACGATGACAAAAGGTACAATTAGGTTGGTTTGAATACCACCCAAGGTATGTGCGTTTTCTGTAGCTCCCAGGTATTTTACAAAAAATGCAGATGGATCTGCGCCCCACGCCTGGTTTAGGGAAAATCCCATATAGCTTACCACCCATACAACGATGGCTACGTAATATACAGAAATAATAAATGCAACCATTACCTGAAACCAGCCAAGCCATTCGAACTTTCTGTTCATTCTGGCCCAAGTGACAGGTGCGCCACCTCTAAAGGTCTTGCCCATAGTGTATTCCAAAATTAATATTGGGATACCTGCAGTAATTATTGCAAAAAGATATGGTAGTAGGAATGCTCCCCCACCATTTGATGCGGCAACATACGGGAAACGCCATATATTACCAAGACCTACTGCTGATCCGATTGCGGCCAGCAAGAAGCCTAGTTTTGAATTCCATTGATCTCTCAAAATTTTCCTCCTTAAAATAACAGATAAATAACTATACAACTATATCAAAGGAATCTTTTAAAGTCAACGGTCACCTGGTGGACAAACACTAAAAATCGTCAAAAAACTTGTGCAAAAATATAATTTGTATCTGTGACCCAAAAATACTATAATATAATCTATGAGGCTTGTGCTAAATGCCAAACAACTAAAAAGGTATAAATCAAAACTTATGCCATCACAGGATCAATGAAGGTTAAAAGGAGATGAACAATGCACGAATATCCAATAACAGAGCAAATTATCAAGATTGCAGAAAAGCATTGTAATGAAGCAAAAGCGAAAAGAGTAACAACAGTCAACCTGGTTATTGGGGACTACTCAGGCTATGTAGGCGAATCCGTTCAAATGTATTTTGATTTGATTGGAGAAGGCACCCTATGTCAAGGAGCGCAGGTAAATATAACCCATGTTAAGCCTAAACTAAAATGTCCGGACTGCGGTCTGTTTTTTGAAAGAGAATTACAATCCTTCGCCTGCCCAAGCTGTGGAGCTGACGGCGGCCCCTCAAAGATAGGCAAGGAATTTTATATTGAATCAATTGAGGTAGAATAAAGAAAGATCTCGCCGAGCTGAAAGGGAGATAACCTATAAATAGAAAGGAAAGAAAAATGCACGACGTAAGAAAAGTACAAGTAATGGAAGGTATTTTAGATGAAAATGACAATATTGCCAAAACAGTAAATGAGCATCTAAGCGACCATGGGATTTTAATAGTAAATGAAATGGGTGCACCTGGAGTTGGAAAAACCACTACCCTCAAAAATGTTATCAAACATCTAGACGGGCTGAAACCATACGTAATTGAAGGGGACATTGAGTCAGACCTAGACACTAAGACCTTAAACGGCCTTGGCATTGAAACCCACCAGATAAATACATATGGGTCTTGTCATTTAGATGCTCCTATGATCCACCACATGGTGGATCACATTTCTTTTGATAAGCCAGGCATTTTGTTTATTGAAAACATTGGAAATCTTGTTTGCCCTGCGGAGTTTACCATTGGAGAACACGTAATGATGCTTGTTTCCACTGTTACAGAGGGTAGCGACAAGCCTTACAAATATCCTCTCGCATTTGAAAAGGCGGATATCATCCTTCTCAACAAGGTAGATCTCATTCCATACCTTGATTTTGATGAGGACTTTTTCATGAAGGGAGTTAGGGCGCTTAATAAGGATGTTCCAGTTATTAAGGTTTCAGGAACTACAGGAGAAGGCTTTGACCAGGTTGCAAAATGGCTGTCACAAAAGGCTAAGTCATTAAAAGCCAAGGCTCACGATCATAATCACAAATGAAAAAGATAACCGTAAAAATTAAATTATGGGGCATCGTTCAAGGGGTTGGATTCAGACCCTTTGTAGCCAAAATAGCAGACCGCTTACAGATGAAAGGAGAAGTCCTTAACATCGGCG
Organism: Anaerovoracaceae bacterium; assembly: GCA_036657395.1. Classification (GTDB taxonomy): domain Bacteria; phylum Bacillota; class Clostridia; order Peptostreptococcales; family Anaerovoracaceae; genus JAVXGM01. The sequence continues at coordinate 3,237 of JAVXGM010000015.1, forward strand.
GTCTTGTTGAAATTGTTCTAACCGATATCCCTAGCCGAATTGAGGAATTCACCAAGATCTTAAAAGCTGAAAAGCCAGTTCCTGCAGAAATAGTGTATATGAAGCAAACTCAAGAAGACTACAGGGAGTTTCAAGGTTTTACTATACTAGACAGCGGGTATGGAGACGATGAGGCGGCTATGATTCCGGCGGATTTAGCCATTTGCCCGGATTGTTTGGCAGAGCTTAGAAACCATGAAAATCCAAGGTACGCTCATTCTTTTATTAGCTGCATGGTCTGCGGTCCAAGGTATACGGTTATTGATTCCATTCCTTACGATAGGGAAAATACAACTATGATTGATTTTCCAATGTGCAACTTCTGTAGCAGTGAATATGGAAATCTTCATGATCGCAGATACCATGCCCAGACTATATCTTGCCATGACTGTGGCCCAATGCTAGAGTTTTCAGGTGAGGCAAAAAATTTGCCCCAGGCAGCAGCCAAGCTAAAAACTGGAGCAGTAATTGCTTTTAAAAGCGTAGGCGGATATAATTTAGTCTGCGATCCTGCAAATCCAATCTCTGTAAGAAAATTAAGGAAGATGAAAAATAGAGATAGCAAACCATTTGCCCTAATGTTTAAGGACATAGATCAAGTAAAAGAATATTGTAACGTGAGTCCCTTAGAGGAAACATTGTTACAATCATCAGCAAGGCCCATTATTCTTTTAGAGCATAAACCCACTGATGATATTGAAATTAGTAAAAGTCGATTTATTGGGGCATTTTTGCCTAGTATGGGAGCCCAATATCTTTTGCTAGATCATATTAGCCCTTTGATTTTTACTAGTGCAAATCCATCATCTATGCCTATGATAAAAGATGACGAGGCAATGATGGGGATGGATTTAAGCTCAGATTGCAAGATAAATACGATTATTTCAAATAAGCGGCGAATAAAAGTTAGGATGGATGACTCTGTAGTTCGTGTCATTGATGGCCAACCTCAGATGATTAGAAGATCCAAAGGATATGCCCCTGTGCCTCTATATATTCCCACAACAAAAGAAAAATTGCAAATCTTTGCAACAGGTGGCCAGCTAAAAAATTCATTTTCTCTTAGCAAAGGCCCTTTTGCATATGTGAGCCAGTACTTTGGAGACATGGACACTATAGAAAATCAGGATATTTATAGAGAAAATCTTAACCGTATGTCCAAGCTTTTTCGTATTAAGCCGGATTTAGTGATTTGTGATCTTCATCCACTATATTTCACCACTAAGCTGGCAGTAGCATATGCCAAGAAACATGATATTCCCTTGATCAAGGTTCAGCACCATCACGCCCATGTGGCATCGGTAATGGCAGAACACAATCTTGATGGGCAGGTTATAGGTGTTAGCTTTGATGGGACAGGCTATGGTACTGACGCAAAGATATGGGGTGGAGAGTTTCTTCTTTGCCAAGGAGCTGAATTTCAGCGAAAATCTCACCTGAAGTATGTGAAAATGCTTGGCGGTGACTCATCCATGAAAGAGGCTTGGAAGTCAGCTGTCAGCTATATTTACGCCTATGAAAACGGCTACCTAGATGAGAAAGCTCCTGAAAACCCATCAGCTAAATCAAAATCCATCCCCATTGACATTTCCCAAATTCTGGAGTTTGCTAAAAGTACAAATTGGGAATACGACAGAAATTGTAAAAAGGGAGCAATATCAAAAAAAGTAACTGCAAAAAAAGCTTTGTCCATGAATATCAATACCATTCAAAGCTCTAGCATGGGCAGACTTTTCGATGGGGTTTCTGCTCTTCTCGGGATAAAAGAATATAACGACTATGAGGGGCAATGTGCTATAATGCTAGAAGACGCAGCTGCAGCGGCGCTTGCAGCCCCCGGACAAGACAAGGCAAACGATCTTGCTTTAGCATTTCATAGGCAAATTGCACAGATGATTTTAAAGGAGTGCATTGCCATCGGACAGACAGACAAAGTTGCCTTAACAGGTGGAGTATTTCAAAATAAGATTCTTATGGAAGAAAGCCTAAAACTACTTAGAGAAAATGGCTTTCAAGTTTACTACAATATATCAGTTAGCCCTAACGATGGAGGTATCCCTTTAGGACAAACATATATCGGGTTAAAAGGAGGTAGGGACCTATGTCAATCGAAAAAGTAAGGCAGTATTTTAAAGGGATAGGAATCGAGGAGAAGATTAAAGAATTTCCAGTTTCCAGTGCAACTGTAGAGCTTGCAGCAAAAGCTGAAGGGATTATTCCTGGGAGAATTTGCAAGACCATTTCTTTTCAGGATGGGGAGGATGGCTGTATCCTAGTGCAGACCGCAGGGGATACTAAAATTAATAGCGGTAAGTTTAAAAAAGCTTTTGGCATTAAAGCCAAAATGCTGTCAGCAGAAGACGTCCTCAAATTCACAGGCCATGAAGTGGGCGGTGTGTGCGCCTTCGGAATCGACCATCCCAGTGTAAGAGTTTATGCTGATGTTTCCATGAAACGATTTGACACCATGTTTCCCGCTTGCGGAAGCAGCAACAGTGCAATAGAGCTAACTAATGATGAACTTTTCACCTATTCCAAGGCACTAAAATGGGTGGATGTATGCAAAATAACGGAGGAAAAATAAATGTGTATCGCAATACCTGGCAAAGTAATTGCCATTAAGGAAAATATCGCTGACGTGGATTTTAAGGGAAATCAGGTTCGAGTAAATACTGGTTTGATTGATCCTAAGGTAGGTCAATATGTTTTGGTCCACGCAGGTTGTGCAATTGAGGTTATGGAACAAAATAAGGCTGAGGAATTAATCAACCTCTTTGATGAATTGGAGGAGCTTAAGTAATGGAAATAAGCAAAGTCATAGAGTATTTGAAGGCATACAACGGTTCTGAAATTAAGCTTATGGAAGTTTGTGGCACCCATACGGCAAGCATTTTTAATAATGGAATTCGCAGCTTGATTTCACCTAAGATAAAGCTGATCTCAGGCCCTGGCTGTCCTGTTTGTGTCACGCCTACAGCATATATTGATAAGTGCATAGAATATGCTTGTAAGGAAAATCACATTCTCTTAACTTTTGGGGATATGATGAAAGTTCCTGGAACCCATGGCAGCCTTTCTCAGTCCAAGGGCAGGGGTGCTAAAGTTGAACTTATGTATTCTCCATTTGAGGCGGTGGAAAAGGCTAAAGCAAATCCTAATATTACATATGTGGTTGCAGCGGTTGGTTTTGAGACTACAGCCCCAGCCTATCCCCTTATGATTAAGGATGCCAAGAAACAAGGGGTTAAGAATCTTCGCCTCGTCACGGCTCTAAAGACGTTGATTCCAGCCCTTACCTGGATTTGCGAAAACCAGCAGGACATCGATGGCTTTATTTGCCCTGGTCACATTAGCGTGATCATTGGCAGTGAAATCTTCAAGCCTTTGGCGGAAAAATATCACAAACCTTTTGTGGTGGCAGGTTTTGAAGGAGAGCATATTTTAGCAGTAATTTATGATCTTCTTTGTCAGATTCAGTCCGGTAAGGCAGATGTGAAAAATCTTTATAAAAGTGCAGTCAAAGATGGAGGAAATAAAAAAGCGTTAGATGTAATAGATAAAGCTTTTGTACAAGGTCCTGCCATGTGGCGAGGCCTGGGAATAATCCCGGACTCTGGTCTGTATCTAGCTGATGCCGCCTACGATGTTGGAAGCAAAGGCCTAGATGAGGATATGGAATTACCCGAAAAGTGTTGTTGTGCCAGTGTGATTGTGGGAAAAATGACCCCTGACCAATGTCCAATGTTTGCAAAGGGATGTACTCCAACAAACCCATTTGGCCCATGTATGGTATCCTCAGAAGGAGCTTGCGGCATATGGTTTAAAAATCAGTCTCAAGTAAAATAGCTCAAAAGTATATATATAAGATGGAGGAATTTATGAAAATAACTATGGCTCACGGTAGCGGCGGCAAAGCCTCCGCAGAACTTATGAGCAGCATATTTGGAAAATATTTCAAAAACGATATTCTTGATAAAATGGAGGATGGGGCGGTGCTTCAAGTTGAAGGAAAAATCGCCTTTTCCACTGATTCATTTGTGGTAACTCCCCTGACTTTCAAGGGTGGAGACATTGGCAAACTATGCGTCTGCGGAACAGTAAATGATTTGCTTATGATGGGTGCAAAGCCTGAATATTTGTCTTGCGGCTTTATTCTTGAAGAAGGTTTGGAAGTGGATCTTCTTGAGCAAGTTGTAAAATCCATGGCAGCAGCGGCGGCTGTGGCTGGAGTGAAAATTGTAGCAGGAGACACTAAGGTGGTAGAAGGCAGCGGCGGCTTATACATCAACACTTCTGGCATTGGAAAAATCCCACCAAACAGGCACATTAGTGCGGCTAATTGCAAGCCGGGAGACAAGATCATTCTTTCAGGAACCCTGGGCGATCACCACGCCTGTATTCTCAGCGCTAGAATGGAAATCGAAAACAACATCAAAAGCGATTGTGCGGTTTTAGCGGATATTACCCAGGCATTATTTGATGGTGGAATTTCAGTGAAAACAATGCGTGATGTGACTAGAGGCGGCCTTGGAACCATCTTAAATGAACTGGCGGATACTTCTTCCTGCAAGATTCAAATAGAGGAATCTGCACTTCCTATGAATGAGGAAGTGGAAGGATTTGCAGATATTCTCGGACTCGACCCTCTTTACATGGCCAACGAAGGGAAGATGCTTGCCGTAGTTCCCGGTGAGATGGCGGAGGAAGCTTTGGCTTTAGTCCGTGCCACTAAAAACGGCAAAAACGCTGTTATCATAGGGGAAGTCCACCAAGGGAGGGGAACCATTATACGAACCCATCTAGGGGGAACTAGAGTGGTGGATGTCCTTTATGGAGAAGGCCTCCCACGAATCTGTTAATTGAAATATTTTGTTTAAATAACTTAAAGGGAGGCAGAAAATCTGCCCCCTTATTTTTTTATAGTTTTTCACATTCATGAAAGAGTTTGGCATAAAATGAAAATGATTGATTGACTTTGGAAGAGTTGTTGGTATAATGTATTAAAACACATAACCATGGGAGGTGATAATATGTTGCAAAATTCAAGGTACGAAAAGATATTACACCGGTTGAGAATGGACAAAGGGGTTCAGGTTGCCCTTTTGGCTGAAGAACTCAATATTAGCGAGTCCACCATTCGCAGGGATATTACCGAATTGGATCGCATGGGACAGCTGAAAAAAGTTTTCGGCGGAGCAGTTTCCTTAGAAAGTGATATTGGCAGAAATGGAGCTAAACAAGCCCCACAAATCCATTCAAGATCTGCAGAGGCAAAGATTAACATCAATACAGAAGAGAAAGAGCGCATTGCCAAATATGCAGCCACCCTCATAGAAGATAGCGACTTTGTTTTTATTGATGCAGGCACTACAACAGAAAAACTCATTGATTACTTAGAAAATAAGAATATAACCTATGTAACAAATGGAATCACACATTTAAGGAAATTGACCAAAAGAGGATTTAAGGCATATATTATTGGCGGCCAGTTAAAAATAGCAACAGAAGCATTGGTAGGCACAGAGGCTGTGGAATCCCTAAGAAAGTACAATTTTACAAAATGCTTCATGGGAGCAAACGGTATTGACCTTGAAAGAGGCTTTACCACACCTGACATAGATGAGGCAATGGTAAAGTCTGAGGCTATGAAGCAGTCCCAGATATCATATATGCTTGTAGACCACACCAAATTTGGGCAAACTTCATCAGTGACTTTTGCCGATTTGGACAAGGGCTGTATCATAACAGACCAGATGAAAAACGAGAATTATTTTAATGAAACTGATATTACGCTTCTTGAGCCTGATATATTATGTGAAAATGAAGAATAGAAAAATGGAGGATAGAAAAATGATTAAAATTGCAATTAACGGGTTTGGTAGAATTGGACGATTAACATTCCGAAAAGTATTTGGAAACCAGGACATTGAAGTAGTGGCTATTAACGATTTGACCCAGCCAGAAATGCTTGCATATTTGCTTAAATATGATAGTGTCCAAGGCGGATATCACGGCCACACTGTGGAAAGTGATGAAACCTCTATTACAGTAGATGGAAAACAGATTAAGATCTATAAGGAAGCAGATCCTAAAAATCTCCCTTGGGCAGATTTAGAAGTTGATATTGTCCTGGAATGTACCGGGTTCTTTGCTTCCAAAGAAAAATCCCAGGCTCACATTGATGCTGGTGCAAAAAAAGTCTTGATTTCCGCTCCAGCTGGTTCAGATTTGCCAACGATTGTCTATGGAGTAAACCATAGCAAGCTGACAAAAGATGATCGTATTGTATCTGGAGCATCTTGTACCACAAACTGTCTGGCACCAATGGCTAAGGCCCTAAATGATTACAGGGAACTGCGAACTGGATTTATGACTACTATTCACGCATATACAGGAGACCAGATGATTCTTGATGGTCCCCACAAAAAGAATGATTTTCGCCGTGCTCGTGCCGGCGCAATTAATATTGTTCCTAACAGTACAGGTGCAGCAAAGGCTATCGGCCTTGTCATTCCTGAGCTAGAAGGGAAGCTTATCGGTTCTGCCCAACGAGTTCCAGTGCCATCAGGCTCTATCACCATTTTGGATGCCACACTTAAGGATGAAACGGAGAGTGTATCTGTTAAAGGCATTAACGCAGCAATGAAAGCGGCTGCCAATGAATCCTTTGGCTACTCAGAGGAACAACTGGTTTCCAGTGACACTATTGGAATCAGCTACGGCTCGCTCTTTGATGGGACTCAGACTTTGGCACAAAGATGCGGTACAAAGATTTATGAGGTGCGAGTGGTTGCTTGGTACGACAATGAATCCAGCTACGTAAGCCAGCTAGTACGAACCCTGAAATATATGGGAAGCCTAGCTTAAGCGTGTCTTCTGACACCTTCATAAAAACTATATTAAGTAAGGGCGTTTTGGTGTAGCCTCCGTATTACAAAGAAAAAAAGGGTGTTGAAAGAGTTTGAACTTTTTCAACGCCCTTTTGACGGTCTATGATAGTTTGTGATTGATTAAAAAGTTAAACCTAAAATCTGTGATACCAAAACTTAAAGTGTAGTCTCAGTTTCGGCTAAGTCGGGATTCCAGTGAGTTTCTTCCATATAAGTCATTAATTCTTGGGAGGCTTTTTTTCTAAACAGAGCTAAGATGACATTATGCTCATCGTTAGTGGCCTTAAGAATATCCTTAGCTTTAGAATTGTCCGATAAATCATAAGCCTTTATTACAAACTTGTTTTTTAGGCGAAGCAGAGAAGTCACAAGAACTTCATTTCTACATTCATCAAGGTAGATGCCATGAAAAATTTCCTGCTGCTTGTAGTACATTTCATAGTTTTCCCCATCGATGGCTAAGTTCATACTGTCTATGTAAAAGCTCATATCTCGTAGTTGCTTTTCTGAAAGGTGAGGACAAGCAAGCTTAGCGGCAAGCCCATCCAGAGTTCCGATTACTTGATATAAATTTCTAGCTTCACTAGGATCCATAGATTTAACCACAAAGCCCTTTCGTGGCAGATTAACCAAAATACCTTCACATGAAAGCTGTATGAGAGCCTCACGCACTGGAGTACGACTTATATTTAGCTGGTCACAAATTTCATTTTCATTAATCTTTTCTTCAGGGATAAGTGCACCATTAGAAATCTGTTCAGCAATGAATTCATAGACGTGATCTTTAAGGGATAAAAATTTTGTCATAAAAATCTCCTTTTCTTTACATAATAAGAATATCATAACATGAAAAAAAACCAAAATCAATGTTGACAAAATATTAAATACAATATATTATATATTCAACAAGTGAAAAAATTCAGAAAATTTATAGGAGGAAAGAAAAAATGTTTAAAAATGTAATCGTAAGAAAACCATGTAAAGCTATTGTTGAAGGGATTACTTCCGCACCAGAGCTAGGCAAACCTGATTTTGCATTAGCACAGAAACAGCATGATAAATATATTGAAGCATTAAAGGAGTGTGGTGTTAAAGTCACTGTTCTTGAGCCCCTTGAAGACTACCCTGATTCATGCTTTGTCGAAGACACAGCAGTAATCACAAGAAAATGTGCTATAATTTCAAATCCAGGTGCAAATTCAAGAAGAGGCGAAGCTTTAGAGATGCTCCCAACAATAAAGAAGTTCTTCTCTGATGATAAGATCGAATATATCAAATCACCGGGAACACTTGAAGGTGGAGATGTTATGATGGTTGGAGATCACTTCTATGCAGGCCTTTCTGCAAGAACAAACAAAGAAGGTATCCGACAGTTTATTGAAATCTTAGAAAAACATGGACTAACTGGCTCAGAAGTACCTCTTGAGAAGGTTCTTCACTTAAAGACAGGAGTTAACTATGTAGAAGATAACAATATGCTAGTATCTGGCGAGTTTGTTGAAAAGGCAGACTTTGCTGATTTTAAGAAAATCCTAATTCCTGAAGACGAATCATATGCGGCAAACTGTATATGGGTAAACAATAAGGTAATCGTACCTGAAGGTTATCCAGGAGTAGAAAAAGGAATAAGAGACGCTGGTTATGAAATTATTCTAGTAGACACATCAGAATACAAAAAACTAGATGGTGGATTAAGTTGCCTATCATTAAGATTCTAATATGACATTTAAGAAAGCTGCCTTATTTTGGGCAGCTTTTTAACTTGACAAATCTTGCATACACAAATACAATTGATAAGACTTTAACAAGTCAGAAAGTGAAAAGGGTGTGAATTTATGCAAAATCCAAAAGTAAAAGATGAAGGACTAGGCACTGGTAAATTGACCATGTTTGGTATCGGACTTATTTTAGCGAGTGGAGTTTTCGCAATTTCAGGAGACTTCGCAGCCAGTGGGGCGTATCCTCTGGCAACATTAATTGGTTGGCTTATAGCCGGAATCGGAATGTTTTCTCTATGTATGTGTTTTTTAAGACTCAGCATAGTTAAACCACAGCTTACCAGCGGACTTTATACTTATGCAAAGGAAGGCTTTGGAGACTATATTGGTTTCTGCTCAGCCTGGGGGTACTGGATTAGTGCGATCTTGGCTCAGATTTCTTTCATAACATTATTATTTGCAGCACTAGGTTACTTCTTTCCAGTCTTTGGTGAAGGAAACAATGGACCATCAATTATCGTAGCCTCGGTAATCATGTGGCTTATAGCGGCACTTGTATCTCGAGGAATGAATCAAGCGGTTAGTATCAACGTAATTGTTGTAATAGCTAAGGTGTTACCGATTTTAGTGCTGATTGTAGCCATTATATTCGCAAGATCATTTAGCCTGGATATATTTCTACAAAACTTTTCAGGAGAAGGCACTGGAATGAGCCTAATGGAACAGATTAAGAGTACTACTTTTATCACGGTGTGGATATTTATAGGTATTGAAGGTTCCGTGGTTATTTCCGAACGTGCTAAGGATACTAAGAGCGCAGGCCGTGCAACGGTTATCGCATTTTTATGTATGCTGGCACTATATGTGATGATTTCTACATTGAGTATGGGCGTAATGTCTACTGAAGAGTTAGCAGCATTAGGCAATCCTCCAATGGCAGGAGTGTTGCAGCAGGTTGTAGGCGACTGGGGCGCAATGCTTGTAAACATTGCAGTTATTATTTCCATTGCAGGAGCCTTGTTTACTTACACAATTCTCTGTGTTGACAGTGCTTATGCACCAGCAAAAAAAGGATGCTTTCCTAAATTCTTTGCAAAAGAGAATGCTAAGGGTACTCCAGTTCGTTCATTAGTAATAACTACTGTGGTTATCCAGATATTCCTGATTATTATTTACTTTAATACAGCAACATATCAGGTTTGCTACGCTATGTCTACTAGTATGATCATGTTCCCGTACTTGTTGTCAGGCCTTTATTGTTTAAAGGTTACAGCAAAGGGAGAAGGACTAAATGGAGTGGGCATGAGTGTGAAGGCCAAAGCTTGGATCTTCGCAATTATTGGATCTATATATGGAGCATGGCTTTTATACGCCAGTGGTTGGCAGTATATCTTGATTTCAGCATTACTCTTTGGACCTGGGATCCTTATGTATCTTTATGCACAAAAGCAGAAAGGGTCAAAATTATTTCCAAGGACTATAGACCTTGTTGGGGTAATAGTAGTGTTGGCAGCATTTGTGGCTTCCATCATCTTACTAGCAAAAGGGATTATCACCCCATTTTAAAAAAATGAATCTAAAAATGGAGGGGATTGCCCCTCCATTTTTTTTAAAAAAGGAATATTGTTAAAAAATCCAGCAACCTAGCATACTTAAGATGTAGCATATCTACTTTCTTTTGTGTAAAAATGGGTTGATGAAAATACACCTGTAGTGTATAATTAACCCAATATAAACGTTATTGGATTACGGTGAAGGAGGGCTTTTATTATGGTAAAATTGGTAATAGGGCATAAGGGAAGTGGCAAAACAAAGCAAATGTTAGAGTTTGCCAATGAAAGAATTGCAAAAAGTAATGGAAGTGTCATTTTTATAAACAAAAATCACAGACTTATGTATGATTTGAACCATAGCATTCGAGTAATTTGTATGGATGATTTTGAATATATCACCAACATTGATGAATACATCGGATTTATATATGGGATCATAAGCTCAGATCATGACATCGAAGTGATATTTATTGATAGTATACTAAAACATGCAGATGTAACTTTAGGCGATATGCCAGAGTTCGTAGGTAGACTAAAGAAGATTTCCAAGATTTACAATCTTGAGTTTGTCGTTAGCCTAGGGGCAGAAAAAGAAGAAATGATAGGCGTTGATTTCAGCGACTGTGAGATTTTGAACTAACTGTATAAGTAGAGAATACATAAAAAGGCGGTGTAAAAGTTCACCGCCTTTTTCAATGATGAAATCTATATAATAATAAAAGAGAAGAGGCAACAATGAAGAAAGCATATATATTTGTAGTGATTACAGCCTGCCTGTTTGCCACCATGGAAGTGGCACTAAAGCTAGCAGGAAACAACTTAGACCCATTTCAGATTACATTTTTAAGATTTTTTATAGGGGGGATTTTACTCATCCCTTTTGCTATTGTAGAGCTTAAGCAAAATGGCACAAAGCTTAGTCTAAAGGACTTTGGGTATTTGACATACGTTGGCATTTTAGGGATTCCTTTAAGTATGCTGTTTTTTCAGCTAGGAGTGATGAATGCCAATGCCTCCACCGCATCAGTACTTATTTCAATTAATCCCTTATTTACTATGATATTTGCCCATTTCATGACCTCAGAAAAGCTAAATCGACCAAAGATAGTGGTATTGTTATTTGGACTTTTGGGTATTATCTTTATGATAAGACCTTGGCAGCTCCAAGAAGGAAATACCCCCCTTGGCATTATATTTATGCTTCTTGCAGCTTTGTTTTTTGGCCTTTACACTGTGGCTGGAAAGATTAGTATTAAGAAGATGGGAATTATGGCGCAGACAAGCTTTAGCTTTATCATAGGGTCACTAGTTTTGCTAGTGGTGATTTTGTTCATGGGAAGACCTGTTATTTCAGGAGTAGTGGAAAATATCTGGGTGGTTTTATATGTGGCGATTTTCGTTACTGGCTTAGGATACTATTGCTATTTTATGGCTATAAAGTTATCAGATGCAACTACAGGATCTATTGCCTTTTTCATAAAGCCGGCCATAGCTCCATTTATTGCAGTGGCATTCCTTGGGGATAAAATTTTGTGGAATACTTATGTGGGAATTATATTGATTCTAATCGGTTCCTATTTGAATTTTAGACAGAGTAAGAAAGAGGTACGATTAAATGTCCCAAACAATCATGAACAAATTGAGGACACATCTTCAAAATAGGCCTATAGGGACTATAGGAAAATATAGTTTTTTTTCAGTCCTTGTACCAATTGTAAAAAAGGATGGGAAGCTGCATTTGCTGTACGAAGTGCGTAGTCCACATATGAAACGCCAACCTGGGGAGATTTGTTTCCCTGGGGGACAGATGAAATTAGGCGAATCTGCTTCTCAGGCGGCATTACGGGAGACTGTTGAAGAGTTAGGGGTTGAAGAAAGTAAAATCCAACTAATGGGTCAAATGGACACCTTATACACCTATAGCAATTTTACTGTGTACTCTTTTCTAGGCAATATTGAAAAAGAGGCGGTAAATCAGGGTCAGGTGAATCCTGAGGAAGTGGAGGAAACATTTCTTGTGCCTATAGATTATCTAAAGGAAAACCCACCTAAGATTCATGATATTAGCATAGAGCCTGTTATTGGAGATGATTTCCCTTATGATAAGATTGATTTTCCTCAAGGGTATCAGTGGCGAAAAGGGGTTTCAAAGGTGCCAATATATCAGTTTGAAGGTCGGGTGATTTGGGGGCTTACAGCCAGAATTACCAATAGTTTTATTAACATATTAAAGGAGGCAGATCATGAAATTTAATTTAGGATTATGTCAGATGATGGGATCTTTTGAAAAGAGTCAGTCTATGGCAAAGGCGAGAGAGATGGTGTGCAAGGCTGCATCCCAAGGCGCTCATATTGTAGCTTTGCCGGAAATGTGGAACTGTCCTTATTCTAACGATTACTTTAAAAAGTATGCAGAGCCTGCTAACGGGAAGACCGTTGAATTTATGTCTAATTTAGCAGCTCAAAATGGGATTTATCTTATTGGGGGATCCATCCCGGAGCTTGATGGGGATAAGGTATACAATACTTCTTTTTCCTTTGATCCTGCAGGAAGTCTAATTGGAAAGCACCAAAAAGTTCACCTCTTTGATATAGATGTGAAGGGGGGGATTCGATTTATGGAGTCTGATACCCTTACAGCAGGGGAAAATATTACCATGCTTCCTACAAAGTTTGGAACCATTGGTGTTGCAATTTGCTATGATGTACGATTCCCAGAATTGTTTAGAAAGATGACACTGGCTGGAGCAAAACTAATTGTTTTGCCAGCAGCCTTTAATTTGACTACAGGACCAGCCCACTGGGAGCTTACCATGAGAGCAAGGGCTCTTGACAATCAGATTTATTTTGCGGCCGTATCTCCAGCAAGAGATTTAAGTGGTCCATATCAGGCTTACGGTGGCACGTGTATTATCAGCCCTTGGGGTGATGTAAAAGCCATGGCAGATGAAAAAGAGCAGATTATTTTAAAGGAAATAGATTTTGATTACGTTGATGAAATTAGAGATCAACTCCCTTTGCTAAAACACAGAAGAGAAGAAATATATTCAAAACCTCTTTAAAAACCTGAAGGGATAATTTATAATAGGGGTATATATTTGGAAAGGAGAACATAATGAAGAAGATTTTGGCTTTTTTAACCGTTGTAATAATGATGTTTTCCTTGGTAGCTTGCGGAGAAGCCAAAAGCACTGAGGAGGAGCCGGTAGAGTATGAGATTGCACTAGTTGCAGGAATGGGGTCTATTCGTGATGGCGGCTTTAATCAGGCTGCTTGGGAGGGCATTACTCAGTTTGCCAATGAAAATGGGAAATCATATAAATACTATCGCCCAGATGATGGCTCCCAAGCCTCATACGTACGTGCTATTGATGCAGCGGTAAGAGATGGTGGCAAGATAATTGTAGCTGCTGGATCGGATTTTTCCGGAGCCATTTATACAGCTCAAAAAGAATACAGTGCTTCCAATTTTATTCTTATTGATTCTATCCCCAAAGAGGATGGGGGTGGGACTGGTAAAGTAGAGAAAAACACAGTTGCTATTACTTTTGCAGAAGAGGAGTCTGGCTATTTGGCAGGATATGCCGCAGTAAAAGATGGATATAAAAAATTAGGATTTATAGGTGGAGTTCCAATGCCTAGCGTCATTCGATATGGCCATGGATTTCTTCAAGGTGCAAATGCTGCCGCAGAGGAGCTAGGTGTGTCTGGTGTTTCGGTGAGATACGCATACATGGGCAGCTTTGATGCCACGCCACAAGCTGAAAAACGAGCCCAGGGGTGGTACAAAAGTGGCACCCAGGTAATCTTTGCAGGTGGTGGGCAAATGGTTAACTCTATTATGAATGCAGCTGAGCAAAAGGATAAGAAGGTTATCGGGATTGACACCGATCAAAGTGAAATGTCCGAAACTGTCATTACTTCTGCGACAAAGGATATTAAAAAAAGTGTGGATCAACAGCTAGACAACTACTACAACGATGAATTTCCAAGTGGTACAGCAGTTCATTTAGATGTGGCAAACCAAGGGATTAGCTTACCAATGGAAAGCTCCAAGTTTAAAACATTTACAGAAAAAGACTACGAAACTATCCTAGAAAAAATCAAAATGGGAGAAGTTAAGATCAATAAAAACCACAAGACCAAAATATCCCAGCTAGATCTACCAAATATAACAGTAAAAGAAGCAAAATAAAAACAGCTCAAAATGAAATCCCCCAAGATCATTTGATCTTGGGGGATTTTTTATTAGCTATGTAATTTAGTCAAACTCCTTTACGACTCGCTTGATCTTGCCCCCTCGCTCACTATGTTTTGGTGGCTGATCACTCAGGGTGATTTCAACAGGGCCGCACTCATGGTCATCAAAGAACTTTTTCAGTATATCTTTGACTTCATTAAAGATTTTCAATTTATCCTGCCCATATGCAAAAACGGCTCTAAACTCAAATCGACGGTCACTAGTTTGAACAAGCTGTAAATTGTATACACCCTCTATATATGTCAGCAAATAATCTATATTGATTCCAATAATTTCTTTTCCCCCTACAGTAATATTATTTCCAACCCGTCCCATGATGTTCATAACGGGGAGAGAACTACCACAGGCACAACCGTGAGAAATCTTCACTTTATCATTCATGTAATACCTGATGATTGGCTGAACATAATTTGTCAAATCGGTAATATAAATTCCATCAGACCATTCTCCTGGTTTTGTCGGGTTGCCATCTTTGTCTACAGGTTCAATGATAATCCAGTCGTCATTGATATGAAGTTCTCCACACTCACAGGACATAGCAGCTTCACCGCCTTCAGTGCTGCAATAGTTGTTAAGCACAACGCAACCAAATGTGTCACGTAGCGTATTATAAACAGGTTTGGTCAAAAGTTCTGCAGAACACGCCAGAACCTGAGGGTGTATTTTTAGCCTACCCATCTTTTGTTCATTGGAGAGGGCACCTAGTACTGAAGGGTAGGCAGTGAGAGTATCTGGCTGAAATTGATTCAATTTCTCTACAATGGTTGAGAGCTTTTCTTCTAGGGAAATGGCAAGAAGATTGTCTTCGTATTGCTTATTTGCCACTCTCATTTTTTCAAAACCGGAATAGGAGGATACGCTAGGATTGAGAAAAATAACTGCTCCTAATTTATGATATTTAGGATTCAAGGCATTAGGATCCACATTCCTAAGGAGCCTTGTTTGCATCAATGCCCCGTGGATTGTATTATGATAAGAATCTCTCACCATAGGCATAGGCTCTCCCGTAGTCCCAGAGGTGGTAATAGCACTGTACTTGTCCAGATATAGAGTTGTAAGTGCAGCATCACTATGGATATAATCCATAAGCTCTTGAAAATTAATTTGTGGATCTGTAACCCAGTCTTCATAGGATTCCATCAAAACAGTCTTGGCTACAGGAGTAAGATCTGTAATGGCGAATCCTTTTTCAATATTCTTATACAATTTTTTAAAATAAGCAGAGTGGTCTTTTGCATAAAAGACCAGTTCACATAGACGCTTCTTTACGAGAATTTCCTTTTCTTCTGAAGAGAGCGCTTCTGCCGATTTACATAATGCAATTGCCTCTTTCATATCTATGTTTTTCATACTAATTTTCCTTTCCATTAGAATCTATTTTTACAATACAGCTGTTCATTCCTAAAATATTGTCGTAGGTTACTTCCTTTGAAATTGCGAGAATCAACTCTATGCCTCCAAATTTACCTTGGCTTTCTTTCTCATTTAAAGGGTTTCTTGGCTTTCCATTGTCACGGAATGAAATTATTAATTCCTCTAGTGTTGCAATTATTCTAATATCAATATATTTATCTTTTTTTTTGGAATTCCCACCTGCATTTATTGTGTTTATTGTCATTTCTTCAAGGGCAACGCCAACCTTGTTAGCCACCAGTTCTGGCACTTGATGTGCCTTGCAATAAGCAATGGCTTCAGCAGAAAGGGCTGTTGCCTGCTCCACTGTTTGAATCATGGTTATATCAAGTAGCTCGCCCGACTCTTTCTCATCTAAAAGGAAAATTCCCTTTAAAGCTGCATCCTTTTTCTGTATTGATTTGATAACCAAAAATGTAATCCCAATAGTGATTATTTCTCCAAGAGGAAATGCTAGCCAGATTCCAACTGGACCTAAGACTTTTGAAAGTAAAAATGCAACAGGAACCACAATGAGAAACCCCTCAAGCAAAGCGATCATACTTGAAACATTGTGATGGCCAAAAACAGGATATAGGCACATGGCAATAAACAGTATGCCCATAAACGGAAGGCTTAGTGTATATATTCGTATTGCCTCCACTGCGATGGCAACCTGGCCTGGATCAACAACTCCAAATAGTGAGGTGATCTGAGTTGGCAGCAGTTCAAAGACTACCAAGAGAGTCAGCGTGGAAATCCCTACGATCATCGCCGCCTTCTTAATTGTAAACTTAATCCCCAAATAGTCTTTTTCCCCATAGAGTATCCCTAAAAGAGGAGTCATAGTTTGAGCCGAACCACCGACAAACATAGACACAATAGATAAGCATGAAGTGCAAACAGAAAAAGCAGTAACTCCATCACTGCCTAAATAAACCATTACAATGGCGTTAATAAAGATTAGACGAAAAAAGTTGAGACAAGTGTTGATCGTATTTGGAAGCCCCATTCTGCTAATCTCCAAAAGAAACTTAAAAAAGTCAGTTAAGGGTCTGTAAAATCGCAGTTCTTTGGTTCTAATAATTCCCACAATAATAATAATAAGGCCAACAAAATAACCAGTGCCGGTAGCTAATGCAGCCCCGCCAATGCCTGTATTGAAAACAAGAATATACAAAAGATCTAGACCTAAGTTGACCAGGTTTGCTATAATCAGCACAGATGAGGCTAGTCTTGGCTGCCCTGTGGTACGTATAAAATATACTAACCCTGGGACAACGATTAAAACTGGTGCTGCTAAGACTACTATAGATATATAGTCATATACTAAAGAAGTTAGATTAGGTGCGTTTACTGTGAGTGCCTCTGCAATCTTATGGCAGAGGGGAAAGCCAACAGCACACAGGAAGATGGAGATTGTAATCATGGAAATGGTAGAAACCGTAAAAATTTGTTTCGCCCGTCTTCGCTGCCTCTGCCCTAATGCTACTGAATAAAGAGCCGACCCACCTACGCCAATGAGCACATAAACGGAATTGAACAGCAGTGTAACTGGAAGCACCAGATTTACTGCCGCCAAAGCCTCAGAGCCTAGAGTGTTTCCTACAATAATCCCATCCACGACTATACTCATAGATAGTGCCATTGTCATTAATACTGTAGGAAGAAAAAATTTCATAAACTGCTCTTTAATTATATTTCCAGTTCGATTAAACATAGAGCCTCCCAATTATTCAATTAATCCTATACTATAGATGATACACCTTTTATTTACGATTTTTAAGTGGGGAATATTCAAGATGACTTTGCACAGAATTGTATGCTGGCCGCATAAGCTTCTTTCCCGAAACAAGTTCTTCCAATCTATGAGCACACCAACCTGAAAGTCGAGCGGTTGCAAACAGTGGCGTAGCGATGTCCGTTGGAATATTAAGTGCGCTGTACACAAACCCAGAATAAAGATCCACATTAGCCGGCATAGGCTTCTCAACTCCGTTAATAGTTGCGTAAAGCTCTGGTACTTTTCGTTCTATAAATTCACATAGCATATAATCATTGATCAAATCTTTGCTTACAGCTAGCTGCTTTGCCATGCTTTTAAGTAGCTTGGCTCTAGGATCAGAAGTGGTGTAAATTGCATGACCCATACCATAGACTAGACCGCTCTTGTCATTTGCTTGCCCACGAAGAACCTTTACAAGATAATCCTCTACTGCACTTTGGTTTGTAATGTTACTCACATTTCGCTTTAAATCATTGATCATATTGATTACGGCAATGTTTGCGCCTCCGTGTTTAGGCCCCTTTAATGAACCTACAGCAGAAGAGATGGTTGCATATGTATCTGTACCTGATGAAGAAATCAAGTGAGTGGTAAACGAAGAATTATTTCCTCCACCATGCTCAGCATGAAGAATCATTGCTACATCTAAAAGCTTGGCTTCAAGGTCAGTGTACTGCCCTGTTGGCCTGATCATACGCAATATGTTTTCGGCAGTACTCAGTTCCGGGATTGGATAGTGGAGATGAAGGCTCTTGTTATCAAAAAAAGAGCATTTTGCCTGATAAGCGTAAGCGATCAAAGTAGGGAAGTACCCAATTAAATCAATTGATTGTCTGAGAACATTTTCAACTGAAGTATCATCTGGATTATCGTCGTAACAATAAAGAGCCAAAACGCTTCTAGAAAGTTTATTCATAATATTCTTTGAAGGAGCAGTTAAAATCATATCTCGTGCAAAGCCTGGAGGAAGATCTCGCTTCTCTCCAAGGAGGACTTTAAAATCGTTCAGTTGCTTTTGCGTGGGTAATTTGCCAAAAATAAGCAAGTAAGTTACTTCTTCAAAGCCAAAGCGTTCTTCTTTTGTACAATTTGAAACAAGATCCTCTATGTTGTAGCCACGATAAAAGAGCTGCCCTTCAGTAGGAATCTTCTTCCCAGTTTCATCAACGTCATAGCCACGGACTTCACCAACTTTAGTAAGACCGACAACTACCCCAGTACCGTTGGAATTACGAAGGCCACGCTTTACATGATGTTTTGTATAAAGTTCAGGATCTATTACATCTCTAGTTGAGATTTCTGAAGCCATCTTACTAATAAAATTAGAGGGATTATGGTGGCCGGTAAGTTTCTCTTCTCTTTTCTTTTTCATTTTTTCTAACATTCAAGCCAATCCTTTCTCAAAAAGCAAACTAATTTAATACAGAAGAATATTATATCACGTTAAAAGGTTAATGAAAAGAGAAAAAAATCCGGATAAAAGGCACCGCCCACTTTTCAGCCATATAAAAAAATATTTTTCAAAAAGCAAGATTGTAAAATAGAATATTATGATTTTGTTACAATGCTACAATGTGAAAAAGCACAGAACAAACGTTCCTCACCTTCTGTACTTTCCCCCCCATTTATGCTAAAATGAAACTCTAATGTTAGGGAGGAAAACCATGGAGCGATTTGAAATAGTATCAAATTTTAATATGATGGGTGATCAGCCAGAAGCTGTAAAAAAGCTAGTCAAGGGAGTTAATGAGGGAAAAAAACATCAAACATTAATGGGGGTTACAGGGTCAGGAAAAACCTTTACCATGGCCAACATTATTGAGAAGGTACAAAGGCCTACTTTGATTATTTCACACAACAAAACTTTGGCAGCTCAGCTTCATGGAGAGTTTAAGGAGTTTTTCCCTAAAAATGCGGTAGAATATTTCGTAAGCTACTATGACTATTACCAGCCAGAAGCTTATGTTTTTGCTACGGACACATTTATTGAAAAGGATTCCAATATAAATGAAGAAATTGAAAAGCTGCGACATTCAGCCACTGCCGCTTTGGCAGAACGAAAAGACGTGATTATTGTTGCCAGCGTTTCCTGCATATATGGGCTAGGAAGCCCTTTTGACTATGAAAACCAAATGTTATCCTTAAGGCCGGGAATGGAGAAAAGCCGTCAAGATATTTTGAGGAAGTTGGTAGAAATTCAATATACCAGAAACGATATGGGATTTGAACGGGGCTGTTTTAGGGTGCGAGGGGATATTGTTGACATTTACCCAGCAGGAGCAGAAAATGCCATAAGAATAGAACTTTTTGGAGATGAAATAGAGACTATTAAGGAGCTAAATCCACTTACAGGAGAGATTATTGGGTTGCGCCAACACATTGCAATCTATCCTGCTTCCCATTATGTGACGGCAAGGGACAGTATTGATAGGGCAATAGGCACTATCTTGGTTGAGCTTGAAGATCAGATCAAGTGGTTCACCGACAGAGGCAAACTTATTGAAGCTCAAAGAATAGAGCAGCGTACCAGGTATGATGTTGAAATGTTGCGGGAAATTGGCTCCTGCTCAGGTATTGAGAATTATTCTCGCCATTTAAACGGACTTGAGCCAGGGAATAGACCCTACACCTTAATGGACTATTTTGCAGATGATTTTTTAATTATGATTGACGAATCCCACGTTATGTTGCCTCAACTGCGGGCAATGTATGCAGGAGACAGGTCAAGGAAAAGTTCCTTGGTGGATTATGGCTTTAGATTGCCATCAGCCCTTGATAACAGACCTTTAAAGTTTGAAGAATTTCAGGAATTGGCAAATCAAATTGTTTATGTAAGTGCAACTCCGGGTAATTACGAAAAGGAAGAAAGCGGTGGCATTTCTGCTCAGCAAATTATTAGACCTACAGGGCTTTTAGAGCCAGCTATCCAAATTCAGAAAAGTGAAGGGCAGATTGATCACCTCATCGGCGAGATTAATAAGGTTACAAAGAAGGGGGAACGAGTTTTAGTTACTACCCTTACAAAGAAAATGTCAGAGAGTCTGACCGATTATTTAAAAAATGCAGGAGTTAAAGTGAGATACCTTCATTCAGAAGTGGATACCTTAGAGAGAATGGAAATTCTTAGAGACTTGAGAATTGGCGTATTTGACGTGCTTGTAGGGATTAATCTCCTTAGGGAAGGCATTGATATTCCCGAGGTGTCTTTAGTGGCGATTTTGGATGCGGACAAAGAAGGGTTCTTGAGAACCGAAACATCTCTGATCCAGACTATAGGACGGGCTGCTCGAAATGTTGATGGAAAAGTAATTCTGTATGCAGACAGAATCAGCGGCGCCATGGAAGTTGCAATAAGAGAAACCGACCGTAGACGTAAGATACAAGACGATTACAACAAGGCTCACGGAATTACACCTACCACCATACAAAAATCCGTTAGAGCTGTAATTGAAGCTACTAAGGTGGAAGGTGAGGGCGGAGAGTACAATGGGAAACGTCCACTTGAGCTTACTAAAAAAGAATTAATTGATTACGTGAAGAAGCTGGAAAAGGAAATGAATCAGGCGGCATCCGATTTGCAGTTTGAAAGGGCAGCAACTCTTCGTGATCAAATATTCGAATACAAAGTGAAATTATAGAAAACAAGAGGATGAAAAATGGCAAAAGATATTTATATAAAAGGAGCAAATGAAAACAATTTAAAGAATATAGATGTGACTATTCCAAGAGATCAATTGGTGGTACTGACTGGACTTTCTGGATCAGGAAAATCATCATTGGCATTTGATACCATCTATGCAGAAGGGCAGCGAAGATATGTGGAGAGCCTGTCCGCTTACGCAAGACAGTTTTTAGGTCAGATGGAAAAGCCCAATGTAGAATACATCGAAGGCCTTTCTCCTGCGATTTCAATTGACCAAAAGACTACGAATAAAAACCCAAGATCAACAGTAGGAACAGTTACAGAAATTTATGACTATCTAAGACTTATGTATGCTAGGATCGGCATACCTCATTGTCCCGTCTGCGGCAAGGAGATCTCCAGCCAATCGGTGGATCAGATTGTTGATAACCTGATGGATCTAGGAGAAAAGACTAGAATTACCATGCTTGCCCCAGTTATACGCCAGCGTAAAGGTGAACATGAAAAGATTATTGAACGAATTAGAAAAGAAGGCTTTACTAGAGCTAGAATTGATGGAGAGATAGTTAGGATCAGTGAAGAAGAAGTAAAACTGGAAAAAACTTTTAAGCATACCATAGAAATTGTTGTGGATAGAATTGTTGTAAAAGATGGAGTACAAAGCCGACTGTCAGAAGCTTGTGAACTGGCTATTAATCACGGAGACGGATTGGTGCTTGCTTTAATTGACAAGGGTGATGGCCCTTATGAACAGATTTTCAGCACTAGTCTTGCCTGCCCCAAGCATGGTATTAGCATTGAGGAGTTAGAGCCGAGAGTCTTCTCATTTAATAGTCCTTTTGGCGCCTGCCCCCAATGTAATGGCCTAGGATTTACACAGAAAATAGATCCAGATCTTATTATTAGAGACCAGGAATTAAGTATTTCTGGAGGATGCTTAGCAAATATTTTTGCTTCCATGGAGATGGCAGGGGGTTTTTATCGTCAGATGATAGAGGCTTTAGCTAAGGAACATGGAGTGGATCTTGATACGCCTTACAATAAATTACCTAAAAAATTTAAAAAAGAACTACTTTATGGCACAGGAACTCGTCATTTAAAGTACTTCTATAAAAGTCGCAACAACAGTTCTAAGGCATACAGAGACCATCCTTTTGAGGGAGTGATTAACAATTTAGAGAGGCGATTTAGGGAGACAAATTCCGACTTTATTAAGGAAAAGATGAATCGGTATATAAGCACTGCGCCTTGTGAAGTATGTATGGGGCAGAGGCTGAAGCCAGAGGTTTTAGCTGTTACAATTGGTGGAATGAACATCTCACAGTTTTGTGAACTTTCTATTATGGAAGCATTAAAGACTATGGGGGAACTGACTTTATCCACACAGGAGGCACTAATTGCCCAACAAATTGTAAAAGAGATTAGATCACGCCTTCAATTCCTTGTAAATGTAGGCCTTGATTATTTGACTTTGTCCAGAGCTTCAGGAACCTTATCTGGTGGAGAGTCCCAAAGAATACGCTTGGCTACGCAGATTGGATCCAGTCTTGTAGGAGTCTTATATATTTTAGATGAACCTAGCATTGGTCTTCACCAAAAGGACAATGAAAAGCTTTTGATTACTCTTCGCCATTTGACGGATATTGGAAACACCCTAATTGTAGTGGAACATGATGAAGATACCATGTATGCAGCAGATCGGATTATTGACATTGGACCTGGGGCAGGAATAAATGGTGGAGAGCTAGTTGCAGAGGGAAATGTAGAGGAAATTAAGAAATGTTCACGTTCTCTGACTGGCCAATATTTAAGTGGAGCTAAAAAAATTGAAGTTCCAACAGAAAGACGCTCGGGAAATGGTAAGAAAATAATTATAAAAGGGGCTGCAGAAAATAACCTTCAAAATATAGATGTAACGATTCCTTTAGGTCAAATGGTTTGCGTTACGGGAGTTTCTGGATCAGGAAAAAGCAGCTTGATAAATGAAGTTCTCTACAAGGGTCTGGCCGCAGAGCTTAACGGGGCAAAGGATAAGCCAGGAGCACACAAAGCCATTAAGGGAATGGAGCAAATCGATAAGATTATCGATATTAATCAGTCACCTATTGGCAGGACTCCAAGATCAAATCCAGCCACATATACTGGCGTGTTTACCCACATTAGAGATCTTTTTTCTAAGCTTCCTGAGTCGAAAATGCGAGGATATGAGAGGGGCAGGTTTAGCTTTAACGTAAAAGGTGGTAGATGTGAAGCTTGCAATGGAGATGGGCTTCTTAAGATTGAGATGCATTTTCTCCCTGATGTATATGTTCCTTGTGAGGTTTGCAAGGGTAAGAGATACAACAGAGAAACCTTGGAAGTAAAATACAAGGGAAAGAGTATTTTTGATGTTTTGGATATGAATATAACCGAAGCCTTGGAATTTTTCAAGCATATACCAAGTATAGCCAGGCAGCTTGAGACCCTACAGCAAGTTGGACTTGGATATATTAAATTGGGACAACCGTCAACTCAGCTTTCGGGAGGTGAAGCTCAGCGAATTAAGCTGGCCTCAGAGCTATCTAAGAGAAGTACAGGCAAGACCATGTATATTTTAGACGAACCTACAACGGGACTCCACTTTGCCGATGTGGACAAGCTTTTATTAGTACTTGACAAACTGGTGGACAGCGGAAATTCGGTCATTGTTATTGAACATAACCTTGATGTAATAAAACGGGCAGATCATATTATTGACCTTGGCCCTGATGGTGGATTTAGAGGTGGAAACATTGTGGTGGAAGGAACCCCGGAAGAAGTAGCTAAGTGTAAAGAATCTTATACTGGAGAATTTTTATCTAAGATAATGAAATAGGACTGGTGTGATTGTGAAAACTGAACCTGTATTTTCTAAAAAACAAAAAAATATTACCTATGGGTTAATGACATTTTTGGTCATAGCCTGGGGATTTGACTATGTGGTCTGTAAATTTGCTTTACAGGCATTTCCGCCTATGACCTTATTGTTTGTCAAATATGCAATAGGCCTTGTTGTAATGCTTATGGTTAAAATGAAAGTAGATCGAAAAACTATTGTAAGACTAAAGGATGTTCCAATATTTGTTTTCTGTGCCATATTCGGACAGATTCTTTACTTCTTTTGCGAATATACAGCCATGTCTTATATGCCTGTATCACTGGTCAGCATTATGTTGGCATTTGTACCAGTGGTGTCCATAATAACAGAGCGGATTTTGTACAAGAAAAGAACCAACAAACTTACTATTATTGGCGTACTTGTTTGTATATTTGGGGTGGCGTTGATTATTGGAGTGGATTTTGATATCCTGTTCCAAGGGCGAATTATCGGGTATATTCTTACTTTTATTGCAGTGCTTTCTTGGAATGGATATAACTTTCTTACAGCCACCCTTAGCGACAGATATTCAAGCATTACATTGACCTGTACCCAGCTTATTTGCACTATATTATTGACTTTTCCATACGCTGTAAATAACATGCCTTCAATAGATGTCTTTACACCAGGCTTGATTGGTGGCATAATATACCTTGGAATTGTAAATGCAGGCATTGGTTTTTTGATTTCAGTAAGAGGGATCCAGGTATTGGGACCTACAGCCGTAGCATTGTTTTCAAACTTCCTTCCAATAACTACAGCGTTTTTTGGTTGGCTTTGTTTAAAAGAGACAATTTCAGGCTTACAGATTATAGGTGGACTAGTAGTAATTTGTGCAGGTTTTATAGTTATAAGAGAAAAAGGTAAAATGGAGGACCAATCTAATGATTGAGAAATTGAATTTAACCATGTTGACAGACTTTTATGAAATCACAATGGCAAATGGTTATTTTGAAACAGGAATGGCTAACGATGTAGCATATTTTGATATGTTTTTCAGGAATAATCCTGATGGTGGTAGTTATGCCATTATGGCTGGAGTGGAGCAAGTTGTTAATTACTTGGACGAGCTAGAATTCACAGATCAAGACATTGCTTACCTTAAGGGTAAAAATATTTTTAGCGACAAGTTTTTAGAATATCTAAAAGACTTTTCCTTTAGTTGTGATGTGTGGGCAATACCTGAGGGGACACCTATATTCCCTGGGGAACCGTTGATTACAGTTAGAGGTCCAGTTATCCAGGCTCAGTTTATTGAGACTATGATTTTGCTTTTAG
The DNA here is from genome assembly GCA_036657395.1 of Anaerovoracaceae bacterium. Classification (GTDB taxonomy): domain Bacteria; phylum Bacillota; class Clostridia; order Peptostreptococcales; family Anaerovoracaceae; genus JAVXGM01. The sequence continues at coordinate 28,693 of JAVXGM010000015.1, forward strand.
TGAATCACCAAAGCTTGATTGCTACAAAGGCTAGCAGAATTGTTCGTGCTGCCAAGGGGCGCCCTATCATGGAATTTGGAACAAGGCGAGCACATGGAGCTTCAGCGGCTATATATGGAGCTAGAGCAGCATATATTGGCGGTTGTGCAGGTACAGCCTGCGCTATTGCAGACAGAGATTATGGAATCACAGCCCTAGGAACTATGGCACACAGTTGGGTGCAAATGTACCCTAATGAATATGAAGCCTTTAAAAAGTATGGTCAGATATACCCAGACAATTGTGTTCTTTTAGTGGACACATATAATGTGCTAAAATCTGGAGTTCCAGCAGCAATTAAAGTCTTTCATGAACTAAAACCTGAGAAGATGGGCATTAGAATCGACAGTGGAGACGTTACTTATCTTACAAAGCAAGCAAGAAAAATGTTAGATGAGGCAGGATTACCAGATTGTTCAATCGTAGTATCAAATTCATTGGATGAATATATTATTGAGGATATCATTACAGAAGGCGCTCGCATTGATTCATTTGGAGTAGGAGAGCGATTGATTACTTCCAAATCTGAACCAGTCTTTGGAGGGGTATACAAGCTATCAGCCTTAGAAAAAGATGGAGTTATGGTGCCTAAGATTAAGATTAGTGAAAACGTAGAAAAAATCACTAACCCGGGATTTAAATCTGTGTACCGTTTCTTTGATAAAGAAACCGATAAGGCCATTGCTGATGTTATTACACTAGATGAAGAGGCTATTCCAAAGGAAGGCACTTATGAAATTTTCGATCCTACAGCAGTGTGGAAGAAAAAAACATTGAAGAATTTTTACGTGAAAAATTTGCGAATCCAGCTCTTCGATAAGGGCAAACGAGTATATGACAGCCCCGATATTGAAGAAATTAAGAGCTACTGTAAGAGACAAGTAGCAACCCTTTGGGACGAAATGCTCAGATTCGAAAATCCACAAATTTACTACGTGGATCTTTCGCCAAAACTCTGGAAACTTAAAAACGACTTAATTCAAGATCACACAGAAGTATAAAAAAAAGAGGCTTAACGCCTCTTTTTTAATGCCATATATAAGGAGTGTATACCCCTAGACTATTAAATATTAGATGAATTCAATACGTTTTTAATCTTGTGTTCCACCATGGACTGTATTGCATCTCTTGCAGGTGCTAAATATTTTCTTGGATCAAAGTCAGCTGGATTTTCTATAAGGTGTCTTCTAACTTCCGCCGTCATAGCCAGCCGGAGATCAGTATCAATATTCACCTTGCAAATACCGTACTTAGTAGCCTCTCTAATCATCTCTTCAGGAACTCCCTGTGCCCCAGGGATTTGTCCACCGTAGTCATTACATCTTTTAACAAACTCAGGTAAAACGGTAGATGAACCATGTAAAACAAGTGGCGTATTTGGAAGTAGGGAATGGATTTTTTTTAGCCTTTCGAAATCGAGGAAAGGTGTTCCCTTAAATTTATAAGCTCCATGGCTTGTGCCAATGGCAATTGCCAAGGAATCTACACCTGTTCTTTCCACAAATTCCACAGCCTCATCAGGGTCAGTAAATGTTGCCGAACGAACATCAACGTTTACCTCATCTTCAATTCCAGCAAGCTTGCCTAACTCAGCTTCAACGACTACACCTTTACTGTGAGCATAATCTACGACTTCTTTGGTGAGTCGAATGTTTTCTTCAAATGGGTGCTTTGAACCATCATACATTACAGAAGTAAATCCATCATCTACACATTTTTTGCAGATTTGAAAGTCTTCACCATGGTCTAAATGTAAAGCGATATCAATGCCGGTATCAAGAATAGCAGCTTCTACTAATTTAAGTAAATATGCTGGCTTTGCGTACTTTCTAGCACCAGCGGAAACCTGTAAAATAAGAGAAGTATTTTGAGTTTTTCCCGCCTCTACAATACCTTGGATTATCTCCATGTTGTTAACATTAAAGGCACCTATTGCATAATTATTATTCAATGCTTTTGAAAACATTTTTTCTGTGGTGATTAAAGACATAATTTACCTCCTAGTCCATTGTTACTTTAAAACAGATAGTTCTATTATACACCTTAAGAGAAAAAAATCCCACTAGTTTATGGAGAAATTTTATTCCATTTAACGAGAATTTTTATCTCCACCAAACATGGAAAGAAGAGGACCAATTGTCTTCATTGCACTTTCTAAATCCACGCCGGAAAGTTGATTTGCTAGGGCCTGAATATCAAAACCTGAGTTTGAGCTATTAGAACTATCATGGCTCTTATGCTCTTCATGGGATTCATAGGAATCATGGGAAATAGGCTCAGGCAAAGGCGCAGGAAGAGAAGCGGGGCCGCCTTCAAGGATGTTTCCAAGACTGCCTAGCTGAGTCAATTTGTTCACCTTTTCCAAGGTGCTTACTGTGGTTTGCAGCTGATTTAAGATATGATCAAACTGCAGCGGGGGAACTTGATGGGAAGTAATAGATTTATTTTGCCTCGATAAAAGCAATAGTAATAAAATTCCAGGATTCATAATGTATGTAACCTCCATATCATAAAAATATTAACGTGCTAAACTATTATTATGTGAAATATGATGTCTTTGTGTATCATTTACGCATATATATGATGAGAAGAATAGTTTATAAATGGAGGGAAACATGGACAATAAGATAATTATGGACTTGGCAAAGCAATTAGGCTTGCCAGAAAAACAGGCACAGGAAAAAGCTAAAGCATATATGGGAAAAAGCGATGAGGAAATTTTGCAGGAAATCATGAAAATCAAGGGAAAGCTAAAAGGAAATGAGGCCGCTTTCCAAAAGCAGCTCCAGGCAGCTAAAATGCTGGCAGGAACTATGAGTGGCCAACAAAAAGCCAAGTTAGAAAAAATAATTGCCTTGCTAGAAGCATAAAAGGCTAAACTAAAAAAGCACCCTATATTGATTTAAGAGTTACCTCAGCTTTGTCAAGTAGGGGTGCTTTTTTTAAATCTTAGTTAACGGTTGTCTGAGTAATAATTTCAATAATATCCTTGTAGGTTGAACCGGCAGGTATCTGATAGGTACCAATTACAACCTTATTTGACATCTTATACTTTTTAAGTGCAGTTTCAAAATCTTTTGTGGAAGTAATGATCTTGGCTTTTTTAAGCTGAGCAGCAACTTCTTTACCATTTGAAACTTTAGTTATCTTAATTGAGCTGTCAATGGGGACTGTGGCTTCAGTCTTAGCTTTTTTACCCTCATTTGTGGCAGCACCAGCCTGGGGTTTAGTAGGCTCAGTGGCTTTAGTGGGCTCAGTGGCATCAGCAGATGTTGAGGCAGAATCGATTAACGTCTGTGGATAACTCATGATGTCGCTTATACGAAAGAAAATAATAACTGCGGCTACAAGTAAAATGATAAAAACAACAACGATGTCATTTTTATCATAGAAAAAATTTTTTAATTTATTCATTCTGTTCTCCTTTTCTAATATGACTTTATTCAGAGTATCATATTTAGCAAAAGCTTAAAAGGCTTTTTTTATGAAAATTTCTTCACATTTAGGTGTATTTACCTAAGGAGATGTTGTATAATCAAAGTTATGAGAAAATTAACAATTAGCCAAAACGAGGATAACCAAAGGCTGGATCGATTTTTAAAAAAATATTTTAAAAATGCGCCACTAAGCAGACTTTACAAATTGATTAGAAAAGATGTAAAGATCAATAGCAAACGAGCAAAGCCAGAGACTATCCTTAAAGAAGGCGACGAATTGGAAATATATATTTCCGACCAAGAAGTAGAAAATTATTGCAAGGTGAAAGAGCATAGTAAGGCAAAAAAGCAATTTACAATTGCCTATGAAGACGATAATATTATTGTTGTAGAAAAGCCTTTTGGCTTACTTACCCATGGGGATTCTCAAGAGAAAAAAAATACACTAGCTAATCAAGTGTGCGGATATTTACAAGAAAAAGGAGATTATATTCCTCGAATGGAGAGGACATTTGTTCCATCTCCAGTAAACCGATTGGATAGAAACACTACAGGATTGGTGATTTTTGGAAAGACTGGACCTACTCTTCAAGTTCTAAACTATATGCTCAGGGAAAAAGATTATATTAATAAATATTATCAAACCATTGTATCTGGCGAGATGAAAAAACCTTTAGTATTAAAAGATAAGATGGAAAAGAACAAGAAAGAAAATATGGTTACAGTTTTGCCAATGACAGGGACAGGCAAGATTATGGAAACTATGGCAAATCCAATTGCTTGTAAAAATGGGTACACCCTTGTGGAGGTTCTCCTTGTTACAGGGCGAACTCATCAGATTAGAGCACACTTGGCACAGGCAGGATATCCCGTTATTGGAGATGTTAAATATGGAAAAAAAGGTGTAAATGGCAAAATGAAAAAGCTATTTAACTTAAACACCCAATTACTACATGCATACAAACTTGAATTCAACAAAGGCAAGGAGCCACTTGATTATCTTGCAGGAAAAGAGATAATTTCAACCTTACCTTTAGACTTTCAACGAATAAAAAAGGAATTATTTGATTAACCTAGTTTTAAGCAAGTAAAATCTTAAATTGATCGCTGGACAATTTCCAAGGACTACAAGGAGTAAAAGATTGAAAGGACTAATTAAAGACATAATAATAGCAGCTATAATCGTAATAGCAGTCACCACATTAATAAAGCCGACTCTAGTAAAGGAGAGCTCCATGGAGCCCACTTTATATGAAAACAATTATTTGTTAGTGAGCAAGCAAGCTTATAGATTTGGTGAAGAGAAGCGAGGAGACATTATCGTATTTAAGTCACATATAAATAAAGATGACGGTAATGGCAAAAAGCTTCTTATTAAAAGAATTATCGGCCTTTCCGGTGATGTGATTACTATTAAAAACAACAAAGTTTACATAAACGGCAACCTTACTGATGAAGCTTATACTTTGGAGGGGATAACTCCAGGAGAGGTTTCAAATCTTACCGTACCAGAGGGGGAGCTCTTTGTAATGGGTGATAACAGAAGTGTTAGCATAGACAGCCGGTCAGAAGAAGTGGGTTGCGTAAATAAAGATGACGTCATGGGAAAGGCCATTGTTAGGCTTTATCCTTTCGATAAAATAACCCGACTTTAGTTTCTAAGGAATTTCCACAAAATACATAAATTAAAATGAGATGGGTGGGAATTTAAATGAGTAAAAAGATGATTTTATTTATAACCATGGCGCTACTTGGTGTTATGTTGGCTATAGGTGTATCAGGAATTTTTCGTGTGCTTAAGGTACAAGGCGATTCCATGGCTCCGGTACTAGATGATGGTGATTTTGCACTAATCAACAAAGTTGCTTACCTAGATGATCTTCCTAAAGAGGGAGACATTGTTGCATTTAGCTGTAATGTTTACAGTGAAGATGGAGAAGGCAGCACCCTGGCTAAGCGGGTGGTGGCTGTAGGTGGAGATACAGTGGAAATCAAGGATGGAGACTTATACCTTAATGGAAAGGTTTTTAACAAGTATTCCACAGAGGCAACCGATTTGGAGCCTTTAGAAAAAATGACCATAGAAACAGGCAAGGTTTTTGTACTCAGCGATCACAGGACAGCTATTATGGATAGCCGAAATGATGGGGTAGGCCAGTTGCCAGTTGAAGAAATTATGGGGAAAGTTTTAAAATAATTGGGAAGAGAATGAGTGAAAAACAGATAGTAGCAAATAACAAGAAAGCAAGGCATGATTATTTTATTGAAGAAACCTATGAAGCTGGAATAGTGCTTACAGGTACTGAGATAAAGTCGATTCGCCAGGGCAAAGTGAATATAAAAGAGAGCTATGCAAGGATTGAAGACGGTGAAATGATGGTTTATGGGATGCATATTAATCCTTATGATCATGGAAACCGATTTAATGTTGATCCACTTCGTCCTCGAAAGCTACTTCTCCACAAGAGGGAGATTAGAAAGCTAATTGGGTACATAACATTAAAAGGTTTGACGATTGTACCCTTGAAGATGTATATTAATAAAAGAGGTATGGCTAAGCTGGAAATCGCTGTGGCCCGAGGAAAGAAGGATTACGATAAGCGTAACACAATTGCAAAGAGAGATGCAGACAGAAGGATGCAACAAGCTCTTAGGAAGTAATGGGGTAAACTAATGCAAGATTTTTTAAACAAATCAGTAGAAGTAGCAAAGAAAACAGCAAATATGGCAGCCAATAAGGCCGGCGAAATGGTTGAGATTGGCAAGCTTAAGGCTAATATTAGCAGCGAGAAGTCTGACATTGCAGGCTTGCAAAAGCGTATTGGCAAATACTGTTATGATAAATATCTGGCTGGACAAGAGTTTGATTTAGCTGTTTCTGAATTTTGTAGTGCAATCAGTGAACATGAAGCAACAATTGACGGGTACGAGGAAAAGATTAAAGAAGCAAAGGAAAGAGACGATTAGATTAGTTTAAAACATTACCATCTGTGGTATAATCAATATAGTGGAGGTGAGAAAGATCATCTTACACTAATTATGGGGACGTATTGGTTTCGACGGGGGTGTAGAAGCAAGATAAGCGAGTCGTAGTTTGCTCAGACTACGTTAAAAAGGGCACGTTAAATATAAACGCTAAAAATACAAATAACAATTTCGCACTAGCAGCGTAAGCTGCGCGAACGTCAGACCAGGTTCACCTGTAGGTCTGGACCCTGGCGTCAAATATACAGGAAAACTCTATGTAAGCTCCTGGTAGCATAGGGGAACAACAGGATAGCTGAACTAAAAGCCTGCTTTTGGGCGTTTGGGAATGCGAAACTTTAAATCAAAAGCTATACTCGAAGAAACTCTTGTGGAAATGCTTTCGGACGCGAGTTCGAGTCTCGCCGTCTCCACCATAAGAACGTTGAAACTTCAACGTTCTTTTTTTGTTTGTGCGCCTGGCGGCGCACGTTTCTAACCGGTGCAAGTCCGGAATCCGC
>JAVXGM010000016.1:0-34589 GCA_036657395.1 Anaerovoracaceae bacterium
CTCAGAATATGCTGATATGATCAACGAGAAGAAGCTTCTTGAAGACATTAAATAAAAGGAAAACATTTTCAACAACCATATAACCAAAAAGAAAGGTGGCGGGCGATTGCCCTACACCTTTCTTTTTATGTGCTTTTAGGAATATAACTATAAAATTTTGATTACTCATACAATTTGGCGGTTTTTTTCATGATATCATAAATAGGAAGATGTTGAGGGCAGTTTAAAGTACAAGCTTTACAGCCAGTACAATCAGAGGCTCTATGTCCCTTTGCGATCCAAACAGGATAATCATCCTTTAGTTTAGGGTTTCCTCCATATAAAAACCAATTGTTATAAAAACGAATAGTCGATGGAATGTCAATCTTATGTGGACAAGGCATACAATAATTACATTCAGTGCAGGCGTACTTAATCAACCGATTGTATTCATTAGCAACCTGGTCGATTATACTTAACTCTGCGGAAGTCAAACTCCCAACTTTAGCCTGAGAGAAAATCTGCAAATTCTCATCTAATTGATGGATAGTTGACATACCACTTAGAACAGTAAGGACTCCTGGAAGGTTAGAAACCCAACGGAAAGCCCATTCCGCAGGAGTTCGCTTTATAGGCGCTTTTTCCCATAAAGAATTTATTGCATCAGGGAGTGCGTCAGTAAGCAGACCACCTTTTAAAGGCTCCATGACTATTACGGGAAGACCCTTATCTTTTGCGTATTTTAGGCCAGCAGTACCTGCTTGCATCTCTTGATCCATATAGTTAAGCTGTATTTGGCAGAAATCCCAAGGATAAGCATCTATAGCTTCTTTAAATAGAGGAAGTTCATCGTGAAATGAAAACCCAATGTGCTTTATTTTGCCCTCTGCCTTTAATTCATCTAGAAATTTCAAGGCATTATATTTTTTGATTAATTTCCAAGAGCCAACATTTATATTATGAATGAGGTACATATCAATAATATCTACATCAAGACGGTCTAGCTGTTCCTGAAACAGAGCCTTCATGTCTTCTTCGTCTTTGGCAAGCCAAACAGGCATCTTGTCTGCAAGAAATACTTTATCTCTATAGCCATCTTTAAGAGCTTTACCTAGGATTTTTTCACTATCCCCGTCATGGTACATATAAGCAGTATCCACATAGTTTATACCTTCATCGATAGCCTTGCGAATCATGGAAATAGATTGGGCCTCGTCAACTGTTCCATCATGTAAAAGCGGAAGACGCATTGTCCCCATTCCAAGGAGGGAAAATTTTTCATTGGTTTTTTCGAATGTTCTATATTGCATAGGTCAGTCTCCTTTGTATATGTTATAATTGCATTATTGATTATACAAAAAGGAGATAGGTATGGCAAGGGACAATATAGAAAAGAAGTTAGATGAGGCTTTGGCAGAAATACTGGTTTTGTACGATTTGCCTGGCCTTGAAGTCTGTGCAAAAGTGGGAGACTTAACATACAAAAGAGCATTTGGATATAAAAATTTTGAAACAAAGGAGTCTCTCAAAGAGACGGATTATTTCCATATGTGCTCCGTATCAAAACTATTTACCGGGGCAGGAATTTTACAGCTATGTGAAAAAGGCAAGCTGAGCCTTGAAGATAGATTGGCGGAAATTCTGCCGCAGACATCAATAGATGATCAGCGATACAAAAAGATTACAATAAAGGAAATGCTTACTCATACATCCGGAATAGGTGATGTGGAAGATTACCAGTGGGACACGCCTAGGCTTGATGAAAAAGCCTTAATGGATTATGCCAAGTCAGATGAAGTGGCAAAGTCTAAGCTTCTTTGGGATCCAGAAGAAGGAAGGTTTCAATACAGTAATATTGCATATGAACTTCTAGGGGCAATCATCGAAGAAGTTTCGGGGATGAGTTTTGAGAATTACATTGAGAAAAACATTTTAGAACCTCTTGGAATGGATGCTTCAACCTTCCTAACTTTTGCTCGTGGCAATGGTAGCCTGGACCTTTCAACACTAAGTCAGGGAGGCATGGCTATGCCACATAGGAAAAACAAGGAGAAACATATTATCTTAGAATCATGTTATCCTTATAATAGACAACACGGTCCAAGTTCTACCTTGACTAGTAACCTAGATGACATGGAAAAATGGGCAAAAGCTCATGTCCAGAGAAAAGTCTTTTCTTCTAATACCTACGATAAACTGTGGAAAAAATATGCAACCGTACCAAACAATGGGGAAGCCATGGGCCTTGGATGGTTTATCAGAGAACAAGAAGGTTACAATCTTTATGGTCACGAGGGTACAGATGATGGCTTCAGAGCCAGTTTTTGGATTTGCCCCCAAGTAGAAGGTTACGTGATTGTCACAACTAATATTTCAAGAGGTTCAGCGAAAAGAATAAACAAAAAAATATTTCAGATGATGATTGAAGAATCAAGGTATTTGGATATAATAGTCTGAATATGATATAATTAGGGAAAAGAGGATTTTTTATGAATCGTATTATTGCAGCGTCCCAGAATAAACATAAAATTAGAGAGATTGAAGAGATTACAAAAGAATTTGGAATGGAAATCGTCCCTAGAGATGAAGCAGATATTCCTAAAATAGAGATTATAGAAGATGGGAATACCTTCGAAGCTAATTCCTATAAAAAGGCTTATGAAATTATGAAGCTTTGTGGGGAAGTCACTATTGCAGATGATTCGGGACTGGAAGTGGACTTTCTAGATGGTGCTCCAGGCGTTTATTCTGCTCGCTTTGCTGGGGAGGATGGAAACGATCAGGCTAATAATGATAAATTAAAAGACTTAATTAAGGCAGTGCCTTATGAAAAGAGAACAGGTCGGTTCGTTTCGGTGATTACAATTGTTTTTCCTGATGGAGAGGTAATTGTTGCAAGAGGAGAGGTGGAAGGACATATAGTATTGGAGGAGAAGGGGACCAACGGCTTCGGTTACGATCCTTTGTTTATACCTGTAGGATATGATATTACCTTTGGCGAAATTGATCCTGAAACTAAAAATCGAATAAGTCATAGGGGCAATGCCTTACAACATTTAAAAAAACTCCTTGAAGCTAGGCAACAAACAAGAAGCGAGGGATGAATGTTCAGACGACGAATATTACAGATGGTTCTGCTTGGGATCAAACAATTTAGGGATCCATATTACCAAGGATTTGCGGCACAAATTTCCTTTTATCTTATGTTGTCTATAGTTCCTATGTTTCTTCTTATGACTCGACTTTTAGACAAATTTAATATTAATATTACAGTGGCTCTAGATTGGATTGTACAGTACACTGGAAAAGAAATATCCCAAACATTATCTGATTTGCTTAGCCCATCAGCCATAGGTGGGTGGAATATAGTACTTGTGGTAGTTGCCGTATGGAGTGCTTCAAGAGCCCAATTTTGCGTTATGCGTATTAGCAACTATACGATTACAGAAGGTAAAAATACGGGAAAAGGCTATTGGAGAGAACGATTTAGAGCAGTAGCTACCATGTTAATAACTTTGCTTACTATTGCATTTTCACTAATCATTTTAGTGTATGGCGAAAATATTCTTAAGTTGGTTACAAACTTGTTAGAACTGGATAAAACATTGACCGAGGAAACCCTAGGCTCTATTTGGATGTTTATTCGCTGGGTATTAGGCTTTGCTCTTTATTTCCTAATGATAAGCTACAACTATTATATTATGCCTGAAGAAAAATCTCGCTTTAGAGATATTTTGCCTGGAAGTATTTTTGCAGCTGTAGGAATGTTGCTAGTCACCTTGCTTTATGCTGAATATGTGGGATCTATGGCAAACTATGACTTGATATACGGAGCACTTGCTTCCATAGTAGCCCTTATGTTTTGGTTCTATTTCCTGGCATGGGTATTGTGTTTAGGAATATTGTTCAACAAGGTTTGGGGAGATACTGCTCAATTAACTAAACGAAAAATGGTTCCTCATCCAAGTGAATAAAAGATAGAATGAAATCTAGAATATTAAAAACGCACCTTCTTAAAATCGGGTGCGTTTTTAATATAATAATATTTTTCTTTAATCTTAGCCAATAACACGAAGAGAAATAATTTCATTCATGTTAAGTTTCTTCCTGATCTTATCTTCGTCAATAGAACCTGCAAGCTCAACTAAAGCATAAGCAAAATCTCCACGAGTCTTGTTCATCATGTTTTCCATGTTTATACCTAAATCAGTAAAAGCACCAGTAATCCTTCCTAGTAATCCTTCTGTATTTTTGTGAATGATACAAACTCTTGGAGCACTGCCAATAGGGCCTAAGTCACAAGCTGGCAAATTAACAGAATTAACAATATTTCCATTTTCAATATAATCCATTATTTGATCAACTGCCATTGATGCACAATTGTCTTCAGCTTCGGCAGAAGAGGCGCCAAGATGTGGAAGTGCCACAACCCCTTCTTTTCCTATTACAGTATCATTAGGGAAGTCTGTAACGTATTTTTTTAACTTGCCTGATTTAAGTGCAGCAAGCATATCCCCATCATTTACCAAAGTATCTCTGGAAAAGTTTAAGAATACTGCGCCATCCTTCATCTGTCCAATAGTTTCGTTATTAATCATCCCCTTTGTATCAGCAACAGCTGGCACATGGATGCTTATGTAATCACATTGAGGGAGCAGGTCTTTTAGTCCGTCTACAACGTGAATAGTGTTTGATAAATCGTGGGCAGCTTTTACTGTTAAGAACGGATCATAACCGATTACGTCCATGCCCAAAAGCTCAGCAGCATTGGCAACTAATACACCGATTGCACCAAGTCCAATGATCCCAAGGGTCTTGCCCTTTAGTTCTCTGCCAGCAAACTGGCTTTTACCTTTTTCGACAGTCTTACCTACATTATCGGTAAGTGTACTCGACCATGCAAGAGCATCTGGAATATTACGTGCAGAAAGGAGTAGTCCTGAAAGAACTAGTTCTTTTACTGCATTAGCGTTGGCACCTGGAGTATTAAATACAGCGATACCTTCTGCAGCACATCGATCAAGGGGAATATTATTCACTCCAGCACCGGCTCTTCCTATAGCCAAAAGATTTTTTGAAAAATCCATATCGTGCATCGCCTGGCTTCTAACAAGAATGCCATTTGCATCATCAGTGCTCTCTACTACTGTGTATTCATCAGTAAGTCGGCCAAGGCCAACTGGAGAAATTTTATTTAGGGTTGCTATTTTATACATACTTTCACCTCTCATAACTTAAAATCCTAGATAATTATATCACTTTACCCCAACTCAGTAAAGTGATATAATGTATAACCATGGAATTAACAACTACAACTCAGACAATGGAGGTGACCGATTTGAGTAATAAAAGAGCATATAATTTTTCTGCAGGACCATCAATGCTACCACTAAATGTTATGGAAGAAGTAGCAGCGGAGCTTACTAACTATCAGGGGTGTGGAGAATCCATACTGGAAATGAGCCATAGGTCTAAGGTGTTTACCACAATACTAGAAGAGGCAGAGGAAAATTTAAGAGAAATCATGAACATTCCTACTAATTACAAAGTTTTATTTGTACAGGGCGGCGGGACATTACAATTTGCAATGGTTCCTTTAAACTTGTTTAGAAAATCAAATAAGGCTGATTATATAATCACAGGTTCTTGGGCAAAGAAAGCTGCCAAAGAAGCTAAGAAATTCGGTGATGTGAAAATCGTTGCATCATCAGAAGAGGCAACATTCTCATATATACCAGAAGTGAAAAAATCAGACTTTAGAGAAGATGCAGACTACGTACATATTACATATAACAATACTATATATGGCACACACTTTCCATATATTCCAGACACAGGTGATGTTCCTCTAGTTGCAGATATGTCTTCTTGCATTTTGTCAGAAGAGATTGATGTAAATAAGTTTGGAATCATTTACGCAGGAGCACAAAAGAATGTGGCTCCATCTGGTGTGACGATTGTCATCATCAGAGAAGACCTACTTGGATTTGCTAAGGAGAATGTACCAACTTACTTAGATTACAAGATTCATGCTGATAACGATTCTACCTACAATACACCAAACACATTTGCAATATATGTGTCTGGCAAAGTATTTAAAAACATTAAGGCTATGGGTGGTATTAAGGCATTGAATAAGATTAATGTTGAAAAGGCGGCCAAGCTTTACAAGTACATTGATGAGAGTCAGCTTTACAGCTGTCCAGTAAGAGACAAAGACAGATCCCTAATGAATGTAGTGTTTGTTACAGGAGATGGAGAATTAGACAAGAAGTTTGTAGCTGAGGCCAAGGCTTTAGACTTACACAATCTAAATGGTCATCGTTCCATTGGAGGGATGCGTGCTAGTATTTATAACGCAATGCCGACACAAGGAGTAGACCAGCTGATTGATTTTATGAAAAAATTTGAGGCGGAAAACAAATAAGAGAAAAGACAAAACTTCCCCTTAATATAAGGGGAGTTTTTCTATTTTTGACAAGGAGGAAGTCAATGAAATATTTAATTTTAGTTCCAGATGGAGCAGGGGATGAGCCAATAGAAGCACTAGGGAATAAGACGCCGTTGCAGATGGCCAAGATGGATACAATAGATGGTTTAGCCCAACGTGGAAAAGTAGGCATGGTAAAAACTATTCCTATGGGAATAGCACCAGGTAGCGATGCGGCCAATCTATCAGTAATGGGATATGATCCAGGAGTATATTTAACTGGCAGATCCCCATTGGAAGCAGCCAGTATTGGCATTGATATGTCAGACACGGATGTGGCCTTTAGAACCAATATTATAACCCTTACAGGTGAGGGTGAATACGAGGATTTAATTATTACAGACCACAGTTCTGGGGATATTACAACAGAGGAAGCGGATCAGCTTATAAAGGCAGTCAACGAAAAATTTGCTGATGATAAGGTTTTATTTTACACAGGGGTAAGCTACAGACATTGCATGATCGTTCATAATGGTGGCACGGCTTATGATTTGACACCTCCCCACGATGTGTTAGGAAAGCCAGTAAAAGATTACCTTCCAAAAGGTGAAGGCAGTGAGTTTATAACAGAGATGATGAAAGAAAGCTATGAAATATTAAAGGATCATCCAGTGAACAAGGATAGAATTGCAAGAGGTCTAAACCCAGCAAATACCCTTTGGATTTGGGGTCAGGGTAAGAAACCTAGTCTATCGTCCTTTAATGAGAAATATGGAATTACCGGGACAGCAATTTCTGCAGTAGATTTGATTAAGGGAATTGCCATTTGTGCAGGACTGGATTCTGTAGATGTAGAAGGGGCAACAGGCACTCTTCACACTAATTTTGCTGGAAAGGCACAAGCTGCAATCAGGGAATTTTCAAGTGGAAAAGACTTTGTCTACCTTCACGTTGAAGGACCTGATGAATGCTCTCACCAAGGGGATCAAGATGGCAAAATACAGTGTTTACAAGACATCGATCAAAAGATATTAAAGCCTATTATAGAACACCTTAAACAGGCAGGAGAAGGCTATAGGGTGTTAGTTGTGCCTGATCACAGAACGCCTCTTGCCATTCGAACTCATTCTTCAGATCCAGTACCTTTTGTTGTTTATGACAGCACCAAGGAAGAGCCAGAAGATTTGACAAGAAGCTTTTGTGAGGATTCAGGTAGCAAGGGCACGTATTTTGACAGCGGATTTGCATTAGCAGATTTCTTTTTTCAAAAACAGTAAGGTTAGTTATATTGGGGGGAAACTATGAAAAGAATAATTTGCATTATAATGATGTTTATAACAGTTGTTAGTGTCTCTTTGACGCCAGCTTTTGCTGCATCATCACAAGAAGATGTACCTATTAAGGGGAAATCCGCTATTGTTATAGATAAGGATTCAGGGAAGATTCTTTATGAAAAGGACGCCTATACTAAGCGAGAACCAGCTAGCATTACAAAGATTATGACTTGTATGCTAACTCTTGAAAATTTAGATATGGACAAGATGGTTACCATTACAGGAAAAGTAGAAACTTTAGGTAATGTTTTAAATCTTAAAGAAGGTGAAGAAATATCTGTAAAGGACTTACTTTATGGACTTATGCTTCATTCCTCGAATGATGTAGCGGAAGTTTTGGCAAAGGAAGTGGCAGGCTCCATTGACGAATTTTCGGTGATGATGAATGATAGGGCAAAAGAGTGTGGTGCCAAGGATACTAATTTTTCCAACCCAAATGGCCTTAATTGGGCAGGTCAGGAAAACCATTTAACGACAGCATATGACATGGCTATGATTACAAAAGAAGCTATGAAAAACCCGACTTTTTGTAAGCTAGTTACAACGGTAAAGTATACTATTCCAGCCACAAACAAGTCTGACCCTAGAAAAATTGGGAGTACAAATCCATGTCTATGGGATACAAAGACAAAGCTTATGGTAAACGGAAGAGAAACTGCTGCAAAGTATGAAGGAACTGAAGGTGTTAAAACTGGTCTTACTAGCACGGCAGGAGCTTGTTTTGTAGGAGCTGTAGATAAAAACGGTAGCGAGTTAATCTCTGTTGTTCTTAATTCTGGTGAAACTGATAGATTTGCAGATACTATTGGTCTTTGGGATTACAGCTTTGATACCTATTACGACACTCATAAAATGGCAAGCAAAGGGGAAGAACTGGAGAAAGTCAGAGTGAAGCGAGGTGCCCTTAGAAGCGTAATGACCGTTGCAGAAAAAAGTGCTTCGGCCACGGTTGTTAAAGGAACATCTACTGATGGGATTTACACAAAATTTGTGGCTTCAAATGTTTCTGCCCCTGTGAAAAAAGGACAAGTAATGGGAGAAATACAAGTATTTGACGGAGATGAAATGGTGAGTAAAGCCAACGCATTGGCAGTCCAAAGGGTAGAAGAAGGTGGACCTTTATCTTATATTGGCATTTCTGATAATATGGCAGTGGCAATTTATATATTTGTAGGTTTAGCTATTTTGATTCTCATCATGTTAAGACTTTTGCGGGGAAAGCCAAAGAGCAAAAAGACGAGAGGTGGCAGGTCAAGAAGTACTAGATCAGGAAGAAAATAAAGGCGTAGAGGGATTATGTTTGACATTAAAGAAAATTTAAAAAACCTTCCCGATTTACCAGGGGTGTATTTACATAAGGATAAAGTGGGTCATATTATTTATGTTGGCAAGGCTATTTCCTTAAAAAACAGAGTGCGACAGTATTTTCAATCCTCAAAGAATATGGATAATAAAGTTAGGGCCATGGTTGGTCAGATTGAAGAATTTGATTACATTATTACAGGCAGCGAGATGGAAGCTTTGATTTTAGAATGCACTCTAATTAAAAGACATATGCCAAAATACAATGTATTGCTTCGAGACGATAAGACCTATCCTTACATTAGGGTTACAACAGAGGAACTCTATCCTAGGATTATTAAGACTAGGATAGTTGGAAAAGAGGGAAGCAAATATTTTGGACCTTACAGCGATGCAGGGGCAGTGAATCAAATTGTGGAGCTACTTAATCAAGTGTATGCTTTGAAGAAGTGTGCAAGCAAGAACTTTCCTAAAGAGTTTAAACCTTGCCTTAATTTTCACATCAATCAATGTGATGGAATTTGCCAGGGAACAGTGGATCCGGGAGAGTATAGGCGGCGAGTAAATTTGGCAATGGAATTTCTGAGAGGAAAAAGCAAAGAGATTACTCAATTTCTTCAAGACAAAATGGAAAAGAGCTCACACCAATTAGATTTTGAAACGGCAGCCCAGTATCGAGACTATCTTGCAGCGGCTGAGGCGCTTATGGATAAGCAGAGAGTTGTTCTTCAAGATAGAAAAGATGTGGATTTAATTTTGACAGCCACAGGGAAAAATCGGCGACATATAGTTTTGTTTTCTCTTAGAGAAGGCAAGCTAAGCGGACGAGAAACATACGACCTCCAATACATGGAAGAAGACACAAGCCAAGCACTAATAGTTGCTTTCATCAAACAGCATTACAGCGATGGACTCACCTTCCCTAAGGAAATCATCCTAGAAAAACAACCGGAGGAGAGAGAACTTTTAGAGGATTATTTAGCTAGTCTGGCTGGCCATCAAGTGAAACTTTTGGTTCCACAAAAAGGTGAAAAACGGGAAATTCTCCAGATGGCAAAAAAAGACGTTATAGAAATGGTAAAGACCATTGATGAAAAGCAAAAGGTTAAACAAGAGAGAACTCGGGACATAGGCAAACACATTCATAGTATTCTTGAAAGAATAGAAGGCTCTCGGGGAGAATATAATGGAAGGACTTACCGTGTGGAAGCTTACGATATATCCAATACTAACGGGGTGGATACAGTAGGAGCAATGGTAGTCTTTGAAGGGTTGAAGCCGGAAAAGAAATCTTATCGAAGGTTTAAGGTGAAAACCATTGAGGGTTCTAATGATTATGCTAGTATGCAAGAGGTCTTATTTCGCAGATTTAAGCGGGCGGAAGAAGGAGACCAAGGCTTTGGGATCTATCCTGATTTGATTTTGCTAGATGGCGGTAAGGGTCATGTGACGGCAGCCATGGAAATTCTTAATGAAATGGAATTAAATTTGCCTGTAGCAGGCATGGTGAAAGATGATCATCACAGGACTAGAGCTTTAGTATTTTTACAAAATGGGGAATCGACAGAAATGGCAATAAAAGAAGTTCCATTGCTATATCAATACTTGGGAAGGATTCAGGAAGAAGTCCATCGCTTTGCCATTGAATATCATCGAGGAGTAAGAAATAAGAGGATGTTGACGTCAATTTTAGATGAAATAGATGGCATAGGACCAGCAAAGAGAAATGCGCTTCTTGATCATTTTGGAAGTGTGGATAAAATAAAGGTTGCCACGGTGGAACAATTACATGAAGCCAAAGGAATTACACCAAAATTGGCAGGCAAAATCAGGGAATATTTTCATTGCTAAAGTGTAAGTAAATATGTTATAGTAACCCTATTAGAATAAGAATTGGAGGAAACAATTATGACAGATAAAGACACAAACCAAGAAGAACTAGATATCATAACATTAGAGTATGATGACGGAGAAGAGCTTGAATGTGAAATTTTAGGGATTTTTGATGCTGATGGAAAAGAATATATATCGCTTATCCCAAAAAATGGTAGCGATGATATTTATATTTACGGATATAAAGAAGTCAGCGACGATGAGTATGAGTTAATCGACATTGAAGATGACGAAGAATTCAAAAAGGCGGTAAGTGTATTTGAAGAACTTGTAGAAGCTGAAGATTAAGTAAGGCGAGTAGGGGTAGGACAAGGGTCTTGCTCCTATTTTATTTAAGGGGAGGAAAAATTGGAAAATAGAGAAAAAACAGTTGGGCTATTTAAATTTAACCTAGCTATGATTGCAGTGATAGTATTTGGAATGTTAATCATTTTTTTTCCAGTCACTGCTGGAACGGTTTACGCAAGCACCCAAGGGGATACAGAAGTAACCAAGACAAGCAGCGAGCCAACAGTTAATCCTACAGATCCTGCAGAGCCACCACAACCGGTGTACAAAGGATGGAGCACAGATAAAAAATACTATTATAATGATAATGGGGAAAAGGTAAAAGGCTTCAACTTAATTGATAATTGCTTATATTATTTTCATCAAACCACAGGGGAAAAGCAAATCAACATTTATAAAGTGTATAAAAGCAAACTATATAAATTTGGCGAAGCTGGCGTAGGTGAAAAATACACGGGGACGTATAAGTCTATACTCTATAAAGATGGAAGCAAATATACAGGGGCAAAGTCAGGAGGCTATTACTACAGTAACGGCAAAAAAGTAAAAGGTTTTAAAGTAATTAACAAACATTTATATTACTTTCATAAGACTACGGGGAAGAAGCAGACCAATATTTATAAAGTGTATAAAAGCAAACTATATAAATTTGGACAAAGTGGTGCTGGTAACAAATACACAGGAAAATACAAAACCAAACTTTACAAAAGAGGGTCTGCGTTTACTGGAGTTAAATCAGGATATTACTACTATAAAGGGACGAAAAAAATATACAGAAATCAGGTTAAAAGGGTTGCAAGTAAAAAGGTTTATTATTTCACATCCAAAGGCAAGGTTTATTCTGGTTCTGGATGGAAACGAATTAAGGGAAACAAATATTACTTTAAAAAAGGCTTAGCCACTACAGGTTGGAAATATGTTGGCGGCTATAAATACTATTTCACTAGTAAGGGAAAGCAATGTCAAGATTTGATTAGCCATCTAGGCAAAAGTTGGATGAAAAAAAACCTAATGATTAAGGTGAACCGACAGAGAAATTGTGTGACCATTTATGCCAAGGATGGGAAGAAGGGCTATACTGTACCAGTTAAAGCGATTGTCTGTTCCGTAGGCAAAAGCAATACGCCAACGGTAAAAGGCAACTTTAAAATCAATAGAGCTAGAACCTACAGGTGGAAGATTTTAGGAGGACCATCTATGGGGGGGTATGTTTACGGTCAATATTCATCTAGGATTACAGGCTCATATCTGTTCCATTCAGTGACATATAGAAGACCAAACAATAAAACCCTGGTAACAAGTGCATATAATAATCTTGGCAAGGCAGCATCACATGGTTGTATTAGGTTAAAAACCAAAGATGCAAAGTTGATCTATGACATCGCAAGATATCGAACAACAAAAGTTGTGATTTATGACAGTAGTAAGGCGAGCCCATTTGATAAACCAAGCGCTAAAAGAATTCCATGGGGGCAAAATTATGACCCAACAGATCCAAATGTTTAAATAAGGTGAATAAAAAACGGGCCACTCCACTTTTGTGTGAATAGGTCCGTTTGTTGATTTATTCTTTACATGTCTTTAAAAATCCTATGCCCACAACAGTAAAAACAATGCTTCCTGTTAGATAATAGCTTGAATATCCGTCGTGAATCCATCCAGTAATGCAAAGGACGGTACCGATGAGAAAGGCGATCCCAGCAATAAGTTTTTTTTTGTCAATGCCCATAAAAACCTCCTATAAGCAAATAATAATCTGTATATAAATAATTGTAACATAATTATATAGAAATGAATTGTATTTTTGTTAAAAATAATATAAAGTGGAAATGTATGGAATTTTAGGGAGGATTAGAATGAAAAATTATGATATTATCATTGTCGGTGCAGGTGCCAGTGGGGTGTTTTTATCCTATGAACTGACTAAGCTTGACAATAAAGCCACAGTATTAATGATAGATAGAGGAGCAAACCTGGAAAAACGGCGATGCCCTATTAAAGATGGAAAGAAATCTTGTGTAAAATGTAATCCATGTCATATTATGAACGGTTACGGAGGAGCTGGAACCTTATCTGATGGGAAGTACAATATTACTACTCAGTTTGGTGGAGATCTTCACAATTATGTGGGGACAGATGAAGCCTTAGAGTTAATGGAATATGTAGACAGTGTACTTTGTAGTATGGGTGGAGCAGACGCAAAGCTGTATTCTACAGCAAATTCAGAGTTAAAGACTATAACCCTTAGAAATAATCTACATCTTTTAGATGCCAAGGTTAGGCATCTTGGAACAGATCGAAACACCAAAATTTTGGGACGAATTTTTGACTACTGTAAAGAAAAAATAGATACTATGTTTTACACAGATATTGATAAAGTGGAGAATAATGACGACGGAACATTTGTTGTGAGAACTGACAAAGGTGAAGCATTTAAGTGTAAGGATTTAGTTCTTGCTACTGGACGTTCTGGGTCTAAATGGATCTCTACCGTGTGCGATGAGATGGGAATTGATCAGAAGAAAAACCAAGTGGATATTGGAGTTCGTGTAGAACTTCAAGGCGAGATTTTCAAACACATTACTGATGATGTATATGAAAGTAAAATAGTTTATAAAACAGATAAATACAACGATATGGTTAGAACATTTTGCATGAACCCTTACGGAGAGGTGGTTGCGGAAAACACTAACGGCATCGTTACAGTAAATGGACATAGCTATGCTGACCCAGCTCTTCGCACAGAGAATACCAACTTTGCTCTGCTTGTATCAAATAAATTTACTGAACCTTTTAGAGACAGTAATGAATACGGTGAATCTATTGCAAGACTGTCAAACATGTTAGGTGGAGGAGTTTTATTGCAGCGTTTTGGCGACTTAGTCAAAGGGCGAAGAAGTAGCGCAAGAAGAATGGAAAAGTGTTTTACAAGACCCACTCTTAATGCTACTCCAGGAGATTTGAGCTTGGTTATTCCAAAGAGGCAGCTAGACAATATTATTGAAATGATTTATGCACTTGATAAAATTGCTCCAGGAACAGCCAATGAAGATACATTGCTTTACGGGGTTGAGGTTAAGTTTTACAATTCAAAAGTTGAGGTAGATAAGAATTTAGAAACAAAAATAAAGGGTATGTATGCATTAGGGGATGGATCAGGAGTTACACACTCTTTGTCACAGGCTTCCGCTAGTGGGGTGTATGTAGGCAGAATTTTAGCAGAGAAATATAGGTAAAGATAATGGAAGAACAAAACAAAATAAATACAAAGAAAACCTCTTATTTATTTAAGAGGTTTTGTCCGTATTTTAAAAAGTATAAGTGGGTGCTGGCACTTGATTTGGTCTGCGCTACCCTTACAACAATATGCGATTTGGTTCTGCCAATGATCATACGATTTTTAACTGATAAGGGGATGAATGATCTTGAAAGTCTTACGGTAAAAATCATCTTGGTGATAGGTGGAATTTACTTTGCCTTACGAATAATTGATGTCTTTGCCAACTATTATATGGCCAATATTGGTCATGTAATGGGGGCAAAGATAGAAACGGATATGAGAAAAGATTTATTTGCTCATTTACAGCAGCTGTCATATTCATTTTACAACAACACTAAAGTGGGACAGCTTATGGCTAGGATTACCAGTGATCTCTTTGATGTAACCGAATTTGCACATCATTGCCCAGAAGAATATTTTATTGGTGCATTGAAGATAATAGTGTCTTTTTGTATACTGATGACAGTAAATATACCATTAACTCTGATTATCTTTGCCATTATTCCAATTATGGTATTTTGTGCAATGAAGTTTAATAGGAAAATGCGTACAGCCTTTAAAGAGTCACGTAATCAATTGGGAGAAATCAATGCCCAGGTGGAGGATAGTCTTTTAGGGGTGCGGGTAGTAAAATCCTTTGCCAACGAAGAGATTGAAGGGGAAAAATTCAAGGAAGGAAACGAAGGATTCTTAACTATAAAGAAGAAGGCCTATAGATATATGGCTGGATTTCAAAGCACAACTAGACTCTTTGATGGAATCATGTATCTTGCAGTTGTAGTTGCAGGATCACTATTTATGATAAAGGGGATGATTACCCCGGCGGATTTAATTGCTTATCTTCTATATGTGGTAATGCTTCTTGCATCAGTACGACGAATCGTTGAGTTTACAGAGCAATTCCAACGTGGAATGACAGGAATAGAACGTTTTATCGAAGTCATGGACGTAGATCCTGAGATTGAGGATGAGCCTGATGCAGTAGAAATGGAGAAGGTAAAAGGGAACATCGACTTTGTGAACATGGGATTTCATTATGCAGATAGCGATGAGGAAGTATTAAAGGGGATAAATCTACATATTAAAGCAGGCGATAATGTGGCTCTAGTGGGTCCTTCGGGTGCAGGGAAAACTACCTTATGCAACTTGATTCCTAGATTCTTTGATGTTACAGAGGGAAAAATCTTAGTGGACGGAGTGGATATCCGTAAAGTGAAGACAGATTCCTTGCGTAGCCATATTGGAATGGTTCAGCAAGATGTATATCTGTTTTCTGGAACCGTATTTGACAATATTCAGTACGGCCAACCTGGTGCATCTAAGGAGGCTGTCATTGAGGCAGCTAAATTTGCAGGAGCGCATGAATTTATACTTCAACTTACCGACGGGTATGATACTTATGTAGGAGAGCGAGGTGTGAAGCTTAGTGGAGGACAAAAACAGCGAATTAGCATTGCTAGAGTATTTTTGAAGAATCCTGCTATCTTGATTTTAGACGAGGCAACTTCTGCTCTTGATAATGAAAGCGAACTGATTGTTCAACAGTCACTTGAAAAACTGACAAAAGGGAGAACTACCTTGACTATTGCCCACAGACTTACTACAATTAAAAATGCAGGGATTATTTTAGTCCTTACAGAAAATGGAATAGAAGAAAGTGGCAGTCATAAGGAATTAATGGACAAAGGTGGCCTGTACAGCAGGCTTTATGGATTATATAGTAACAACCAAAGTATGGTTGGAAATTAGGAGGAATAGAAATCATGGAAGATAGAGTAAAAAAAGCGTTGGAGAATCATAAGAGTGGTTATAACTGTGCCCAGTCAGTAGCCTGTGCATATTGTGACCTGTTTGGTATGGATGAAGAGACGGCTTTTAGGATGACAGAAGCATTAGGATTTGGCATGGGACACATGGGGACATGCGGTGCAGTTACGGCTATGGCAGCGGTAGTAGGCATGAAGCTTAGCGATGGAAATTTAACCACTCCAGCTACGAAGAAGCAGTGCTATAAGATGATGAAGGCTATGAATCAAGAGTTTTTAGACAAGAATACATCGGTTAGTTGCGCTGAGCTTAAAGGCACTACAGGTGGTGAAGTTCTTAGAAGTTGTGATGGATGCGTTGAGGATGCTGCCAGAATTATTGAAAAGAATCTTTTGTAGAAATTAAAAGATGGAGAGTTAGAACAAGCTAGTAAACCCGTAGGTAATACCAGTTACTAACATTCCCGCAATTAAAATGCCAACAAAGATGGAGGGAATAGCTATACGTAGTCGCATGTCAAGTAATGCGGCTATAAGGGCCCCTGTCCAGCCTCCAGTGCCAGGCAGTGGAATCGCAACAAATAGGCAGAGGCCAATAACCCTGTATTTTTTAACAATACGGCCTTTTAAATGGGCTTTTTTCTCAAGTCGACGGATACGATCTCCAAAAGGACCATGTGATTTAAGCCATTCAAATAGATGACGAATAAACAGAATGATAAATGGTATAGGGATCATATTGCCTACAACGCTAGCAACAAAAGCAATCCATGGGGATAAGCCGAGTGCCACCCCATATGGTATTGCGCCACGAAGCTCAACAACAGGCACCATAGCAATTGCTGTTGTTGATAGTATTTGACCTAGAAAAGTTGTTGTAAACCAAGTTATCATTAATAATGTCCTCTTTCATATTGATATTTTAGTTATCATAACATTTTTATGTGATGATCGTGTTTTTATTTTGAATAAAATTTTGGCTTTTTTTCATATCCCAAAAACCCATAAGGACAATCCAAACATAGGCACAGGTTTTAGGAATCATTAGAGTGCCAATTACAGGAATAGCATCTGCAAACAAAACAACGGGAATGTAAAACAGAAAACTAAGGGTTACAGCTAGCCACATAAAATGGAAAGGGCGGTCCCCGGTTTTGTGGGCACTGCTATAAAATAGTAGAATTATTAAGATGCCTAAAATAGCGAATGGAATATTACGATATATTCCCCAAGATAGTGGTGCATATACACTGGTCCATGCATTTTGAGGGAAGGTACAAAGGGCAATGCGAACCAGAGCTAATCCATAGACAAAGATAGTTAAACCCGTTCTCTCCTTTATTTCATATCGCTGTCGCCAAATATAGTACATGAGGACATAAAATATCGTCATAGTGATAGATGTAATAAGTTTGCCAATGCCAAGGGCAACGGTAAAGTTTTCAAGGCCAGTAGTGCATAGAGCATAGGCCCTAGGAACCAAGTGAAATGCATCTCCCATTCCAAGGATCACGGCCATAATGCCAAAGAGTAGATATTGTTTGTTGACACTGCCTTTTCGAATCATCATAATGCCTAGTGTAATTACAGTGGTAAGATACACTATATCGAAGAGGGTTTCCATAATTGCTTGCATAATTAATTTCCTTTCTTAAACGGTGATACACTTCTAGTTTGCTGAATGGGAATGTTTGATTTCCCTAAATTCTTTAATAAAATTTACAATAAATATGACTCCTGCTGTAAGGAGAGAGGTACCAAGGCCAGTGTAAAAGTCAGCAATAAAAACATCAGGTAAAAGACCAGATACACGAAGACCGATTCCAAAGGTCATCATAAAAGCCATTATACAAAAGCCTTTTACATCAAAGAATTTAAAAAAAAGTTGACGCTCTTCTTCATATTTCATGATGCGTAGGGTGTGTTTTTTTACCATTTTTCTGAAAACGAATAACTGAAAAGCCAGGAATACTCCGATTGAGATTAAGATATTTTGCCATAAAACCTGGTCTTGATACGCAATAAGCCCAATGCGAAGAATGTTAAATCCGGCGATTCCCCAGACAAGTCCGGCAATGAGTAGTAAGTTGTTTTTATGGGTTTTAAAGGGTTGCTCCAATGTTATCTCCTCCTTATGTGAACAATGTTCAGTTTAAATTATTAAAAACTCCTGCCCCTTAGGATCAGGAATGTGTTAAAAAATGGATCTTTTTATAATCTCTGTTAAAGTATAACAGTTTTTTGATTGAGACGTAGACATATTTATGACAGATATAAAAATAAAATCAACAAAGTCTGCTTGGGTGAAACTTTGGGTAAATGCATCTGGCCTCACTTTCGGGTCATTGGAAAGTGCCTGTAGCAGTCCTTTCTTCATGTGTGTAAAATAGTAATCCATGGCTATACGACCCTTTTCCTTATCTTCAGCAGCAAAGCTTCTGGAGTGTAGAGCAAAGAAGGTGGGGTGTTCAGTTAACCCATTTTGGATACTATTATATAGCCAGACCACACATTCAACGAATCCCTCTGGAGGGCGATGTTGATTTGCTTTATGAAAGATGTCTTTCCAAACCTTTTCAATAGTTGCGGTCATTAAATCTGCCTTGGAAGGGAAGTAGTTGTATACCGAGCCAATAGATACGTTACAACTTGCTGCCACTCCTCGAATATTAATAGATTGTAAGCCGGTCTCAAGCGCTAGTTTTTGACTAGCCTTAAGAATAGCCTCTCTTGATGTAATAATAGTATTCATTGATTTCTCCTGGATTTTTTCAGTAGTGATACCCTTATCGTCTGTTGGCATCTAGAAACTTCATTATTTTAACCCATGCGTCTTTAGTATTTTCAAAATCCCTGTAATGTTCTTCAACGTGGGAATCAAAATAATCGAGTTCGTTTAATATGTTTTTAAACTTATCAGTTCCAAAATAACTACAAATATGTGGAAGAACCTTTGATAAGTCTTTTCTTATTTTAAGTAATTCGGTTTTGTAGCCTTCTTTGTTTGTAATGTAAATTAGAAGTGGTTTATAGCGAATCCAGCCTAAAGAGGCCTGTAAAAACCTTTTTGTATTGTCCTTGGAGTCTGTATGCATTGCCTTCAACTCGTTAGGCAGTACACCAAAAAGTAAATGTTCATAGGTGGAGAATCCGTCATGGAAAGTATAGCAAGGAACCTTTCTTACAGTGCAATTTGAAAGGCAGGTGCTTAAAAAAGTATCCTCACCTCTAGCTCCAGGTGGGTTATAAAAGGGAAATAACTTGTCTATATTCTTTAAGTTAAAACCTAGATTTGCACCAGAGATGAATTTCATACCATCAATTTCTTCCACAGTTTCAACTTGAGTGCTTTCAATGGTATCAAGACTTGCGTAAGTAACGCCCCCATTTTGCATTTTTTCCTTTATAGATGCCCAATTTATAATATCGTTGCTAATAGATTCAATAAAAAGTTTAAATTCGCTTTCTGATAGTTCACCCTTGAAATCCAAACAAGGTATAGGGGAAATGTAGCCACAATGATGTCCATGAGTTATATCGCAATGCTGAAGATTTGCAATATGGGTTGATAAGATATCTTGACCTTTCCAAACAAGACTATCATTAACCTTAATTGTTGCAATAGGATACTCATCATCATCAAGAAAAATAAGATAGTCCATTTTATTTTTTAATGCAAAATATAAAATAGTATTTCTTTTCATGGCATAGCCTTCACCAAATATTAAATTAGCCTCCTTTAGGTTTATAATCTTATTTTTAATTAAATATTCAACTTCAGTTTCTACACTTGAAGGACCTATGTAATGAGCAGAATCCACGGTGTTAAATATCTCCTCATCTGAGATTCTATAGTCATATAATTTTGTGCTTTTGTATGCTAAATCATAGGCTACAAATAGGTGAAGTGCATATTTTTTGTTATCAAGAACCCCCGATTCATTCCAGTTATTAACATATGTTTTTGCAACATTTTTAAAACTTTTTCGTCCGGTCACAAAACCGATACCCACGTTTAATTTCTTGTGTTTTTTAATCATTTAGTTTTCCCAACTTCCTATTTCAATAAGGTTAATAATAACAATTACAATATGTAAAGTCAAATTGCCAGAAATATCTGTCGGTTATGAGCATTAAAAAAAGTAAGGAAAGGCATAGCCTTTTCTTACTTTTGTATTTGGTGCGGATAAGAGGATTCGAACCTCCACGAAAATAATATCCACACGGACCTGAACCGTGCGCGTCTGCCAATTCCGCCATATCCGCATATGACTTTATAAGTATTAAATATTTACTCAGTTAATTATAATAAGGTAAGTTGTGTTTGTCAATTGCAGAAAGCAAGGATAGGTGATAAAATAAGAGAACTTGAAAAGAAAAATCGAAAACTAGTGAGGAGGTTTTAAACTATTGAATAACAATAAATATAAAGATCAATCCTATGGATTTCGTTATATAAATGATTTGAAACATATGGTGGATTCTAGTGAGGAAATATTTGGAAATGAACCGGCCTATATGGTGAAGGACGTTTCTGGGGGAGAATATCGTAAAATTTCTTATTCACAGTTTAAAAAAGATGTAGATGCTTTAGGGACAAAATTTTTAGACCTTGGACTAAAGGGAGAGAAAATCGCAATCATTGGGGAGAATAGTTATAAATGGATAGTTTCATATTTAGCTACTACCAACGGAACTGGAGTAGTGGTTCCTCTAGATAAAGAACTGCCAATAGAAGAGATCACCAACCTAATTGAAAGAGCACAGATTAGCGCTATTGTATATTCATCAAAATTAGAAGAATTAGTGAATGCCACCCTAGAAAATGTAGATGGGGTAAAATACAAAATAGCTATGGATGAAGATGAGATTAGAGATGGTCAGCTTTCATTGGACAGACTTATTCAAGAAGGAGGCAGGCTTATTACTCAGGGAAATCGTGATTTTATAGATGCAAAGATAAATCGAGATGTGATGTGTACTCTTTTGTTTACCTCAGGTACTACTGGACTTGCAAAGGGTGTAATGCTTTCCCATAAAAACATTACAGCCAACATATATAATATGTCAAAATACGTTAAGATAAGAGGAAATAAAGTAGGCCTATCTGTACTTCCTATGCATCATGCTTATGAACTGACATGCCATATTTTCACGGGAATATATCAAGGCATATGTGTTGCGATATGCGAAGGTTTAAAATATATACAAAAAAACATGAAAGAATCTCAGGCTACAGTGATGCTAGGCGTTCCATTAGTCTTTGAGACCATGCACAAAAAAATTTGGAAGCAGGTAGAGCAATCGGGAAAGAAGAAGGCGTTTAGCAAGCTAATGCTTATGTCACGCAAGTTAAAGCTTTACAATAAACAAAACCTTATTCGTAAGATGTTTAACCAGATACATCAGAGTACAGGTAACCACTTAACCTTGTTTATTGCAGGTGGAGCACCGATTAATCCTCAAGTGATAGAAGATTATCAGGATATGGGCATCCCAATGATTCAAGGGTATGGCATGACAGAAAATGCACCTATAATTGCAGTAAACAGGGATTATTATAGTAAGTCTGCATCAGTGGGTCAACCATTACCAGGCACCCAGGTTAAGATTATCAATCGTAATGCAGACGGTATTGGAGAGATTATCTGTAAGGGGCCTTCGGTGATGATAGGTTACTACAATGAGCCAGAGGATACGGAGAAAGTTATTAAGGAAGGATGGCTTTATACAGGAGATTATGGCCATTTAGATGAAGATGGATTTCTCTATGTTACAGGTAGAAAAAAGAATGTTATTATAAGTAAAAATGGAAAGAATATCTACCCAGAAGAAATAGAGCATCATTTGGAGCAAAGCGATTATATTGCAGAAGTGATAGTGTTTGCAAAGTCGGATGAGACAAAGGTAGATGGAGCTGTAAGTGCAGAAATTTACCCTAATTATGAATTTATTGAAGAAAAATTAGGAGATATTGACAAAGAAGAACTTCACCGTATTCTCAAAGAAACAATTGAAGGCGTTAATGAAAAAATGCCACCATATAAAAGGGTTAAGCGATTGGTTATTAGAGATACAGAGTTTGAAAAAACAACTACAAGAAAGATTAAACGCTAGAGGAAATAGGCAAGTAGGAGGAACAAGAGATGCTCACAAAAGACGAATATCAAACCCTGAAAAAAAGAGATATGGACGTGGCTGAAAACATCGTGGCAAGAATACAGGCAGACACTAATCCATCAGTTAAATATAAGGACAGCCGTCCTATCATGGATATTAAACATATGATCGAGAGTAGTGTTGAGTGCTATGGAGATAATGTAGCATTTCACCAAAAAGATAAAAGAGGTGGACAATACGAACAGACCTCATATAAGGAAATGTTAGAAGCTGTTAATGGCCTTGGAACAGCGCTTATTGAAGCAGGGCTTAAGGGCAAGCGAGTAGCGGTAATTGGTGACAACTCCTATCAATGGGCGATTTCCTATTTGGCAATACTTTGTGGCGTAGGCATCGTGGTGCCTCTTGACAAGGAACTTAACCCACTTGAGCTTAAACAACTGGCAATTCAGTCAGAAGTCAGTGGAGTATTGTGTTCTAGTAGATACGAAGAAATTTTTAAGGATATGAAGCTTAGTGAAGACACGGTAATTGAGACTTTGGTTAGCCTTGATGCTATGGAAGAGAAGGATGGTGTTTTGTCATTTAACCAATTAGTAGCAGAGGGTATGGAAGTTGTTGCTAAGGGTAAGCGAACATACCTGGATGCACAAATAGATGCACAGGCAATGGCTATAATCATATTTACTTCAGGAACTACTGGATTGTCAAAAGGTGTAATGCTTTCCCATGGAAACCTTGCGGCAGATTTAATGGTTTCACCTACAGTCCTGAAAGTCAACCAATGGGATATTTTCTTTTCCGTATTGCCAATTCATCATACTTATGAATGCACTTGCGGTTTTTTAATGCCCCTTTATAAAGGAGCTTCAATAGCGTATTGCGAAGGTCTAAAATACATTACTAAGAATCTAGAAGAAGTGAAACCAACCATGTTTCTTGGAGTTCCACTAATCTTTGAAAGCTTATATAAAAAGATTTGGAAAAATGTAAAG
The DNA here is from genome assembly GCA_036657395.1 of Anaerovoracaceae bacterium. Taxonomy (GTDB): domain Bacteria; phylum Bacillota; class Clostridia; order Peptostreptococcales; family Anaerovoracaceae; genus JAVXGM01. The sequence goes on from JAVXGM010000016.1 coordinate 23,388, forward strand.
AAACAGGGTAAAGAGAAGCTTCTTAGAAAGGTGATTAAAATTAACCGACAGACAAAGAAGGTGGGAATTGACCTAGGGAATATTTTCTTAAAGGATATTCGTGCTGTATTTGGTGGAAGGATGAGAATGATGATATGTGGCGGTGCAGCCATTAGCCCAGAGGTTTTGGAGGGGATTCAGGACTTTGGAATTATGGCATTACAAGGGTATGGACTGACAGAATGTGCGCCTATGGGAGCCTTAAACCCGGACAAAGCACCAAAGTCCATGTCTATCGGTGTGGCTTTTCCTGGTTTTGATATGAAGATTGTTGATCCAAGTGAGGAAGGTATCGGTGAGATTTGCCTTAAAGGGGAAAATGTAATGCTTGGGTATTACAATATGCCAGAGGCGACAGCAAAAGTAATTAAGGGAGATTGGTTTCACACTGGGGATTTAGGTTATATTGACGATGAAGGATATGCCTATATTACTGGTAGGAAGAAAAATGTTATTATTACCAAGAATGGCAAAAACGTTTATCCAGAGGAGCTTGAATATTATTTGAGCAATGTTGACATAGTGGAAGAGAGCTTTGTTTTCGGACAGGACAGCGATGATGGGTTAGATACTCTAATTGTAGCGTCGGTTAAATTAGATGAAGAAGAAGTGAGTGATCGTTTAGGGAAGGATTATTCTGCAGAAGATACAGAGAGACTATTGTGGACAGAAGTTGATAAAATTAACGAGATCACCCCATTCTTCAAGAAAATAAAGAAGATTATTATTCGAAAAGAGGAATTTGAAAAGAATACAGCAAAGAAAATTATCAGATACGTAGATGGTAACAGAGAGGAGAAATAAGGCATATGAGGCAAAATAGATATCCAAAAGTGGTAGTAGATTTGAAGAAACTGAGACACAATATTGACAACACGTTGATGAAATGTAATGACATGGGCATAGAAGTAGCAGGTGTTGTTAAAGGGTGTACAGGACTATTTGAGTGTGCTAAGCAGTTTGACTTGGCGGGGTGTAAGTTTATTGCATCTTCAAGGTTAGAACAATTGGAGGAAATAAAGTTTGGCGGCATTCAAAGAGAGTTGATGATGATTCGTGTGCCAATGCTTAGCGAGGCGGCAGACGTGGTAAGAATAACGGATATCAGCTTGAACAGTGACCTGTCCGTGCTGGAAGCATTAAACCATCAGGCTGGGGTGCAGGATAGAAAACATAAGGTTATTCTCATGGTGGATTTAGGGGATCTGCGAGAAGGCTTTTGGGATAAGGATGAATTGCAAGACGTTGCCCTTAAAGTGGAAAATGACATGTACAACTTAGAATTAGCAGGAGTAGGAACTAATCTAGGCTGCTATGGTGCGGTAGCTGCAACCCCAGAAAAGCTTAATGAGCTTATTGGGTATGCTGAACGTATTGAAGATAAAATAGGTAGAGAATTAGAATTTATTTCAGGTGGGGCAACCACATCTCTTCCTCGTGTATTTGAAGGTAATATGCCAAAGAGAATTAACCTGCTTAGAGTTGGAGAAGGTATCCTTTTAGCCAAGGACTTGCAAGATCTTTGGGGCTATGATATGAGCAAACTATATCAAGATGTATTTACCTTACAGGCAGAAATTATTGAAATCAAAAATAAACCTAGTTATCCTGTAGGGGAGATTATGTTTGATGCCTACGGCAATAAGCCAGAGTATGAGGATCGTGGAATCAGGAGAAGAGCCTTACTTGGTATAGGAAAGGTAGACTATGCTTTTCCAGAAATGCTTTTGCCAAGGTGTCATGAGCTTGAGATTCTGGGTGCATCTAGCGACCACACTATTATAGATATTGAAAATGTGAAGAAACGTGTTATAGTTGGAGACATCATAGAGTTTGATCTTTGCTATGCGACTATCGTTTATGTAACAAACTCGCCGAATGTAGATATTGTATATATTTAAATTGAATAGTAATCATAGAGTATGGAACGCAGAAAAAACAGCGTTCCTTTTTTATTTTCAGTCCCTCAGATTGATAACAACGGAAACGCAAACCTGAATATGTTTTGTTATGATGGTGCGTGTAGTGCTTGCGTTAAATATCAAGCTGTTTTACCACCACCTCTAACATATGTGGGGATATTGGCTTTAAAAGATAGTTATCAAACCCTGCGCGAACCGCATCCATTCTGTTTTGTTCATAATTTGACAGCATGACAACCGCAAGCTCAGGGATGTTTTTTCTTAGCACCTGCATGAGCCGAAAGCCGTTTACCGGGCGCATTGTATCCGCCAGAAACACTGCGTCCACCGGATTGTTGCAAATGTATTTTGCCGAGAGCAGTGGGTCGGTGAACGGCTGTATCTCACATTCCGGCACCGATTTTCTGAGAGCCTTAGCAAGTAGCTCCAAATCGCTTTTGTTGTTATCCACAACCACAAAATTCACTTTATGTTACCTCCTTTTTGACAGTACATTTGCCATTTCTATTTCATTTAAAGATATTTTTGATTTTTTCAGATAATCGTTAGGCTTTACCTTTGCGTATTGTTCTGCCTTGAATCTTACTAGCCGAGGCACCTAACACGGCGAAACTCTCCCTCTCGGTATTTTGATAATGGCGGTTGTACCATCGCCTACTGTACTTTTGATGTTAAGTGTTCCACGGCAGATGGACCACAGGCGGCAGCGCACATTTTCTATGCCAACATGGGTATTGGGGTCTGTCAGCGGTTCATTTACATCAAAGCCCACGCCGTCGTCTGCGATGATGATTTCATAGCAGTCCTCCAGCTTCCTTGTGGAAAGGGTGACAGTGCCGCCGGATTTTTTTCGGGTCACGCCATGCTTTACCGCATTTTCAACAAGCGGCTGTATGGTAAGTGCGGGAATACGAAAATCAATGTTTGCGATGTCGTAGACAATATTCAGCCTCTGCTCAAACCGTTTCTTCTCAATGCCGAGGTAAACCTTGGTGTGCCGCAGCTCGTCCTCGAAGGGTACGGGTGTGCTTTGGGTCAGCGATTCCAGATTGTGCCGCAGATAGTCGGCAAATTCAGCCGTTACCTTTTTCGCTTCCTTGGGGTTTTCATCACACAGGCCGCAGATGGCGGTCAGCGTATTGTATAAAAAATGCGGCTGTATTTGACTGAGCATAATAGAAATACGGCTTTGTAGCAGTTGTATTTCTTTCTCCTGTAACTTCTTGTCCAAGGCTGCGTTGCGTGCGTCAAGCTGCTCACGCTGTGCATACAGAGCCATCCGGCTTTCTAAGATATGGTGGGAGAGGAAAATTCCAATTACAATACAGGTGATGCTGTGGGTAATATCCATTTGTGCAGAGGTTAAGTCCTTGACACACAGGGCAGTTATGGAAAACACAGCGGTGGCAAGGGACAAAAAGCCGTACATATAGTGGGTCGGTATGACGAACAGCATGGGCAGTACAAGGACATATACAATAACAAGCGTCGCCCTTGCGTTCGGCTCGAAGAAAGTGCCTAGTGCGCAGACAAACCCAAACATAACCACAGAAAACAAAATCATATAGATTCTAGTAAAGCAAATGGGCTTTTTTGCTTTTAGCTTAAAGGAGCAAAGCATAAAAAATAATGCTATAAAGCAGACAACATAAGCGCTGGAATACCTTGAGAAATGTCCAGATCCCGTGCTTACCAAAAGGTACATGCCTATAATCATTGTCATAACGAGCAGCAGACGTTCCATCATTTTTGTATTGTACTGGTGAATAGCTTTACTTTGTGCTGTGTAAAAAGCTTTGCTTTTCCCGCCATAGCACCAGGCTTCAAGTTTCTGCATCATCTTCATCCTCCTTGTCACACGGCACAAAAAGTCGTCCCATGTCATGCATTCCTGTCAGCGGTCGCCGTCATTTCAATGCCGCCCAGTGTGAATTCACCCCAACTGTACTGGGACATATATTCGCCCCGGTAGGCATTGATTGCCTCAATGTCGCCTTGTATCCAGCTGTAGTAGTCGCAGGCAATTTGATCCGGTGAAACCGCCATTACGCCACGCTGCCTGCGGATGCATCCCTCTGCGCCAAGCGTGTTAAAGGTTGTCAGCAAGTCGGCTCGAAGATCACGTAGATAGGAGCTTTTTTTCACGCTCTCGCCGTCATCCTCCCACAGTGCCGCAATAATTTCACCATTAGAGCAGAACGCACCCTTGCGGTCAACCAAAAATGCCAGAAGCTCCTTTGTTTTGCTGTACGCAAATTTAATCGGCTCTCCATCCGCAAAGATTTCAAAGTTTCCGAAGCACTGAATCCAGACCTTGTGCGTTGTCTGCATGGGGACGGGGTGGCGCAGATGCTCCAGCTCATGTTCAATTTTTTCTTTGGTGGCCGGTTTCATAATATAGCCACTGCTGTGGAGGGAAAGTGCCTCCATCGCATACTTTTTGTAGGCGGTCACAAAGATGATATTAATCTTAGGGTTTACCTGTTTTAAATGCTTTGCAAGCGCAATGCCATCCACATCGCTCATATTGATGTCTAAAAAAGCAACCTGGCAGGGGTTTTCAATTCCGAACACAAGGGCTTCCTCGCCGGAGATAAAACCATGCACCTGTGCCTCTGGCATCGCCTCACGGATAGAGCCAATTAAAAGCCGCAGGGCAATTCTTTCATCATCTGCTGCTATAATATTCATACGATTTACATCTCCCTTCGGTATTTTTGTGGCCTTGTTTTTTTCGATTTCAGCCGGGATAATTTCACTTTTGATAGAACGCTTGTCATAAACAGTCACGCCCTTTGTCTTTACAATCCGCTTCTGCCAGCGTTTATTTCTAAATATTGTAATTGTTTTTTATTATACAAAACGGAGCGTCGGGAAAGCGTCGGGGATTTCACTGCAAATACAATTTTTCTGTTTTTAAAGAGTCATAAATCCCCGACACTTCTCATGATATAGTAGCGTAGGAACAGGATAAGCTGTGCTGAAGCAGATACAAATAGAGAAAAACTTGGAGAGGATCGTATGAAAGAAAAATTAAAAAAACTATTTTATTGCCTGGCATATTTATATTCTGATTGCTATTTTAGAAATCGTGTTTTTGTTTTTTGCTATAAATCCCACGGAATAGCCCTACGGAACTTTGGGAAACCCCACTAAAATTTGGTTACCCGTAAAAAAACAGGGTGGGGCATACCCATCCTGTTTCTACGGGTTATTTGATTGTTTCCCCTCTTCGGCTCTTGCTTTCGCCTCTGCTGACCGTCACGTTACCAGCAGGCGAGACCATGCCGCCTGCATCAATCGTAGTGGTAGTGGTAGTGGGAAAACCGCCGTCGTAAATCCAGTGAGCATAGATGGTGCTGTTGCCTGTAAATACCGTAGAGGTGGTCACTTTGGTGCTGCCGTCGGCAGCAGAGGTGTACCAGCCATCAAAGCTGTAGCTGCCGCTTCTGGCAGGGGTAGGCAGTGTTTCAAGCTTGCATACTGAGTTGGTTGCTACGCTGGTGGGGGTCACACTGCCGCCATTGGCATCAAAGTTGATGGTGTATCCATCAATTTTCCATATGGCTTTATAGGTTACAGTTTTGCTGATTGGCACGGTGTCTCCGGGATTATGGAAGGCTTCTCCGTCATACCAGCCGACAAACTCCTCTCCTGCAAGATATGAGGCAGGCGGTAAAGTCACATTGTCTCCGGTTATAAAGTTAGTCATGCCTGTGACGGTGCCGCCGTTTGGGTCTATTGTAATCAGCCTGGACTTTCCGCCAATGGTTACGTTGCCTTGGGTGGTGATGGTTGAACTGTTCTCAAGTGTCAGCGTGCTCGAGGCATCCACCTTGAGGGACTGCGGGTTAGTCAAAGTTTCTGTCAGGATGATTTCGCCACTGTATCGTGCCTGTATGTTCAGGGCGGTTCTGTCCGTTGTACTGCCGCTGGTATTGCCGCTGATGTCACCGCCGGAGATAGTCAGCTTGCCGGAGCCGACGTTAGTATAGTCCCCAACTTTTTGCCTGTTGGCCTCCACGCCCCCTGCGCCCACTTTTGCGGTGTTGCCGGTGATAGTGCCGCTCGAAATCTCAGCCTGTGCCCGGGCAACGGCAATACCTCCGCCGCCGCTGTCAAAGCCCCAAGAGCCTTTTGCGGTGTTGCCGGTAATCTTGCCGCCCTCAACATAGACAACAGCACGAGGGTCAGCCTCTTCGTTGGTCTTGGGCCCGTTGGCGTAGATGCCGCCCCCTGCATAGCTTGCCGTGTTGTTCTGAATTTTTGCGCCATCTTTGATATAGAGCTTTGGCTGACCGTTGGTTTGAGTAGACGCCACATTACCATGGATATATATACCGCCGCCGCTGTCCGTAGCGGTATTTTCCGAAATTTCACCGGCAATGGTGCCGCCAGCTCCGCTGAAGTAGATGCCACCGCCACCGAATCTCGTCCAGCCCGCCTTATTAACTTCATTCTTGGTTATTTTGCTTCCGCTTTTCATGTCGATGGTGGAGCCGGTGGATATATATACTCCCCCGCCATTATAGGTAGAGGTATTTTCTGTAATGGTGCAGCCGCTGTTTAAGGTGAAAATGGAATTGTTGGTAACCCACACCGCAGCTCCGCCGGTGTTTTGTTTGACGCAAACGCCGTCATTCAGGGTTAATGTACTACAAACCGCCTGAAGCGCAGAAGCACCCTTATTTGCGGCATTATTGGTGTTGCCCGAAATCGGCACATTGGTGGAAACCGTAACACTTGCACCTTGAATATGCATTGCGCCGGAATGAACACTGGCCGTGTTGTTTTGAATTGTAACGGTATCCTTAATATTTAATGTGTATGCGGGTGTCTTGGTATCACTTCCCAGCCAAAATGCTCCGGCATATTTTGCGCTGTTGCCTATGATTTGAGAATTGTTTTCAAAGCTGACAACCGTGTCCTGGGGGAAAGGCTTGTTAACCACGGCAATACCGCCGCCGTAGCCGCCGGTTGCTTTATTTGCGTTGATTTTTGAGCTGCCGGTAACCGATAGGGGAAAGCCCTTGGCTGCGGCATAGATACCGCCGCCATCTACACTTGCACTATTATTGCAAATTTTGGAATTATCCAACTTGAACTTAGTAATAGAGTCGGCATTATAAATACCGCCACCATCGTTGTCTGCATTATTTTCGTTGATTTGTGAATCATCTTTGATGCTAAAGGTTGCATTGGCGTTACAATAAATACCGCCGCCGTTGCCCATGCTTTTATTGCTGTTAATCTGAGATTCGCCGCTCATATTCAGCGTAAAGTTGTCTCCGGCATAGATGCCGCCACCATTAAACCTTGTGCCGGACTGGTTGTTATTCATTTGCGAAGCGCCGTCCATCATAACCGTGGCATTTGCACCAGAGTAGATGCCGCCGCCGTGACCGGCGGCCGTGTTGTCATTGATTTTCGAACCCTGGGTAATATTAAGAGTGAAGGGATCGGTATCGTTGCGGCAAAGTCCGCCGCCTGAGTTTGTAGCGGTATTGCCGGAAATAACGGAATTTGCGATGTTGATGGAGCTTATAGTGGAGTCGTTTCCAATAAATATGCCTCCGCTATCCCTGCCCTCGTTACCTGATATCGTTGCCCCCGACATGGAGAAGGTGGAGGCGCCTAGGATATAAACCGCACCGCCGTACTTTATCGCCTTGTTGTTTTGCAGCACTGCGCCTTGATTCAACGTAAGGTTAGCAGCGTATTGTACAACAATAATGGAATTGTAGACAAACTCCTTCTTATTTCCGTCTATCACGATGTTTTCAAGGGTCAGCGAAGCATTGGAGGTAACATTGAATAGGCAATCCTGTACTTCACGGGTCAGCTTGCGGCTAGGTGTATCGCCGCGAATGGTAATATTTGTATTTTTAACATTAAGCATTAAGCAAGAGGTTATCTCAAAATTCTCAGTCACTTCAATCACATAGGCGGTTCCGTCATTGGGAGCCTTCGCAATTGCCGCTTGCAGCTTGGCAAATGTGTCAACCTGCGCATTCGCATTCGCTTTTGGCAGGGGAGGAGGGGGCAGAAGCTTTAATGGCTTGCGGGTCACTTCGTACTGAAGCGACAGAGCCGCCCCATGCAAATCGGTGTACTCCCTATCAAACTGCGCCTTTTCCTCATCTGTCAGCCCGTTATATGCCGCCATTGCTTCATCAAGCTGGGTGCGGATTGTTTCTTTTTCTTCGCCCGTGGTTTCAGCGGTAATGCTGTCCGAGCCGGGTAGCGTCAAAAACAGCTTTACGGCCTTTTCATAAGCAGACAGTTTTGTTTGCTCAGTAGGTCCCTGCATCGTATAGCAGTTTTCATCATGGGTATGCTCTTCTGATTCTTCCAAGTCGCAGATTAGCTGGCTTTGGTAACATACAGCGGTATGGCTATGCTTAATTTTATCGCAGGTCGGCGCCTGATCGGTAGCAAGTGCCGCCACAGGCATCAGGCTCAACACCATACAAAGTGCGAGCAAAATACTTAATACTTTTTTTATCATGTCATTCTCTCCTCATTTTGATTTCGGCTAATAGATCCCTCACACCATGACGCAACGGTTTTTCCCGGCGGTTTTGGCCTCGTACATCGCCCGGTCGCTGCTGTCGATTGCCTCAAGCACCGGAGTGCAAAAATCATAGCGTGAAACGCCGCCGGAAAGGGAGAGCGTATCACCCGCAAGCTCCGCAATGGGCATCGATGCCATATCCGCTAGCAGGAGATTCAAAAGCTCCATACACTTTGCTACAGGCACACCGGGGAGGAGGACTACAAATTCATCACCGCCGTAGCGGGCGATACAAGCATCCTCCGGAAAATGCCACCGAATGCTATCCGCAATACAAATAAGAGCCACGTTTCCCACCTCATGTCCGAAGGTATCGTTTACACGCTTAAAGTCGTCAATATCTAAAAATGCAAGAGAAGAATTCAGATAGGTGTGGTTGTTTTCGCTGATTTTCCCATCAACAAAGAGCTGAAGCCCAAGCATGTTGTAGAGTCCAGTCAGCTCGTCGTGGCATACTTTCTGTTGCAGCATACTCTGCTCCTGCCACATACGGTCAATTTCAAGTTGTTTCTCTTGCTCGTTTTTCATCAGCAGCAGTGTAGCGTACCATGCAATGCCAAACACAATAAACAGCATTAGGCAGTCAAGCAGGAAGTAGGGGTCTTTGCCCCTTATATCAAGACTGGCAAAGTACATGGCAATCAGCTCACAGGCCAAACAAACACCGCCCACAATATTTGTAATACGCCTCTTTCCAAATACCACAGAAATAAACACTGGCACAAAAAAGCTACACAATGTGGCGCCAAAAATATTGTGAACCGAGGCACCGGTGGAGCAGATTGCAACCATTGCCAACATTGCCGCCAGCGATTTCGCCAAGTCACTTTGGCGGCTGCGGTAAACAATGAACCAGCCCATGGCGCAGGAGGTATAAATGATTCCGGCTGGCAAAAGGATATAAAACAGAACATATTCTTTGGAGGTTTGGTCGCGAAGACCTATCTCGGTTAAAATAAAATAATAGGCAATCTCAAATATAAGCACAACGGTTGCCGCGACAAAATTTGTTTTTATAATCCGCTTCTGCCAGCGCTTGTTATACTCTTCTAAATATTGTTCATACATGGTAATACTTTGCCCCCTGGGTTTTACGGCTCATCAGCTGAGTTTCCCCTGATAATTGTGATTTTATTTCATTATATTATAATACAAAACGGAGCGTCGGGAAAGCGTCGGGGATTTCACTGCAAATACAATTTTTCTGTTTTTAAACAGTCATAAATCCCCGACACTTTCCCGACACTTCTCATGATATAGTAGCGTAGGAACAGGATAAGCTGTGCTGAAGCAGATACAAATAGAGAAAAACTTGGAGTGGATCGTATGAAAGAAAAATTAAAAAAACTATTTTATTGCCTGGCGTATTTGGATTTGACAGGTGATTGCAAAAAAGAAGATACCTATTTTTATCGCTTTTCAGGAGATATTGGCCAAAGCAATTTGCGCACGGTACGGAGTATGTCTGTCTTTATGCTGATTATCAGCATATTAGTCATTATCAGCTCCTTTACTTACTTTGGCGCAACCTACTTATGCAATGTTTATATTCCGATTGCCATTTTAGAAATCGTGTTTTTGTTTTTGATACAGTGGTTTTTACAAAGGGGTTTATCATCTAATGCATGTACCGTTTTAACCACGCTGCACCTCTTTCATATGCTTGCCATTAGCGGCTATATTAGTGTGTACTATTGTAAGGATGAAACGGCATTGCTTTTTGTTGTGGTGCTCACTATTTCCTCTATGGTTTTCATACTGCCAACTATGCTTACCATGAGCATTTCCACACTCTGCACGGCCGTGGTGCTAATCGCAAGTTATTATGTTAAGGGCAGCTATTGGTTTGAATCGGACACGCTAAATGGGATCAGCGTTCTGCTCTTTTCCTTTATGTTTGGCTGGCAGGTAAACAGGGGACGTGCAAAAGAAGCTTTTGCTCAGGCGGATGTGCAAAGGCTGAATGTGGAGCTTAAAAAAATAAGCATTACCGACCCGCTTACAGGACTGTATAATCATAGAAGCTTTCAAGAAAACTACTACGAAATGTTCCGCAGAGCCAGCACTGGAGGGTTTCCAATGGGTGTGATTATGATGGATTTGGACAAATTTAAATCCTTTAATGACAGATATGGGCACGTGGCCGGGGACGACTGTCTGCGCCGGGTTGCCTCGGCAATTGCCGCATCGGTGCCAGAGGGAGTAATCGTCTGCCGCTATGGTGGCGAGGAGTTTATCGCACTGCTGAGTGACGACCTTTGCTACAAGGCGGCGGATATTGGCGAAGATATTCGCAGAGCGGTAGTGGCACTTAAAATCCCCTTTGTCTGCACTTCACTTAAGACAAAGGTGGTAACCCTTAGTCTTGGCGCTTATGTGGGAATTCCTAGGAAGAGCGAGCAGCCCATGAATTTTGTAGATCGGGCGGATAAGGCTATGTATCAAAGCAAGGAGTCGGGGCGAAACTGTTTGACAGTAACGTTTGGGTAGACAGGCTAAAATTAAAAAATCCAGAGAAAAAGAATCTCATATAAGAAATATGAAAAATAACTATATTTAAACGGATAAAAATTAGTGATATAAAAATAGTGACCAAGCAAATATGGTCACTATTTTTGTTTTTTGCTATAAATCCCACGGAATAGCCCTACGGAACTTTGGGAAACC
>JAVXGM010000017.1:0-26710 GCA_036657395.1 Anaerovoracaceae bacterium
CAATATTTACGTGGGGTTTATTTCTTTCGAATTTTTGCTTAGCCATTTTTGTTTCCTCCTAATAAGATCTTCATAGGTTTTGATATAATTTGGAGCTGTTGAGCAGATTTGAACTGCCGAACCTCTTCCTTACCAAGGAAGTGCTCTACCAACTGAGCTACAACAGCAAACGGATCTGATTCATATGGTACTATATTTTACTTATCATGTCAATAAATCCCTTTGATTTACTGGCATAGATAGGCAAGTATTTTTTTCTTTATTCTCTGTATGGCATTATCTATAGCTTTTGGTGTTTTTTCAGTAATTCCAGCTATTTCCAGATAACCTTTTCCTTGAAGGTATTCATTCCACACCTTCATTTCAAGGTTACTAAACATACCTCCATCGTTTGACAAAATATAATTCATAACGTCCTTAATCACTAGGAGCTCCTCTGGGTCTGCCTCACTGCCTGCCGGTAGTGTTTCTTGCAATGTGGCATTCTCTTGCCCTATTGTCTCTCCAACTGGATTGTTTAAAGAGATGGACGTATTTAGTGGGGAGTGTTTCTTTCGATTGGCGGTCTTAATGGCTGTGATAATCTGCCGATTGATACAAAGCTCTGCAAATGTATGAAAAGAAGCTGTTCTCTCAGGTTTATAGCTTTTAATGGCTTTAAACAGTCCAATCATCCCTTCTTGAACAACGTCATCTCCATCGGCACCCATGATAAAGTAAAGCTGAGCTCTTATCCTCACTACATCTTTGTATTTTCTGATAAGATATTCCTCCGCATGTAAATCTCCTACTTGGGCGATTTGCACTAGCTTCTCGTCTGTTAAATTTTCAAGCTCGCCTTCCCTTAGGTTTTTTCTATTTTCCATCACGTTGTCTTACAACTTCGTACATAAGGATTGCCGCCGCATTGGATGCATTTAAAGATGTAATTTCTCCCTTCATAGGAATGGACAGGACAAAATCTGATTTTTCTTTGACCAATTTACTCACACCAATGCCTTCTCCACCAACTACTAGGGCAATGTTTCCTGTAAGATCCTGCTTGGTGTAGCTAACGTCATTCATGTCGCAAGCACCAATCCAAAGCCCATGGTCTTTTAGCTTTTCTATTGTATTTGCAATGCTTGAAACTTTGGCGCAAAGGACGTGTTCTACTGCACCTGCAGAAGCTTTTACTACAGTCTTTGTAATGTCTACTGCTCGCCTTTTGGGAATGATGATTCCATGGGCACCAGCGCAATCTGCTGTTCTCATTATAGCGCCTAGGTTGTGAGGGTCTTCTAGGCCGTCAAGGATAATGACAAAGGGAGCTTCCCCTTTTGCTTTTGCCTTGTCCAAAATATCTTCTACTTCACAGTAGGTATATTCGCTCACCTGGGCAATTACCCCTTGATGGACACCATTTTCTGCCATTTTATCAATGATATTTCTATCTTTAAAGTCTATGGGAATATTTTTTTCCCGAGCTATGGCTACTATTTTTTTAATGGAACCTTCTGCTCCGTTAGCTATTGTTAGTTTGCTAACTTGTCTTTCGCTCTTTAGAGCTTCTATTACTGCATTTCTGCCGATTATATTGTTCATTTTTTCCTCCATTTGTGAGGGATGAGGCCAGCCTTTGCTCTTCTTTATCTTAGTAGCGACGGGCCTTACCGTTTTATTTTCGCTTGTACTGATAGAAGCGGTATCTAGTGCCGTTTTCCACGTGAAGCTTGCTTTCGGCTACCATTTCTATGTTTGGATCTTTATCTAAGTTGGGGAATTTTCTGTCTGCATCATAGCTTTCATCTAACTTTGTGACAAAAAAAGTGTGGCAGTCTTCCATAAATTGTTCGTATATGGACTGTCCACCTGCAACGAATACCTGATCATCTTGTGAAAGCTGGCACATAAGTTGTTCCTTGGAGTGGTATACTTTACACCCTGGAGCCTTGTATTCTTTATTTTCCGTTAAGACGATATTTTGCCTTCCAGGAAGTGGTTTGCTTCCTGGCAAGGATTCTAAGGTTTTTCGCCCCATAATAATGGTCTTTCCTAAGGTCTTTTTTTTAAAGTAGGCTAGCTCTCCTGGTAGGTGTACTAACAGGCCACCATCCCTCCCAATAGACCAGTTTCGGTCTACCACTACGATTGCGTTCATTTTTCACCTCCAATTAGTTATATTGCTACTGGAATATTTTTAATTTGTGGATTTTTTTCGTAATCCTCTATTTTAATGTCATCTACTGTAAACTTGTAAAAGTCCTTTACTTCTGGGTTAAGGGTAAACTTTAGGGCTGGGAAAGTAGGCCTTTTAATAAGTTCCTCCACGATTGGAATATGTCGATCATAAATATGGGCATCAGCTATGACATGAACAAGCTCTCCCGGGACAAGATCTGTCACTTGGGCAAGCATATGAATTAAGACAGCATACTGAACTACGTTCCAGTTGTTGGCAACTAGTATATCTTGGGATCTTTGGTTTAAAATCCCATTAAGCTTGTTACCTGTCACGTTGAATGTCATACTATATGCACATGGCTCTAGCCCCATTTCCAAAAGATCGTCAAATTTGTAAATATTGGTGAGAATCCTTCTGGAATATGGAGTGTTTTTCAGCTGCCATATTACGTTGTCCACTTGATCCATTTCTCCTTGGCTAAACTTATATTTTACGCCAAGCTGATAACCGTAGGCTTTGCCAATAGATCCATCTTTGTCTGCCCATTGATCCCAAATTCTGCTGCTGAGATCATTAATGTTGTTTGATTTCTTCTGCCAGATCCACAGCATTTCGTCTACTGCTGATTTAATGGCTGTGGGCCTTAGGGTAATTGCTGGGAATTCTTCTGCCAAGTCGTATCTGCTGATTTGGGCGAAGGATTTGACTGTATGTGCTGGTGTTCCGTCTTCCCATTTTGCTCTAACCTTTTGGCCTTTTGTTGAAAATCCATTTGTCAGTACATTTTGGCATATTGCTTTAAATTGGTTGTCTGCTTTACTCATTTTTTCACTCCATTTATTTTTAGGCTAAAAGATTACGTACCTTATGAATATTCCTATTAGACCTAGAACTATTACTGCTATGTATATCTTTTCTGTGGTGTTTAGATTTTTTAGACCTTTTGGTTGGCCTCCTGCTTCTTCTTGGCGCCGGCGATTCTCTTTGTCGTATTCCCTGCTGGTCTTGTAATAATCTGTGAACATATCTCTCGCCTTATTTCTGGTTTTTTTCCCTTTTGACATTTTCCACCCCACTACTATTAATTAGCATTACCGATTGATCAATGATCCATTCTAGGCGATCTTCTTGTTTTGTCAAATATAAGTAACCTACTAAAGCTTCAAAAGCTGTGGCAAGTTTATAGATAACCGGGCTGACATTTCTTGGCTTGGACATAATCTTTCGATTTCTAGCACGTCTGACTAATGAGGTTTCTTCATCAGTGAGCTGACTCATAAGTCCCTTGATGACCAATGCCTGCGCTTCGGCTCTAACAAATGCGACAGTATAGCGATGGAGCATATCCACATTGGCATGGTTATCTTTAAGTAGATATTTGCGAATGGCCACTTCATAAACCCCATCGCCGATGTAGGCAAGGGCCGTTGTATTAATCTGTTTTACCTTTAATTCATTCATCCTTTAATAATTTGCACTCCTTGTGGTGTATCCTTTATTGTGATTCCCTTTGCGGCTAATATGTCTCTTATCTCATCTGCTTTTGCAAAGTTTTTGTCTTCTCTGGCTTGCCTTCTCTGATCAACTAAATCTTGGATCTGTGTGTCGATGCCTTGATCCTTTTCCTGCTGTAAAAGTCCTAAAACAGCGGTAAGTTCTAGAAGAAGTGCCAGTGCCTTTTGGGCATATTCCTTTGAAGCACCGTCTTTTACCTGGGTGTTAATTGCCGTAATCAATTCGAATATGGCTGAAATTGCATCTGCTGTGTTTAGATCGTCATCCATAGTCTTGATAAACTCTTCCTTGTAGGTATCTAGGCTCTCTAAGGCTTTCTTTTCCTCTTCAGTCATGGTGCCAATTCCTGTGGTAATCAAGTGATTCAGGTTGTCTTTGGAATTTTCCATTCGAGTTAATCCTTGTTTTGCCTGTTCCATAAGATCATGGTTGAAGTTAATTGGGTTTCTGTAGTGCCCTGACAACAGGAAGAATCGAATCACTTCGCCGCTGTAATCCTTTAGAATATCTCTTACTGTGAAGAAGTTTCCTTTGGACTTGGACATTTTTTCGTTGTCTATAGTAATGTAGCCATTGTGCATCCAGTAGTTTGCAAAGGGCTTACCATTGTGTGCTTCTGACTGTGCCACTTCATTTTCGTGATGTGGGAATGTTAGATCTTGGCCGCCTGCATGTATGTCAATAGTGTCCCCTAAGTAACGCTTACACATTGTGGAGCATTCGATGTGCCATCCTGGACGGCCCATTCCCCATGGTGATTGCCATGCAATCTCTTCATCGCTTTTTCTTGCCTTCCAGAGAGCAAAGTCTAGTGGGTCTTTTTTCTTGTCTCCCACTTGAACTCTAGCGCCTGACTCTAGGTCTTCTATGTTCTGACCGGATAGCTTTCCGTAGCCTTCAAACTTTCTGGTGCTGTAATATACGTCTCCCTCTACTTCATAGGCATAGCCTTTATCAATTAGGTCTGTTACAAAGGCAATGATCTGATCCATATTCTCTGTTACTTTAGGGTGGACGGTGGCTTTTTTAACGTTGAGTGCCCCTGCGTCCTTGTAATATTCTTCAATGTACTGCTCGCTAACTTCTCCTGGAGCTCTGCCCTCTTCTTTCGCCTTGTTGATAATCTTGTCATCTACATCGGTAAAGTTTTGTGCAAAGTTAACTTTTTCTCCTCGGTACTCTAGGTATTTTCTAAGAGTATCAAACACAACAAATGGTCTAGCATTGCCTATATGAAAATAATTGTATACTGTAGGACCGCAAACATAAATTTTTATTTCATTTTTATCTAGAGGTATAAATTCCTCTTTTTTTCTGGTAAGTGTGTTGTAAATCTTCATAATTTTAATTCCTTTCTCTCAGTTTATTTTCAAGCATTACAATACGTCTTCTCAGGCACTCCAGCTCCACTGCTATTGGATCTGGCATATCCACTTGGTTTAAATCATCTGTAGTCTGTCCGCTTCGCCTTACGATGGTCCCAGGTATTCCTACTACAGTGCAGCCGCTTGGAATCTCTTTTAGAACTACGGCACCAGCGCCGATCTTTACGTCATCTCCCACTTTAAATGGGCCTAAAACCTTTGCTCCAGAGCTGACGATCACTCGATTTCCAATGGTAGGATGCCTCTTGCCTGTATCTTTACCCGTTCCTCCCAAAGTTACACCTTGATATATTGTAACATCGTCTCCGATTTCTGAAGTTTCGCCTATTATTACTGCCATGCCATGGTCAATAAAGCATCTTCTGCCTATTGTTGCTCCAGGATGGATTTCGATGCCTGTAAACCATCTGGTAAGTTGGGAGCTGACTCTTGCTATGAGTTTCATGTGATGGTTGTAACACCAGTGAGCCGGCTTGTGCCAAATTAGCGCCCATACCCC
Source organism: Anaerovoracaceae bacterium (assembly GCA_036657395.1). GTDB lineage: Bacteria > Bacillota > Clostridia > Peptostreptococcales > Anaerovoracaceae > JAVXGM01. The sequence goes on from JAVXGM010000017.1 coordinate 5,564, forward strand.
TGGATAGCAGAGAAGAACCTCAAACCCGTTTCGGGCGGCAGGATCTTTTTGCAAAACCGTCTTTATATCTTCACGTACGCTTTTAAAAAACACTATTTATTATCCTCTCTCTTTTTTTCTAAATAAAATAATAGAGTAGGTGAACACACCTACCCTACATTATACAATATTTATCTTTATTACGCAACGAATTACACAAGGGACTTTCACATGGGTTTATAGATAATTCATAGGATTAACTGGGGCATTACCAATGCGAACTTCAAAGTGAAGATGTGGCCCTGTAGAATTTCCTGTGGAGCCGACTTTTGCAATGGTTTGCCCTCGGCTTACTTTCTGACCATTTTGGGCTATAATCTTACTGCAATGAGCATAATATGTCACCATATTGTCTCCATGGTCTATTTTTATCAGGTTTCCGTAGCTGCCCGAGTAGCCAGCAGATATTACGGTGCCGCTTTTGGCCGCATGAATAGGTGTGCCTGTTGGCATTCCCAGGTCTACTCCACTATGAATCCTCCCCCACCTAGGTCCAAATGATGATGTGATTCTGATGGATGATACTGGTTTTGCCAGATTCTCTCCATTTGTCATTGTGGATGGTTTTTCTGTGCCCAAGCCTCCTTCAGACATTCCCCTCGCAGCGACGCCTCTTGATGCTGTCTGTATGTGTTCTCCGTTTTGGGGCTGCTGTGGAAGTGGCTTTATACCTGTGAGAATTATTTCTGTTTGGGATTCTTTGAGAATTTCAGTGTTTGTAGTGTGACTTTTAACCGCCTTGCCATTTTCTTTGATTACTTCAGCGGTTACCTTTTTCAATCCAATCTCGCCTTCTGTTTTGACTTTTGTCTGCCCTGTGAACAGCTTCTTTGTCTTTTTATCTGCCCTTTTAAAGGGAATCTTTTCTTTTTTTGTAATTATTTCTCCTGTGACTACAGTGAGGCTTCCTTCTGCTTTTACTGCTTTTACTGCTTTTTTCACTGAAGCTATCCTAGGTTTTGCATCGCCAAAGCCTAGGTTCATCTCCTGAGGAGCTGTTTTTTCTTTTATTTTTATATTTATTGTTTTGTCATTTTTATAACTATCTGCTACTTCTTTAATTACCGCTTTTGCTTTTTCTTCTGATTCTACTAAGGCAACTTTTTTTCCTTCAACGGTAACATACCAAGGAGGCTTAATAAATTCTCCCCCTGCCACAATCACTGGCAGATCCATAGAACCTGTCGCCACTAGGGCTCCCAGTGTAAGCAAGCCTGCTACAATAAGTGCTGCAACTAACATTACGGCGGCTTTTGCTTTGGTCTTTTTAGTCCGAAGGACTAACATGGGTTTTTCATTCATTCTATCTCTTTACCTTTCCATTTTTTTGTGGATACAAGAGATAGTATTTCCCATCTAGGTATGAATTTATACCATATTATTGAATTTTTGCTCCATATCAAGTCTTCCATGGCAATCCGAGCCAGTGGTAATGTGAAGGTGATATTTTTCTGCAATTTCTACGAATTTAAGGCATTCCTCTTTGCTGTGATCCTTATGATAACATTCTATGCCCTTGAGTCCTGCTGTCTTTAATTCTTTAATAAGGAGGTCTAATTTTTCATAAAATCCCTGGCAGCCGGGTCTCCCGAATTCTTTAATCTGAATGGGATGGGCTAAAACCGCCATTCCACCTGCCTCCTTTATGACCTGAATTGCTTCTTTTGTTTGTATCTTTGTTTTTTTCACTGCCATAGCTTCTTTGGATCCAAGAAATTTTCCTTTTTCGAAGGCTTCTTTTTCGGTTTTGATGGCGCCTAGTTTTACTAGTGCTCTGGCAATATTTGGTTTACCTATATAGTTTTCTCCCTGGCGTGATATAAGATCTTCTACTTTTAAATCGTAGCCTTGGCTTTTCAGGACTCTCAGCATCTTTTCATTTCGAGCATGCCTATTCTCACGAAGGGTTTGTAAAGCTTCTGTCAGTTTATGGTTTTTTATATCAATGTAGTAGCCTAAAATGTGAAGGCTGATGTCATCTTCTGTTACAGTTGCTATTTCAACACCAGGAACTACCTGAAGTTCCAGGGCTTCCCCTGCAATCATGGCTTCGTGAACTCCGTCAACTCCGTCGTGGTCGGTTATGGATATCATGTCGTATTCTAAGGCTTTGGCCTGTTTTACGATTTCTGTTGGGGTTTGTGTCCCGTCAGAATAGTTAGTATGAATGTGAAAATCAACTTTGTATGACATTTTATCGTTCCTCTCTAAAGTAGGCATTGCCTAAATCTCCTGGAGGCAAATCTTCTTTTCGGTTTCTATGAGTGCTGATTATTACAACCAGGATTGTTGCAATGTACGGGATCATGTCGATGAGGTATTGTGAAACTTGGATTCCCATGGCTTGTAGCCGATATCCAAGAATACTTAAGGCACCAAATAAAACTGCGCCTACGAAGGCTTTCCAAGATTTCCATGATGCAAAAATTACTAGGGCTACTGCTATCCAGCCTCGTCCTGCAACGATGTTTTCCTGCCAAATTGGCACCATTACTACAGACATATATGCTCCGCCTAGGCCGCACATGCCGCCACCGATAATTACATTAATATATTTATACAGCGACACGTTTATTCCTGATGCGTCTGCTGCTGCTGCATTTTCTCCTACTGCTCGCAGGTTTAGTCCCACTCTTGTCTTTGCAAGGTATATCCCTATTATGATGGTGCATGCATAGCCTAAATATACGTAGATATCTTGGTTAAAAAGCATCTGGCCGATTAGGGGAATCTTTGATAGTAGTGGAATTTCTATTGGCCTGAACATAGCTGTAATGGTTTGTGGTAGGGCTATTCCTGCTACGCTTTTTCCTGCGAAGCTGGCAAAACCTGTCCCAAATATGGTAAGTGTGAGACCAGTAACTACTTGGTTGGTTCTAAGGGATATAGTCAGGAATGCGTAAATTGCAGCTCCTGCGGCTCCTGCTAAAAAGGTTGCAAGCAGTGTTAACACCGGGTTTTCTGTAGCTAGAGCCACTCTAAATCCTATAACTGCTCCCATGAGCATCATTCCTTCTACGCCTAAGTTTAGGTTTCCCGCTTTTTCTGATAACAATTCGCCTAGTGTTGCGAAAAGTAGTGGAGTTGCTGCGATGATTACCGCAATTAAAAAATCATTCATTTATGCCACCTCCCCTTTTGCTGCTTTTGCTTTAAATGATACTTTATACTGTAGGAAGAATTCGCTTCCCAGTACGAAGAATAGAATTACACCTTGTATCATATCTGCTACAGCTGCCGGTACGGACATGGATATTTGAATGTAGCTGCCGCCTTGGAGGAGCATGGCAAAGAATATGCAGACTACAGCTACGATTGGGGCTGACAGTTTGCCAAGCCAGGCTGTAATAATCGCTGTAAATCCATAGTTTGCTGAGATTGTATAGGTTAACGTTTTTTCGATTGCTGATGCTTGTACCATTCCTGCTAGTCCACAAAGCCCTCCAGAAATAACCATTGCAGTCATTATGATGGTCTTGATGTTCATGCCTGCGTATCTTGCTGTTTCTAAGCTTTCTCCTACTACTGAAATCTCATATCCTTTTTTTGTATGATTGATGAAAAAATAGATAAAAACTATTGCTAAGATTGCGATAACCCAGCCTATGTGAACGCCGAATAATTTTGGCAATATTGCACTTTCTGGAAAAGGTGGAATCTTTGGAAAGCCTGATGAATTAGGGTCTTTCCATGGTCCAAATTGAAGGTATGTTACGAATTTAATTGCTATATAGTTCATCATCAAGGTAAAGATGGTTTCGTTTGTACCAAATTTTGCTTTGAAGAATGCGGGAATAAATGCCCATGCGCCGCCGCATATAACGGATCCTATCATCATTGCCAAAAGCATGATTGGGGCTGGCAAAGTCTGGGGCAAATTTAAGGCAACTAATGTAGCTCCGAAGGCTCCCATCATAATCTGACCTTCTCCACCGATGTTCCAGAATTTCATTTTGAATGCTACCAGTATACCCATGGAGGCTATTACCAAGGGTATGGCTTTAATTATCGTCTGCTGAATTCTCATTTGTGATCCTACGGATCCTTCAATAATGTTTAAAAATACTTGTATTGGGTTAAATCCCATGATGCCAATTACGATTCCTGCAAATACTAGGGATAAAGCTACTGCCGCCGTCTGGATCAACAGTTCTTTCTTCCTTGGAAGGGCTGACCGTTTATCTATTTTAATCATTTTTCTCCTCCCTTAATGTTGTATTGGCTGTGGCTGCTGTGGCTGCTTTGGATCCAGTCATAAGAAGTCCGATGTCTTCTTTTGTGACTTCACTTGGTGAAACGATACCGGTAATACGGCCTTCACAAAGTACCATGATTCTATCACACAGATCCATGAGTACGTCTAAATCTTCTCCCACAAATAATACGCCTACCATCTTTTTCTTTTCTTCGTTGAGCAGGTCATAAATTTTATATGAAGCTCCAATGTCTAGGCCTCTTACCGGATATGCAGTAATGAGCACCTTAGGACTGGAATCAATTTCTCTACCTAACAATACTTTTTGGATGTTACCACCTGACAGCTTTTTTACTGGGGTATAGATGCTTGGGGTGGAAATATCTAAAGCTTTTACAATATTGGCGGCCTTCTTTGCACAGGGACCACGTTTTAAGAAAATTCCTGGCTGATTTTGATAATCTTTGAGAATGATATTATGAACAATGTCCATACTGCCAACAAGGCCCATTCCCAATCTATCCTCTGGAATGAATCCCATACGGATTGCCAGTTTTATAATGTCTCTTGGGGATTTGCCTACAATGTTTTCCCCTTTGAAATATATTCGTCCTTTGTTTGCTGGTGTAAGACCTGCAATAGTCTCGCACAACTCTTTTTGTCCACTTTTAGCTACTCCTGCAACGCCTAAAATCTCACCGCTGTTTAGAGTGAAGCTAATGTCTTTTAAGGCACTTTTACCTTCTGAATCGAGAACGGTAATTCCGTCTAGTGATAATAGCTGCCTTTGGCCCTCTACTTTTGCTTTTGCAATGGCTAGATCAACTTTTTTTCCTACCATCATTTCTATTAGGGCACTTGTTTCCACAGTTTTTGTTTGGATGGTCTTGATGGGCTTACCCTTTCGAAGAACGGTAATTCTGTCGCTAATCTCCATCACTTCGTTTAGTTTGTGGGTAATGATGATGATGGCACAGCCTTGTTCTTTCATGTTGCTTATTATTTTAAATAGCTTTTTAATCTCTTGGGGGGTCAATACAGCTGTGGGTTCGTCTAATATGAGTATTTTGGCGCCTCTGTACAAAACCTTAATAATCTCCAAGGTTTGCTTTTCGCTGACTGACATTTCATAGACTTTCTTATCTGGGTTTATGTCAAGACCATACTTATCTGACAGTTCCTTGATTTCTTTTGTTAAATCCTTTTTCTTATCTTTGCTTTTAATCTTTTGTCCCAGGATAATATTTTCTTTTGCTGTCAATATATCTACTAACTTAAAATGCTGGTGTATCATTCCAATACCCAGTCCAATAGAATCCTTAGGTGATGAAAATCGAACTTTTTTTCCTTTGACATAAATAGAACCGCTGTCGGGAGTATAGATTCCCGACAGCATGTTCATTAGTGTAGATTTACCTGCGCCATTTTCTCCAAGTAACGCATGTACCTCACCATTATTTATTGTTAAGTTCACATCTTCATTGGCGATTAATGTTCCAAAGGATTTTGTTATATTCTCCATTTGAATTGCAATGTTTTGCACTTATTCACCCTCCGTAAATGTGTATTAATTTATTTCTTGTCTGTAGAGGTTACTCCCTCAACTACGTTATTGATCTTCCAGATTTCTTCTCTTGTAAGAGTCTGTCCCTTTTTGCAAAGAGTCTTACCGTTAGCGTACTTAATTTCTCCCTGGAATGGAGCAAGTTCTCCGGAAATCATTTTTTCCTGAGCTGATTTTACTGATTTTTGTACTTTTTCTGGTACAAATTTACCGAAGTCTGCAAGTCCAATATAATCGTCTTTTAACGATCCGTAGTAGCTTTCTGGCTTGAAGTTTCCGTCCATGATTGCCTGAATTGCCTTGTTGTAATATACTTCGTGGTTCCAAATTGGTGTTGTGATTAATGTATCTTTATATGCCTCACTCTTATCTAGGTTGTATCCAATTGCATAAGCGCCCTTGCTCTTTGCCGCTTCAATAGGGCCTGTTGTATCGCAATGTTGGGTAAGAACATCACAACCTTGTGCTAGTAGTGCTTCTGCTGCTGCTTTTTCGTTGGCAGGATCATACCAGCTGTTAATATATACAACTTTTACTTCTGCATCTTTATTTACTGATTGTACTCCTAGTGCAAATGCGTTGATGCCAATTTGTACTTCTGTGTAAGGGTATGCTGCAACATAACCAATTTTGTTACTCTTGGTCATTTCTCCTGCTGCCATACCTGAAAGGTATCTAGGCTGCTCCATTGCACCAAAGTAGTTGTCGAAGTTGGTGTCGTTAGATTTTGAACCTGAAAAATGTAGGAAGTAGTTGTCTGGATATTCTTTTGCTAACTCATCTAATGTGTCCATATATCCATAGCTTGTCCCAACAATAACTGTGCAACCTTTGTCCATTAATGTTAATGCTGCTTCTTTTACATCTTGAGCTGTTTCAGGCACTTCTTCTAAGTACTCTGTTTCAACTTTTCCGCCAAATTTCTTTTCCATGGCAAGTCTACCTTCGTCTTGTGCCTGTGAAAATCCACCGTCTTGTGCTGCACCAATGTAGATGAACCCAACTTTTAGAGTGTCTGCCTCGGACTTGTCACCACCGCCGCCGCAAGCTGCAAAGCTAAAGGCAACTACTAGGGTAACTAAAACTAGAATGATTTTTTTCATGATTTCTTCTCCTTATGTTAGAAAATAATAACAACAAATTTATCGAGATGGCTAACACACCCGACATATACATTATAGCTATTTTACAATTGGGTTGTAAAGCTTTTTTTATCCCACTTGGTAAATGTAAAAATCCCACCGTACTGGTGGGATTTTCTGGGCAAATTATTGTTTATTTCTTTTCTGTAGAGGTTACTCCCTCAACTACGTTGTCTATCTTCCAAATTTCTTCTCTTGTAAGTGTCTGTCCTTTTTTGCAAAGGGTCTTACCGTTTGCATATTTAATTTCTCCTTGAAATGGAGCAAGTTGTCCGGAAATCATCTTTTCCTGAACTGATTTTACTGATTTTTGTACTTTTTCTGGTACAAATTTACCGAAGTTTGCAAGTCCAAGATATCCATCTTTTAATGTTCCATAGTAGCTTTCTGGCTTAAAGTTTCCGTCTATGATTGCCTGAATTGCCTTGTTATAATAAACTTCATGATGCCAAATTGGCGTTGTAATTAATGTATCTTTATATGCTTTACTCTTGTCTAGGCTATATCCAATTGCATAAGCGCCCTTGCTCTTTGCTGCTTCAATAGGACCTGTAGAATCGCAATCCTGAGCAATAATATCACAGCCTTGTGCTAATAATGCTTCTGCTGCTGCTTTTTCATTGGTAGGGTCATACCAGTTGTTAATATATACAACTTTTATTTCTACGTTTTTATTTACTGATTGTGCTCCTAGTGCAAATGCGTTAATTCCAATTTGCACTTCTGTATAAGGATATGGTGCAACGCAACCAATTTTATCACTCTTGGTCATTTCTCCTGCTGCCATACCTGCAAGGTATTGAGGCTCTTCCATTGCACCAAAGTAATTGTCAAAATTGGTATCGTTAGATTTCGAACCTGAGAAATGTAGGAAGTAGTTGTCTGGATATTCTTTTGACAATGCTTCTAATGTATCCATGTATCCATAGCTAGTTCCGACAATAACTGTACAGCCCTTATCCATTAGCGTTATTGCTGCTTCCCTTGCGTCTTGCGCTGTCCCTGGCACTTCTTCTAAGTACTCTGTTTCAACTTTTCCGCCAAACTTCTTTTCCATGGCAAGTCTGCCTTCGTCTTGTGCCTGTGAAAATCCGCCATCTTGCGCCGAGCTATTGTAGATGAATCCAACTTTTAGAGTCTCCCCCTCAGCCTTGTCACTGCTGACGCCACAAGCTGTAAAGCTGAAGGCAACTGCTAGGGTAACTAAAACTAAAATGATTTTTTTCATAATTCCCTCTCTCATATTAAAAAATAACAACAATATGTTTTATTGATATGGTGGGCTATAATTTCATCTAAATGTAATTTGTCCGTCACGAATCTTTTCTATTGTCACTAGGGATTCAAGTCTATATCCGGCATCAATTAGCTTTTGACCTCCACCTTGGAAAGCTTTTTCTATTACAGCTCCCACACCTACTACCTGAGCCTCTGCCTTTAGTACCAACTGGATCATAGCCATTGATGCCTCTCCATGAGCCAAAAAATCATCTAAAATCAACACTCTGTCGCCTTTGCTTAAGTATTTCTTTGCCGCCCTAATGTTTGACACAGTGCCTTTGGTAAATGAACGAGCCTCTGCTATGTAAAATCCATCATTCATAGTGCTAGGTATGGTTTTTTTGGCAAAAACTACTGGAGGGTAGTCAAAATATGGGGCAGTCATACAAGCAATGGCAATGCCGCTGGCTTCTACTGTAAGAATCTTGTCCACTTTCTTATAATCAAATCGCTTTGCAAATTCTTTTCCTATAAGATCCATGAACTTTATATCGATCTGATGGTTTAAAAACCCATCGACTTTAACAATTTCTGTTCCTATTGCCTGTCCATCAGTTAAGATTTTCTTTTTTAATGCTTCCATTCCTTGCACTCCTTATGCTTTGCTTTCCTTTTAGAATTTAAAACTTAGCGAGGTTTTCCAAAACTGAAAAACACCTTGCCCTTAATTTGTGCTTTTGTCACCTGGCTAATTGACTCAGCTACTGAACCTTTGGGATTACTACTATTGTCTCCTAAAACGTCAATCTGATCACCTTCTACTGCAACTACACGCTTAATTAGACGCTGATTTTCTTTGGTTTTGTACACAATAATATCATTTGCTTTGTAATCGCTTCCTAGCCTTAGATAAACGACCCTGTCACCTTGGTTAATAGATGGCTTCATGGACTCATCACCCACTTTAGCTGTGCCTATGATTACAGTAAAAATAATTATGAACACAACAACCACTATGGCCATTTGAATTAGAAAGCCAATCCAATTTTTCCTCTCTTTTATTTCAACAATGGCTTCTTCTAATATATCATTAGGAGAAGCCATTGTTTTTGTATATATTCTTTTATATTTATTGTTCATCTGTATCTGGCGCACTTCCAAATAAGTTTTTAATTTTTTTACCAATTATGTTCTGGTTTTCTTCCATTCTCTTTTCTACTGATTGTGTTGATCCAAAAATCTCATCAATAGCATTCTCTTCTTCAATCTTAGGAAGTTCAACTGTGGCACGTTGGTCTACTGCTTCTGCCATATCGAATGAGAAGGTATCTGGTTTGTCGAAAAACTCTGTACTGAACAAGTCGTCTCTTGATATTGGCGCTGTTTTTGTTTCTGCTGCTTCGCCTATTGGCTCAAAGCTAGCTACTGCTTCGTAACCGTTCATTACTTCTGGCTTGTACTCGGGTGTTTCAAACACTGGCGCCTCGTAATCTTGGGATTCAACTGGCTCTTCTGCCTCGTAAGCTGACGCTTCATCTACTGGCTCAGGTTCTTTTATCCCATCTTCAATTACAGGATCCACAACATATTGATTTAAGAGTTTATCTTTGAATCTATCCAGTTTGCCGGACATCTCCTTTAACTCTTCTCTAACCTTACCAACTTCGTCCTCCATGTCTGCAATATAAACCGTATATTTGTCTTTTCGCAGTTGCACTTCGCATTGTTGATCGTTTAACATTCTTGTCAATCTTGAAACGTCTGACTCCAGCGTTGACTTTTGCAAACCTAAGGTCATCTCAAGATTTTGTCTCTCTTCGTCCATATCTCTTTCTATCTTTTCTTTTTCTGCTACGAACTTTTCTTTCTGTAAGTCTATTTCGTACTGAGCTTGTCTTCTTTCGTTTTCAAGTTCAGTTTTTAATCTTGCTTTTTCAGTCTCTATTTCAGAAATCATTTTATTTTTTGCAACTATGAGTTCTGTCTCTATATCATCTCTAGCTGACTGAATTTCTGCCTGAAGTTTAGTCTTCTCTCCTTGGAGCTTGGCAATATCTTGCATCTTTTCCTGTTCTTTAAGTGCTGATACTTTTCTACCGTCTTCTAAAATTCTCTCAACTTCTGATTTTGCTTGTAAAATGACTTCGTTACTGTTTTTCTTTGCTTCCATCATCATATTTACGTACACATCATTGTTAGTGTCATACTTTTTCAGCTTCTGCTCTGCTTCAGCAACCTCATTAGTGTGTACTAATTCTAATTTTCCAATATTGCTTTCATATAAGTCACACAGTTGCTGCATACAAGAATAAACGTCCTCTTTGTCAAAGCCGCCTACAGCACTTTTTTTAATTTTCATTCCACGTAAAAGATCAACTATTTCTTGTCTTCTTTGGTTTGTCATTTCTGTTCTATCCATATACTCAGCCTCTTTCTAAACTACAAATTATTCATCGTTTTGCGAATCATGATATCCTACCACATTACGCCTGTCCTTTTCTGAGACTACTACAGTATCGGCTATGCCATCCATATCTTGTAATTTATGTCTGGTATAGAGCTTAATAACAAATCCTAAAATCAGAATTGCCACTAATGCAATAATTCCGATTAAACTCAATGTATTCATTTTATTCCTCCTAGGAGACTATCCTCTCCTGGCGTTAGTAGCCTTTTTGCGGTTAATGTATCGGATACAAATAATATCCGCACCTATACTCCGTATAAATGCAACCAGTGCAATCCCACAAAGACCAAAAATCGGAATAAACATTGTATCTACAAGGGAACTCGCTGGTGGAACCGGCGTACCTAATGTAGCGGAAATGACGGGTATGTCTATGTCTGCCGTCACAGTTCCTTTTATCATGTCCAATCCTGGATCCTCTAAAACTGCATTTGATTGATATATTATACCATCACTTTCTCCGTTTGTCTTCCTAAAATTTACATTTTGGTCTGTATTAAGGTCAACACCCCCTACAACTGGTGTGATTTGCGGCGTTGCCGGGTTTTCATTATCCTGTTTCTCTGATGTATTTAAATCGGGTTTTATGGCTGGATCCGTTGGATTTTCAGGTTTTTCTGGTGGGTCTGGCTTTTCTGATGGATCCGGCCTTTCTGGAGGTGTAGTCTTTGTATATTTTACCTCAAATCTATATGATGGAACCTCTACACTGCTTGAAGCTGCCCTGACTGCTCTAGCTTTAGCCATTTTTTTGTTTGAAATGGTTAAGGTAACACGTGCATTGCTATCTTGCATTTCCTTTTCCAATCCTTTTATCTCATTAAAATCCTGATTGCTAATGGAAATGCTATTCACATCTGCAATCAGGTAATGTTGAACATTTAATTTGAGAATTTTTAACTGTCCATTTTCTGCAATGTATTCCTCAACCTGTGACTTTTTTGTCATCTTGGCTAAAATATCTGAATCTAATTTTGTGTACTTGCCTACTATGCAATAACCATCTCTAGCCTCGTGAAAGTCGTAATCCTCTGTATCAACTAAAACTCCTTGCGACTCTGTAGTGACAGCAGCATTGACGGATACAGCCATTACTGGATTTATCACGGCACTAATTGTAGTACAGCCTATAAACAGCATAAGGGTACAAATAAATACGGCTAAACATCTCCGTAATTCAATTTTCCTTATACTGGTTTTCTTCATTTTTACTAATTCCTTCTCTCATATCTTTTGCTCTTTTTAATATCACTCTGGCTCTTGGCTTCGTGCCATAAATGCGTCTTTTACCTTTCGTGCATATGTCCTGCTTAATGGTAAAATTGAACCATCTTTCAGGGTTATCTCCTTTGCTGTGAGACTCTTTATGGCATTTAATGCCACAAGATATGCTTTGTGGTTTCGAATAAACCCTTTGTTATATAATAATTCTCCCAGCCTGCCCAAGGTTGAATAAAACTCAAAAGTTTCATTCCCATAATGGACTACTATCATTCTTCCGATTACCTCAAAATACTTAATTTCACTTACTTCAACGCATCTGCTTTCTCCTGCACATGAAAATTTAAGTTCGTCTTCTTCTTTTTTAGTTAATTTATCTATTGCTCTTTGGAATATTTCTTTAAATTTGCTTTGGGTGGTTACGCCTTTAACTATGTAGTGCATTGCACTTACGTCGAAGGCCTCATAAACCCGGCTTTTGTCTCTTGTTAGAAAAATAATCTCTCCGGTGTATCCCCATGACCTAAGCTTGTGGGCTGTTTGAATTCCGTCTGGTCCTTCTTGAAAATTGACTTCCAACAGTAGCAGCTCAATCTGGTTAGGATTTTCTTCTAAAGCAAATAAAAGCTGTTCTACACCTTTGAACGCTTTTATTTCAACATTTATTTGATTGTCATCCGCTAAAAGTTCAATATCAGCCTGGCAGGCCTTCATTATCTCTATTTGATCATCGCAAAGCCCAATCTTCATGTATGCCCTCCAAATGTTGCCACGGTTATAATGTTCTCATAATCATTCTTATTAGATTTTATAATGTTTAAGGATATTTTGCAACCGCTTTATACTATTGTATACGCATAGGAAAGGAACTTTTCTTCGGAGAGTATAATCATAATGTTGAATACTTTCACAAGGTCTCTGCCGGCCAATATTTCTTGCTAGGCCGGCACTCTAGTCCAACGTCATTAATGGCGGTAATCCCAAATGGGGGACTCGCCAACATTATATGATGGGTGATCAGTAGGATAGTAGTAAGGTCCCACTGAGGTGGAGTTGAACTGTTTTGTGATGTCTCGCACACGACTACAAGACTCCACCTAGTTCTTTCTCCTTTGAGCATAGCCAAAGAAATTTTCCGTTGGCTTGCTTTATTTATACCATGTTTAGAGTATATCTTCCTATTGTTTTGCGTAAAATGCGTTTTTAAATGCGTAAGTTGCATTTTAAAAGCGGCCTTTGCAGACCGCTTTGGTTTTGAATTTCTATTAGTTTTAGTTATGCTGCTTTTTTCTCGCCTGAAGTTAAGAACTTGTAAACTATTGCTGCTATTGCTGCGCCAACTAAAGGTGCTACGATGAACACCCAAACCTGGCTTAGGGATTGTCCACCCATAAAAATGGCAGGTCCTAAGCTTCTTGCCGGGTTAACAGATGTTCCTGTGAAAGGAATGCCTAGGATATGTACTAATGTTAATGTTAAGCCGATTACTAGCCCTACTACTGCAGTGTTTTCTACTTTAGATGTCACGCCGATGATGGCAATAACAAATACGAATGTAAGGATTACTTCTACTATGAAAGCTCCTCCCATACCTATTCCTAGAGCACTTGCGTCCCCAAAACCATTCTGGCCAAGTCCGCCTTGTGTGCCTCCCATAATCCCCATAAGGATTGCAGCTCCTGCAATTCCGCCTAAGAACTGAGCAATAACGTAAAATATGAATTCTTTTACTTCCATTCTGCCTGACACTAGCATACCAAATGATACTGCCGGGTTGATGTGGCACCCTGAAATATTGCCAATTGAGTAAGCCATTGCCACTATGCTAAGACCGAATGCAAATGCAATTAAAAGTGTTGAGAAGGCTAGTGGAATGCCTGCTCCTGATGATCCTAAAAGGGTGTTTGCTGCAACTGCGCTACCACAACCAAATACAACTAAAACTAATGTTCCTATGAATTCTGCACAATATTTCTTCATTTCCTTCTCCTTTGTCTTTTACGCAATTTTGATTTTTCACATTGAATCTATTTTACTCGTTTTCCATTTTATTGTCAAATTATCAATTTTGATTTTAGTTCATCTATAATCTTTTGGTTATAATCAAAAAGACCAGTCACAACTGACTGATCTCACTTTACCTATTCTTATTATGATATTACATCGACAATTCCCTTATCTATAGTTTCCAGATGTTCTGCCGGAATCTTCGCAATTTCGCTTTCATAATTTCCAATTATTTTTAAATTAAGTTTATCACGATTCTTCGGATATAACAACTGCGGGTCAGTTTTTAATGTGTTGCATCCTTGCCGTTCCTTGTTGTCTACATTCTCTACAAAAAAATGATTTTACGTCATTTTTACGTCATTTCACATATCTGCAAGCCGTAAATGTTGAAATTTCAACGAAATAAATGGAGCGGATGAGGGGAATCGGACCCCCGTTGCCAGCTTGGGAAGCTGGAGTTCTACCATTGAACCACATCCGCATATAGAGGAAAGGCATATTTTAACTAGCTGGGTACCTTCCCTGGATCTTAAATTTTACTTTGTCATCACGGCTTTTATCATGTTTGGAATCTTGCGACATTTGTCTTCTGCAATTGACGCTACGGAAACACGCAGGCCTTTTGCTAAAGGTACAATGAACAAGCCTTGTTGTTCCAGTTCTTTGCTTATCAGGTCTGGGTTTTCACAAGGAATCGATACAAAAAATCCAGCATCAAAGGGCACAATTGGCAAGCCAATCTTTTCAGCCTCTTCTTCAAAAGCCCTTCCTCGGCTAATAAGCATATTTCTATATTTCATTCTCTCATCATCAACTTTACGTAGTAGGTTTGGATCTTTATATATCTTAGCTAAAATCACCTGAGCCATCTTAGCGCTGTTAGACCACGAACCTCTTGATGAGAACTCGCAAACTTTTTTAAATTCGTCAGCAATTTCCTTTGTCTTAGCCATAGAAATCATTGCACCACATCTAGTTCCATAAAGTGTATAAGTTTTGGATAGACTATATGCAACGATAGGTAAAACGTTTTCAGGCAAATCTTCAAGCAATGGGAAAAATTTTCTATATTCTTCTTGATCTCCAGCAAAATCTATATATGCCACATCAATTAGAAGTGCAATAGATTGGCTATCCTTAGCCGCCTCAGTCACTATCTTGACAACACAGGACCAATCGTCTAATGTCAATGAATAGCCTGTTGGGTTGTGAGCTGGTGTATTTAGAATAATTACCAAACTATCTTGGTTCTTAATCAATCTATTTACCGATTCCTTGAAAGAAATCAGATTAAATTTGTCATTATCGTCAAATAGGGTAAAAGTGTCAATTGTACGACCCATTTCTCCAGCAATTGTGTTGTATGGTGACCAATGCCAGTCGGAAGTCAAAACTTTGTCTCCTATTTTGGAATAGTTAGATATAGTATTTCTTAATGCTCCTGTTCCACCAGGAGTGGCAACAACTTCTACAAAAGCCTTAGATTTATAATTTCCAAAAGCTGCCTTTTTTACTGCTTCTTTGAATTGTAAAATGCCTCCAATAGGTGCATAATCTGCAATATCTGTAGCAGACAAGGTCTTAATTACTTTGATAACTTCAGACAACACCACTAGCTTGCCGTCATCGTCTAAAAGCGATCCTATTGTAGCATTAATAACTTTGTCTGAGCCTTGACTTGCAATCATGGCTTTAGCTCTATTACTAATTCCAAATATTTTGTCCTCTAAGGGTATTTTTCTTCCATTTTGTTTTGCTAAAATATATTCTGACATTCCTATCTCCTCGTTAATGTTCATAATCAATACAGTATAATACGATTCTTAATGAATTACAAGCAATTGGCAGTATGATTTTTTGTAATTTGGGCGATAATAAGTAATATTGGAGGTGAAATTTATGCGAGAGATCAATAAGAAACGAGACAAAGTTGCCATTGCTTTGGTTTTATCATTTTGTGTAGTTGCATTAACTTCTGTTTTTGCTGTAAAGGCTAGCCTTGATAAGTTTAACAGCGAAAATGTTCAAATTTCAGAAGAAATGAAAACGCAAAGTCAAAATAAGGCTCAAAAAGATGCTGTAGTTTCTAAACCCGCACCGGTAGTGGATAGTAAGAAACCCACTAAACAAACTGCTGCGGATTACATTGCACCAATTCAGGGAGAAATTCTTTCCCCTTATTCTATGGATATGCCTATTTATTCCAAAACTTTGGATCAGTACATGACCCATTCTGGGGTAGACATTGCATCCCCACTCAGTAGCCAGGTGAAGGCTATCGCCGGCGGCAACATCACTAATATTTTAAAAGATGATAAGTACGGAACTGTGGTGGAAATCAACCATGGAAATGGTATTATCAGCTTATATGGTAATCTTACAGAAGATAGCATGGTAGAAGAGGGTGATGTTGTAAAGCAAGGGGATATAATCGGTGCTATAGGTGAAACGGCTCTTTTTGAAAATGGAGACGTTGCCCATTTACACCTGGAAATGACTAAAAACTCTGCTTATGTAAATCCACAAGAGTATATTAAGGGACTATAGTATAAGAAGACCCCAAATGAGGCAATGGCGATTTCGTCTACTCTATTTTGGGTCTTTTTTAGTGATTTCTTATATTTAGTTACTTATTTTATAAAAAAACTTTTACGTAGTTAATATTTTCTCCTGCTGCTAAAAATTTATCCTCATATTCAGTAGTGATATCCTTAGCAGCAAACTGGCTTGCTTGGAGATTGGTACTGTATTCTTCAATATCAAGATCCAGTGCCTCTATTTCTTCCATTGTGAACTGAAATAGGCCATCATTGTCGGTTTTGATAGCAATAAATCCACCGGGTTTAATTGCTTTTATGTATTGTCGCAAAAAAATTCGATTGGTAAGGCGACGTTTGTCATGGCGAGTTTTTGGCCATGGATCACTAAAGTTTAAATAAATTCCGCAGAGTTGATCTTTGGAGAAGAATTGGCTCAAGTCGCTTATGAAGCAACACATAAATTTTACATTTTCCACCTTGTGCCGGTTAGCCCTTTCAAGAGCCTTAAGAACTACACTTTCTTGACCTTCGATTCCAATATAATTATTGCCCGGGTTTGTAAGACCTTGATTTAAAATAAACTGGCCTTTTCCACAGCCAATTTCCAAAAATAAGTCTTGTTTCTTAGAGAACTCTTTAATCTCTGCCCTATAGTCTTTCAATTCCTCAAGCCTTTGAGGTAAGTTTTTTGGTTTTCGCTGTCTCATTAAAATATCCCCTTATACTTACTTAACAATTTCATCAACGGATATCCTACAATATAGCATGCGGCTGCTTGTCCAAGTGCTACCCACCCCATACATACAAATAGATTCATTGGCACTCCATAAGCATAATACAGCATTCCGCCGATAATTACTCCGTTTAAAATTACTGGAGGCAGAGGTACTAGGATAGGTCTTTTTGCCAATTTGTAAGAGAAAAATGCAGCGATGAGAGTGGCTAAACTTCCGCAAACCATGTCTATTATTCCGTAAGGCCCTAGGACGTTGGAAATGAAGCATCCGATAAATAATCCGGGTATAGCAGCTGGGGTAAAAAAAGGAAGAATAGTTAGTGCTTCTGAGATTCGAATCTGCATAGGACCATAGCTTAAAGGTGCTAACACAATAGTTAAAACTGCGTAAATTGCAGCGATTACAGCTGCCTGAATTAGGTGCTTTGTCTTCATATTATTATTCTTTCCAAGATAATCATAGCTAAAAACAGTAGTAATAAAAGGACTGCAACAGCATCACGCTTTGAAAGTTTCATTCCGTTCATTCTCGTTCTTTGCTTGCCGCCAGAATAACATCTAGCTTCCATGGCCATTGCAAGGTCTTGAGCTATTCTAAAGGCACTTATAAACAATGGTACCAAGAGAGGGATTAAGCTTTTGGCTCTTTTAATCAGGTTGCCGCTTTCAAAGTCTGCACCCCTTGCCATTTGAGCCTTCATAATCTTGTCTGTTTCCTCTAGCAAAGTGGGAATAAATCTTAGGGCGATGGTCATCATCATGGCCAGTTCGTGGGCTGGCACACCTATTTTTTTCATTGGCCCTAACAGGGCTTCTATACCATCAGTCAAGCTTATGGGTTTTGTGCACAAGGTTAAAAGAGATGATCCAATAATGAGGAGGATCAATCTTACACCCATGAAAAATGCAGTCTGTAGCCCTTCTTTAGTAATATGGAATATCCAAAACTTCACTAAAACCTCTCCGTCAATCATGAACATGTTTATGACAAATGTGAAAATTATAATGAAGAATATGGGTTTTAATCCCTTTAAAATAAATTTTATTGGTACTCTAGACACTGCAATTGTCAGAGCCAGACCAATAAAGGCTACAATAAAGCCTATAAAATCCGTTACTAAAAACAGTGAAATAATATATACTAATGTGGCTATAATTTTAATTCTAGGATCAAGTTTATGAACCCAGGAATTCCCGGGATAATATTGACCTAGGGTAATATCTCTTATCATCTATTTTAATCCTTCTGTAAGCAAGTTATATACTTCTTCTTCTAACTCTTCAATAGTAAGCAATCCTTTGGGCAAATTTAGCCCTTTTTTTATGGCAGCTTCTGCAAGTTTTGCGGAATCCGGCAAATCAAGTCCCATTTCTTGAAGCTCCTGACTTCTTGCAAACACTTGTGCAGGAGTACCTTCCATGGCCATTTTTCCGCCTTCCATTACTAGTATTTTATCTGCTAGTCTAGCAATGTCGTTCATGTTGTGTGACACAAGAAAAATAATATTCTTTTCGTGAGCGTGAACAGTTTCTACCATCTTTAGGATATCCTGATGGGCTTTAGGGTCAAGGCCTGCTGTGGGCTCGTCTAAAATCAGTACTTCTGGCTTCATGGCAATGACTCCAGCAATAGCTACTCTACGTTTTTGGCCGCCTGAAAGGTCAAAAGGTGATCGGTCTTTAATTTCGTCGTAATCAAGACCTACAAGTCCTATGGCTTCTTTTACTCGCAAATCTATTTCTTCTTTGTCCAGGCCAAGATTTAAAGGTCCAAAGGCTACATCCTTTGCTACAGTCTCTTCAAAAAGCTGATATTCAGGGTATTGAAAGACTAGCCCAATCTTTCTACGAATATCACGCATGACTACATCCTTTTGGGTAATATCGGTTTCCCCTACTACGATTGCACCTGACTTAGGCTTTAGGAGTCCATTAAGGTGTTGTACCAATGTGGATTTTCCAGAGCCAGTGTGACCAATAATGCCAATAAACTGACCGTCTTCTGCTTTAAAAGATACTTCATCTAAGGCTATTGACTGGTGTGGTGAGCCTTCACTATATACATATGTTAAGTTTTTTACTTGTATTGACATAAAAATCCAACCATTTCTTCAATGTTAATAATACCTTCAGGAACTTTAATTCCTCGCTTTTTTAATCTGTGAGCCAATTCTACTGCCAGGGGTACGTCTAGATTTATAGCTCTAATCTTATCTGTCTGAGCAAATATTTCACGAGGTGTACCATCAAGGGCTACTTCTCCCTTGTCCATGATGACAATACGATCAGCCTCTGCGGCTTCTTCCATGAAATGGGTAATAAGCACTACGGTAATTCCTTCTTCATGAAGTTCTTCAATTATTTTCATAACCTCTTTTCGCCCTTTTGGATCCAACATTGCTGTAGGCTCGTCAAAGACGATACAGCTTGGTTTCATTGCAATTGCACCTGCTATAGCAACTCGCTGTTTCTGTCCTCCTGAGAGGAGATGAGGAGCCTTCTTTCGGTGTTTGTACATATCCACCCCTTTTAATGCGGTATCCACTCTAGTTCGAATCTCTTTTGGGGGGATTCCTAGGTTTTCTGGGCCAAATGCCACATCATCTTCTACGATGGATGAAACGATTTGATTGTCCGGATTTTGAAACACCATTCCTGCACTCTGTCGAATTTTCCAAAGGTGCTTCTCATCTTTGGTATCATAACCGTTAACGTAAACAACCCCACTACTTGGAAGCAGTAAGGCGTTAATATTTTTTGCTAATGTGGATTTCCCTGATCCGTTTTTTCCAATAATTGCAGTAAAACTGCCTTTTTCAATCTGTAGGGAAACCCCATTTATAGCGATGACTTCTCCTTGTCCGTCATCTTTTAAGTATATGAACTTTAAGTCTTCCATTCGGATAAATTTATCCATCTACTGCTTCGCTCTCTTTCTCATAGTATTTATTAATATATTCACTTAGTAATTCTGCTGAAAGCTGGCCTGGAGCTGATGATCTTCTGCCGGCAGCAAATGTTATAGCTGAGCCAAATTGACCTCCACAAATTCTTGTGACCATACCTTCTTTGCCCATTGCTAATGCAATAAATGGGTTTTGGTCGTAAGTAGCAGCCATAATTGAAGCTGTTTCCATAAGGATACGAGCGTCTTCTTGTGAATTGGCCATTACTGCTAGTTTGGGAATGTCTGCGCCTAAATCTACCATGGCAATAAGCCTGGCCAGCATTTCTCCTTGATCTGGGGTTTTGTCCATATCATGGCTGGAAAGTATGACTTTTTTCCCCGCCTGGTGGCAGGTATGGATTAGTTTTGTAATTGCATCTTGGTCAATACTGTCCTCCTCGGCGGTGTCATTGCTGCCTTCCCTTGAGAAGATCTGGATGTCCACAAAGTCAGCTTCTCCTCTGGTAGCTACGGTTTTAATTAATGAGCTATATGCGGCATAAGGTAAGACTACGTCTCCGCCTTCCCTCTTAGTTCTTATAGTAAATATGATTGGAACTTCTATGATCCGTCTCAATTCGTTTAAGATTGCTAGAACTTCGTCCTCTAATCTAGGGGCCAATAAGTTTTCATTTAAATAATAATCTGCTCTCCACTCTACTAAGTGGCATGGCAAGTGGCTTGCTTCTTTTAATTCACTAATTAGCATTTCCGGGGTAGTTCCAACTAAAGGAACGCATATTTTGGGTAGGCCTTCGCCTATAATAAGTTCTCCCACTCTTATGTTATTCATTTTAACTTCTCCTCATACGTCCTTTAGTCTAGTATATTTCACTGGAAAAAGCAAGTATTCCCAGGTTTGAAGATAAAAAAAAAGCCATCATTGATGGCTTTTTTTCCGGGTTGGTCGGGATCGGCGTTGCCGCCCCGTATGAATCCATGTTTATCAGGATCAAATATCTATCCACATCCACATATGGATAGATATCTAGGATTTGCTATGCAAATCTTATGCGATGATTTCTGATACTACTCCGGATCCTACTGTTCTTCCGCCTTCTCTGA
>JAVXGM010000018.1:0-19343 GCA_036657395.1 Anaerovoracaceae bacterium
TAAAGATAAAATCTATAATTTATGAAATAATAAATATACATGATAAAGTGATAATACAATAAAGTAATATAGAAAAAATAAACGATTTCTCACAACACTACAGCACTAAGATAAAGAGATAAAAGAAAAATCAAAAAGAAAAACTGCTGAAAACAAAGGGATTTAACCGTTGTTAAAAAAAGTAGTAGAATTATTCTGAAATGTTTATTATAATAGAAGTAAAGATAAAATCAAAAGCAAGAGGAGAATAAACATTTAAAAGAATGAATAAACATGAACGGAGAGTGAAATTATGCCAATCACAATTAATGGACAAAAACTTACTGTACAAGAAGTGATTCGTGTTGCTAGAGATGGTGAACAAGTAGTAATGACAGAAGAATCCAAAGCAGCCGTACAAAAAGCACGAGATTATGTAGATCAGAAGCTGTCTGAGGGGGCTGTTATTTACGGATTGACTACAGGCTTTGGAAAGTTTTCCGACACTTTTATTTCCGGCGATGAGACGGTAGATTTACAGAGAAATCTAATCATAAGCCATACCTGTGCGATGGGCACCCCCCTTCCAAGGCAGGTCGTAAGAGCAGTAATGCTCCTAAGATGTAACGCCTTATCAAGGGGGAATTCAGGGATTAGATTAAATACATTATCTACCTTGCTTGAGATGCTTAACAAAGGTGTACATCCTCAAATACCAGAAAAGGGATCTTTAGGTGCTAGCGGCGACCTTGCCCCTCTTTCACATATGGTACTTACCTTGATTGGAGAAGGGGATGCAGAGTATAAGGGAGAGGTTATGGCTGGGGCAGAGGCCATGAAAAAGGCAGGAATTCCAGTTGTAGAGTTGGCAGCAAAAGAAGGTCTTGCATTAATTAACGGAACTCAGGTTATGACA
This sequence comes from Anaerovoracaceae bacterium, assembly GCA_036657395.1. Classification (GTDB taxonomy): domain Bacteria; phylum Bacillota; class Clostridia; order Peptostreptococcales; family Anaerovoracaceae; genus JAVXGM01. The sequence continues at coordinate 896 of JAVXGM010000018.1, forward strand.
GCCATCGGTGTGAATGTACTTTGGGACGCAATGGATCTGGCAAAGACTGCAGACATTACAGCAGCAATGACCATGGAGGCACTAAATGGAATAACAAAGGCATTTGACCCCAAAGTGCATAAAGTAAGAGGGCATAAGGGACAGATGGACGTTGCAAAGAACCTGCTACATATACTAAAAGGCAGCAGTAATACAAAGAGAGAAAACCTTAATAAAGTACAAGATCCATATTCCCTAAGATGTGTTCCTCAGATTCACGGAGCCTCTAGAGACTCAATAAAATATGTATATGACGCAGTGACTAGGGAAATCAATGCGGTTACAGATAACCCAATTATCTTCCCAGATGAAGATGATGTAATATCTGGGGGAAATTTTCATGGACAGCCTATGGCTCTAGCCTTTGATTTTCTAAAGCTGGCGATTGCCGAATATGCAGACGTGTCTGAGAGAAGATGTGAACGGTTGATTAATCCACAGCTTTCAGAGGGTCTTCCACCATTTCTTACAAAGCATGGTGGAGTTTGTTCAGGATTTATGATCGCCCAGTATGCGGCGGCATCTATGGTATCGGAAAATAAGATTTATGCCCATCCGGCTTGTGTAGATTCCATTCCTTCATCTGGAAATCAAGAAGATCACGTAAGCATGGGTACAACAGCTGCAAGAACTGCGGCAATGATTTTAGACAACGCACAAAAAGTCTTAGGAATAGAACTATTCTCAGCCTACCAAGGGATTTGGCTACGAGGCGCAAAGGGGCTTTCCCCAGCGACTCAGGCGGTTTATGATTTCATAGGACAATCTGTAGATCCAGTAGATCAAGACGTAATAATGCATTATGAACTTAAAAAATTTGACGAGATGGTCAAAGCACATAAGGTTACAGCAGTGGCAGAAAAAGCCGTAGGAACATTAGAATAAAAGGAGGTAATCATGTTGGACAATAAAGCAGTAGAAGGGGCGATGACAATTAAGCTAGATAATAGTCTTCCTCAGTATCCTAAATTTGAAGAGGATAAAAGACGAGCACCAGATAGAGGTTTTAGGCTTACTAAGGAGCAAACCAAGTTAGCATTAAAAAATGCACTCAGATATGTGCCAGAAGAGCTTCATGAGACCTTAGCTCCAGAATTCATGGAAGAACTTACAACTAGAGGCAGAATATATGGGTATCGTTTCAGGCCAGAAGGCAGAATTTATGGCAAACCTATTGAGGAGTACAAGGGAAACTGTATAGAGGGTAAGGCGTTTCAGGTAATGATTGATAACAATCTAGATTTTGAGATTGCATTATATCCATACGAACTTGTCACCTACGGAGAAACAGGACAGCCATGCCAAAACTGGCTTCAGTACAACTTGATTAAAAAGTACTTAGAACAATTGACAGACCAACAAACCTTGGTAGTAGAGTCAGGTCACCCTTTAGGACTTTTTCCATCCAAACCAGAAGCACCAAGAGTAATAATCACTAACGCTTTGATGGTAGGAATGTTTGACAATCAGGACAATTGGGAAATTGCAGAGGAAATGGGTGTTGCCAATTATGGACAGATGACTGCTGGCGGATGGATGTACATCGGGCCTCAGGGAATAGTTCATGGAACCTTTAATACAATTATCAATGCAGGAAGAAAATATTTAGGAGTACCAGAGCACGGAGACCTTACAGGTCATACATTTGTATCCTCTGGGCTAGGTGGGATGAGCGGCGCACAGCCGAAGGCGGCAAATATTGCAAGGGCTGTAGGAATCTTTGCAGAAGTAGACCGATCTCGTATTGAAACCAGACTTGACCAAGGCTGGGTAGATGTGATATTAGACGACCTGGATGAAGTGTTTAAGCTTGCTCAGGAAAAAATTCATCACAAAGAAAGCATATCAATAGCATATCATGGAAATATTGTAGACTTACTTGAAGCTGCGGGGGAAAAGAAATTTAATATTGATTTACTTTCCGACCAGACTTCTTGTCACAATGCATATAACGGAGGGTACTGCCCGGCAGGGCTTACCTTTGAGGAACGAACTGTGCTGCTACACAAAGACAGAGATGAATTTGGTAAGAAGGTAGACGAATCCTTAAAGAGACATTTTAAAGCCATTAAAGTATTATCTAGCCAAGGAACATATTTTTTTGATTATGGCAACTCATTCATGAAAGCTATGTATGATGCTGGAGTTAAGGAAATTTCAAAGAATGGGTATGATGAAAAAGACGGATTCATTTGGCCATCTTACGTGGAAGATATCATGGGACCAATGTTATTTGACTATGGCTATGGACCATTTAGATGGGTTTGCTTATCTGGTAAGCCAGCAGATTTGGATGCCACCGATCAGGCGGCTATGGATTGCATTGATCCAAACCGAAGGTTTCAGGATAGAGATAACTGGGTTTGGATTAGAGACGCTAAAGAGAATAAGCTAGTAGTTGGAACTCAGGCGAGAATCCTTTATCAAGATGCAGAAGGCAGAATGAGGATTGCACTTAAATTCAACGAACTAGTCCGTGAAGGGAAGGTTGGCCCGATAATGTTAGGCAGAGACCATCATGACGTAAGTGGAACAGATTCACCATTTAGAGAGACGGCAAATATTAAGGATGGAAGTAACGTAATGGCAGATATGGCCATACAGTGTTTTGCTGGAAATGCAGCTAGAGGCATGAGCCTTTGTGCCCTTCACAACGGTGGCGGCGTAGGTATTGGAAAATCCATTAATGGAGGATTTGGCCTAGTTCTTGACGGGTCAGAGCGAATAGATACTATTATTAAATCAGCCATGATGTGGGATGTAATGGGCGGCGTAGCCAGAAGAAACTGGGCAAGAAACGAAAATGCCCTTGAAACTTCTGTAGCATACAATAGAAATTATAGTGGAGATGGACACATTACAATACCTTATCTTGCAGATGATAAGTTGGTAGACAATGTTGTTTCAAAGTATGTAAAATAAGGGAGAGCAAATGAGTAAACTACTGATTAAAAATATTGGAACCCTCCAAACTCCCGTTGGCAGTCACAAACACTGTGGACAGGAGCAAGGGAAAAACCAAAAGCTTAAAGCTGCGGCAATCCTAGTGGAAGACGGCATTATTAAGGAAATTACCAGTGGAGGAGTCCTTCCCAAAGAAGAAGCTGAACTGATAATTGATGCAGAGGGAAATCTAATAACTCCCGGACTTGTAGAAGGTCATACCCATTTAGTATTCGGCGGATACAGGCAAAACGAAATTCCCCTAAAGCTAAAGGGCGCAGGGTATCTGGATATCTTAAAAGCTGGAGGGGGGATCTTAGACACGGTCAGAAAAACTAGAGAAGCCTCCAAAACTCAGCTTTATGAAAAAAGCGAAGGTTTTCTTGACGAAATGTTAGACCTTGGTGTGACTACCTGTGAAGCCAAAAGCGGATACGGCCTTGACTTAGACACAGAAGTGAAAATGCTAGAGGTCATTAAAGAGCTAAATGAAAACCACCCCATGGATTTAGTGGCTACATTTATGGGCGCACATGCCATTCCGGCGGAATATAAAGGTAAGGGCGGTGAATACATTAAGATGGTTTGCCAGGAGATGATTCCTTATGTAAAGGAGCGTGGACTGGCAGAATTCTGTGATATTTTCTGTGAGGATGGGGTATTTGATGTTGACCAAAGCGAAACATATATGAAATGCGCTAAGGAGCATGGATTTGGGCTAAAGATTCACGCTGATGAAATTGAAGAAATCGGAGGATCCAAGCTTGCAGGGAAAATGGGAGCAATATCGGCAGAGCATCTCATTGCCATAGGGGAAAAAGGAATGGCATCTATGGTAAAAGGTGGCACTATAGCTATGCTTCTACCGGCAACATCCTTTTATCTAGGGAAAACCTTTGCTCCAGCAAGAAGAATGATTGAGCTTGGGATTCCAGTAGCAATTGCTTCTGACTTTAATCCAGGCTCCTGTCCATCCCTAAACTTGCAGCTTGCAATAAATCTTGGATATTTGAAATATTCCATGACTCCAGAGGAAATATTAACGGCAGTGACCATTAATCCGGCCTGCGGAATCAATAGGGAGAAGACTATAGGCACATTAGAAGTAGGTAAGCAGGCAGATATGGTGATTTGGGATGCACCAAATATGGAAATGCTTTGCTATCGATTTGGTTCTAATTTAGCGTTACAGGTAATAAAAAAAGGAGAGTTAGTATAAATGAAATTAATCGACTTAACATTAAAGGAATATTTAGATGTTTTGAAATCCGATGCACCGGCACCTGGTGGCGGATCAGTAAGCGCATTGGCAGGAGCTCAAGGGGCAGCATTGTTTACTATGGTTGCAGATTTGACTATTGGCAAAGAAAAGTATGTGGATTTTCAAGACTTATGTATTGAAGCAAGAAAAAAGGGAGAAGTTATTTTTAGAGAGCTATCTGATGCTGTAGATAAAGATACAGACGCATTCAACATGATTGCAAATGCATTTAAGATGCCAAAAGAAACTGATGACCAGAAGCATGCTAGGAAAAAAGCTATTGCCCAGGGAACATTGATTGCGACTCAAGTTCCATACAGTGTAATGGAATTGGCATTTGAAGGTCTTAATATGGCAAAACAAATGATTGGGCATTCCAATCCTAATGCCGCTAGCGATTTAGGTGTGGGAATATTAAACTTGATGGGATGCATCAAGGGAGCGTGGTTAAATGTAAAGATTAACTTGCCGGGAGTGAAGGATGAAGTAAAGGCTAAGGCTTTTAAAGAAGGCGGGCAGAAAATTTACGATGAAGCAGAAGCTATTGCAATAAAATCATATAATGAAATTCTAAAGCAGTTGTAAGGAGATATAAAATGGCAAAAATTATTGAAAGCGTACCAAACATCAGTGAAGGTAAAGATACTAAGATTATTGAGGAGTGTGTAGATCAGATTAGAAACACTCCAGGATGCACACTTCTTAACTATTCATCAGATCCAAGTCACAACAGGACAGTAATTACATACATGGGTAGCCTTGAGGGCTGCGAAGAAGCTAGTGTAAAGTTGGCTAAAAAAGCAGTGGAACTTATTGATTTAAACAAACAAAAAGGGGAACATCCAAGAATGGGTTGCGTAGATGTAATGCCATTTATTCCTATTAAGCAGGCCACTATGGAAGAATGCGTTGAGCTTTCCAAAAGAGTAGGTAATCGAGTAGCGGCTGAAGCAGACTTACCAGTATTTTTATATGAAAAGTCAGCATCTGCACCACATAGGCAGAATTTGGCAAAGGTTCGTAAGGGTCAGTTTGAAGGAATGGCAGAAAAAGTTAAGGATCCAGATTGGATTCCAGACTTTGGCGGCCAGAGAATAAATCCTACAGGCGGAGCAGTTTGCGTAGGTGCAAGGCCGCCACTTGTTGCTTATAATATTAATCTTGGAACATCAGATCTATCAATTGCGACAAAGATTGGCAAGATTATTAGGGAATCTGGCGGCGGTTTGAAGTGCGTAAAAGCAATGGGCGTTATGCTTGAAGATCGAAATATCGCACAGGTGTCTATTAATATGACAGATTTTACTGTGACGCCTCTTCATAGAGTGACAGAGCTAGTGAGAAATGAAGCAGCTCGCTATGGCGTGCCAGTAATAGGAACAGAGCTTATTGGATTAACGCCAATGCAGGCTCTTTTTGATGCGGCAGAATATTACTTACAAATTGAAGACTTTAATTCAACAGTACAGGTGATAGAAAACCATTTACTATAAAAAGGCAAAATCCTGCGGCAGGGGAAAGAGAAATGAAAGGAAACGTGATTTTAAATGGAATTAAGTGCAAATGACTCGAAAAAAGTTGTTTTACAAGGAAATGAAGCTTGTGCCAAAGGAGCAATCTATGCAGGCTGCAGGTTCTTTGCCGGGTACCCAATCACTCCTTCGACTGAAATAATTGAGATGCTCTCTGGGGAGATGCAAAAGGTTGGAGGGGCGTTTATTCAGATGGAAGATGAAATTGGCTCTGCGTGTGCAATAATAGGAGCAAGATGGGGCGGGAAAAAATCCATGACAGCCACCTCAGGTCCAGGATATACCCTGATGCAAGAAGCCATAGGTTTTGCGGCAGTAACAGAAACCCCAACCGTCATAGTTAACGTCCAAAGAGGTGGACCCTCCACTGGGCAGCCCACCTTGTCCTCACAACAGGATATCTACCAAGCCAGATATGGTAGCCATGGAGACTATGAAATTATCGTGTTAGCGCCATCCTCTGTGCAGGAAATGTACGACTTTACCATTAGGGCTTTTGAGCTGTCTGAACAGTTTAGAACTCCGGTAATTCTTTTGGCCGACGAGGTTGTGGGTCATATGCGTGAGAAGGTTACTATCTATTATGGATCAAAGAATATAAAGGAGGAAAAACAGAATTATGCTGTTTCTCCACAGTCCGACTTTTTTAAAGGAGAATTTTCTTTGGTGGAAGGACAGCTTCATGATGAGCAGGGCCGAAGAATTGGCCATATGGCTGATAAAAGCGGTAAGTTCATTGAAAACATTAATAAGAAAATAACTGACAATGTTGATAAGATTGCAGATGTTCAAACCTACTTCATGGAAGATGCAGATGTTGCAATCGTAGCCTATGGCTCTGTAGCACGGCCAGCAGAAGATGCAATAAAGCTTGCAAGAGGAGTAAAGGATAATAGAATATTTCCTAAATTTAGGTTTTTTAGGGACTTATTTAAACGTGGAGTACCAGCAACCATGCGAACGGATTATAACCGTCTAAATGTAGGATTAGTGAAGATTAATTCAGTATGGCCTTTCCCCGAAAAAGAGCTGAGAAGGGTTACAGAAAACGTAAACATGGTCATAGTCCCAGAAATGAATGTGGGAAAATACTCTAGAGAAGTTGAAAGGGTGCTTTCAGATAAGAATGTATTTTCAATGCCAAAACCTGGCGGTGAAATCCATACACCTCAGGAACTTTTAGATAAAATATTATTGGAGGTGGGCGTAAGTGAATAAGCTATATGAAAAATACATAAAAACAGACATGCTGCCAACTTTATTTTGTCCAGGTTGTGGTAATGGAATAATCCAGTATGCGGCAATGAGTGCATTTGAAAGCCTTGGAATCAAAGACCAGGTGGCTTGTGTCAGCGGAATAGGATGTTCCTCATGGATACCTTGTTATTATAAATTAGATGTGATGCATACCATGCATGGGAGAGCCTTAGCCTTTGCACAGGGACTGAAGCTAGCCCAGCCAGACAAAAAAATCGTTGTGTTTACAGGTGATGGAGATTGCCTAGCCATTGGCGGTAACCATTTGCTTCATGCCGCAGGGAGAAACATTGACATAACTGTTGTTATGGCCAACAATTACATATACGGTATGACAGGAGGACAAAAATCTCCATCAACACCAAAAGGTTCAATAACGAAAACTTCTCCTTTTGGATCCATAGATGAACCTATTGATGGCTGTAAACTAGCTGCTGTAATGGGAGCAAGCTATGTGGCAAGATGGACTACAGCTCACCCAGTTCAGCTTGAAAAGGCGATAAAAGAGGGAATTTCTCACAAGGGATTCTCATTTGTTGAAGTGCTTTGTCAATGTCCAGTCCAAGCGGGCAAAAATGTTTACGGAGAAAAAGATCCTGCTAAAATAATGGAAGGGTACAAGGCTAAAACATATCAATATAAAGAGGGCATGGAAATTCCTGAAGGAAAGACTAGAATTGGCACATTAAAACACGATAAGCATGCCAAGGAATATATTGAAAGAATAGAAGAAAAACTTATTAGTGCAGGGATAAAGAAAGGTTAAAGATATGGCCAATATAACAATTGACAAGGTTTGCTGTAAGGGCTGTGACATTTGTTTGTCTGTGTGCCCTAAAAAAATATTTGTTAGTTCAAAAAAAAGAAATAGTTACGGGTCTAACATGCCGGATGTAGCTAAAACTGAGAACTGTGTTGTTTGCCGAATGTGTGAACGCATGTGTCCAGATGGAGCTATCAATGTAGAAGGAGAGGAAAAATAAGAGATGAGACTTAATGTGAGATTCGCAGGAGCAGGAGGACAGGGTGTTATTTTATCCTCCGTATTGCTTGCCAAAGCATATGGCCTTGGAGAAAATTACAACATTTCCCAGACCCAAAGTTATGGCCCGGAAGCCAGAGGTGGGGCCTGTAAAGCAGAAGTTGTTATTTCCGATGATAGTATTGCCTACATGAAAGTGGATAAAGCCGATGTGTTTATCGCCTTTAACCAATTAGGCTTTGATAAGTATATCAAGACTGTTAAGAAGGATGCAATTGTTATCATTAACAGCACTTTGATAGAGTCGGATAATCCAGATTACTATAAGGTTGGTGCGACAGAAATTGCCGAAGAAATGGGTAAACCTTTCGTTGTAAATATGGTGATGCTAGGAGCCCTTACAAAGCTTTTACCTAAAATCCATTATCCTGCTGTAGAGGAAGAAATCATGAAAAACTTTGCAGCCAGTATTGCTGGAATGAATTTGATAGCTTATGATAAGGGATACCAAGCAATACAAGAAAGCCGTTAAAGAAGAACAAGAAAGCTAAAGATAAATTCGTATACTTATCATGTTAATATAAAATCCCGTAGACATACGTTGGGCACAACATATATCTACGGGATTTTGTTGGGATTTCAATCTATTTCATTATTGCTTTAATAAGCTGTATTACTGGAATATTAAGGAATGCTAATCCATATACGGTGAGAAGCTGTGGCATAGCCAAACTTTGTACTTTGAAGACACCATCAAGGCCAGGCACAGTTAAAACTACAGTAATCAGTACGGCTCCAATAAAGAAAGCACCGATTAGGAAAAGGTTGTTCCAAAGCTTTGAGGTAAAAACCACAGGTCTGTTAGACTTACAGTTAAACCCATGAAATAATCTTGACAGGCACAGTGTTCCAAAAGCGAATGTGCTACCTAAAAGAGCACTTCCATCTCCAGCCGCTGTAAACACACCATAATATCCGATTAAAAAGGCAACCATGGACATTAACCCTATGGACACTCCGCCTATACCGATTCGGGCAAGGAAGCCACGAGTTAAAATTGACTCCTTAGCAGGCCTTGGCTTTTCTTTCATTACTTCTGCGGAGTGAGGCTCAAGACCTAGTGCAATAGCAGGAAGGCTGTCAGTAAGCAAGTTGATAAACAACAAGTGAACTGGAGCAAAAGGCACAGGCAGGGCCATTATTGAGGCATATAGCACAGCCAAAATAGCACCAAAATTTCCTGACAAAAGAAACTGAATGGACAGTTTAATGTTTCGATAAACATTTCTCCCGTTTTCTACAGCCTTAACTATAGTTGCAAAATTATCATCAGTTAGAACCATAGAGGCGGCATCTTTTGAAACTTCGCTGCCTGTGATTCCCATGGCTACACCGATATCCGCTTGCTTTAGTGCTGGTGCATCGTTGACTCCATCACCAGTCATGGCCACTATATTTCCCTTGTTTTGCCACGCTCTAACAATTCTAATCTTATGCTCAGGGGAGACCCTAGCATAAACCGTGATAGTTTCTACAAAAGCCTCCAGTTCCTCATCGGACATTCCGTCAATCGCAGAGCCTTCACAAGCTTGATCCACATTTGTCAAAATGCCAATACGTTTGGCAATAGCAGCGGCGGTAATCTTGTGGTCTCCAGTGATCATAATAGGCTTAATGCCAGCGTCGATACACTCAGCTACAGCGGCAATAGATTCTTCTCTTGGAGGATCCATCATTGCAATAAGTCCAAGGAATGTATAGTCAGCTTCGTCTTTGATGGTTGGAGAGAGCCCTGAAGGGATTTGCTTATAGGCAAAGGCCAGAACACGAAGGCCTTCTTTAGAGTAGGCAACCGTCTGCTCTTCAATCTTTTTCTTATCTTCTGGGGTAATTGGCTCAACCTTGCCATCAGTTTGTATTGAAGTAATTCGATGGAGAAGAACATCTGCAGCCCCCTTTGTAATCATAACAGGTTTTCCATCTATAGTATGGCAAGTGGACATTAGCTTTCTATCACTATCAAAAGGAATTTCCCCAAACCTTGTGTAATCCCCACGAACTTCCTGATAAGTCAGGCCTAAAGTGTTGCCTAAATTGATCAATGCAGTTTCGGTTGGATCTCCAATTTCCTTTCCATCAGCGAAGGAAGAGTCGTTGCACAACATACTGTCCCTTAGAAGCTGGTTTTGGCTCTCTACAGACAAGTTAATCTCACTTGAGGGTATTGATGTGCCATCCACGTAATATTGTTCTACGGTCATTTTATTCTGTGTGAGAGTACCCGTTTTGTCAGAACAAATAATGGATACACTGCCAAGGCCTTCTACAGCCTGAAGTTTTCGGACAATTGCGTGTTCCTTGGCCATTTTCTGTGTTCCAAAGGAAAGGACAATGGTCACGATAGAACTCAAAGCTTCTGGTATAGCAGCAACTGCTAAGGCAACGGCAAACATAAAGGCACTACCCACAGATTCTCCACGGTACACGTTAATACCAAAGAGGATTGCACAGAAAACCAAAATCAAAATAGATAATTTCTTTCCAAAGCTATCTAGATTCATTTGAAGAGGTGTCTTTTTTTCAGAGGTAGTCTTAAGTAAAGTGGCAATCTTGCCAACTTCTGTATCCATTCCTGTGGAAGTAGCAATGAAAGAGCCTCTTCCATAGGTTACAAAACTTCCTGAATATACGCTGTTTATGCGGTCTCCCAAAGGAGCCTCTGCCTCAATAGTATCCAGGTGTTTTTCCACACCTAGGCTTTCTCCAGTAAGAGCACTTTCATCAATTTTAAGACCAGCGTTTTCAACAAGTCGACCATCAGCAGCTACAAAATCTCCTGCCTCTAAAAACACCTGATCTCCTACAGTAATTTCCCGGGAAGGAATTTGGATCATTTGTCCTTGACGAAGAACCTTGGCAATAGGTGCGGACATGGATTTAAGGCTAGCTAAAGATTGCTCGGCTTTTACCGTTTGCACCGTACCTAAAATGGCATTAATAGTTATAACCACAACGATTACAATAGAACTTTCAAGGTCGTTAAGAAATCCAGAAATAATGGCGGCGCCAATAAGGATAATAACTAAAAAATCCTTGAATTGTTCAAAAAAGATTCGCACGGTGGACTTCTTCTTTTCTTCAATAAGCTCGTTAGAGCCAAACTTTTCTTGGTTTGCCAAAATTTCTTCTGGTGTTAATGGTTCCTCTTTTCCATTAAGCTCCATTCTGACCTCTGATGCAGACATCTGATAATACTGTTTCATAGATAATCCTTCCTCTTTTTCTCTAGTTTGGAATAATAGCAATATTTATATACTGACACTTCATAAAAAAAGACTTCTGCCACATAAAAAAATTATGTAACAAAAGTCTGACTGTTTAATTACGACCCGGATAAAGTAAAACTTATCGAGATTGACGATGCCGTAATCGCCTATAGGCGATAGCTACTCCCTCTTATTATAATAGTATGATATTGGCAAAGGGAAGATTTGTCAATGGAATTTTACATAACTAACTCAATAAAATGAAGGGCAGCAATAAGATAATTGAGAATGTTAACGGTGTGTCAGTTTAAACTATAGTAGGGATGATTAGCTGAATAAAATTGTATGCTAGCTTTAGTCCGTAGAAAATGATTACAATTCCACAAACAACGTTGATTATCCGTAAAATCTTAGGCGTAATCTTTGCACTAAACAAAGTAATAATTGTTGTTAGACCTAGAAACCAAGATATAGATGCACAGGCAACGCCTATAATAAATGTAATAGATTGGTCAGTAGGTAGTGATGCCTTGAAGGCGCCTAACATCATGCTTCCATCGATGAGTGCTTGTGGATTAAACCAGGTGACAACGCAAGCGGATCCTATGACCTTAAGTAATGGAATATTTACCACTGTATCAGTAGCCATATCCATATCTCCTTTATCTTGGAGAAGACAGATTCCAATATAGATGACAATCAAACTGCCCACTAGCAATACGCCCATTTTCAGCCATATGGATTGTGCCATAATAGCCCCAATACCAAAAAAGCAAGCTAGTGCTAAAGTAACATCAAAGAAAACTACAGTAAAGGCAGTAGCATAAGCACGTTGTCTAGGCTGGGTCAAAGCCGTATTAATGACAAATAGATTTTGAAGACCAATAGGTGCTACGTAAGCAAGCCCCATAGTAAGCCCCTGAACAAAATAGATCATTTTGATATTTCCTCCCATCCAGATTTGATACTATGGGAAATTATTAAAAGTTAGCTTTCGTCTTAAATTCAGCAAGGATTGACAGATGGATCTCTTCAGTGATATGTGGACATATCAGAGCGTATAGATGCTGGATTACATCGTTACAAATCTCAATATGTTGAGCATTTTTTTTGAAAAGCTGAGAATATTTAATCCCTGTTTGAGATAGAAGCCATAGGTTTTCAATTAACAATTTTCTTTCATTAGGTGCCATACAAGACATAATGCCTAGCTCAACCCAGCGGTCAAAGACTATATCTATTCGTTCCATGACTTTCTCCGCTCTTGTCCTATACAAATCCCAAAGCTGTGGATCATTTTGTGCCAGGGCAGGTAAATCCAAGTAGAAAAATCTATAGGAATAAGTATGGCGAGCCAAACCTAGAAAAAATTCAACAATAGCTACTGGAGAATTCTCTATGCCATCGCCATAAAACAGTTTAGTCGATTGTGGTGTGATTATTTCCTTCCAAATGCTACGAATGACATGTTCTTTATTGTTAAAATAATAATAAAGGTTTCCTGGGCTAATTTGCATTTCGCTTGCCAATTGAGCTGTGCTAACATTGGTGGAACCCTTTCGATTAAACATTTCGATTGCGGTAAGCATTATTCTTTCTCTTGTTTTAGTGGCAGTCATAGTTGCTGTCCTCCTTTTTTATTTAATATATACTCGAGGAAGTCTTTGTCCAAAGGCGCAGATAATCTCGTAATTAATAGTTCCTGTAGCATCGCCAATATCATCAGCTAAAATTGTGTTTTCTCCATCTGAACCCATGATGATTACTTCAGTGCCAACTTTCACATCGTCTACATTAGTAACATCAATCATACATTGATCCATACAGATATTCCCCGCAATGGGTGCTTTTACTCCATTTATAATAACTGTTCCAACGCTAGAGTATGGGCGTGGATATCCATCGGCATAGCCTAGAGCTAAAGTGGCAATTATACTCTCCTTAGAAGCCGTATACTTCCTACCATAGCTGACGGTTTCACCCTTAGCTATTTTTTTCAAATATACCACATTTGCTTTAATTGACATCACGGGTTTAATTGACAATTGATTTTTATCCACCTCATGGGAGGGGTAACACCCATAAAGGATAATGCCCGGCCGTACCGTATCAAAATATACATAAGGCAGCTCCATAACGGAGGCACTGTTGGCAAAGGTTCTAGTAGGAATGGTAATCCCGGCTTGAATTAACTTATCGTAGAAAACATTAAATTTTTCTTCCTGACGCCTTGCATAAGTTTTATCTGCAGCATCTGCGGTGGCAAAATGTGAAAATAATCCTTTGATTTTAAAATTGGTCAATTGTCCAATTTTCTTAAATTCATCAATTGCTCCTTCATCATCTGGAAGATAGCCGATTCTACCCATTCCCGTATCTACAGCAACATAACCAGAAACAATTTTGCCAACCGTCTTTGCTGCCTCCGATATTGCCTGAGCATTTTTACTGCTGCAAACCACTGGCGTAATATCATAATTAACAAGTGTGTTTACATATGGGTCTGGGGTAAGGCCTAACATAATAATGTTATCTTTAATGCCACCATCTCTCAGCTTAATAGCCTCAGAAAGTGTAGCAATCGCAAAGGTTTTTACTCCGTTTTCTGCAAGGGTTTTGGCAACTTCTACAGATCCATGACCATATCCGTCAGCTTTGATTACGCCGACAATCTCAGTTTGATCTCCCACTTTTTCCCTAATGTTTTTAATATTGTAGGCTAGATTGGACAAATTAATTTCAGCCCAAGCCGGTCTTAAAGCATCTTTGTACATTTTTATTTTGTCCTCTCCCCCAACAAATTAGAGTTTAGGTGTTCTCTTAATAATATCTTCTCGACCAGGGCCATTGGAAACATAAGTAATTGGAAATCCAATTTGCTGCTCTATTTCATCTACATAGTTTTGACAAGCCTTTGGTAATTTGTCAAAGTCCGTAATGCCACGAATATCTGCATTCCAACCAGGTAACGTTTTTAACACTGGTTTTGCACGTTCAAGGGCAGTTGTATTTGGAAATTCTGTAGTGATTTCACCATCAATTTCATATCCTGTGCAGATTGGAATTTCATTTAAGTACCCTAGAGGATCTACAACAGTTAAAGCAACTTCAGTAGCCCCTTGTATTCTACACCCATATTTAGTTGCAACCACATCAAACCAGCCTACACGTCTTGGACGTCCTGTAGTAGCACCGTATTCTCCGCCGTCGCCGCCACGTCTTCGAAGTTCGTCAGCCTCATCACCAAAGAGTTCGCTGATAAATGCACCACCACCAACAGCACTAGAATATGCTTTTACGATGGTCATTACTTCTTTGATTTCATAAGGAGGAATTCCAGCACCAATAGCACCGTAAGCTGCCAATGTAGAAGATGAAGTTACCATTGGGTAAATGCCATGATCTGTATCTTTTAAGGCACCAAGCTGTCCTTCCAAAAGAATAGTTTTATCATCCTTTATAGCCTGATATAAATAAGCAGAAACATTACATACATACGGTCTAACCATTTCTCTATATTCAATTAATAAATCAAATAATTCATTGATATCTAAAACTGGCTTATGATAAAGATGTTCTAAAATAACATTTTTCTGTTCACAGATGCTTTCCAACTTTTCACGGAGCAAAGCTTCCTCCATAAACAGTTCATGTACCTGAAAGCCAATTTTAGAATATTTGTCAGAATAGCAAGGTGCAATTCCTGATTTGGTGGAGCCAAAAGATTTGCCCCCTAGCCGCTCTTCTTCATATTGATCAAATAATATGTGGTAAGGCATTAAAATTTGGGCTCTGTCAGAAACCAAAATCTTTGGCACTGGAACTCCTTTGTCAGTAATGTCCTTAATTTCATTAAATAAATAGGGGATGTTTAGAGCAACGCCATTTCCTAACACGCTAGTGGTGTGGCTATAAAATACTCCTGATGGAAGCATATGCAAAGCAAATTTTCCGTAATTGTTTACAATTGTGTGACCTGCATTGCTACCCCCTTGGAATCTAACGATAATGTCACATTCCTTTGAAAGCATATCTGTAATTTTTCCTTTTCCCTCATCGCCCCAATTGGCGCCAACGATCGCTTTTACCATTTAAAATACTCCTTTTATCATTACACGTTAATTTCGGCCGTAATGCCTAATAACTCTTTGTTTTCTTCAAGAATTGGGGTAACAACATTTTTTAGGAACTCTGTTGTCTGTGCTGGAGCACACCCTACGAAATTTTCCGGCTCCATTAATGCGACGAGCTGGTCTTTTGTCATGTTAAATGCTGGATCAGCGGCAATTCTATCTAATAAATCATTTTCCAAGCCCTCTTCCTTCACACGTTTGCCTGCTGCCATGGAATGGGTTCTAATCCTTTCGTGAAGCTCCTGCCTGTCCCCACCAGCCTTTACTGCATCCATAAGGATGTTTTCTGTAGCCATGAAAGGAAGTTCTCCCAGGAGTCTTGCCTCAATTACCTTAGGATAGACAACAAGGCCAGATGAAATGTTTAAGTACAGTTCTAAAATGCTATCAACAGCAAGGAAACCTTCTGAAATGCTGAGCCGTTTGTTGGCGGAATCATCTAGGGTTCGTTCAAACCACTGGGTTGCCGCAGTAAGCGCAGGGTTTAAGGCATCAGAAATCACATAATTTCCAAGGGCTGCCATACGTTCGCTACGCATTGGGTTTCGTTTGTAAGCCATTGCGGAGGAACCGATCTGGTTTTTTTCAAAAGGCTCTTCCACTTCTTTTAGATGTTGAAGAAGTCTGATGTCATTGGAAAATTTATGTCCACTCTGGGCAATGCCACTTAAGATATTTAAAACCTTACTATCTATCTTTCGAGAATATGTTTGTCCGGAAACAGGATAACATCCTGAATAGCCCATTTTCTTTGCAATCAATGGATCGATTTGCTTTACTTTTTCAATATCACCATCAAAGAGCTCAAGGAAACTAGCCTGAGTGCCAGTGGTTCCTTTAGAGCCTAAAAGCAATAAATTATCTAAGAAGTGATCCACATCCTCTAAGTCTAAAAGTAACTCTTGGATCCATAAAGTGGCACGTTTTCCAACAGTAGTCGGTTGGGCTGGCTGGAAGTGAGTGAATCCTAAAGTAGGAAGATCTTTATACTCCTTAGCGAAAGTGCTTAGTTTTGCAACAACATTAATAAGTTTGGCTCGGATTAACTTCATTGCTTTTCCCATAGTAATCAAATCAGTATTGTCGCCAACATAGCAGGAGGTGGCGCCTAAGTGGATAATCCCCTTGGCATTTGGACATTGAACACCGTAAGCGTATACGTGGGACATTACATCATGTCTCACTACTTTCTCTCGTTCCTTTGCCACATCATAATTAATATCATCAGCATTGGCAACAAGTTCGTCTATTTGTTTTTGCGAGATATCTATGCCTAATTCCCTTTCTGTTTCGGCAAGTGCAATCCAAAGTTTTCTCCATGTTCGAAATTTCATTTCTGGAGAGAAGATGTATTGCATTTCCTTGCTTGGATACCGTTCGGATAAGGGGCTTGTATAATTTTTCATCAATTTAAATCTCCTATATTTACAATCCTATATTAACCAATAAAGTATATCATTCTTAAGGTAAAAATACAATAAGTAGGGCAGAAGTTTAGCCAAGGTCAAGAAGGCTGAAAAAAGGTCTATTTAGGGGACAATTTATAGACTAAAATGGAGGCAATAATTACTAGCCCACTTCCTATTAGAGAATTGAACGCTAGAGAGTCTCCCAGGAATAGATTGCCTAGAAGTATAGAAAAGATAATTCCAGAATAGTTGTAAATACTCACCTCTCCTGCAGGTGCCATACGATATGAATAGGTTATAGCAATTTGTCCAAGGCCACCAAATATGCCAATAAGGAGTAGCAGCAACAATTGATGCAGGCTTGGGAGAACAAAATCCATACACATAAAAGGGATCGTAGCAAGAATCGAGAAGGTTGAGAAATGCATAACTATAGCAAGGCCGTCCACTTTATTTTTGAAATAAGCCAGCAGGGTGTATGCCACACTGGAAAATAGAGCACATAAAAGAGCCATAAATAAAGGGAGCATATTGGAATTAAAGGCTGGGTTTGCAACAAAAGCAGCACCTAAAAAGGCCAGTATCAGTGCGGGAAATTGTACTTTGGGTATTTTTTCTTTAAGAAAAATTGCAGCCAAAATGGTAATGAAAAATGGGGAAAGCTTCATCAAGGTGGTTACATCCCCTTGATTTCCATTGGCAGCAGCATAAAACATTACGACCAGACCTAAAAATCCAAAGAGTGATCTTAATATAAGCAGGGGTTGGTGTTTCTTTTTACCAAAAAAAGAGCCGCCATTTTTTTTAATGAGGACAAAGCATAAAATAAAGCTGACCACATTGCGAAAAAATATCTGTTCCATAAGGGGGATTTGCCCCCCAGTAAGGTTTACGGCAATTTGCATCGACGAAAATAAAAGGGCAGAGGTACACATAAGTAATGCGCCTTTCTGCCTTTGGGATAGTCTTGAGATCATAAGTACCTCTTACCTGTAATGTTACATTTGCTCCATGGCGGGATTGGAATTTGATCCCAAGGAGTGCTTTACACGATCTTTTTCTTCTGCACTTTTCGCATCGTTCCAGTTGTCCATGGTGCCTACAAGATAACCAGTAATTCTTCTAATGCGCTGAAAAGAAACGGGAGAAAATTTGTAGTTTAAATCTACGTATTCTCCATCAATATGGATGTCAAGACTTTCAAGTTTCCGGTTATGTTTCTCTTGAAGATATGACACGTAAGCTTGGGCCTCAGCAGTTGCTGCGTTTCCTGTAATTTGGATATTCATTAGTTTACACCTCTGTTTTTATAAAATTCAATATATCATAGATTCCCCAAAAGGTGTGGTATAAAACAATAATTTTGAAATTTTCTCTAAGTGGGGAAATCAATCTATTGAAAAATCGCTTGCTTAATGGTATGCTTATATAGTCTGAGATGCTCCCGTAGCTCAGGGGATAGAGCGTTGGTTTCCTAAATCATGCGTCGGAGGTTCGAATCCTCTCGGGAGTGCCATAGCAATAGGTCAAAATAGAAACACCCTGCTTTTTGAGAAAAAGCAGGGTGTTTCTGTTTGTGCGCCTGGCGGCGCACGTTTCTAACCGGTGCAAGTCCGGAATCCGCCC
>JAVXGM010000019.1:0-18004 GCA_036657395.1 Anaerovoracaceae bacterium
GTACGCACGGTGCTGTGAGAGGACGGGAGCTAATCACTCCCTCCTACTCGATTTGGATGTCTTTTCTTCTTTAGTTTTAAAAATGAAAAAAAGCAGCATCAATGATTACACAAATTAACCGATATGCACTCTAATTTTAAGCTATTTCTCAGACCTGTTTTTGAGTAAAAGAATGTGTAGGCTGACGCAGATACCTACCACCAAGAGAATGAGGCGCACATGAATTGCGGGAAAAATGAATGCAGACACCGACAGGGTGACCCACAGGAACACAAGTCCTCGAACCTTCACTGTGCAGGTGACGCCGGTTTTGTTTTGATAGTTGTCAACGAATTCACCAAAATATTTATTGCACCGTAGCTTTTGGTATAGGCGAGGGCTAGAGCCTGCAAAGCAGGCGGCAGATACCAGCACAAAGGGCGTGGTGGGCAGAATTGGGAGCACCAACCCAATGCTCCCAATGACTAGGGACAAAATGCCGCAAATCAGCAGAAGTATCACTTTTATTTTCATAGACTTTTCTCCACTGCCTCCTCTGTGTGCCGCCATTAGTAGGCGATATTTTTATGGGTTAGGCTGCCCTAGGGCATCCTCTGCCTTTTTCTTAAGCAGGAACACGCTTAAAACCTTTGAGAGGTAGGACAGATTCTCAATTTCCTCTGTCGTCCACACTCGCCGGTGGTTGCAATCGTCAAAACCGATGAACCCAAACACTCGCTCGTCATTGGAAATCGTCACTTGTAGCGTTGACAAAACGTGTTGATCCTCTAAAATCTCACGAACATAGGCCGGCAGCTCCCGCACATCATTGCAATAAAGCAGGCCGTTTTCATCAAAGCAGTCCATGATAGAAGTATCCTGGGATAAAAGCTCCAACTGCTGCATATTTTCAAGCTCCGCACTGATGCCCTCGTTGCACCACTCGTATATATTGCAGGTGGTGTGGCCGTTCTTTTGATGTTCAAAGATAGAAACACGGCTGACGCCATACTGCTGGCCAATGGCGGCAAGTGCCATGTTGATGCTGCTCTCAAAGTCTCTGGCGGTATAGAGTAGCTCAAAAATATAGGATTCCAGCGTGCGAGGATTTTTAAGGCTTTGCAAATCCTCATCGTCTGTTTTTGTGCTTTCAATGGGATAGGAGTCCGCATCCTCCGTTTGGTAGAGGACAAAGCGGTTCTTACCGGTCTGCTTTGCCTGATAGAGTGCAGCATCCGCTTTTCGGTACAGGACTTCAAAGGAGTCATCTGCCTCTGCCTCTGTAATAATCATGCCAATACTGCAGGAGATTTTGCATTTCTGCTTTTCCCCCACATAGGTTTGGCGAAACAGCTCGGACAGCTCCGCACCCTTTTTAAGAACGCTGTCCGTATCTGATATGTTTTTCATTAAAACAGCAAACTCGTCTCCACCGATGCGCCCAACAATGTCGTTGCTACGAAAGGCGGTTTTTAACTTGGCGGACACATCAATGATCACCAAATCTCCAAAGGCGTGACCCAAGGTATCGTTGATTCCCTTAAAATCGTCGATATCCAAAACCACTAGTGCATGTCGCCCATATGGGTATTCGGCAAGTCCTTTATTGGCAAGAGTTGCCATGGCAACCTTGTTGTAAAGTCCTGTCATAGGATCCTTTTGTGCTTGTAACGCCGCATAAATCGCTTGACTTTTGATGGCGTCAATGTCCGAAATAAAGCCAACCAGGTGGGATGGTTCTCCAGCAAAGTCAAAGGTCAGGCTCAAATCCACTCGGCACCAAAGGTAACTGCCGTCATGGCGCCGCAGCCTTGCCTCATAGCTTGTGGTCTTACTTTGCTCCAGCTTTTCCATTTCTCTTTTAGTCATGGCACAATCATCCGGGTGGAAAAAATAGCCGGTAACCCCATCAACAAAGGCATCATGGGGCAGCGGTGCAAAGTCTCGGGTGTCGGCTAAAAGAGTCTGGGTGTCAGTTTTAAAAATCCGCTGTGGATTTTCAAAATGAGTATAGAGCTGGCGTTTCAAATCCACTTCAAAAAGCGTGCCGCTGGAGGCATTAATCGCCACGGAAAACCGCTTTTCGCTCAGGCGCAGTTCTTCTTCTTGTCGGAGCTGCTTTTTGTTGCGACGGCGATTGTTTAGTACAATCCACAAAAGAACTAGAGCCGCCACGATGGCAAGCTTGGCCACCAGTGTATAGACAATCTGCTTGTTTACACGCTCGTCCCGCAGCATAGGTGCATCTGAGGAAAGGCTGAAAGTATACCAATCGTTAACAGTGGATGGGGTAAAGCTGACAAAACGCCGCTGCCCCTCATAGCGGTAGGCAAAGCTTCCGCTTTCCCCTTTTTTCATTGCCGCCCTCAGCTGCGCCATAGAAAACTCCACAAAGTCAACCTTCTCGAAAAAGGTAAGCAGATTTTTGCCGTCCACCATCTTGTCGCTGTGGTCGCTGGAGAGGATAATCAAGCCTTTTGGCTCCACAATGTAGCCGTAACCCTCGCTGTAATAGGTGGTGTCTAGCAAGTGATTACCTGCAATGGTGAGGGGATACCCGCCAAGTAGCACCCCGGTCACTTGTCCTGAGTGGCGTACAGGCACGGCAACAATAATGCTCTCCTCCTCATGGGAGGGAAGGGTCAGCGGTTCGCTGACATTAGGTGTGCCGCTCATCGCCTTTTGAAAATAATCTCGGTGGGACACATCAACTATCGTTCCTTTATTTGAAATGCTCACACCGTCCTCACGGCAAACCGCCATTCTAGTAAAGCCCCCCTCATCCACTGCGTTTTGCAAAACGCCCATTACTTCCTCAGGGGAGGAGCCATGGGCAGTGGACATGTGACCGGACAGCATATTCATGGTCTCGACGGTATCATCAATCCGGTCATTAAACACCTTGTTGTAGGTTTTTGACACCTCAGAGAGTGTCCGATAAGTCTCTGCAGTTAAAGCATGCCGCACCTGATGGGAAAAGTCCATGATAATCACCGCAGTGATGGCACAAAGTGCCACGGCGCAAAGGATCTTTGCAGTGATTTTTTTGTATTTCATCGGTGACCTCCCTTCTGCCTTCTCTGTTTTATGTTGCCTTTCCCACCGCCTCGGTTTCGTTCTCTTGTACCGAAATGGAAAGGATTACTTCTTCTATTATGTGCTCTTTAATTTTCGTCACCTGGATATGGAAAAAGCCCCCCATCCACCATCCATTGTGCAAAAACATCCCCTGTAAAATGATATATGTAATTCACATTAGCATATCCTGTTGATTATGTCAATTTCAGGTTTTATTTTACGGTTAGTTCCATCTAGTGAAAAGGCATTTTTTCACAAAAAATAAAAAACCGGCAAGAGTAATCTTGCCGGAAAAAATATGTCTTAATATTTGTTTTGTCGTGGTGCTATCTCAATGCGCCACTCTGCACACATCTATTGATCAATTCAACACAAGCGCTATATTCGCTTTTGAATGATGAGAATCTGTCAATAATTGCTTTTTTTGTTGCAGTAGTCATGGTATCCCTCTTTTCTTTAAGTTCTAATTGTTTCTTACAATTTGATTATAGTACTTAATTTGTCCAACGTCAAGGCAATTATGGTATTAGTTTGCGGTATATTGTACATTCGTTTGATAACAATTGAAAAAACGAATAGAAAAGATCACTATTTCTAATAATAATGAAAAAAGGAGTGTAAAAAAATGAATGGAAACGCAGAACTACTAAATTTTATCTATCAAAACTCTCAAATGGGTGTTGATACTATAAACCAGCTTATTCCCATAGTAGAAGACAAGGAGTTCAAAACTCACTTACAGACACAGCAAAGAGAATATGAAACCTTTCACAAAAAGGCAAAAGAAAAGCTAAACAAAAGTGGATATGACGAAAAGGGAATAAAGGCTTTTGATAAAATGAAAACATACCTGATGATTGTCATAGATACCATAAGCGACAAAAGTCCATCCCACATTGCAAAGATGCTCATTTTAGGCAGCGATATGGGGGTAACAGAGGGAATTACAAAAATTAGAAAATATGAGGGACAAGTAGAAGAGTCTATCGTCAAACTAATGGAACAGCTAAAGGATTTTGAAGAAAATAATATACAACGATTACAAAACTTTTTATAATTGTATTTATTGGGTTTTAGGGGTATAATTGCCTTAAAATTACAAAGGAGGAACAATACAATGAAAATTTTAGTAATCAGCGGAAGCCCTCGTAAAGGTGGTAACACAGATATTATGGTGGAAGCTTTTGTAAGTGGAGCTAAAAAAAATGGTAATGAGGTAACGGTAAAAAATGTAGGCGCTATGAGTATAAACCCTTGCAAGGATTGCGAATACTGTTTTGGCCATGATGGAGAGTGTATACAAAAAGATGATATGACAGAAGTTATAGAGGCTGTAGATAAGGCAGAAATGCTAGTCCTTGCCACTCCCATATATTGGTTTGGAATGTCATCTCAGATTAAGCTTCCAATAGATAGACTGTATGCAAGAGCAATGAAAGGCTTCAATATAAAATGTGCAGCCTTACTTGCGGATTCCATGTCTGAAGGCGTGTTTTCTGGACCTATTGCAGAATACAAAGGAATATGCGCTTACTTAAAATGGGAAGACAAAGGTATTATTACCATTAGCGGAATGGATACTAAAGGCTCGATGAAAACTTCACCTAAATTGGCGGAAGTTACAGCCCTTGGAGAAAGTCTATAATGAAAATAAACCTTAAAGGTATGGACTTATTTTATGAAAAAGAAGGCAGTGGAAAACCATTAATTCTAGTTCATGGCAATGGAGAAGATCACACAATTTTTGATGAGATAATTCCAGAACTGGCAAAAGATTTTACCATATATGCTTTGGATTCTCCAGGCCACGGGAAAAGTGGAAAGCTAGAGGAATACAATTACAGAAAAATTGCAGAGTATATTGTAGAATTCATTCAAAAGCTTGGCATGGAGGATCCTTATTTTTATGGCTTTAGCGATGGAGGTATCATAGGACTTATTATTGGAGCAAAGTACCCACAGCTTCTGGGAAAGTTGGTCATAAGTGGTGCAAACCTAACCCCTGACGGGTTGAAAAGAGCCTGGAGGATCATATTCAACCTGGGGTACATATTTACTAGAAGCAATAAATATAAGATGGTACTAGAACAGCCAGACATTTCTAGCAAGGAACTAGAGAAGATTATTGTACCTACCTGGATTATTGCAGGAAGTAAAGATATGATTAAAGAAAGTCACACCAGATATATTAGTGAAAAGATTAAAGATAGTAAGTTGGATTTTTTGTATGGAGAAAGTCATAGCTCCTATGTGGTTCACAGCAAGAAACTTCTTCCATTGTTAAAGGAACGGTTATAAGGAGGCAGCAGATGAAACAGAAATGTTATAGATGTGGGTCAGAAAATATTATTAAGGTGGTGCCGGCGGCGGCAATGGCAGTGCCTGAGATTAAGTCTGAAGTAGAAGCTGGAAAAGCAGAAGTAAGCTGCGGATGCACAGGATTTCAGACGGGAAGTCGGAAAAAATGCAAAAGCTGTGGATTCCAGTGGGACAGTGTTATTGAAGCTCAGCTTGAAGCTGAAAGCAAGTAACCCTAAGATTTAAGGGGTAAGGGTAAAGCTGTTTTGCCTCTTACGGTATTGGCTGGGGGTCATACCGATAATATCTTTGAAAACCTTTGTAAAATAGCTTTGCTCTGAAAATCCTGCATTCATGCCAATTTCCGTCATAGATAAATGGGTTTCCGCAAGCAGTTTCATACTATAATTTAATCGAACCTGAGTTAGGTACTGGGAAAAAGATATGCCCATTTCCTTTTTAAAAAGAGATGAAAGGTAAGATGAATTAGTGTGCATTGCCTTAGCAGTGCTGGCCAAAGTTAAGGACTTAGAATAAAATTCGTTGATGTAGTCTACGGCTTTTCCAATAATTACAGATGTGCCCGTATAAAGATTAAAGGAGCCTAGCTTGGTCAGATTTTTTATTAAATTGTTGGACAGAGTAAAGGTCTTAGAAAAAGTAAATGCATTGTGAAGAAGCTCCAAATCTTCCAGAAAATACGACGGCAGTGCGTTACTTCCTGTAATAGATTTAGATAAAACCGTAAATAGTTTCATTAAATGAACTTTTACCATGGACAAGTTTCCCGCCTCAACAATATATTTCTTTTCATAGAACATTCTAAAATAATCTAAAGCATCTTTTCCATTTCCGGATTTTAAAGCGTGAATAAGTTGTTCCTCTTCATTGTCAGAGGAAGAACCAGTAAGGCTACTTTCTGTATTTGAGTGGATTAGACCATAGTCTTTTTCTAAGATACGGGCTGAAAAAACACTGTTGCAAAAAACATCATATATGTAAGACACCTCTGTTGGCTTGGAAATTTTCATTCGACTTAAATAAGAGATGATTTTAGCTGTGTACTTTTCATCTTTGGGGAGAGTTTTAACAAGGTGCTTTATTGTGTTGTCTCTACCTTCTCCCATAGAAATAGGCCCTGCAAAAAAGCCGCCCCTTGGAGTTCGGTTAACGGTGAATGGGTAGGCGATTTTAATCAGCCCTGCATCGCATAAAAATATGTAAGGCTCACCTAAGTCAGATGCAATTGAAAGGGACAGAGACAATGTATTTATGCATTGCTTGTTGCAACAGGAATGATCTGGAAAGAGGTTGCAGATCTTAAGCTCAGGCAAGCATTCCCATCCCAACTGATTTTCCTCATTAAAATAGCTGACTGGCACCTGGGCAACATGAGAAAAGGCAGTGAGTATATTGGTCAAATGTTTCATATTCTCATCTTTTGTGTTTTTTAGATCTTTGTCTAAATAGGATTTAATATCCATGTATGCCTCCTAAAAAATATTATATTTAATATGATATATATTAGAATTCATTTGTATGTATCCCAATAAATGTAAGAATATTTAAAACATTATAACAAAAAAATAGATTTATTTCTATGAAAGGAGTAAAGAAACTCATATTTATTTTGGGAGAAACATTCTAAAATAGAGATAAGAAATTAAGTATGAGGAGGATAAAAATGAATTCACTAGAGAGAGTAACCCTTGCGTTACAACACAAAGAGGCAGATAGGGTACCTGTGTATCCGTTGATTAACAGCGTATCACGAAAAGCATTAGGCATGACTTACAAAGAGTGGACAATGGATGTAGAAAAATGTGCAGCAGCCATTCTTAAAACTACAGAAGAAATCGGTGTAGATTGTATGTGTACATTAGTAGACTTATCTGTAGAAGCCGCAGACTGGGGACAGGGAATCGTTTATAGCGATAACAATGCTGCCCATCCTGATATGAACAATCGATTAGTTTCAACACCTGATGAATACGACAAGATTGGAATTATCAATCCTAGAGAGACTCCAAGAATGAGCGAGCATATTGAACTTGCAAGATTACTTTATGAAGCAAAGGGTCAAGAAATGCCATTAATAGGCTTTATTTTCGGGCCTTTAGGCATTTTAAGCATGATTCGTGGTCAGGAAAAAATGTTCCTAGATCTTATGAAAAATCCAGACAAATTAGCAGCACCACTAAGAAATATTACAGAGACTGTTAAAGAATTTTGTATCGCATTAATAGAAGCTGGTTGTCATGCTATTATGATAGATACTCTTTACGCATCAAGAAGCATTATGTCACCAAAGATGTGGGATGAATTTGAAGGGATATATATTGAAGAAATTTGCAATGTAATTAGAGAACACGGAGCTATGGTTATGTTACACAACTGTGGTAATGGAGTGTATTTCGAAGAACAGATTAAGAGAATGGATCCTGTACTTATTTCATTTCAGCATATGCCCCCTGACTGTGAAGATATGGCAGCAGTAAAGGAAAAGTATGGAAAAGAAATTACGCTTATGGGTCAAGTAGAGCCAGGCTGGCTATGTGCAACAACAGAAGAAGAACTAAGAAAAAAATGCAGAACTCAAATTGATGCTTATAAAAAAGATGGTGGATTTATTTTAGCCACCGGATGTGAGTATCCAGCAGTACTTGATTTTGACTTTGCAAAGGTCATGGTTGATGAAGCTAAAACTTACGGAAAATACTAGCAAACAAGAGGAGAGTGTCTTAAAGGGTGGAACTTTTTAAGACACTCTTTTATTTTGCAAAAAACTCAGGCTGTTAAGGAAAACTACTTGACACGTGCTGCCGCTTTGGGTTAAACTAATTAAGGTCAAGTAATATCACTTGGCAAGATGGGTAAAAGAGTTTGAAATTAAGGAAGTCATCTATGGAGTTTGATAAGATTACAGAAGTAAGTTTGCTCTATGACTTTTATGGACAATTACTTACGAAAAAACAGCAGGATGTGATGGAGCTATACTACAGTGAGAATTACACTTTGGCAGAAATTGGCCAAGAATTTTCAATAAGTAGACAGGGCGCCCATGATGCACTGAAAACTGGAGAAAAAGCCCTTAGAGAATATGAGACTAAGCTAGGATTGGTAAAAGACTCCCAAGCGAGTAGAAAAGCCATTAAGAAGATTGATGGTGCCATTGACAGACTTATGATAGACAATAGAGAAAACAAAGCATTAAATAAACAGCTGACAGAAATAAAATCCACTATTGATGGGTTGGAAGAATGAAACCTAAACGGAGGTATTAAATGGCATTTGAAGGACTATCGGATAAACTGCAAGGCGTATTTAAAGGCCTAAAGGGAAAAGGTTCACTTACTGAGGCAGATATAAATACGGCTATGCGTGAAGTAAAGCTTGCGTTGCTAGAAGCAGATGTAAACTTCAAAGTAGTAAAAGAGTTTGTGGCAGCAGTAAAAGAAAAGTCTTTAGGTTCAGATGTAATGGAAAGCCTTACACCTGCCCAACAAGTCATCAAGATTGTAGATAAAGAACTTACGGATTTGATGGGGGGCGCAAATAGCAAGCTGACATATTCCCCTAGAGGATTTACAGTATTGCTTATGGTGGGACTGCAAGGTACAGGTAAGACCACCACTTGTGGAAAGCTAGCAAATTACTTGAAACAGAATGGCAAGAAGCCTATGCTTTGTGCCTGCGATATATATAGACCTGCAGCTATAGACCAATTGGAAGTTGTAGGTAAGACTGTGAATACGCCTGTGTTTACAATGAGAGATTCAAAGAACCCAGAAAAGATTGCTCTTGCAGCCAAAAAGGAAGCGGAGATAAAAGGCTATGATGTGCTGATTGTGGATACAGCCGGAAGATTGCAAATTGATGAAGAGCTGATGGAAGAATTGGTTACTATCAAGAAGACAATTAAGCCTCACGAAATATTACTGGTAGTAGATGCTCTTACAGGACAAGATGCGGTAAATGCTGCTGAAGGATTTGATAACAAACTTGGTATTGATGGAATCATCATGACTAAGATGGATGGAGATTCTAGAGGTGGTGCAGCTCTTTCTGCAAAGAAAGTTACAGGAAAGCCAGTTAAGTTCATAGGTATGGGCGAAAAATTCGATGCCCTAGAGCCATTTCATCCAGAAAGAATGGCTAGCAGAATCCTAGGAATGGGAGACATGATGTCTCTAATTGAAAAGGCTCAAGACAGCTATGATGATGCAAAGGCAGAGGAACTAGAGAGAAAAATCAAGAAAAACCAATTCACCTTAGAAGATTTCTTAGAACAGATGGGACAAGTAAAGAAGATGGGTGGCATTGGTAAATTAATAGATATGATGCCTGGAATGAATAAAAACGCCATGAAAAATGTTAACATTGCAGACAGCGAAAAAGAGTTTGCCCAGATGGAGGCAATCATTCAGTCCATGACCAAAAAGGAAAGAGAAAACCCTAACCTACTAAACGCTAGTAGAAGAAAGAGGATTTCCGCAGGGGCAGGGCAGCCGGTTAGTAAAATAAACAGCCTGATAAAGCGTTATGAAGAGTCAAGAAAAATGATGAAGAGATTCACAAAACCAGGTGGTGCTAGCCAGATGAATAAAATGTTTAAAGGATTTTAATTCGCTATGAATTCAGTAAAGTAAACTGGATTTTAATAAATAGAAACAAAGATATTTTAAGTAGGAGGAAAATTAAAATGGTAAAGATCAGATTAAAGAGAATAGGTGCACATAAGAGACCTTTCTATAGAGTAGTTGTTGCAGACTCTCGAGCACCTAGAGATGGCAAGTTCATCGAAGAGATTGGGTATTACAACCCACTTACAGAACCTGCTGATATTAAAATTGACGGGGAAAGAGCAAAAGAATGGTTAGATAATGGCGCACAGCCAACAGAAACAGTAAGAAGTCTTTTAAGAAAATCAGGAATTTTATAGAGAAAGCGGTGAAGCTAGTGGTAGAATTAGTAAGAGCAATTGCCAAGTCACTTGTTGACAATCCTGATGCTGTTGAAGTAACCGAAGACACGTCAAAGCAAACTACAGTTATCCATCTTAAAGTTGACCCGGATGATATGGGCAAAGTAATTGGAAAGCAAGGTAGAATTGCGAAGGCACTTCGCACTGTGGTAAAAGCGGCAGCTACCAGGGCACACACAAAAGTCACTGTAGAAATTATTCAATAGTGATACAAAATAAGAACTGCACATAGGCACATATATTTACAATGTAGGTATATGTGCCTGAGTATTATATAGGTAGGAAAAAATTATGAACAAAATCAAGGTAGGCAAGGTAACAAGTGTTGTAGGACTTAAAGGTCAAATCAAGGTTTATCCGTACACGGAGTATAAAGAAGGCTTTGAGGAATGGGATACAATCTATTTAGATGAAGAAAAATACACAATTAAATCGGTTAGGTATCAAAAAAATATGGTAGTATTAAAGTTAGATGGAATAGACCATATTGATCATGCACAAGCTCAACGAGGCAAGGAACTTTTCATTGGAGAAGAGGAGCTTAAGCCTCTTCCAAAGGGTACTTATTATGTTAAAGATCTTCTGGGATTTCCTGTGATTACACAAGAGGGAGAAACTTTAGGAGTTTTGACAGATATACTTCAAAATACAGCCCAAGATTTATATGAAGTTGAATTAGAAAACAAGAAAAAAATTCTTATCCCATTAGTGGATGAATTTATTTTAGAAATAAATGATGAAGAGAAATTTATAAAAGTTAGATTAATAGAAGGCCTTTTGGACCTATAGAGGACGACCATGAATATAGATGTATTGACACTTTTTCCTGAAATGTTTACGGCGGTAACAGAAAGCAGTATTTTAGGAAAAGCAAGTGAAAAAGGACTGCTGTCCATTAAGCTAACAAATATCAGGGACTACAGTCAAGACAAACATAATAGGGCAGATGATAGTCCTTTTGGTGGAGGCGCAGGTATGGTTATGCTTGCAGCTCCAATTTTTCGTGCAATGGAAGATATAAAGGCCAAAGGAAAGAAAGTAATATACATGTCCCCTCGTGGAAAAACTCTAAACATGAACAAGATAGAAGAATTGGCAACAGAAAAAGACTTAGTAATACTTTGCGGTCATTATGAGGGAGTAGATCAGCGAGTCTTGGATTACTGGGAAATGGAAGAGGTATCTATTGGAGATTTTATACTTACAGGGGGGGAACTTCCTGCCATGGTAATGATTGATTCGGTGGCACGTTTTATCCCAGGTGTTTTAGGCAACAGTCAGTCGGCTACAGATGAATCCATTTATTCAGGCCTTTTAGAATGTTCTCAATATACTAAGCCAAGAGAATATGAAGGGATGCAAGTCCCAGAGGTTCTTTTTAACGGGAACCATAAGTTGATTTCTCTTTGGAAATTTGAAGAGGCTTTGAAGCTAACAAAAAAGCAGCGTCCGGATTTATTGGAAAAATTTATGAGTCAGGAAAGAAAATGGACCAAAGAAGAGAAAAAAATAGTACAGAAAATACTGGGAATAACCCTTTAGTACATTGTAAGAATGGGATACTTGGTGTAAAATATATATAGTAGGGAGGCAATATGGCCAAAGGAAACAGAAAGATAATAATTATATATATATTGGTTTTAGTTGCATTGTATTTAATCGTTTACACTGTGCCAAAGTTAACTGGAGCATTAAAACAAACAGATACGCTAGAAATGGGGGATTTACAGGTTACACAGGAGGCAAAGTGTTATTTTGTTCGAGATGAACAGGTTTATACGGCAGATAAGTCGGGTCGTTTAAAATATCTTGTTAAAGAAGGGGTTAGGGTTCGAAAAGGAACTAAAGTGGTTGAGCTTACAGGAGATGGGAAAGTAGTGCCAGAGGGAGAGGATACTCCAAAGTCGGATTATGAAGATCAAATAGCTACGCTAAACCAGTCAGTGGAAGCTACAGGATCTGGCACCGTAGCAGCTGGCGGAGTGATAAGCTATTACATTGATGGTTATGAAGGGTATTTTACACCTGAAAATATTAAAAAACTAGATCCAAAAGAGCTTGATAAAATTAATTTTAAGTCGGTGAAAACAAGGAGAGACACAACATTAAAGGGAGAACCTTTGTTTAAACAAATGGATAATAATAATTGGAATTTGGTTTGTTGGGTCACTGCAGAAAGCATTCAATACTATAACAAAGGTGATAAAGTTACCGTTGTTTTTCCAGATGGAGATGTGGAAGCGGAGATCAGCGAAGTGAACCAAGGGGCAGACGATCAATGGCAAGTCGTTTTTATTTGCCATAATTATTACAAAGAATTTGCTAAAACTAGAGTTGTTGATGTCAATATTGTGGCCAAGGAATATTCAGGCCTTTTAGTAGACAACAAGAGTTTAACTACAGTGGATGGAAAACCTGGGCTTATGGTCAAAGATAAATATGGGAAGTTTCAATTTACAAGGGTAAGTGTTATCGGAACCGATGGAGAAGTTTCAGCCCTAAAAGATACAGTTTTTTATGATGAGGACGGAAAACAATTGGAAACGGTAAAAGCCTACGATGAAGTGCTACGAAATCCTGAAAAGGGTAATTAATGAGGAGGGTACAACATGACAACCATAAAAGAGAACATAGCAAAGGTAAAGGACTTAATTAAAGCTACAGAACAAGAGAATGGACGTGAAGTTGGTTCCGTTTTGTTGGTGGGAGTGACAAAGACCAGAAGCGTAGAAGAGCTTAATGAGGCAATTGACTGCGGAATCACCGACATTGGTGAAAATAAAGTACAGGAGATCATGGATAAGTTTGACTTTGTTAAACCGGTAAGATGGCATATGATTGGACATTTACAGACTAATAAGGTAAAATACATCATAGATAAAGTATCTATGATTCATTCTGTGGACTCATACAAATTGGCCGTAGAGATTAATAAGCGGGCAGAGCAAAATGGATTGATTATGGACATACTTATTCAGGTTAATTCAGCAGAAGAAGATAGTAAGTTTGGCATTACCACCCAAGAGACAGAAGCTATGATTCAGATGATTTTGGAAAACCTTCCAAACATTAGAATTAAAGGGCTTATGTGCATTGCACCTTTTGCAGAGGATTCAAATGAAATTGGAATCTACTTTGCACAAGTGAAGCAGCTATATGATAAATATGGGAAGATAGACCATGAAAGATTGAACTTTAAGTATCTTTCCATGGGAATGTCTCATGATTTTCAAGTGGCTATTGCAGAAGGATCAAATTTAGTTAGAGTTGGTACAGCCATTTTTGGACAACGAGATTATAGTAAGAAATAATATTGGAGGTTACGATGGGATTTTTTGGTAAATTTAAGGATTTAGTTGGTCTTGAGGAATATGAAGAAGAAGAAGAGTATGAAGGACGAGAAAAACCGGTTAGGCAAGAGCGTAGACCGATTGAAACGAGGACACAACCACAGCGAAGCGAAATGAGAGAGAACAGCAAGGTGATTCCTATACAAAATAGAACAGTAAGTGCTATTACAGCAGCATTTAAGATAGTTGTTATCGAGCCTAAAGGATTTGATGAATGTCCTAAGCTTGTAGATAGCTTGAAAGCGAGAAAACCAGTTATTATAAATTTAGAAAAAATTGAGACAGACACCGCAAGAAAGATTTTTGATTTTCTTAGCGGAGCTACTTATGCATTAAACGGAAACGTGCAAAAAGTAGCAAATAATATTTTTGTATTTGCACCAGAAAACGTAGATATTTCAGCTAGTGTAGATCACAAAGGATTTGAGTTTGAAAATGGAGCAAAAAATAATAATAGTCCATGGAAATAGTAGGAGGTAGAAGATGATTACACCTGTAGAAATTCAAGAAAAAGAGTTTGCAAAGACAGTAAGAGGATATAAAGAAGATGAAGTAAATGAATTTTTAGATCAAATTACTTTGGATTTGGAGATGCTCATCACAAGAAACGAAGAATTACGCAAAGATAAAGAGCGGGCAGAAGGTGAATTGGCCAAGTACCAGGGTGCTGAAAATTCCGTTCTAGAAACTCTTCAGGCAGCTAAAGTACTTATGGAAGATATTTCTGTTAGTGCGGAAAAGAGAGCCTCCATCATAATGAAGAATGCAGAGCTTGATGCTCACGTAATTCATAGAGAAGCAAAAGAAGCTGTAGACAGACTTAAAGAAGAAAATTCAGCCCTTAAACAGAGATTTCAAAAATTCCAAGGCAGATACAAAAGTTTGCTTCAAGCAGAGCTTGAGAAGTTTGACGACTTATCGGCTGATTTCTTTTCAGGAATGAACATTGAGGACTTAGAAGAATTACCTGATGCAAAAGAAAAAATAAAAAATCAAGAAGACACAAACACTAAAACCATGGTGAATATAAAATAAATTGGAGGCGGGGCATATTGTACCCTAATTTTTAATGTACTATATTATTATTCTGCTTATCATTGCCGCCGATCAGCTAGTAAAAAGAGGAGTGGCAGCTAATATGAATTTGTATGAGACCATTCCTGTTTGGGACAATGTGTTTCATATTACCTATATTCAAAATCATGGTGCTGCATTTAGCATACTCGAGGGCTTTAGAGGATTTCTAATAGTATTACCTATAGTTGTGATTGTCTGCGGTTTAGCCTATATCGTTTGGAAGAGACGAAAAGCCCATTTTATGCTGCTACTATCACTGTCTTGTATTATCGGCGGAGGAATAGGGAATTTAATTGATAGAATAGTATACGGCCATGTGATAGACTATTTGGATTTTAGAATTTTTCCAGTGTTTAACGTAGCGGATATTTCCGTTTGCGTGGGGTGTATGTTAATGATGGTATATGTTTTTTTTATTGATGGAAGACGGAGCGATGGATAGAGTAGAAATATACAAATTTAATATTGATGAAAAAATGGAAGGGACCAGGCTTGATTTGGTCCTTTCTCTTAAATTTCCACAAATTTCAAGAAGCTTTATCCAAAAGCTAATTGAAGAAAAACAAGTTTCTATTAATGGGATAACCTGTGATAGTAAGAAGTACAAGGTGAAAAATAAAGACAGCGGAGAAGTGATTATTCCTGAGCCAAAAGAGCTTGAGATTCTAAAGGAAGATATTCCACTGGATATTGTCTTTGAAGACGATGATGTTTTGGTGATAAATAAACCTAAAGGTATGGTAGTTCACCCAGCAGTTGGAAATTACACAGGAACCCTGGTTAACGGAATAATGTATCACTGTGGAGATCGTCTATCCTCTATTAATGGGGTGGTTCGCCCAGGCATTCTTCATAGAATAGACAAAGACACTAGTGGTCTTCTTATGGTAGCCAAAAATGACCAGGCTCATCAATTCTTGGCTAGACAATTGGCAGACCATACTATCACTAGAGTCTATAATGCCGTGGTTTATCACAACTTTTCTGAAGATGAGGGCGTAGTAGATGCACCTCTTGATCGGGATCCTAAAAATAGAAAGAGGCGAGCAGTTGTTAGGGATGGTGGAAAAAGAGCGGTGACTCACTATAAGGTGATAGAGCGTTTTGGAAAATATACATTGATTGAAGCAAGATTACAAACAGGCAGAACTCACCAAATACGTGTTCACATGGCATACATAAAGCACCCTCTTTTGGGGGATGAATTATATGGACCAGCCAAGCAGCCGTTTAAATTGCATGGACAAATGCTTCACGCAGGGGTGCTAGGCTTTATTCACCCAAAGACAAAGACATATATGGAATTTAGGTGTGAACCACCAGAAGAATTTCAGCGTACAATAGAAAAAATAAAATGAGGGAAGAATAATGGAGAAAGTAAATTTTAAACCGGGAACCATGTTAAATCCTGTACCGGTGGTCATGGTATCCTGTGGAACTGAAGCGGAAAGCAATATTATTACAATTGCTTGGACGGGAATAGTAAATTCTGATCCACCTATGACGTATGTATCTGTGAGAAAGTCTAGACATTCTCATCACATCATCAAAGAGAGGGGAGAATTTGTAATTAATTTGGCTACAGAAGATTTGGCCTTTGCCACAGATTATTGTGGAGTAAAATCAGGAAAAGATATAGATAAATTTAAAGAGCAAAACCTGACCAAAGGAAAAGGAAAAAAAGTAAGCTGTCCCACAATACTTGAATCCCCAGTAAATTTAGAGTGTAAGGTAAAGGAGATTATACAGTACCCTAGCCATGATATGTTTATTGGAGAAATTGTAAACGTTCAAGTAAATAAACAGCTTATAGACCCGAGCAATAGGATTATGTTAGATGCTGCAAAGCTTATTTGCTACAATCACGGTGAATATTTTGGAATTCAAAGAAAGCCTCTTGGCAGATTTGGACATGCTGTAATGAAAACAAAGACTAAACGGAGAATCGCAAGCAAAAAAGGAAAGAAGCCATATAAAGGGAAAAAATAAAGCCACATTATTTGTGTGGGAAAAGGGAGGGGCTAATATGAAAAAAACCTCATTTGCAGAAACATATTACTTTTCATCCCAATTAGAAATATTCAGGAAGATAAAATAAAAGCAACATAGCAGTATAAAAACTTGAACCGACCCCCAAAAGTTAGACCAAAAATCTAACAATTTGGGAGGTCAGTTCAACTGCCTGTTGCTTTTATTTTGTTTTACTATGGGGTAATGTTAAAATTTGAAGTTCGCTTACAACATGAAGTTGTTTCTCCAACATCTGCCTTTGTACCATATTCCAGTGGAATTCGGATGCAAACAGACTGTGTAATCGTAAGCTCACACCCACAAGAGCAAGTGGATCCTTGATTTTGATGAAGTGTAATTATTGGCTCTCCACAGCATTCTGTCTCTAGTTCTCCAAGAGTTGCATAAGGTTTTAATTCTAGGGGAACGCTTACCTCTGCACATTGGGAGTGAACACTGGTGCAAGTTAAAGCTTTTGGATTATGAGATAATATTTCTCCCATATATTCCCCGTTCATTACTCTATCCTAGAGTTGATGACTGGTAGAACGGATTCAACACGCTTATCACAGTTGGCACAGATATCATCAGCATCAGCGCCGTTGCAACTCACAAAAGTATCACCAACTTCAGCAGTAGCGCCGAAATCTACGGGCACAGCAACGCAAATATCCTGGCTGATGGTAAAAGCACAAGTTCCATTCTTAATGCCTCCACAGGTGTTTTTTCCGGATGTTACTACAGGGTTACCGCAGCACTTCGTACATGTTAAACCTGTTTTTGCAAATGGTGTTACTGTAACAGGTACGCAAATCGAAGCAGATTGATAGCCTACAGCTGGACAAGTTTGATCTATAGTATCTGACATAAAAAATCTCCTCTCCTTATTCGAGTTATCATATTAAAATATAGAAGAGATTCTGCTTATAATGTAAAATTACACTAAACACAGATCTCTTCTATATTTTATGTTGCTAATATAATTGTGACACACTTATGGTCTAATAAATTTTTCGTAGAAGAGCTGAAAACACAAAACTGTAAAAACAAAGGTAAATAATATAGCACCATAGTCATTGCACTTTGTTCCAGTTAATTGATGTATTATCAGGTTTAACTTCATGTTCTCACTACCAGAAAAGGGGTGTTATTTAGACTTACAATTAACTTACCAAAATAAATAAAAAATAAACCAGAAAACGCATTGACAGAAGGGATAGTATTTGGT
>JAVXGM010000020.1:0-16723 GCA_036657395.1 Anaerovoracaceae bacterium
TTATAGTGTGGCTTATTTTTTTATATCATTTAGTTGCTGTTTTACACTTTCAAAAGAAGTAGATCCCTTTGATTTCTTTGCGGATATACAGCTTCTAACGGCGATATTTTCATAAATATCATCTTCAAATTTTTCTGAAAAAGATTTGAACTCTTCCATGGTCATTTCTTCAATAGCAATGCCTTTGTTGATACAGTGAAGCACGATGCTACCGATGATTTCGTGGCAGTCTCTAAATGGAATCCCCTTAGTGACAAGGTAGTCGGCGGCATCAGTAGCGTTCATATAACCATATTTAGCTGCGTGTTCCATCTTTTCAGCACGCACCTTCATAGTAGCAATCATTTCCGTAAAAATGCCTACAGAAGCTTTTAGGGTGTCACCTGCATCAAATACAGGAAGTTTATCCTCTTGCATATCTTTGTTGTAGGCAAGTGGAAGGCCTTTGCAAATCGTCAAAAGGCTCATTAAATCTCCATATACACGTCCAGTTTTTCCTCTGATAAGTTCAGCCATATCTGGATTCTTTTTCTGAGGCATAATACTGCTTCCAGTGGAATAAGCATCATCGATTTCTACGAAACTAAATTCAACAGAACTCCACAGGATAAGCTCTTCACAGAATCTGGATAAATGCATCATAGTAATAGAGCAGCAACTGATAAATTCAATTGCAAAATCCCTGTCAGCTACAGCATCCATCCCATTAGGACAGATACCTTTAAAGTTTAGCTTTTTAGCCATAAACTCTCGATCCGTATTGTATGTAGTACCTGCAAGAGCACCTGAGCCAAGAGGCAAATAGTCCATTCTATCTAGACAGTCAACAAACCTATCAACATCACGGCTAAACATTTGGTAGTATGCTAATAGGTGATAAGCTAAAGTTACAGGCTGAGCTCTTTGTAAGTGGGTGTACCCAGGCATCACTGTATCCTGGTGATCTTCCGCTAGGCTAGCTAGGGTCTGCTTTAACCTCTCCAATACTTTTTGAATTTCTTCAATATCCTTTTTTAGATAAAGTCGTAAATCAACAGCCACTTGGTCATTTCGGCTCCTAGCTGTGTGAAGTTTTTTACCTACATCTCCAACACGCTGTGTTAGTACGGTTTCAATGTTCATATGAATATCTTCGCATTCAACAGTAAATTCTACTTTGCCTGCATCGATATCCTTTTCGATTTCACTGAGTGTCTTTACTAAGAGATCTGATTCGGCCTCTGTGATAATCCCTTGTTTCCCAAGCATAGTGGCATGAGCAATACTTCCTTGTATATCTTCCTTATATAGTCGTTGGTCAAATTCAATTGAAGCGTTGAATTCATCAGCGGACGAAGTCGCCGCCTTTGAGAACCTTCCTTTCCAAAGTTTCATATTGTTTTGCCCCTCCTTCTTTAGTCTGCTTTTGGATAGCACGGATTTTTAGTGGTAATGAAAATAAGTTGATAAATCCTTCTGCATCACTTTGATTGTACACTTCATCTGCACTGAAAGTTGCAAATTCTTCACTATAAAGTGAATTGACTGACTTGCTGCCAGAAGCAACGGCACTACCCTTATAAAGTTTCATTCTCACCGTACCAGTTACTAATGTTTGTGTTTCATCTACAAATGCAGAGATGGCTTCTCTTAGTGGAGTGTACCATAGACCATCGTATACGATCTGGGCAAATTTCTGAGAAACTATGTATTTATACTGGGTAGTATCTCTGTCTAAGATAAGTTTTTCAAGTGCTGTATGAGCAGCAAATAAAACTGTACCACCCGGAGTTTCATATACACCACGAGATTTCATGCCGACTAAACGGTTCTCGATAATATCGGCAGTTCCTACTCCATTTTTACTTGCAACATCATTTAATGCAGTAAGCAACTTAATTGGATCCATCTTTTCACCATCAACGGCCACAGGAATACCTTCTTCAAACTCTATTTCCACATATGTAGGTTTGTCCGGAGCTTTTTCTGGTGGAACACTTAACACGTGAATAGAGTCGTAATGTTCATTCCAAGGGTTTTCAAGCTCGCCGCCTTCATGACTAATATGCCAAATGTTTTCATCTCGGCTGTAAATCTTTGCTTCAGACTGGTTAATTGGAATATTGTGTTTAGTCGCATAATCAATAAGCTGTTCTCGTGATTCAAAGTCCCAGAATCTCCATGGAGCAATTATTTTAATAGCTGGATCAAGGGCTTTGATAGTGGTTTCAAAACGAACCTGATCATTACCTTTGCCAGTACAACCATGAGCAATAATAAAGGCTCCTTCTTCTTTAGCAACCTCAACAAGCTTTTTAGCCATAAGTGGTCTGGCCATGGAAGTTCCTAGCATATATTCGTTTTCATAAATGGCCCCTGCCTTTAGGGTTGGCCAAATGAAATCTGTAATAAACTCTTCCTGAAGGTCGATAGTCAGTGCTTTTATTGCACCTGTCGCCATTGCTTTTTTCTCAATTGCATCAAAATCTTCCTTTTGTCCTGCATTGCAGCAAACTGCAATTACATCATAATCGTAATTTTCTTTTAGCCAAGTCATAATGATAGAGGTGTCTAACCCTCCTGAATAGGCTAAAACTACCTTTTCTTTTGCCATGATAAAGCCTCCTTAAATATTTTTAACAACATATTTAAATCCAAAACAATGAATAAAAATTTAAAACATGGGCTAATTATACATCAAACACATAAAAAATCAACCTTTTTTTGTAAAAAATCACAAAAAAAATGGGTAATCTTAAAAACATAAAGACTTTATATTGTAAATGATGTAATATATATTATAGATGGGATAAGCTATTAATTTATGGTAAAAAGGGAGCATTTTTAATGAAGCTAAATTTTGATGAAAAGCATGTTAGATGGGGATTAACAGCCTTCTTGGTTGTTGTTAGCTGTACTATTGTATTTTTTGCTATATATAGGGTAGATGGACTGGCTCGCTTTGCCAATGTCATCATGAGAATTCTCACTCCATTTATATATGGGCTAGTTTTTGCATATTTACTCTGCCCGATTTATAATTTTACGACTAGGCATACATTTAGCTTCATTGATCGACGAAAACGGAAAAGCAAAAGGGCATTATCTTTTTCAAAAGTTATGGCTACAATAGTATCACTAATATTCTTCTTTGTTGTAATTGCAGGTATTAGTTGGATGATAATCCCAGGACTTGTTGATAACATTATGAAAGTTGCCAATGTATTACCAGACAGTATGAGCAGGCTAGGCGAATGGCTTGATGCAAAAACAGTTCGTTACCCTGAAATGCAGGCCACTTTGGAAAACTGGATTAATAAATTTACAGAAAACGTAATGACCTACGTAAATGAAAAAATGCTTCCCGGGTATTTAGAAATTGCAAGCAGCATTTCAACAGGAGTATTTGGAGTATTAAACCTTCTGAAAAATTTCTTTGTAGGCGTTGTAATATGTGTATACTTCTTAAACAGTAAAGAGTTGTTTGCAGCACAGTCAAAAAAACTTATTCTTGCTACATTTAATAATAAATCAGCAGAAGAGATTTTAAGTGGGGCTACATTTACTAATAAAACATTTGGCGGATTTATAAATGGTAAGCTGATTGACTCCTTGATCGTGGGGATCATTTGCTTCATTGTAATGAGCGTATTTGGGTGGGAATATCCACTTCTGATAAGTTGTATTATTGGAATAACCAACATTATACCTTTCTTTGGACCTTTTGTTGGAGCTATTCCATCAGCACTACTTATTTTAATGGTAGATCCTATGCAATGTGTATATTTCTTAATATTTATCTTAATTTTACAGCAAATAGATGGGAACATTCTTGGACCTAAGATTTTAGGAGACAGCACAGGCTTATCAAGCT
Source organism: Anaerovoracaceae bacterium (assembly GCA_036657395.1). Lineage (GTDB taxonomy): Bacteria > Bacillota > Clostridia > Peptostreptococcales > Anaerovoracaceae > JAVXGM01. Next base: position 3,854 of record JAVXGM010000020.1, read on the forward strand.
TTTGGGTAATGTTTGCCATATTAGTAGGCGGCGGACTGTTTGGATTCATGGGCATGATCATTGGAATCCCAATTTTTGCTGTAATATACGCATATTGTGCTAGAGCAGTTAATAAAAAGTTAGATAAAAAAGGATTTTCTGTAGACATTCGAGATTATACAGTGGATCGTTATAGGATAGAACACAAAAAAAAGGAGAAGAAGTATGGCATTAAAAATGACCTTAAAAAGTAGACTGGAACAAAAGATTAAAAAGGAACATCTAATTGAAGATGCTCCTATGAACCAATATACTTCTTTTAGAGCTGGAGGTAAGGCAGATCTGCTAATTCTTCCTCAATCTATGGAAGAATTACAATTTGTCTTAGGAGAGCTTTATAAGGATAGTGCAGCCTATATGATTATGGGTAATGGCTCGAATATCTTAGTTAGAGATGGTGGGTATAGAGGGGCGATTGTGAAGCTGGAAGAGGCATTTAGCCAAATTAAAATCACTGGAGATGAGTTTTGCGGTGGAAGTGGATGTCTTATGTCTAATGTTGCAAAGGCAGCTTTACAAGCCGATCTTACTGGATTTGAATTTGCTAGTGGTATACCTGGAAGTCTTGGAGGTGCAACCTTCATGAACGCAGGAGCCTATGGCGGAGAAATGTCAGAGATTATAAAGGAAGTTAAAGTCATTTCTAAGGATGGAAGCAAGATCTACACCTTAGGTGTAGATGAGCTAAATTTAGGCTATAGGCATAGCATTTTTCACGATACAGGGGATGTGGTTATAGAAGTTACCCTGGCTCTTTCTAAGGGAGAAGGGGTGGAGATTAAGGCCAAGATGAAGGAACTAAATCAAAGACGAAATGAGAAACAGCCAGTGCAGCTACCTAGTGCAGGAAGCTTTTTCAAGCGACCTGAAGGGTATTTTGCCGGAAAACTGATTCAGGATTCGGGAATGAAAGGTCTTAGTGTAGGGGGTGCCCAAGTGTCTACGCTACACAGTGGGTTTATAGTAAACACGGGAGGGGCTACAGCTACAGACATCATTCAGTTGATGAATATGGTTCAAAGCAGAGTTATGGATAAATTCGGAGTTAAACTGGAGCCAGAGGTGAGAATAATTGGAGAATAAGAAGTATCAATTAGGATATGACATACACACCCATACAACCTATTCCCATGGGAAGGGCTCTATTGAAGATAATGTACGGGTAGCTATGACAAAGGGTATGAGCTATATTGCCATAAGCGATCATGGTCCAGGCCATCTTTTTTATGGATATAAACGTGAAGATGTACCTCTAATGAGAGGTGAAATAGACAAGCTGCGGGTAAAATATCCTAAAATCAAAATAAAATTAAGTGCAGAAGCAAATATAATTAACAAAGGAAAGGGTCTTGATATTCAGCCAGACGAGTTTAAGGATTACGATTTTATTATTGCAGGATATCATTATGGTGTGACTAGAGGATTTTGTATCTTTAATTGGCTTTATAGCCACGGATTTACTTTTATGGAGAAATGGCTTAAGAAAAAAAATACAGAAATGGTTTTAAATGCAATTAGGGAAAATGATATTGCCTTACTTACACACCCAGGAGACAAAGGACCTTTTGATATAGAACTTATTGCAAAGGCTTGCGCAAAAGAAGATACGCTTATGGAAATCAGCACCTGGCATGACCATCTGACCGTAGAAGAAATCAAGATCGCCGCAAAGACAGATGTTAAGTTTATCATTAGCAGCGATGCCCATGTTCCAGAGAGAGTAGGGGACTTTCAAGGAGGCCTTGAGCGTGCAAATGAAGCAGGATTAGATTTAAAAAGGATTGTAAATCTGAAGGAGGTAAGATGAATACCGTAATCGTGACTGGATTATCAGGTTCAGGAAAAACTCAAGCGATGAATTGTTTGGAAGACCTTGGATATTATTGTATAGACAATATGCCGCCGGCTTTAATCAAGAACTTTGTTCAGCTTGCAGTCAATGAGGCGGTTCCCATTGAAAAAGCAGCTTTTGCTGTAGATGTTCGAGGGGGAGAACTTTTTTCTGACATGGAAAAGGCATTAACTGATCTTGAAGAAATGGATATAAAGTACAAGATTCTTTATTTAGAAGCCTCAAGCCCAGTGCTCATCAGGCGATTTAATGAAACAAGAAGGCAGCACCCTTTGGCCAAGGGAGAAGCGACTTCTGTAGGGATTACCAGGGAAACAGCAATACTTAAAAACTTACGTGACAGAGCTGATTTTGTAATTGATACTTCTAATATGAAGGTTGCACGACTTTTACAAGAGGTCAATAATATTTTTGTTTCAGGAGAAGGGAAACGAACCTTTGTAATGAACATCATGTCATTTGGATACAAGAAGGGAATTCCCCTTGGCGCTGATATGATTTTTGATATGCGCTTTATCCCTAACCCATATTATGTGAAGTCATTAAAAAATCTTACGGGAAATAACAGGAAGGTTCAGGATTATGTGCTGAAACACAAAGTCACCCAGGACTTTATAAAGGAAGTAGATGCTATGCTTGAAAAGTTAATTCCTGCATATATGCAGGAGGGGAAATATAATTTAAACTTAGCGTTTGGCTGCACAGGAGGCCAGCATCGATCTGTGACAACAGCCAATGAAATGGCAAAGATATTAGAGGCTCAGGGCAAGCGAATTATCATTGAACACAGGGATTTATAATGATATAATAAAATGGAAATGATTTTGGAAAGACTTATAAAAGAAGGCGAAAGTGGGAAAATTAATTAAGAAATAAAAAGAAGCTATTAAAGGATCTCCAAAGGCTAACCTTTGGAGATCCTTACGTATTGGAGAAAAACATGTCATTTACCACGGAGACAAAAAATGAATTAGCCCATGTAAAGGCAACAAAGAAATGTTGCATGTTGGCAGAAATTGCTGGCTTTATTCGCATGTGCGGAAGTATAAGGCTAGCGGGTGGGGGAAAGTTTAAGGTGATTACCACCACTGAAAATCCAGCCATAGCAAGGCACTATAAGACTATGATTAAGGATTACTTTGATGTGGAAGCCTCACTGGAAATGGGACAAGGCAATACTCTAAAGAAGAGCCGAGCATATATTCTTACCATAGATCCTGACAACCTTAGCGAACAGATTTTGCGGGAAACGGGGATTCTCATGATCAGGGAAGGTATGAATTATATTAGCGACGGAATTTACGAGGGGATTATCAAAACTAAGTGTTGTCGAAAAGCATACCTACGTGGAATGTTTTTGGCGGCGGGAATTATCAGTGACCCAGAAAAAAGCTACCATTTGGAAGTTGTTTGCACAAGCCAAACCTTAGCAGGCGATGTGCGAAAACTTCTAAACAACTTTGTGGACATTCATGCAAAGATAATAAACAGAAAAGGAAACTACGTTGTCTATGTAAAAGAGTCAGAGCAAATTATTGATATTCTGGCTATTATGGGAGCTTCAGGGAAAATATTTGACTTTGAAAACGTACGGATTACCAAAGAAATGCGAAACGAAGCCAATAGGCGGAGCAACTGCGATAATGCCAATATTGACAAAAGCCTTTTTGCGGCAGAAAAACAAATAACCTTAATCAAAAAGATTGAGGAAAAAAAGGGACTAGGCATCCTTTCCCCTAAATTGCAGGCAGCAGCAATGGTTCGGATAAACAATCCAGATGCGACTCTGCAGGAGCTTGCGGATATGATGGATCCACCAATGAAAAAATCCGGGCTAAACAATCGACTTAGAAAAATAGAAGAAATGGCAAACAAACTTTAGGAGGTATAGAAAATGACAAAATTTGAAACAGAACACAGAGTGGGATATGCGGAGACAGATGCTATGGCAATAGTTCACCACTCAAACTATATAAGGTGGTTTGAAATCGGGCGAAACGAGCTACTTAGATCTATTGGTTACCCTTATTCAATGCTTGAAAAAATCGGGGTATGGATGCCAGCAATCGGAGTTTCATGCCAATACAAAACGCCGGCAGTGTTTGATGAGGTAGTAGTTATAAGGTCTTGGATCGAAAAACTGAAAGGCGCCTCCGTGTACCTAGGTTATGAAGTGGTAAACAAGGAAACTCAGCAGGTACACGTAACAGGTATGAGCAGCCATGGATTTACCGATCCGGATTTAGTACCACTACGACTGAAAAAAAGCTTTCCAGACTTGTATGCACAAATGTCTGAGACAGTAAAATAAGGGGATATGATAATGGGTAAATACAATACAGTCATATTTGATCTGGACGGCACCTTGCTTGATACCCTTGAGGATCTGACCGACGCTGTGAATGAAGGGCTTTTAGAGTTTGGATTTCCACCTAGATCATTGTCAGAAGTCAGCAGCTTCGTTGGAACTGGCGTGAGAAATCTTATGGGCTACGCCGTCCCAAAAGGAACTAGTGAAGAGCAAATACTAATGTGCCTTGAAAGATTCAAGACACACTATGAAATTCATTATAGGGACAAGACTAAGCCTTACCCAGGAATCATGGAACTTTTGGAGGCCATAAAGGCTTTAGGGATTTCCATTGGGGTCATGTCCAACAAATATGAGGCCGTGGTCAAAGAACTTTGCGACGATTATTTCCCGGGACTGATTAATGGCATCAGAGGTGAGCGAAAAAATGTTTTGAGAAAGCCAGCTCCAGACGGAGTTAACAGTCTTTTGGCAGAACTTGGCTCACAAAAGTCTGAGACTATTTACATAGGAGACACAGAAATAGATATGAAAACCGGGACAAATGCAGACCTGTTTACTGTAGGCGTCACCTGGGGATTTCGAAATGAAAAAATATTAAGAAAAAATGGCGGGAAGAAAATAATTTACCAACCAAAAGAGTTAATGAGGATAATAGAGGAGATTTAGATGTTTGAAAAAGGGCAGATTTGCCAGATGAAAATTGTTGATATGAGTAATGAGGGTCAGGGAATCGGAAGAGCTGATGGACTGGCCGTTTTTGTGCCAGGTGCTGTAGTAGGAGACGTGGTCACCGTAGGGCTGACCAAGGTAAAGAAAAACTATGCATTTTCCAGCCTAAAATCTGTGGATGAGCCATCGGTTAATAGGATGGAACCAATTTGTAATGACGGCTTCACTAAAGGCTGCGGTGGCTGTTCCCTTGCCAGACTTAACTATAAAGGCCAACTGGAATTAAAAGAAAAACAACTAGGTGAAAAATTGCGCCGCCTAGGCGACCTAGCTGATCCTATAGTACGCCCAATAGTGGCAATGGAAGACCCATTTAACTACAGAAACAAGGCTCAATTCCCAATTAGTACAGGTGGAGTTATCACTAGAAAAGGCGGAATTCTAGAAAATCTGGGTGAAGTGGCCATCGGCTTCTACAAGCCAAGAAGTCACGATGTGGTCAATTGTAACGACTGTATGATTCAGTCACCAGCCGCTGTGGCAGTAGCTCAAGCTGTGCGCCAGTTCATGAAGGAAGATAACATTACTGCTTGGGATGACAAATGGGAAAAAGGCCTTATGCGCCACCTTATTGTAAAAACAGCCTTCAATACCAAAGAAGTTATGGCCATTCTAGTTATAAATGGAAATGGGATTCCTAACGGAGAAAAGCTAGCGGAATTAATTGATGACGCAGTATTTAAGACGGGATATTCACTGGAAAGTGTAATCTTAAATGTAAATAAAAAGAAAACCTCACAAGTCATGGGAAAAGAGTGCATTTCTCTGGCAGGGAAACCGACAATCCTAGAAAAAGTAGGGGATTTGTCATTTGAAATTTCTCCCCATTCTTTTTATCAGGTAAATCCTGTGCAAATGGAAAAGCTATACGACAAAGTCCGTGAATACGCAGCCCTAACAGGAAAAGAAAAGGTTTTGGACCTATACTGCGGAGTAGGCTCCATTGGCCTTTATTGTGCCAATCAGGCGGCTAACGTGATGGGTATAGAATCAGAGAAGAGTGCAGTTTTAGATGCCAACCGAAATGCTGTGGTTAACGGGATCGTTAACGCAAGATTCCTATGCGGAAGAGCCGAGGTAGAACTGCCCAAACTTCTAGAGGAGACAGAAAGCGAAGACCCAATGGCAGCCATGGTAAAGGACACCAACGTGATCATTCTTGATCCACCAAGATCCGGCTGCCCTGTAGAATTCCTAAAGACAGTTGCCTCAGTAGGTGCTGAACGAATCGTGTATGTATCTTGCGACCCGGCCACTTTGGCTAGAGATGTTAAGGTACTTTGGGATCTAGGGTACAGATTTCAAGAGGCTACTCCGGTTGACATGTTTCCTTGGACTGTTCACGTTGAGACGGTAGTATTGATGTCAAGGGTGGAAAAGTAAGAGTGTAGAAATGTGAGTAAATAAGAGCTTTCCGTGATTTGAGCTCTGGCTTCAAGCCGGAAGGATAATCACGGATTTTTGCTATGAGGGAAGTTATCCATGTGTGGTGAATTTGAAAAATCATCGGTGAATATCACTGATGACTAGGTGAGTTGATAAAATGATTGGCAAAATAATAGTGAGTTGACAAGATGATTATCGATAATCAACCTTGAATTTAGACTAAAATTAGGGTATAATTAGCCTATGATTAGGAGGATGCGATATGACTGATTCGTTTGTATATTTAGACACATACGTACTGCAACAAGATATGAGAATTCGTTTACCAAAATCAATACTTTCTAATTTGAATGTTGAAAAAGGTAAAACTAAATTTGATATTTACTTGGATACAACAGATAATTCGTTAATTCTTCGAATAAAAAAGCTGAATCCAGGAAGCAATAGCAGTGATGATTAATAAATATTATTCAGGCTTTGTAAAGACTACTGATTTCATTGACAAGGGTAAAAACTCTAAGTCAATTCTGAAATCAAATTAAACTTAAATAAGAGAAAGGGTGATTGATTGTTGAAATATGCTGAATTTTGCACAGGAATCGGAGGGTTCCGATTAGGAATAGAATCATCTGATTTAGGAGCGAAAATGGTTTACTCAAACGAAATTGATGATAATTGCGAAAAAACCTACGAAAGAAATTTCGAACAGAAGTTTGATTCTAAGGACATATTTGATATTAATGCAAATGATCTTCCGGATTTTGATATGATGTGTGCTGGTTTTCCTTGTCAGCCTTTTTCTCAAGCAGGGCAAGGAAAGGGTTTTAGTGACCATAGAGGAACAATTTTCTTTAAGCTATTAGAAATTATTCATGTCAAAAAACCTGATATTATCTTTTTTGAAAATGTGCCGAATCTAAAACATCATGATAAAGGGAGAACATTTAAAGTCATTTCAGAAAACCTAGAGAACGAAGGGTATAAATTATTTGTTGAAATATTAGACAGTACCTATTATGGAATACCGCAAAGTAGACCTAGGATATATATGGTCGGTCTAAGGACAGAAAAATATGGAGATAGTGTGTTCAAATTTACAGATAAGATTACTAATAAAACACCTTTGCGTAATTTTCTTAATCTAGGAGATTACTCAATTCCAATTAGCAATAGGTGGCAGGAATACATAGATTTATATACAAACCAGATTAGCGAAAAGGAAGTTTCATTTCCTTTACCAAAGACAAGAAAAAAACTGGAGAGAATTGCTGTGAACTGCAATCTAAGTGATTGTGTATTTCAAATCCGCTCAAGTGGTATTCGTGCCTATTCTTTAGATGAGCCTTTTCCAACATTTGCTGTAAGTAATTCAGGAGGAGGAGCCATGATTCCTGTTCTTTCAAAAGAAAGAAGACATCTAAACTTGATCGAGATAAGGAGAATAATGGGCTTTCCAGAATGGTTTGATATGTCAGCTGTTTCAAGGACCGATGCAATAAAACAGTTAGCTAATGCTGTTTGCCCACCTGTAATAACTTCCATATGCAATGATATTAAGAAAGCAATCACAGTTTAATGACTGTAATTGCTTTCTTTTACTTTAAACGGTCAGAAATATCTTCGCCAGTAGCAAGTACAATTGATGAAGTTTCAGGAGAAACTAAAGCACAATTTTTGTTGCATGTTTCACTACAAATAAAACACATCTGACGTTTACTCTTGTTACAGTAGTGGCAAAGTGCTTGATAATTCATAATATTACTATCACCACCACGATCTACAGGAATTCTATGATCAAACTCAAGTGTTACTCTATCTTTTGCATATGTATGGCGTTGAATCATAGCAGATTCCTTAAGTATGGCACCACAGAGGTTACATTTATTAATCTGTTGTTGGAGAATAATTTGCTTTTCTGAATTGCCTATTTGCTCGCGAATAAATTTGGCACTCGGATTAAATAATAAATCGTGGTCTTCTTTCCGTAAGACATATTGTCGGTTGCCACGTAATCCTTCAGCACGAATACATGAAAATCCCTCTTCAGTCCATAACTCACTGAATGGTTTGTTTGCATCTCCGTACCTATCTTTTATCCAAGTGGGGTTATATTTCCCCGCGAGAATAGTCTTAACTTCTTGAAGTCTATTGTTTGCTCCTACTAAATCTTCCTCTGAACAGACCTCATATTTGATTAGCAAGAGCAACCCAGCTATTGTCCTCCGTTTTGTCAGCCAGATAATTTTGTTTTCTGGGAAAACAATCTCATAGCCCCGATCAAATACTTCTGCTTTTCGGATCTCAATTATATCTTCGATTCTTACCATTTCTTCCTCCACATTCCTTTCTTCTCATCTATTTATCCTTCTCATCATGAACAGTTTCTAAAATATCTTCCAAGCGGCAATCCATAGCCTCACATATTTTAAGCAGAATATCCGTAGTGATATTCTCCCCTTTGCCAAGCTTTGCTATAGATGCAGAGCTTATACCGGTGGCATTCTTCAAATCTTGTTTATTCATATTTTTATCAATTAGCATTTTCCAGAGTTTGTTGTAGCTAATTCTGAGCATATTTCTATCTCCTTTATTGGATTTCCATCCTAATTGCTATATACATCATGTAAAAAACCATAACGACTTTCTTTGTACTTACTTACATATTTGTCCTGTGTAAATTCAATAACCTGAGCACCACTAGCCTCATAATCTAATTCTGGGAGGTCTTTTGTGTTTTCTACAACTATCATCTGTCCTTCAGTTTGATTGTCAATAAAGTACTGGAATAGGGCGGTTCTCATACTTGTAGGGGCATTATCATCAACACCTTGATCCAGACCAAGCAAAGGTGTATCCACTACAAAAATTCCTGGCTTATGCGCCGCATCTTCATGTAAATATTGCCTAAAAGTTAATCCGACAACTGTATTGATAAAAGCCCAGTAACCCTTACCATGACTATCTTCTTTTGCATAGCCATTTATTTCTAAATCAAATGTTCCCATGTTGAAATGAGCCGTATTCAAATTCTCGTATTTGCAGTCAACTAGAATTGAATATGCTATTTCATCTATACGTGTATTAAAATCGACAGGGAAGTGTTCTTTTGGTTTAAACTTAGGGTTATCCGAATCATCATTTTCATGCTTTTGTAATTCAACAATCCACTCTTGTGAAACGCTTTGCAATACAGTTGATTCTTGTTGTAATTGTATATAAGAGCGATATTGTTGTATTCCTTCTCTTAGTTTATTAGATTGAGGAGTAAGTTCAGTTTCGATTAATTTATCTATCCCCGATCTTTGTCTTTCAAGATGATCGATTTTTTCACGAACTTCATTTAATGATGAAACAACATCTTCTTCACTCTCAGACAAGCCCTGCAATTGAGTAATGATACGATTCAGCTCAGCCCTTGATGCTTTAATGTATGATTTTCTCTCTGCTGGTTGCATATTACCATCGCAGAAAGGACATTTTTTATTTTTATCAACAGAGTGTAGATGTACCTCTCCATCTACAATAAATGATAATCTCTTTATATCAGCTGTATATTGGCTTCGTAGCGATTGAAAGTGAGAATAAGTAACTTGGTTTTCTGCTTCTTTTTCCTTTAAGTCTAGTAAAGTACTTAGTAAATCCTTACTTTCTTCTGTAGCAGCAGCAATAGCAGCTTCAGTTTCAGAGAGATTATCAATCAACTTTTGCATTTCATTTTCCACATCTAAATCGCTATAAGCAGATAATGCTTTTTGTAGCTCTTCTCTTTTTTTAGACATCTGAGAAATTCTACCGTTTACAAATTGGCGAACAGCTTCTTTTTTTGCTTTGCTGATTTCATCCTTGTCATGTTCCTCCATATTTGGGAATTCATTTCCTGTGAGAAGATATAGAAGGGATGCAAAAAAATAAGGATTTTGAGTAGGCGATGAAGGTAAAAGTACCGATTTTGGATTTTCAATTTCTTGTTCTTTTAACCAAAACAATCCCATAAGAGTTTTCCATGAGAGGCGTTGTCTAGCAAAATCTTGATTTTTAATTATCATTGGCAGTTTTTTAATACCAATCAATTTAAGCCAAAGTTCATTTAAAACAGGATTTTTATTCCCGTTACTCTTATATTTAACGTCATAGTCACCACCATCAATTGAGTTAATTTGGCTGACCACGTTTACTATATTCTTTCCAACCATCCGAGAGAGATGAATAGTGCCTTCTGGTGCGTTAATATCTAGGCTGACGCTATCATATCCTGTTTGTTCTTTTTCAAAAGGCTTTTCAATTACACCCATAGCAAACTGGATGCATTTTAATACGCAGGTCTTTCCGGAATCGGAAACTCCACAAATGATATTTAATCCTTTATCAAAAGTTACAATAGCAGGGGACTTCCCAATGCCGGTTGCTGTGACTTTAGAAATATAAAACGCCATACAGGTTACTCCTTCCTTAACGATTTAGACGCTTCTCTACTAATCAAATTAAGAAGTTCTTTTTCGTTTTTCGAATCCATATAAATAATAGCTTTGTGTGCATACAATCTATATTCATTGGCATAATCAGAAGCTAGGGAATTGCTTAAGGCAAGTCCACGTTCTGTAATAGAATAAATAAAGCCATCATTTGAATAAGAAACCCTAACCAAGTTTTCTAAAACAAGCTGTTTAATAGCTTGTTGTGATAATGATCTTCTCGCAGAAAACTCAGAAAAACTAAATTCATTATCACCATGAAGATTGCTATTTGATAATCCAAATTCTTTTGAGTAATTTGAAATAAAATCTGCTGTTACCAACTTATCAATTGTAAACTTATTATTTTTAGACAATGATAAGACAAGTAGTAATCTCATTGATATTTCAAATTCAGTATTGAAAACTTTATCATTCATCTTCATCCACCCACCGAACACAACCATCATTCACCAATAGATGACAGGTTCCTTTCTTTTCTTTTGGGCCTACAAGATTTTGGATATTATCAACAACAGATGTGGTAGAGCAATCGACCACCTTTTTCATAACGGCTAACAGCCTTTTGTATCCATCATCGTAATCATCCCATAAAGTATCTTTAATGTAATCATGTGTTTCAGACTTCCACTTCTTTGAATGTTCTTCACCTTTATCTATAGATTCTCGAATAAAGCGGTCAATACGCAATGCACTATAATAATTGATTCGTTGATCAGAGAAGTTTCTTTTAAATTTTGTAGGTAACGAGTCTAAATCAGCTTTTGTCAAATGACCAGATTTTATAGCTTCTGCATAAGCTGCAAGAAGCTCGCTAACATATCTCTCTTCTTCAGGAGCAATGTCTTGTGGAGGCTCGATCTCCTTAGGAATAGATATTTCAACATTACCTATATGTAATTTTCCATCTGATTCGTCATAATAAATAGTTTGAGAAGGTAAAGATGCTAATTTAGAAGGGGAAGTTGCATTATTAGAAACATTGATGCTAGACGATTCTCTGCCTTCATAAATGTCATCTAGAATTTGAAGGAACAAATCAGCACAAGCATATCCTAAAACTTCATCGGGATTGAAGCCTGGAATCATTTTTTTGATTTCATCCTCAATAGCCATCTGATTATGATCATTTAAATTACTTATGTAATTTGCAAATTTATCTGTATCTTTACGGCTAATAACTACATGTACCTTTTTGGGGTTCAAAGGATTACTACCCTTTAGCAATCGATCTAATGAGTCTGGTTTGAGAACACCAAAAGGGTTATATCTATCATTCTCAGACAATTTTATTTCTTCCACCGTTTGAGGGGCTCTCATGATATTGTCAAAAAGCGACAGAAAAAACTCATATGGTTTATATGCCGTACCACTGTGTTTATAAAGTATATTCGCAAATTCACTAAAGAGCATTATCTGCCACCTCCAACTATATTTCCGAATCTTTCCGAACCTCTCCGAGTCCTTCCTTAATGGAAGGTCTTTTTTTTATACAATTTTATTAGTGATTGAGTGATATTGAAGAAGAAATTGCAAGCAAAAAAGACTGCTTAAATTATATCACGAAAAATCACACATTACCAGAAGAAAAATTTACAAAAGTAAATATTTTATCATTTATTGTTGAATTTATCTTCAAAAATGGAAAGGAGGTAGCTCAGATGGCCAAACGTAATACAAAGCAAACATCAAAAAGAGTTGCATCAAAAGCAAGCAAAATCCTTAATGATGGACGCTACAGTAAGAAATCCAAGTCAGTGGCTGGCAGTGCTTTAAGTCAAACAAGACCAAGCAAGAAAAAGTAATTTTCAAAACAAATGATAGGTAGAGACAGATTTGAATAATCAGCCTACCTATCCTCCCTAAGGGAGAAATCTATCCAGAGCAGTTATCGCTCAACAAAATCAATCTCAAAGTCCTAGTGCGCATACGGACGGCGGGATGCATAAGAGTTCAGAACACAGTGATAAAGACTGTGTTTGGAATGAAGATGCATCCACCGTTATTTCGTGTGCCCTTTTTTAGGACAAGCGGAGTCTGTGGTCATCTTCACCACAGGCTCTTTTTGTATTCCGCCG
>JAVXGM010000021.1:0-16073 GCA_036657395.1 Anaerovoracaceae bacterium
TACTCATAATCGTTCCTCCTTTATAAAAGATATAACAAAAATGCACGGTCTATATTTCTATAACCGTGCAAAAATTACTTGTACAGGATTCTTCAGTGCAGCTGGCTATCATTTTACAGACCCTATAGTTTTGCGTAGCTGGATTTCTCCAGGGTTGCCTCAATATTGATTTGCCTTAGTGTACTACCTATAAATGAATATTGCAATGAATTTATTTATCCGATGTTAAGGGCTTAAGCTTATAGCTGATTACAAATTCTGGTGCTGCGTTGTTACTGTAAAATGCCTTCTTTACTCGTTCTATGGCAAGGGCTCCCGTTTTGTAATTTATTGCAGGAAGCAAGATGGCAAATTGAGAGGGTCCATATCTAGAAATTGTATCTCCCTTTCTTAGATTTTTTTTCAGAGTATCTAAAAATTGTTCCATAACCTTATTTAATAGCAGTAAGTTTGTGTCTTTGTGTTGCTGAAAAGGAGTAATAGTTATAACGCCTAAGAATATAGTCACATTTAACCTGTGTAGATTCCTTACATTCAGCTGATAAATATCTTTAAATATTGAGTAGTTACACACGAAAGCTGAATTGTCTTGCTCCCCATCTTGGAGTTCTTCACGAATTGTATCCAGGCTTGCATTTGCATCTTTTTCTAGCCTCACTAGATTTTTATAAAATAAGAGAATCTCTGTAGAAGGAGTGACACCAAGCTGGGTATAATGTAAATTGACTGTATAATTATAATGAGCCATGGCCTCGTTTTTCATATCAAGAGCCAACATTGCCTCCATTAATTCTAGATTTAAGGTTGAGTCAAACTTATCAATTTCCAAACCTTTTCTAGCGACCTGCATAATTTGGATATATCGTTTTTCTTTTTTTAATAGTTCTATATAAAGATGAAGGCACTTCACATAGTTGTTATGATAATACATACTCTTTGACACAATCCAAGTTTGTGTATCATACCCTGCGAGTAAATCTCCCTGGTAAAGACTGAGCATCTCTTCCATCATATTATTCATTTCTTCGTCTGTATTTTTGTGGGTCAATACCTTATTGCACAATTTTTCAAATTCAAAGATGTCAATTTGTTCATTAAGCTGATCATTCCAGCAATATGAACCTTGTTTAGTGACTACTCCATCAGCAATACCAAGATCCTTAAGACTTTGCCTAAGCCGACTAATAAGGGTTTTTAAGGAACTCTCCGGATTAGTATTTGCTTCCCCTGGCCATATGTCTTCAAAAATGCTGAAGTTGGAAATTGCATTCCCCTTATTTAAGATCAAATATTGTAATATGGCTAGTTTCTTTTTTGAATTTCCAAGCTCTGGTACGATATCTTTACCATCTACGCAAATTTCAAACTTTCCTAACATTTCTACATTTACTTTTGTCATTTATCTCTCCTTTACAATTTTCGCTTAAAGGTCTCCGGTGAAAAGCTATGTGCTGCAGCCGTGTATTCATCGATAACCCCGCTTTTATATAATTCCATCAAACTAGCATCCATGCTGATCATTTTATCCTTACTTCCAGAATAAATTGTCGATTCTATCTGATGGGTCTTCCCATCTCTAATCATTGCTTTAATAGCTTGAGTTGCCATCATTACTTCAAAGGCTGGCACGATGGTCTGATCCTTACTTATAATAAGCTGCTGTGATACCACGGACTTAAGAACCATGGAAAGCTGCAATCTGATCTGTGATTGTTTCTGAGATGGAAACACATCCACAATACGATCAATAGTGTTTGCCGCTCCCATGGTATGCAATGTGGAAATAACCAGATGGCCGGTTTCTGCCGCCGTCATAGCAATATTAATTGTCTCAGGGTCACGTAATTCTCCAATGAGAATTACATTTGGGGTCTGGCGAAGGGATGCTCGCAGTGCTGTCAGATAACTTTCTGTATCTAATGAAATCTCCCTCTGGCTCACAATACTTTTTTTATGGTGATGAAGGAATTCTATCGGTTCTTCCAAGGTAATAATATGTCCATTTTGAGTGGAATTAATCTCGTCAATAAGGCATGCCAATGTGACTGACTTTCCACTTCCTGAAGGCCCAGTAATTAAGATCAGACCCTTTTTTATTTTTGTTAAGTTCATCACTTCTTCTGGTATTCTCATTTCTTTTGGACTTGGCAAATTAAATGGGATTACCCTTATTACTGCGGCCAAGGATCCTCTCTGCTTATATACGCTGGCTCTATACCTGGCAACTCCTGGTATGGCCAAGGAGAAGTCATCATCTCCCGTAGTTTTTACCCTTTCAAAATTTCTATTTCCCGCCAAGGCATAAATGTCGGCGATCAATCCTTCCGCTTCTGAAGACCTAATAATCTCAGATGAAAAATTCTCTATCTTATTATTTATTTTCAAGCCTAATGGCCGTCCTGCAATAATAAAAACATCTGATGCTTTCTTTACTGTGGCCATTTTTAATGCTTCTGTAATATCTGCCATTTATAAACATCTCCTTTTCCCTCTGGGGTAAATCCAGCCTTAACCTTCAGGATTTTTTCCCTTCCCACTTTTATATCAAAAGAGATAATTTGCGTATTCCCTTTTGAGGTCACAACATATCTTTTTTCTTCTACTAGCTGATTTAATTTGCCCTTTTTTATTTCCCGAGAAATTTCTGCCATCTTCAAGTTGGCCTCGCTATCGGCTTTATAGAATCCATCTACTGAAGCTTTAGTCTTTTGGCTTAACTGATACTCTGTGTCTGCTGATATGTAGGTAAGAATTGCAAAGCAAGATATTGTAAGAATAATAAGCACCACTACTAAAGATATTACTCCCATGCCCAGAAAGAACCCTTGTTTTTTACTACTCATCACTTTGTCCTCCTGTAAACTGATTTATTTTTAAGGAATAGATTTCCCTTTTAGAATCAATCTCCCTGAAAACAATGTTAGCTACCAAAATATTGTCTTTTTCATGGCCGGTTACAAGACAATAGTAATTACTTTCTTCTTTAGTACAAAAGCTCCAATCATTTTTATAATAAATGGTAAAGCCATTTTTGTCTATATTTTTTACCCCAAAGATCTTGGCTGTTTTCTCCAGGTCACCATTTTGAGATTTTATAGTATCGACAACGGTCACTCCATTTATTACTCCTTGATTAAGGTCATTTGCCTCTTTATTTTTATTATCTGCACTTACAAACACGAGGACACAAATTATAAGGGAAACAACAAAAAATATGGAAAGTATAGCTAGCTCTATCATTATTAAATACGATCTTGATTTTGTCTGGCTCACTTGCTTACCTCCAAAGTTTCTCCTGGCAAATAAATGTTTACCGTCGAGCTTTCTCCTCCCTCACCAACAACTATAACCTTAAGCAAATTATCTTTTAAGGGGATGAATTTTAGGGATTGTAGTTTCATGACTTCCTGACCAAACCCTTTAGAAACAGTTGTTCCTGCTTTCACTGTGGCTTCTCGCAATTTTCCCTGTGCTAAAAATATCCAGGTTTCCATAGGTTCCTTTAAGATATTGCTTTCTAGCACCAAAGCCTTCTCACCTGTAGTTAATTTGGATATGGATATTCCTCCCACCTGGCCATTTTGATGAAGCTTCTCCATGAAGTAGAGAGAAGTTATCCTAGTTTCGTCTGCTGTATTGTTTTTGGCTACAGTTTTTTCATACACGTTTGCCCCCAGGGCTATTAAAGCAACTGAACACACAGCAAAAACCCCAATAAGAACGAGGATAAATAAATTATGGATATTGTGTTGCCTGCTTTCCTTCATGATTACTTCCTATTGCTTTGCAGCAAATACTCCAATTTCCGGCATCATATTTGAGCCGATAAATCTATAGTGATACACGTATTTTTTTGTATCAAGGGATAATGTATAGTTGTTTGCCAAATAAGCTATATCCTTTGGATATGCTCCTTCCAAACAATAACACTGCACTGTATATTTTCTTATGGCATCTTCCATCAGCTTTATTTCATTGTCGGTTACCCTATTTGATAGTCTGTTTGCATACAAAACAATCCCCATCACAATAAGTATTAAGATGAGCACTTTGACTAAAGTTCCAATTAAATTGTATTTGTTTTCCATGAAAAACCTCTATCACATTAGCGTCATAATATTCATCAGCGGTAACATAACGGAAAGTAACACGCCTCCAATTATTAGCGCAGTAATAATTACTAGAGTGGGTTCAATAACCCCGATAAGCTTATTAATCCATTGTTCTGTGTCGTCTGCACATCTCTCAGCAACTGTATCCATCATTTCATCTGTGCGCCCTACCTTTTCACCTATGGCGATCATTGCTGTATATTCTAAAGAAAACAGTTGGCTCTGATTTAGGCCTACAGGCAAGGTCTGACCTTCATCCATAAGGTCTTTCAGCTTATCTATTTTTATTTGTGCCTTTGGTGAGTTTGTTAAGTCTTCACTCATTTCTATAGCATCTTCTATGTTTGCACCACTAGAAATCAGCAGGGACATGGCGAATGTAAATCTTCCTATTGCTGAACGCTCTGCGATCTTTCTTGTGAAAGGAAACCCTTCATAGATTTTGACTATAATTTTTTTGCCACCTTCAATTTTGCTGCAAATCATCCATGCAGCTATAAAAATTACAACAAGAGCAGCGATTCCTATTACCACCCCTGCGATAATGTTTCCAGAATCAGCCATTTTCTGTAGTAAGTGGGGCATTTGGGCACCTGCCTGGTGAAACACATTTGAAAAAATAGGCAACACTTTTACCATTAAAATTGTCATAACACAGATCATTACTCCTACCATGACAAGGGGGTAAACAATGGCATTCTTAGCACTTCTCCTAATGTTTTCTGTTCGCTGAAAATATAAAAATAAAGAGGCAAATACCTCTTCTAATTTTCCTGAAGCTTCTCCCACCTCCACTAATTGTGTCATGTACACAGGGAAACACTTAGCTTCCTTTAGGGATTGTGCCAAAGGTATTCCCTGGTTTACATCTTCTGCCAATCTTTTATAAAGTTGTTTTTCCTCTGCCGTCTCGCTGTTTTCTTCCATAATATAAAATCCATCATAAAGAGAAATACCCCCATGAAGAAACATACTCATTTCCCTGGAAAAAAATGCGGCTTTTGTCCATGTGATTTGTTTGATTTTTTTAGGTGCCATAATCTTCCTCCTAATAATAATATAGTGCGTTATATCTGCTGTCATCGTCAATATAACCTTCCTTATCACCAGTTGAGGCTGCTTTAGTTGGATCCATCAGTTCCCACGATTTTCCGTCGAATTCAATCACTCCGTCTATCCAACCAGTCTCCTTACTATATACGCTGATCCATGCGTGATAAGCTTCCCCTACATACCCGATCACCAGCTTAGTTGGGATATGTTGTATCCGAAGCATCCCACTCATTACTGCTGCATAATCAAAGCAAATTCCAGTCTTACTTTCTAGTATATGTTCTAGGTTTGGCAAATAGTCTGTTTCTACATTTGCTGCAAGTTGCTCATCGTATGTTATGTTTTTAGTCACATAATGGTACACATCTTCCACTTTGTCTAAATCGTCTTCACTGCTGGCTGTAACTTCCCGACTAAGTTGTATAATACTATCATCTTTTCCGTAATTGATGTATTGGCTAGGATAGAGAAATGGGGAATTTTCGTCTTCCAGTTTTACTGTTACCGACTCGCTATACACCTGATAGTACTGGGTTCCGCTAATATTTTCAAATACGTTTATATCATACTGACCGCTTCCTTCTGTGAATGGAAATATTTCATATTCTCCCTTTTGCAAAAGGTTGTATGTGTAAGTAATCCCATCTTTTACTACTTGAAGTTTTACTTTTTCGTTGCTTCCTAAATATTTGACGCACATATATCCTTGGTTTTTGTTTGAAATATCTAGCTTAACGGTATCATTTCCTGTAACTTTTTTCCCTGTAGCCTTGGAAATCAACACTTCTTTAGATGGTGAGTTAGTCACGTCATCAGATTGATTTGATGATCCTGAAGGAGCATTTCGATCACATCCTACCATAGTCAATAATAACATTGTCATCATCACAATTGCTGCAATTAATCTTAGCCCCTTCATTGGCACCTTCTTTCTCACTATTCATTCGTATATTTTACCAGTTTTTAAGGTGAATTGCAATGTGGCTAACCTATAGGAAACGGTAGGTCAGAGCGCTTTCTTATAAAGGTGATTCTTTCCTACCGTTTTATCTATTTCCTTTGTTTATGTAATGCCATTAGAAGATTTCCATCATTTCTGCCATTGTCTTATTTTTTTCATATCCTTCTAAAAGTTTTGATCCTGATGTTACATCCCCTATAAGGATTCCTCCTACCATGCGGTTGTTGATGAAGTACAATTTCTTGTAAACTCCTTTTGCCCAATCCTCTAACTGAAGTTCTTTGTAATGTTGGTCTGCCTTCTTACCGTTGTCTCCAATGGCAAATAGGGAAATTCCCATACCGGTATATGAATTAGATGGTGTAACTGGCTTATAGCTAGCAACATCTCCTACTGCATTGATTCCAGCAACCTTACCCATTTCTAGTGCCTGATTCCAAATTCCAAAGCTTACCCCGTTACAGCTAGCAACATCTCCACAGGCGTAAACATCTTCTTCACTAGTTTCCATCTTAGGGTTAACATTAATCCATCTATCACCACTAAGGCCAGCCTGAATCCCTATCCCTGAATTAGGTTTAATTCCTGCAGAAATAATCACAATCTGTGCTGGTATTTTTCTTCCATCTTCAAGTTTCACGCCCTGGCAATCTTCCTCGCCATAAATCTCATCAATCTTGGCATTTGTAATCACTTTAATTCCTGATTTTTCTGCTGCTTCCTTGACTAACTGTGATGCTCTGCTATCCAATTGGTTTTTCATAAGTGTATCAGAAACTTCAAATATAGTTACATTCTTACCGGCTCTACAGAATTCCCATGCCCCTTCTAGGCCTAGTACTCCACCGCCAATTATGGCAACTTCTTTTGTGTGATCAATCTTTTCTCTGATTTTGTTTGCATCATCTAATTTTCTGATGGAAAATACGCTTCCTTTGCTTGAGCCTTTAATTGGTGGCATATTACATTCTGCACCAGTGGCTAAAATTAATTTGTCATAGGGTCTTGTCTGTCCATCTGATAATTTAAGTTTCTTATTTACCTTGTCCATAGATTCTACTGTAGTATCAAGGGTAAGCTTAATATTGTTATCCTGGTACCAGTCTAACTGCTTTGTGAAGAAGTTAATGGCATCAAACTCTGACAAGATTCCTTTAGTAAGCATTGGTCTGTTGTAGCAAAATACGCTTTCTGAAGAAATGATTTCCACCGAGCAGGTAGTGTCCCTTTTTCTAATTTCCATGCAGGCTGCAAGAGATGCAGCTCCGCTTCCTACGATTAGAATCTTTTGATCTGTCTTTGCCTTAAATATCACATCATCTACAGGCACTGGAACGAACTGCTCTGGGCCTACGCCGCAAACAGGACAAGCTTCTGGTGGAGCTGACCCTTCAATAACTTCTCCGCAAACTAGGCATTTCCACCCGATTTTTGCTGCTATAGGCTCAGGTTCAACAATCTGCCCTTTTTCAACACATTTACCAAAATTATATCCAAATTCAAAGGCTTCTTCAAGTTGGGCTTTAGAAGGCTTAAATTTAACCTTAAGACCCTTGCCATAAACTTTCATTCTAAGCTGTTTAATTCTTTCCATAATATGTGGAACACCTTCTCCACTCCAGCCATATGAACCAAAAGCAGATCCAATTTTCTTTACACAGTGGGCTGGGAATATGCTAGTTGTCAAATCCCAAATAGGCTTTAAAGCCTCTCCTAAAATGGTTGGAGTGCCAAAGAGTATACCATCTGCCCAATAAAGGTCTGCTACAACTTCATCTACATTAGCTGTAACTAAATCGTATAGATTTACATCAATGTCGCCGGAAGCTTTGATTCCTTCTTCTATCTTAAGAGCTAAAGTTTCTGTATATCCGTAGGCTGCTACGTATGGAATAGCAACTGTTTTTTTCTTATTAGGGTTACTTTCTGTAGACCACTGTTTGTATGTGTTTACTATCTTCCATGGATCCTCATTTAAAACTGGTCCATGTCCGGGACAAATCATATCTATGTCCAAGTCTTTTATCTTGTCTATTGCCTTAAGTACATATGGCTTGAAAGGTCCCATAATACAGTCATAATAATACTTAAGAGCACTTTCGTATCCTTTGTGGTCTGTAATTTTTGAGTTTAACACTTGGTCAAAGCTGTAATGTGCTCCAAATGAGTCACATGAAATCAATGTTTTATCTTCTTTAATATATGTATACATTGCATCTGGCCAATGTAGATTTGGCGCTGCAATAAATTCTAATGTCTTATCTCCTAAAGAAAGTGTATCTCCTTCTTTAACAATTACCGCCGCAAAATCCACATTGCATATCTCTTTCATAAATGCCATTGCTGTTGCCGTTCCTACTAGCTTAATAGCCGGATTCATTTCAATCAATGTTGCTGCTGAGCCTGCATGATCCGGTTCTGTATGATTTACGATAATGTAGTCAATATCTTCAATCTTTACTAGTGAAGTCAATTTATCTAAGTATTCATCCATACATTTGGCCTTAGCTGTTTCAAAAATAGCCGTCTTCTTGCTACCCTTGATCAAATATGAATTGTAACTTGTGCCATATTCGGTATTCATAATAATATCGAACACATCCAATTCTGGATCTAAAATTCCTGTCCAATAAAAATCTTTCTTTAATTCTAATGTTTTCATTTTATATTCCTCCTTATTTAAGTCAAATGCCATGCCTATTATGGACTATTATCTATGCAGTAATGATATACCCTGCCTATGGAAAAAGAAACTATTTTTTTACTACTTGAATTTAATTACTTTGTAAGAATCAACACACACATTGGTCACAAATATAGATTAAACTAACCAATGATGTTCTAGGTAGACCTTTCTTTCATATAATATTTAAATAAAGGGAGGGATTCTCATGGAAAATCATAACATTACTATAGATAACAGACAACGGATCTCTATTACGGAGGTTGGCGATATTGACAGCTTTGATGAAACGGAAATTCGGGTCAATTTAAAGTCCGGCGGGTTGATGATTAAGGGTCAAGGTCTACACATACAAAAGCTGGATTTGTCTGATGGAAATGCTATTATCACTGGAGAAATTGACTCTCTGGCTTACTCCCAGCTAAAGGAGAAGGGGCAAAAAAGCTTACTTAAAAAGATTCTCAAATGATTTTGGACTTAACTGCGCTTATTAAATCACAGGGCTTTAATTGCTTGATCATGTTTGGTGGTGGTATAGCTATTGGTATGTTTTACTCCTTATGCTCTTTCATTTCACACTTGATCAATTTAAAAGGCTGGGGAAAAATAATAGCTGAACTTATCTTTTGGGCGTTAGCCGCTTTGCTCAGCAGTCAATTCCTATATTACTGCACTTATGGCCAATTTAACTTCCATTGTCTATGTGCCTTTCTCTTAGGTCCTTTATTGTGGAAAAAGCTCTTTTATGGTACAATAAAATCGAGTACGCTTACATTTAAAAATCAAGAAAAACTAAGGAAAAATCATGGTAAAGAAGAGACGAAGTCAGGAGTTTAAAAACAGCAATAAGGTAATTGATATTGCTCAGGCTCGTGAAGAAAGACAAGATAAAAGGCGAAAGCATAGAACAAAAATAAAAGAATCGGATTCTGCCAAGAAGACGATCCGAAAGGGCATAGCCCAAAATAAGAAGAAAAGAAAAGCTCTTTATGCCATAATCATCCTGGGGATTGTGGTAATACTTAGTGTTACTTCATACAACCTTGTTTCTTTAAAACAGGATGAAAAGGCTGTCATGGCAGAGCAAACGGCACTACAAAAGGAAAAAGAAAAGTTAACTAGAGAATTAAAACAGTTAAACGACCCAGAATACATTGAAGAGCAAGCTCGTGCCCAACTAAAGCTGATCATGCCAGGAGAAACTATATACGTTTTTCCCGAGGCATTGAAGAATACTGATGGAAAAAATTAAGGGTATGAATCCTATTAAGGAAGCCATTGTAGTGGAAGGGCGAGATGATACGGCTGCAATCAACAGAGCGGTTTGCGGACATACTATTGAAACTCACGGCTTTGGGATTAGAAAAGAAACATGGGCCCTTTTGGAAAAGGCTTATTGGGATTTAGGGCTAATTATTTTTACTGACCCTGACCATTCCGGAGAGGAAATCAGAAAAAAACTTAGTGATAGATTTCCTTTAGCTAAACATGCTTATTTATCTAGAAGTGAAGCGACTAAAGGTACTGATATAGGCATTGAAAACGCTCAGCCCCAAGCTATACAAGAAGCTTTGGAGAAGGCTCATTATTCTATAAAAGATGACAACAATGAATTTACTCTAGCTGACATGACTATTTATGGTCTTTCTGGCACAAATGCCGCTGCTGCACGTCGGGACAAGTTAGGTAAGGTGCTTGGTATTGGCTATGGAAACAGCAGAACTTTCTTAAAAAAATTAAATCAATTTGGTATAGATCGGGAAACCTTTCTCCGCCATATTCAGGAGATATAAATGAAACTATATGCACCCTCTACAATTAGAGATATTAAAGACAAACATAACTTCCGTCTTTCCAAAAGTTTAGGTCAAAATTTTCTTACGGATAAAAATATTATTGATAAAATTATTAATGAATCCAATATTTCACCTAATGACTTGGTCATTGAAATTGGCCCCGGGATTGGCGTAATTACCGCAGAGCTTGCAGAAAAAGGGAAAAAGGTTGTCGCTGTAGAAATCGACAAAGCACTGATTCCCATTCTCAAAGACACACTCCATGATTATGACAACGTGGAAGTGATATGTGGAGACATTTTGAAAACGGATCTACAGAAGATAATAGATGATAATCAGCCAGTTTCTGGTGTGAAAATAATTGGGAATCTTCCTTACTATATTACGACCCCAATTATTATGAATATTTTAGAAAGTGGCGTTACTGCTGACAGCATTACGATAATGATGCAAAAAGAAGTAGCTGACCGGATTAAATCCCCCCCAGGTAACCGAGTCTATGGAGCACTTTCTGTGGCAGTGCAATATTATTGTATAGTCCATCAAGTAGCTTCTGTTCCCAAGGAGGTTTTTATTCCTCAACCAAAGGTGGATTCCACTGTACTTCGCCTGGATATTCGAAAAGACAGGCCTGTGGAGTTAATTGATGAAAGTGCATTTTTTGCCTGCGTAAAGGCTGGCTTTGGTCAGAGAAGGAAGACCCTACTCAATTCTCTTATGGCAACAGGATTAGCTAAAGATGATGTGAGAGAGGTCCTAAACAACGCTGGTATTGATCCAATTCGCCGAGCTGAAACTCTTAATATGGATGAGTTTGGAAAAATTGCCAACAGTCTTACACTAAAGAGAAAAGAACAATAATTTTATTACAGGAGACCTGATTATTATGAAAAAATTAACGTATATTCGCAATAAGTTTGGACGGCATTATATTTTAATATCCGCCATACTCGCAATTTTAATAAATCTAACTATTGAATCCCTATCCCGCCATTCTTTAATTGCTGGATGTAGTTTTTTGATTAACTCCCCTGGGGTGTTTTTCTTTAATTCAATTATTATTTTCGCAACCTATTCTATAGCATATCTATTTCGAAGAAAAATATTTTGCTATGTGGTCATTTCCAGTCTATGGTTGATTTTAGGCGCTGTAAACTCTGTGATCCTCATTAATAGAATGACGCCTTTTACCACCAAGGATATATCCAATCTGGGAGACGGCTTGTCTATTGTGACTTCCTACTTAACTCCGGTGACTATTGTTTTATCAATTATAGGTGCCATTGCAGTAGTTGGTGGTATAGTTTCCTTGTTTATTTTTGCTCCAAAATCAACAGAAAAGGTTAATTACAAAAAAAGCATAGCGGCTTTTGTAATTATTACGCTTTGTGCTCTAGGTGTTTGCCAGCTAGCAATAAAGACTCACACTGTGGATACTTACTTTGCAAACCTAGGCTACGCTTATCGTGACTATGGCCTGCCTTATTGCTTTATCAGCACATGGCTTAACACTGGTGTTGACAAACCTGCCCACTATTCTAAGGATATGATCCAAAGCATTTTTACCAAGGGAGAATTAGGCAAGGACGGTATCTATGAGTCGAAAAAAACTTCCACAGATAAGGAGCACCCAAATATAATCTTTCTCCAGCTAGAATCCTTTATTGACCCTTTGTCAGTAGAAGGACTTTCTTATTCGGAAGATCCTATTCCAAACTTTAGAAAAATGATGAAAAAATATTCCTCGGGATACCTAACTGTTCCATCTGTTGGTGCAGGAACTGCCAATACCGAATTTGAAGCTCTGACTGGTATCAGCCTTAAATTTTTTGGCCCAGGAGAGTATCCATATAAATCAGTTTTGCAAAAGCGGACATCGGAAAGTCTACCTTATGATTTAGGTAATTTGGGCTATTCTTCCCATGCGATTCATAATCACCGAGGTGCTTTTTATGGAAGAAACAAGGTCTTTTCCAGTTTAGGATTTGACACCTTTACTTCTTTGGAATATATGAATAACGTGGTGAAAACCCAAAAAAGTTGGGCTAAAGATAGCCTTTTAATCGATCAGATATCTGATGCTTTAAACTCCACAAAAAATGAGGATTTTATCTATACAATTTCCGTTCAAGGTCACGGTAAATATCCTACGGAAAAACTAATTGGAAACCCTAAGATTAAGGTGACCAAAGCGCCCAATGAAGCTACAAAATGGCAATACGAATACTATGTAAATCAGCTCTACGAGATGGACTTATTTGTTAAGGAACTTACACAGACCCTAGAAAATTACGGAGAAAACACGGTTTTAGTCATGTATGGGGATCATTTACCTGCTCTAGATATGTCAGAGGAACAAATGAAAAACAACAATCTGTTCCAAACTCAATATGTAGTCTGGAATAATTTTGACCTGAAGAAGGAAGACAAGGATTTGGCGGCCTATCAGCTTAGTGCTCAGGTTCTAAATCAAGTGGACATCCATAAAGGATTGTTTGTTAAGTATCACCAAAATTATCAAAAGGATAAAAATTATATTCCAAATTTACAAGCTTTAGCCTATGATACACTTTACGGTAAAAAGTATATTTATGGTGGTAAATCACCATTTAAGCCTACTGATTTACAAATGGGCATTAAAAAAATTAAGGTAAAGGAAGTCGTTAAAATTGGGGAAGATTACTTTATTAAGGGGCAAAACTTTACAGAATATAGCAAGGTTTCTCTGGATGGAGAGATTTTAAATACTGTTTATCTGGGTCCAACTATTCTTGCCCTTAATGATGACATAGATCCTAAGGATGCAAGTAAAATGAAAATTAGCCAAGTTGAAAAGAAAAATTCCATACTCAGCACGACCGAGTAAGTTTAAAAGCAGGGTACGCCCCTGCTTTTATTTTTTAGTTTAATTGGAGGATATGATGAAACAATTGGAGACAACTCGACTGATTTTGAAGGACTGGAGGACGTCTTACGCCCCTCAGCTTTTTGACTATGCTAAGAACCCTAATGTAGGTCCTCATGCCGGATGGAAACCTCACGAAAGCGTAAAAGAATCTAAGATGATTATTAAAAAAGTGTTTTTACCTAATATGGTGTGGGCCATAGAGCATAAGGAAACCCAATGCATTATTGGAAGCATTGGGCTAGAGCCAGACAAGTATCGACCCGATATAAAAAGCAAAGAGCTAGGCTACTCACTAAATGAAGAGTTTTGGGGAAAAGGGCTTATGACAGAGGCTGCAAAGGCAGTCATCCAATATTCTTTTGTTACACTGGGTCTAGAGATGCTGACGATTTGCACTGGATCTGAAAACTTTCGTTCCCAGTCGATCATTAAAAAATGTGGATTTACTTATGAAGGTACCTTGCGAAAAGCTTATCGTATCTTTGATGGCAGCCTGAGAGATGTCCTTTGCTATTCCATTATGAAGGAGGAATATTTCAATGAAAATTGATAATCTTTACCCTTTAACAAAATATGATGAAGAAAAATTGGTTCAATTGTATTTGGATGCTTTTAAGGACTATCCTAAACTCCAGGTAGCATTTCCTGAGGAAGATAAAAAGAAAGCTGCCCTAGAGTCTACTGTCAGGTTTTATGTCGCTTACGATTTGCATTTTGGACAAGCCTTTTCACTAGACAGTGCTATTGGTGAAGCTGTCTGTGTAGTCCATTCTGATGATATGGCTTACAATGAAGAATCCTACAGTAAGGCTGGCTGCCGCAGTGATAGGTATAAAAAGGCAATGGCTCAACTAACACCTGAGGAACAGGCTCGTCAGAGGGCTCTCTTTGATGAGGTGGATCGGCTAGAAGATACCCTTGATTTTCCTTATCCTCATTTGTACCTGGATTTTCTTGGTGTAAAAACTTCTGCTCAGCATCAAGGGCGAGGACGAAAATTAATGTCCAGAATCTGCGACTATGCTACATCAAAATCCTTACCCCTAATGCTTTTTACCAATACTTCTGATGACGTTAAATTTTATGAAAGTTTAGGCTTTAATGTTGTTGCAATCACTGAATCTAGTGAGTTTGGCTTTGTGAATACCTATTTGGTGAAAGGGGCTTGATTTATGACTTCAAAATTACATAAAACCAATGCGGTCCGCATTGCACATAAGGCGAATATTCCATATATTCTAAGGGAATACGATGCTCCTACCGGATTTTTAGATGGAGTTTCTGTAGCTGCTGCTACTGGAATGAATCCAGATCAAGTTTTTAAAACTCTAGTTCTTCAAGGCACTAGCAAGGAGTACTATGTTTGCCTCATTCCTGTGGCCGCTCACCTCCACCTAAAAAAGGCGGCTAAACACTTTGGTGAAAAAAAGATGGAAATGATTCCTGCCAGAGAGATTACCAAGATCACTGGCTATATCAAGGGCGGCTGCTCTCCAGTAGGAATGAAAAAAACTTTTAAAACGGCTATCGATTCCACCGGAGAAAACTTTGAATTCATCATCGTCAGTGGGGGGAAAGTGGGTCTACAAATGGAAATAGAATTGTCCGGCCTTCTAGCGCTTACTGATGCTACTCTTACTGACCTAACTCAAGACTAAATACCATTATCCAAATTAACCTTTCCTGCATATATATATTGTTAAACTAGGTTTTAACGTATAACTGTTGGAGGGTTCTATGAAAAATCACCATGGCAAAAGCCGCCCGTTTATTCTATATCCAAAAAAAGATATCAACGAAATACGAGATTGTGTCCTTGAAAATTATGGTAGTATTAAATATGAACTGCCATTTTTGAATGCTCTTTGTGTAGAAATCCCTGAATCTGGCATAACTTCTATAAAAACCAATCAGAGGGTAGCCATGATGTCTGAGGATGTTCGTGTTTCTAAATTGCCTTTGCCAGCTAAGGATTCTTCCTGTTTCTTATCTTCCTGTCAATCCTCTTCTTACCGATGCCCATACTGCGGCGAAGGTATTTGCATAGCTATAATTGACACTGGCGTGTCTCCACACTATGATCTAGTCAAGCCCTTTAACCGAATCATTGCTTTTAAAGACTTCGTTGGCGAAAACGAGTTTCCATATGATGATGATGGTCATGGCACTCACGTAGCTGGAATAGCCCTTGGCAATGGATATCTTTCCAATGGAGCACGTCACTGTGGCTCTGCGCCAAAAGCCGCCCTCGCCGCCCTAAAAGCCCTAGATGGGCAAGGTAGTGGAAACATGTCGGATATTCTAGCTGCCATGCAATGGGTTTATGACCACCATAAGAAATACAATATTCGTGTAGTTAATTTATCTCTTGGAGTCCTACCTGACCAGAATATGGAAATTGATCCTTTGGCTGTAGGTGCTAATGCCTTGGTCTGCGCCGGTGTATCCGTAGTTGCTGCTGCAGGAAATAGTGGGCCTAAAACAGGCACTATTTCTTCCCCGGGAACCAGTCCTCTTGTTTTAACAGTAGGCTCTTGTGATGATAATCATAAAATCCCCG
>JAVXGM010000022.1:0-3720 GCA_036657395.1 Anaerovoracaceae bacterium
ATGGACTAGATCAAGGGATCAAAAAGCTACTTGTTAGATGATAGGGAGGTAAAAATTATGTTTTTGACAGTTGGTGAAATATCAAAAGCTTTGGGGATGTCGGCGGAAGCCATAAGATACTATGTAAAAGAAGGACTTATCACTCCAACCAGAAATGCAGAAAATAATTATTGGGAATATTCATCAGACGATTTGATGAGATTGACGGACATCCTTTTTTATAGAAGTATGGATTTGACTTTGCGTGACATCAAACAGATTATGGATGGCATTGAACTTGAAAATATCGGAGACGTCATCAGCACCAGAAAAGCTGAACTTATAAATCAAATCAAACAAAGAGTGGATTCTTTATATCAACTCCAAGACTGGGAAGAAAAATACAAAAGGGAACTTAATCTAATTGGACATTTTGAAATTGGGGAAATGCCGGCGGAGTTTAGAAGATATGGGTGCTTTGAGGAGCCTAACCACATTGCAAAATATCTGGAAGAATGTTTTATGTTTGAAAAAGACGATTGGGGCGGTGTATCGCTTTCATTTTATTACAATATCAATGAAAAGGACGGGAAACCGCAGCACTATTTGTCTGTTGAGGAATCGCAGAAACTAAAGCCTATGAACACAATGGGGAATGCTATTGAGGAGAAGGCGGAAAACTGTATTTTCACAGAGGTACATTATAGTGACAACGTGATGGATATGGTTTCTCCTATAATAGAGTATGCAAAAAAAGAAAACATAAATCTTCTAGGAGAGTTTTACGGTCGTGAAGACACCAACTATTTCAAAGACGGAAAGCGACTTGGCTTATACAAAGTTTACGCTCCAATAAATAAATAAAAGAATATTCAAAAAACCATTGACCTCGGAGTAACTCCGAGGTTTATTATTTATACAAAGGAGAGAAGAGCTATGGACAATAAAAATTTGTTGAAATTTATAGATGATAATGAGAAAAATATCATCTCGGATTTGTCAGGATTTGTTGAGATTCCTAGTATATCTTCGGATTTGGACAGTGTTGGCAAGGCTTTGGACTATGCCATTGCTCTAGGCAAAAGGTTGGGATTCAAAGCAAGAAGTGTCCTAAACAATCAAGTTGGAATAATTGAAATAGGTCAAGGTGATGAAACTATTGGGATTTTATCCCACGTAGATGTTGTAGAACCAGCAAACATTGATGCTTGGCACACAGATCCTTTCAAACTTGTCGTAAAAGACGGAAACCTTTATGGCAGAGGAACTATGGATGACAAAGGTGCAATAATAGCTTCTCTATATGCTATGAAAGCAGTGGCTGAATGTGGCGAACCGCTAAAAAAGAAAATCCAAATGGTTCTAGGCACTCAAGAGGAAGTAGACTGGGTAGATATGAATCAATATGTAAAGGAATTCCCTTTGCCTGACTACGGATTTACCCCAGACGGAGAGTTCCCACTCTGCAACATTGAAAAGGGAATGGTTGACATTCCAATGTATTTCCCTTTTAGGGATGAAACAAAAGCGGATGGCAAGTATTTAACTTTCATTGATGCCGGCAAAGTAACCAACGGCGTACCAGGTGTATGCACTGCAACGGTTACTTCGTACAAAGGTGGAAAAGTTATTGACACCACTGAACTAAAGGTGGACGGAAAGGCTGTTCATTCTTGCCAGCCAGAAAAAGGCGAAAATGCCATTTTTAATATGGCTAAAGAACTGGCAACTATGGGATTGCAGGAAAACCAATTACTGACTCTAGTAAATATGATTTATGACAATTTAGGTTCTATGTATGGGAAAGAAATTGGTTTGTACAGTGAAAGTGAATTCTATAATGGTGAGTTTGTTCACAGAAATGTTTTTTCTCCAACTATGTTGAAGATGGATGATGACAAGGTTTTTATCAATGTTAATGTAAGGTTTGCCTATGGCACTTCGGACAAAGAAATTGTGGAGGTTTTCAAATGTATTGCGAGAAGGTATTCTGGCTATCTAGGAAAAACTGACAGCATGCCAGCAGTTTATGTAAGCAAGGACAGACCTTTTATGAAAGCTTTTGGCGAAGCGTATGAGGAGGCTACTTCACGAAAACACGAATTCGTATTGGCCTTTGGTGGCTCTTACGCAAAGGCGATGCCAAATATTGTATCATGGGGACCGATTTTTCCTGATGATGAGGATACTTGCCACGCGGACAATGAGTACATATCCATAAAAAGTCTAATGGACAATGGACGGATATTTGCTCTAGCCCTTGGAAAGGTAGCCTTAAGGGAAGAACCCTTTAGATAAAACG
Source organism: Anaerovoracaceae bacterium (assembly GCA_036657395.1). Taxonomy (GTDB): domain Bacteria; phylum Bacillota; class Clostridia; order Peptostreptococcales; family Anaerovoracaceae; genus JAVXGM01. The sequence goes on from JAVXGM010000022.1 coordinate 2,282, forward strand.
TTTTATCTTATGAAATTATTAAGGAAGGAGAATTTATATGGAATTTGGCTTATTTAGTTTGATACCGGTAATCGTAATAATTGTATTTGCCCTTATTACAAAGGATACTTTTATATCTTTGTTTTTAGGCGTAGTTACAGGATTTATAATGGTTGCTGGTGGAAATCCATTGAAAGCATTTAATGGATTCTTGGATTCGCTATATGTGGTAATGACTGACAGTAACACTGCCTGGGTACTTCTAATATGTGGATTGTTTGGATCTCTAATAATGTTAATCACTGAAGCCGGAGGAGCTTTGGGCTTTTCCAATCTGGCTGAAAAATTCCTAAAGACAAGGACAGCAGCTCTTATGGGTACTTGGATTTTGGGAATAATTGTTTGTGTTGATGATTACCTAAATTCCCTAGCAGTTGGTGCAGCAGTAAGAAGAATCACTGATAAGGAAAAGGTATCAAGGGAAATGGTTGCATACATAGTAAACTCAACGGGTGTAACGGTTTGTGCAATAATTCCATTTTCATCATGGGCTGCTTTTATGGGTGGCCTTATGAAAAAATCCGACATGTTAGACGGCTTATCTGTAGCTGGTGCATATTTACACACTATACCGTTTATGGTTTATGGCTGGCTTGCAGTAATCTGTGTTCCTCTATTTATCTTAAAGGTAATCCCACTTTTTGGACCTATGAAAAAGGCTGAAAAGAGGGCTATGGAAACTGGTGAGGTTTTCTCTGCTGAAACTAAAGCGCAGTTAGGTGAACTTCCTAATGAGGAACTAAAGTTCAAAGATAAAAAATGCAGGGCAATAAACTTCTTAGCGCCTATCGTTCTGGTTGCCATATTAACGGTAACTACGGAAGACTTGCTAATCGGTGTATTTGCAGCAATTGCTCTATGTTTTGTAATGTACTTACCTCAAAAACTAATGACTATAAAAGAGTATTTTAATAATATTATGGGTGGTTTATCGGATATGTTCTCAATGCTAGTTATCATTATATTGTCTTATGTATTAATTGAAGTTAACGGACAATTAGGCCTAGTGGACTTTATTGTTGGTGTTGCACTAAAAGCAGTAAATCCTGCGTTCTTACCAGCAACAATCTTTGTTGTCATCGGCCTATTATCTTTTGCATCTGGCAGTTTCTGGGGACTTGCCGCTATTGCATTCCCAATAGTTGGACCTCTGTCAGTAGCACTGGGTGTCAGCCCATTCCTATGTGCAGGAGCATTGATTTCAGCAGTAGCTTTTGGCGGACACATCTGTATGTACTCAGACACAGTAATTCTTGCATCGGCATCAACTCAAGTTACCAATGCAGAATACTTCAGAACATCAGCACCCCTAGTAATGGTGCCATTTGTACTAGCAACCATCGGCTTCATTATCCTAGGATTCGTAATGTAGCATATTGCAGAAATATGTGCGGAATGTA
>JAVXGM010000023.1:0-3234 GCA_036657395.1 Anaerovoracaceae bacterium
CCGCGGAGTAGTGGAGACACTATGAGAAGGTTAACAGTTTATGTCGACAACAAGGCATAGAATAACGCAATTTCATCGCCCTGCGAAGCTAAAGCTTGAACGGTGGTGAATTTGTAACTATTTTTTAATTGCAATTTTATATTTATATGGGTTTAATTGTCCCTCGTCATTGTTTATGCTTTGATGAGGGATTTTTTATTGCCTATGGTTTTCAATTTACACAATATATTTAGAAATTAGGAGGTGAGGAGAATGGAAGCAGGAAGTAGTAGTGGCATAAATCCTGACGGGCGAAGTAAACTGAAGAATAAAAACCCACAGAAAATCTGCGGTCTATTCTTCTGCCTATAAAATAAGTTTTGTTTAACAGGCATACTTCTGTCCTGAATTTATGTCTTACTTCCATTAGAAAGAACTGGCAAATTTGTCAGAGAAAATTGGAGGATAAGATTATGAAGAAAAAAAATTTGAAGAATAACTCTATTAAAAACACAGAAACAATCATGGCTACAAACAGCAAAAGGCTGTTGGATGCTTCTATGTTGGATGGCGAAAAACTGCTATCAGAATATAATACATCATGGAATGGCTATAACAACAACATGGTAGATATTATGAGGGAGCAGTATGGTGAAAATCAGATTACACACCAAAAGAACGATTCGCTTTTCAAGCGCATTATTTGCGCTTTTGTTAATCCATTTACTGCAGTACTGTTTGTATTAGCAATAATTTCAGTCATTACTGATGTGGTAATTGTTGCCCCTGCAGATCGAGATTTAACATCTGTAATCATCGTTATGACCATGGTAATTGTAAGTGGAACCCTACGCTTTGTACAAGAGACACGTTCCAACAAGGCTGCAGAAAAGCTCAGTGCTATGGTTAAAACGACCATAGCTGTACAACGAGAACCCGATGGGAAAATTGAAATTCCACTAAAAGATGTGGTGGTTGGAGATATCATACATCTTGCTGCAGGTGATATGATCCCTGCCGACGTACGTATTTTGCAGGCAAAAGATTTGTTTGTAAGCCAATCTTCATTGACTGGTGAAAGTGAACCTCTAGAAAAGTTTGGAGGGGAATGCGCTGGGAATCCTGGCAGTCCACTTGGTCAAAACAACCTTGCTTTTATGGGTAGTAATGTCATTAGTGGCTCAGCCATTTGCATTGTCATCACCATTGGCGATAGCACTGTATTCGGCTCAATGGCTCAATCTATAACCGGCAAAAAAGTTATAACTAGTTTTGAAAAAGGAGTCAATTCGGTTTCATGGCTACTAATTCGTTTTATGATGTGCATGACTCCTGTGGTTCTATTTATAAATGGTTTTACCAAAGGCGATTGGTTAGAAGCCTTTCTTTTTGCTCTTTCAGTTGCAGTAGGTCTTACTCCTGAAATGCTACCTATGATTGTAACAACCACCCTTGCAAAAGGCGCAGTCAACATGGCGAAGAAAAAGACAGTTGTCAAAAATTTGAATTCTATCCAAAACTTTGGGGCAATAGACGTTCTCTGTACGGATAAAACAGGCACATTAACTCAAGATAAAGTAGTGTTGGAGTACCATTTGGATATTCATGGTAATGAAGATGAACGTGTACTACGTCATGGATTTCTAAATAGTTTTCATCAGACAGGTTTGAAAAATCTTATGGATATTGCCATTTTAAGTCATATGCAAGAAAAGGAAATGTTGGAACTTAGTAAAAAATATCACAAGGTAGATGAAATTCCATTTGATTTTAACCGACGTAGAATGAGTGTCGTTGTAGCTGATAAAGATGGGAAAACCCAACTTATTACCAAAGGTGCTGTAGAGGAAATGCTTTCCATATGTACCTATGTAGAATACCAAGGAAAAATACTACCCCTAACTAATGACATTTGCACTGAAATTCTCCAAACCATGGGAAAGCTAAATGCTGATGGAATGCGTGTAATTGCTGTAGCTCAAAAAACAAATCCATCCACCGTTGGTGTTTTCTCTGTTGCTGACGAATCCGAAATGGTACTTATGGGATATCTAGCATTCCTTGACCCTCCAAAAGAAACTACAAGGTCGGCAATCAAGGCATTAGCCCAATATGGAGTGGCTGTCAAAGTATTGACTGGTGACAACGATGCTGTCACTAGGTGCATCTGTCGTCAAGTCGGTATGAAGGTGGATAATCTTCTTCTTGGCGATGATATTGAAAAAATCAGCGACCAAAGGCTGCGCGTCGTTGTTGAAGAAACTAATGTATTCGCAAAGCTATCCCCACAGCAAAAAACACGTATTGTATGTGCCTTGAGGGAAAATGGACATACTGTCGGTTTCATGGGCGATGGCATAAATGACGCTGCTGCTATGAAAGAAGCTGATGTTGGCATCTCTGTTGATACCGCAGTTGACGTTGCAAAAGAATCAGCTGACATTATTCTGCTAGAAAAGGATTTGATGATTTTGGAGCAAGGCGTAATCCAAGGCAGAAGAACCTTTGGTAACACCATCAAATACATTAAAATGACTGCAAGCTCCAACTTTGGAAATATGTTTTCGGTAGTGGTGGCAAGTGCATTTTTACCATTCCTACCTATGTTGCCTATTCAAATATTGATTTTGAACTTGATTTATGACATTTCCTGTATTTCTATTCCTTGGGATAACATGGACAGCGAGTACCTAAAAAAGCCAAGGAAGTGGGATGCTTCCTCTATTGGCAAGTTTATGCTCTGGATAGGTCCAACAAGCTCTGTATTTGACATCATGACTTATGTTATTATGTTCTTTATCATATGTCCCGCTGTATGCGGTGGCAATTATGGTGCAGCAGGAGTGGACAATGTACTGTTTATGGGATTGTTTAATGCGGGATGGTTTGTAGAGTCTCTGTGGTCACAAACTCTAGTGATTCACATGATTCGTACGCCAAAGATACCCTTTATCCAAAGTCGTGCATCACTTCCAGTGTTATGTATAACTACCATAGCCATAACAATTGGCACAATAATTCCATATACTCCATTCGGCAGAGGTTTAGAAATGTTTCCACTTCCTGTTTCCTACTTTCCATGGCTTATTGGGATGATTCTATGCTATATGGCTCTGGCAACAGTAATGAAAAAGGTGTATATAAAAAAATATGGAGAGTTATTATAGAATTTTCCAGCTATCCATCATAGCGAACTTTTGAAATGCAATACAAAAGCCGACAAGTTAACCCTGTCGGCTTTTGTGATTAAATTTT
>JAVXGM010000024.1:0-1973 GCA_036657395.1 Anaerovoracaceae bacterium
CTTGCCAATCCTACATTTTATCTGTAAGAGGTTTTAAGCGCCTCTTTCAAAATCTTAGGGTCCTTTTTATAAGGTGTCACTGGACATATTTGTTTATCCTTCACATTAAATAATGTATAAATAGCGATTCTTGCTGCACGTACAGAATACTCTTCTGTAAACACCATATCTTCTGGAATCTCAACAAACTGACTAATCATTGCAAAGTTTGTTGAACCTTTTGGCACGACTTGTGGACGATCGCTCATCTTACGTGGTTGGAACTGTGCATCAATATAAGGCATCATGCAAGGAATCACATTAACAATACTATCCATGATTTCATCCATTTCATCTTCCATGTGCAAGTGATGAATAAGCTCTATAAGCATTTCTTCACCTGTGCAGTCACGCATTGGTTTTTTCACGTAGTCACCCATTTTATCAGTGTATAATCCGTATCCCCAGAAAATAGTTGTATCTATTGGTTGATTTTTAAAGTGTGGCTGAGCTGCAACAACGATACTCATTAGCCAATTGGAATCTTTAAAGGTCATCAACGCCCCACTACCAGGGATATTGCCTGAGAATTTCTCAAGAAGTTTTAAGAATTTATTTCCTTTACAAGTTACTGTGAAGCTTTCCCAATTGGTCTCCTCTGGATGCCCAAAGAATGGCTCTGGATTACCGAGATTTGGTTTTTTCTTAGCTACTTTTGACCAAAGCTCTCCTGAAATAGGCTTGCTTGGATTATACTCAGCTGGTGTATGGAAATCCCCTAGGGTTGCACTATCTGTCATACAAGCATTGGTCATGATGCAGACATCCCCAGGCTTTAGATTGATGATTCTTTCTCCAGCCTCTTCTTCTATATGAATAGCTGTTACTGTAATGCCATCCACCGGTTTGAAATCTAAATCTGTTACTGTTGCATTAATACTAAAGTCTACACCAAATTCATCAAGGAACTCTTTTAATGGAAGAATAACAGATTCATATTGATTATAAGGTGTACGTGTAACGCCTTCTAACGTTTCAATACGAGAGAATTCAAAAATCATACGTTCCATATAACGTTTGAACTCAAATAGACTAGACCATTTTTGGAAAGCAAAGGTTGTTTGCCACATATACCAGAAATTCGTTTCAAAGAAATGAGGTGTATGACTAAACCACTCTTCAACAGTTTTATCATCTAGCTTTTCTTCTGGTGTAATCATAAGTTTGCCAAGTGTTAGTCGGTCTGCTGTATTAAAGCCCATACTTTTCACATCTTGAATCAAACCATATTTATCAATCAAACGTGCTTGTGCATGCGTTGGATGTAAGTGATCAAAATTAAGAATTTCTTCTGTCACACTTTTTCCTGGCATATCTATAGATGGAATATCTGAAAATAATTCCCAGAAGTTTTCATAGGTTTCTTCATTAAGCATCCTTCCCCCACGGCATACAAATCCATTCTTTACATCACCCGCCCCATCATTACTACCGCCAAGAATCTTCATTCCTTCGATAATATGAATGTTTTCTCCTTTAAAATTACAATCCCGAATAAGGTAAGCCGCTCCTGCAAGAGATGCGAGTCCTCCTCCAACAAAATAAACCTGTTTTGCTTCATTCACCTCATTCATTGGACTTATATATTTTGTTGATATCTGTTTTACTTTATTTCTACTTTTTAATTTTTTAGCACCTAATGCAGCAACTGCTCCGCCTCCAGCTAGAGCACCTAGTGTAAGAAGTATCTTTACATTATTTTTATTTGATTTTTTATTTGATTTTTTTCTCATAAACTATTCCTGCTTTCTATATTTTTCAACATTTTTATCTATGACTACAGTATAGCTTAAGCATAGATAGTTGTAATTATACAGTTTTAGTGTTTTGTCTGAAAAAAACATCTTTTGTTCTGTATCACAAAAAATCTGGCTAGGTGGGATTAAATCCTGCCTAGCCAGATTAATATTTTTTTATTTAACAGTTCCTGTTAT
>JAVXGM010000025.1:0-1868 GCA_036657395.1 Anaerovoracaceae bacterium
AAAAATGGGAGTAATCAACCGAAATCAATGGAAAGAAACATTGCAGAGGAAGAAGATGGCTGGATTAATCGCCACAACATGGAAAAGAAAATTATGTCAAACAAGCGAAAATTGAGCTTTCAAAGATACATCTACTTAATTGCCTGCCACACTACTGTTTACGTTATGAGTTGCCAATGGAACCTCTTTTAGAAGATAAAAACATATTCTAAACAAGTAGTTACAGTGAAATGTGATGTGGTCGCTTTTGTGATATGACAGGGCATTTACTCCGCAAACCATATCGACCACATCATTATTTTTTTATAACGCGGCATTATATTCAAAAAAGTATAGACATAATAACTATACATAATCTTGACCTAATGAGAAATTATTAGGGTTCTGTGCTTTCCACTGCTCATTCGCCTTCCATAGAAATAATCATTCCCTTTTGTTGCTGATTTGCAAAGTCAATCCAATAGTCGTATCGTTTTTTAAGGAAAATCGCTCTTTCCTCGGTTATGTCATCAATGCTGGGTATACATTCAAGAAATCCACTCATTTTTTTGAGTTCTTCGGAACAATCAGCTCGATATTTAAATGTTGGTGGTATACTAACCACAGTATAGGTTTGCTTAGTTAATTTGCAACACACAAACTGCATGTATTCACTTATTGGATGCAATCTATCAAACGACATTATTTTTATATCGTTAGACTCCTTCTGAGCCCGCAATCTTGTTAGATGTTCGTTTTCCTCGTATTCACTTCTACGACCGTATACAAGTAGATACTGTGGCGCGAAGCGCTTTTTTCTCTCACTGGAAGGAATGTTGTAATACTTAAGAAAATGTATTTGATTCTCTGGCATGTTCAACAAGGTTTTCCATTCGTCAATTTGATTCATAGCTTGATTAAAATCCTTAGCTGGAATTCCACTTTTGGTGAACATTTTCTTGGTTGGTTTTTCAATTTCTATAAAAACTGGGCAAAAGTTCAAGCTATCCTTCGCAAGCCATAAAAAATCTGGATTTCTCTCAACGGTACATCCCAATTTTGGTTGAGTGATCAATGAATGCATAATAGGATAATGCCCAGAATTTCCTATCAATTCGAGCCCACCTGGCAAAAAAGAAGGGTTCTTTTCAAAAAACGACTGAAAAACTTTTTCGTCATTGTCAACGTTCTCAAGTAATTTCTCATATTTTTGGCGTGCTATTTTTTCATATGTGTCCCATGCTAATGCTTGTGGTGCATCCTTCTGTGTCTCATATGCCTTATTGAATAAAGTCAATTTCAAACCCCCTCATGTGCTAATCTTTGCTTATTCTCCCATACAATTGGGCGGCTTGTCAACCCTAATGTCACAATGAAAATTGCTAATTATTATTTTCAAACCAACGTATTGCGCTTATTCAGATTATTCTATCCCCAGCATTGAGCTTTTCATCCATAGCGGTAAATGGACATGTTGGCTGCGTATCGATACAATATTCTTAAATGATCCAATCTATCAAAAAACTATTTCTGGATATATACCTTGCAGGAAATCTCGCGTTTTCTGCATTCCTCAATCACAAATGCAGTTCCGCGAGACCTTCCATCCCAGAAAGCCAGTACCAAGTCCGCATGGCTGATGATTGTCACGTTCCGTTTGATGGGTGCGGCGTGACCATATCGTTTATATTCTGGCAAATACTCCGTAAGCTTTATCCCATGTGCTTTGGCATACTCACATGCTGAAGTATCTATTCCTCGCGCACCGCCTGAGATGATTTCTGTCACATCGGCAGGTAAGTATGCCTCAAGGTTTGTTACTGTTAAACTTCTTGAACCGATTATCGCAACGCGCATGTATAGTCCTCCGAAAATTTTTAATACTTAAT
>JAVXGM010000026.1:0-1621 GCA_036657395.1 Anaerovoracaceae bacterium
AATTCAGTGATTTGAGAAAAGTCAGGACTTGAACCAAAAGGGGAATGGGGAAAGCCTGGTTCCCTGGATTGTTTTGAATAAACAAAAATTTCTGCAAAATAGCAGAAAAATGGTGAAATTTATCTTATTTTGGTATATACTAATCTTAAAATAGATATTGAAAGTCTAGCATAAATCATATTCTATTTTATGGAATTTCTTTCCTAAATAAGCTTGTAAGAGTAGACGAACCGGAGGAAAAGAGAAAGAGAAAGAGAAAGAGAAAGAGTGTAAGAGTACAAGGAGGAATTATTGATGAAAAAGAGAGGAATCGTTTCAGTTGTCATGGCCAGTATAATGGTGATAACAACTACTACTATGGCATTTGCTTGCCCACCACCAAGTCATTTTGGATGTAGAGCATATAAGATTAATGGAAGCAAAATTTACATTAGCCCTAGAAATTCTGCAACCATAGAGGGTGCATCACAAAAGGTTAAGGCTATACCGTCTAAGGTCAATGGAGTGACAATAAAAAAACTGGGTAATCCAGCATTTGCTGGAACAACAGGAACTAAGCGATTGACTTTACCCAAAAGTATTGTTTCGATTAGTGGAGGTTGCTTTGCCGGAGGGAATCTTGAAGAAATAAGAGTTGCTCCAGGAAGCAAGAGCTTTAAGTCTGTCGATGGTGTTTTATATACGAAGAATATGAAAACAATGATAGCCTATCCATCAAAGAAGAAAGATACTAGTTTTGTAATGCCAAACGATGTAAAATGGGCAGGATTACCAACAGTTTTAGGAGGAAAATACCTTAAGTCGGTTACTATTTCTAAAAACTGTAGTTTAATCTCTAAAAATACCTTTGTTGGTGCGAATAATTTAGAGGAAATTAAAGTTGCAGAGGGAAATAAGACATATAGTGCTGAAAACGGACTATTGATGTCAGGAAATAGGTTAATTTTTATACCTAATAAGCTATCACAAGCCGCGGTAATTCCTAATGGAGTAGAATATTCGTATTTAGACCCTAGCTCTTCAGGGCTAGTTTATGGAATTCCCAAATCCTTTGATTCGGTAACATTCATGTCTACTGCGGGCGGGAACTTCTACCTATTTGATGGTGAAAAGGCTTTTGCTAAGCATGCTATGGCTTTTGTAATGCCAGGCGCACTATGGGCAACTATTACAGGCGGATACATTAAGTCCAGTATGCTAAATGCAGACGGAACTATCTCTTTAAATATGAAGAGTATTTATTATGATAAGTCCAGTGGGGAATACGACGGATTTTGGGTTAGAAGAGCAAATAAAGATCCATGGTTCATGGATAAGCAATTTGACGTATATAGAAATGGTGAAAACATTGCAACGGTAGATTATCGCTACAATGAAGAAGAGGTAACGTTTATAGACAAAGCACCCGTTTCTGGCAAAAATACTTATCATATTGTTCCTAAATTCAAAATGAACGACGCACATGGGAAGGTTGTACCAGTAACTTGGTATAAATCATCTGCAGTCACTGTAAATAAATAAACGATTAAACAAACTCCTTGTTTTCCAAGGAGTTTTTTATCTTGCTTAAGGTATTTGTTTTAAATATCTATGTCTAAGTTGAGCGACAGTGGAGATAGCA
>JAVXGM010000027.1:0-1562 GCA_036657395.1 Anaerovoracaceae bacterium
TGTTATTCGTTAAATTACCTACCCCTAATCATCCTTTTTTTCTTCAAATTAAAAGAAGGTACAGGATAAATTATTCTGATGCATATTACGTCAGATTGTTTTATCCTGTACCTTCTTGTGTTATCATTGTTAAGTTACTAATCATAAAAGAAGCAGGTATCTTCCCATTGAAAGTTTGATATCCTGCTTCTGCACCAAGACTATGATTTCTCATAGCACCTGCATAACTTATGATAACTTTATTTGTGGAAAAAAACAACCCCTTAACACCATATTTTTATAATAATCTTATTTCCAGTCTCCAGTTTCACCGCCTCACTTGTACCTGCGGTCATTCTGGTTGCTTATCTATTCACGGTTATTACAATCGTAGCCTTAAAGTATCCGACACCAAAGTGGTTTTTCGTATTTGCCGTGTCATTTGCTCCTGCTGTGGCTGTACGCATGCACTTCTCTTATCCTCCATGGTTCCTTATTCACAAATCTCCCTACATGACCACACTGCTATTATTGCAGCCTATGAAGAAGGTGCCTTTGCGGTAGGCATTATGGAACATACCCCTTCTATTGATGAGAACAATCTCCATTACATTATCTCTTCCTACCAAAAGCATTGGAGGCAGCGATTGCTGACCTTTCAGATTAAGTTTTCAGAAAAGATTTCTAATTTTTGCTTTCTGTTTTTTAATCGCCAGTTCATGCAAATTAAAAATACTCCAAATATTCTTTTCCTAGATACCACATAACTTAGCAGGAAGTTCTTCCTTTGTCTCTTTATACTAAAGAAAAACACTAAGGAGGTTCTCTATGAATCAGGAAAAAATGCAAAGTATTGCACTTATGCGCTACTCAGTTATTGCACCACTTATTTCGGGCACCGGACATGATTACAAATCCCTGGATGCTTTTTTTCGTGCTGTCTCTGATAAAGGTATTCTTCATCCAGATGGACATTTAAAGCACTATGCACCTAATACGATTGAAAAATGGTACCGTAAATATCAAAAACTAGGATTTGATTCCCTTCTTCCTACTTCAAGAGCGGATCATGGTCAGCCAAGAAAGTTAGATCAGGAATTACAGGAACAAATCAAATATCTAAAAAGTAATTATCCAAGAATGTCTTCTTCCTCTATTTATAGACAACTAAGAGAAAGTGGAAGCATTACACAGGGGCAGGTTTCTGAATCTACCATTAACCGCTATGTGAATCTCTTGGCTTCCCAAATGAAAACTACTACCAATCAAGATATGCGACGTTATGAGCGTCCTCATATCAATGAAGTATGGTGTGGTGATTCTAGCGTTGGTCCTTATCTTAAAACTTCAGATGGTAAAAAACATAAGGTTTATATCATTGCACTTATTGATGATGCCAGCCGATTCATTGTAGGAATTGATGTCTTTTTTCATGACAACTTTGTAAATCTTATGGCAGTTTTAAAGTCCGCTGTTGCCAAATATGGAAGACCAAGTATGTTTAACTTTGATAATGGCAGTTCCTATAAGAATAAACAAATGGAACTCTTAGCTGCCCGCATTGGCTCTGTTGTTCACTATGA
>JAVXGM010000028.1:0-1514 GCA_036657395.1 Anaerovoracaceae bacterium
ATGTGCGGCCGCTCTCGTTACTGATTATTTTTAGAGGTAACGAGAGCGGCCCTTGAATTAGAAATATATCACTTTTCAAGGAGGCACATCATTATGATTTATCAAAAAATTAAAGATCTATTTGTTTCATCTGTAGAACTTATTAGTTCTAACATTTCTAATTATTCCGTCAATCCTGATACGGATTTTCAGAGAAACAGGAAAATTTCACCTCAAACTCTGATTTCTTATCTTGTGTCACAAGGTTCATCTTCTACAAAGGTTGAAATGCTTGATTTTTGGGGTATGGATATAACTATGCCCAGTTCCTCTGCCCTTAATCAGCAACGAAATAAACTGAAACCAGATGCTTTGGAAGCTGTATTTCATCATTTTAATTCTTCTGTTTTGGAACTCTCGCACAGCACTTTAAATGATGAGCATTACCGTTTCTTAGCTGCGGATGGTTCGACCTGTACGTATTTTAGTACGCCATCTTTTTCTTCAGACGACTATTATTGTACCCCTGGGCATTCTATCAGAGGTTTCTACAGTATGCATCTAAATGCCTTTTTTGATTTAACAACTCATACCTATACAGATGCTCTGATTCAGCCTGTTCATTCTAAAAATGAATTTGGCGCATTTTGTGATATCGTTGATCGTCATGTTGTTCTTGAAGGGAGAAAAAATGTCTATATCGGTGACCGTGGTTATTGTTCTTACAACAACATGGCGCATGTGATTGAGCAAAACCAGTGTTTTTTGCTTCGCACCAAGGATATTCATTCCAAAGGTTTGGTTGCTAATTTTGATTTTCCAGAAGAAGAATCCTTTGATATTGATGTAAAAGTCACCCTGGTTCGGAGCCATTCAAAAAAACTTTCCACCAATTCTAATACTTACAAACGATTTATTGATCAACAATCCACTTTTGATTACATTGAGTATGGTAGTTACGACACTTATGAACTTACATTTCGTATTGTTCGATTTTCCATAAGTGAATCAACCTACGAATGCATTGTAACCAATCTGCCGCGTGATGTATTTCCGGCAGCACGTATTAAGGAACTGTACCATGCCAGATGGGGCATAGAATCTTCTTTTAGAAAGCTAAAATATACGATTGGTTTAAGTAATTTCCATGCATATAAGTCAGAGTATATTGAACAAGAAATATGGGCCAAGCTTATCGCCTATAATATCACTGAAACAATGATAAACTGCACCGCAATGGAAAAACGGGATACAAAGCATGAGTACAAAGTTAATTTTACAATTGCAGCACATATCTGTAGAGTCTTTCTCCGTCTAACCACGGAGAAAGACCAGTATGATGTGATGTCTCTGCTGCAAAAGGAATTGATTCCTATCCGAAATGAGCGCCAATATCCAAGGCTTCAAACCGCTCATTTTCGGAAGCCGCGATATTTTATATATCGAGCCGCATAAACATCATTATGATTATAATATTTTTAAGGCAGATTTGCAATCTGTCTTTTTGTCGTGTCACACATGGTTGGCAAAGAAGA